>NZ_CANLDD010000019.1 GCF_947489355.1 uncultured Microbulbifer sp. | reverse complement strand
GTTGTGTTAGAACCTCAACAATGCGAGCTTGCTCTTACAAATCAATAGGCTACATCCAAACGGGAACAGCCCCTAGGACGCAGTCCCTGAATTTGGCCTTGGATGGTCTTGCAAGGCCAAAGCCCCGGAGAGAAGCATGGACTCCATATCAGAATCACGGCAGAGACTCTGCAGGGGGCGGCGCTGGGTAATAAAGATCGGCAGCACCCTGTTAACCGACGGCGGGCGCGGCGTGCATCGCCCGGCGATCTCGGCCTGGGTTGCGCAGTTGGCGGCTCTGCGCGAGCGTGGAATAGAGGTGGTGCTGGTTTCCTCCGGTGCCGTTGCTGCCGGTATGGATCGGCTGGGCTGGCGCCGCAGGCCGGAATCCGTGCACCAGTTGCAGGCTGCCGCCGCTGTGGGGCAGAGCCACCTGGTACAGGTTTATGAGCAGGCGTTCGGTGGTTTCGATATTCCCAGCGCACAGATCCTGTTGGATCACGACGATCTCTCCAATCGCACCCGTTATCTCAATGCGCGCAGTACCCTGCGAACCCTCCTGTCTTTGGGGGCCGTGCCCATCGTCAATGAAAATGACACCGTGGTGACTGATGAAATCCGCTTTGGCGATAACGACACCCTGGCGGCGCTGGTTGCCAATCTGGTAGAGGCGGATGCCCTGCTGATTATGACGGATGCGGACGGTCTCTTTAGCGAAGATCCCCGCGAAAATCCCCGTGCGGAGTTGATTGGTGAAGCTTCCGCGCTGGACCCCCGATTATTGCAGGTGGCGGGTGAATCCCGTAGTGGCCTGGGGCGCGGCGGTATGGCCACCAAGGTGCGGGCCGCGCAACTGGCCGCGCGCTCCGGCGCCTGTACGGTGATTGCCGGCGGTGCCAGGGAGGCAGTGATAACGCGTGTTTGCGCAGGGGAGAGACTCGGTACCCTGCTGCTGCCCGAGGCGGACCCGCTCACGGCGCGCAAACGCTGGCTTGCCGGCCAGTTGCAGGTGCGCGGTGGTGTGGTGCTGGACAAGGGGGCAGAAAGGGCCCTGCTGGAGAGGGGCAGGAGCCTGCTGGCAGTGGGGGTCACCGGCATCGAGGGCCGCTTTCGGCGCGGAGATCTGGTTTCCTGCCGTAATACTGCGGGTCGGGAGGTCGCCCGGGGCTTGGTGAATTATGACAGCAGTGAGAGCCTCAGGATTGTGGGGCAGCCCTCGGAAAAATTTATCGACTTGCTCGGTTACCGCGACGATGACGAACTGATCCATCGCGACAACCTGATTCTGCTCTGATGCCAATGCCGGTTTTGCGGCAATGGATATAAAAAAGCCCCGCACTGCGGGGCTTTTGGGGTCTGCTGCCGGTGAGATCAGGCAGCCAGCGCTTTCACCTGGGCGTTCAGGCGGCTCTTGTGACGCGAGGCTTTATTCTTGTGAATAATGCCTTTATCCGCCATGCGGTCGATCACGGGAACCGCTTCAGCATAGGCAGTTTTTGCTTTTTCGGCATCGCCCGCATCGATGGCTGCAACTACCTTCTTGATGTAGGTGCGCACCATGGAGCGCAGACTGGCGTTGTGCATGCGGCGCTTGTCGTTCTGGCGCGCGCGTTTCTTCGCTTGAGGTGAGTTGGCCACCGGTTGCTCCTGTCTGGAATCCTGAATCTGTAACTAACAGGCCCTGGGGCCCGATCGGGACGCGACATTATCCCCACAGTTGGTTGTTTGTCAACCATAGTTGGGCGCATCCCGGTGGGTGGGAAGGGCCCCGCCACCGGTCACCGGGCCGGCAGTTCCAGGCGGAACACCACGCCGCTGCCATCGGCGCGGTTACAGGCGCTCAACCTGCCGCGGTGAAAGTCTGCGATCAGCTTGGCTATATGCAGCCCCAGGCCCAGGTGACTGGTGTTGTCGCCGCTCTTGCGCACCGAAATGAGGGAGTCGAACAGTTTGCGCACAGAGCCACCGGGCAGCAATGGGCCGTTATTACTGACAGCCAGGGTGTAGCCCTCCCGCCCGGTGTGCGCAGAGAGCTGTATTTCACTGCCTTCGGGGGCAAAACTGCAGGCGTTGTCCACCAATTTATCGAGTAACTGTGCCAGCAGTTCCGGTGCGCCGTGACAGATCAGTTCGCCGGGGGAGATGCCCAGGCGAAAATGAAAGCTGGGGTGGGCGTCGCTGTAGCACTGCACCATCACCTTGAGGAAATCCGCCAAATCGAAACGTTCCCGCTCGGCCTGGTGGATACTGGCTTCCAGATTGCTGGCTGCGGAGAGGCTGTTGAGAATCCCCGACAGGCGCGCACTGCCGTCCATTGCGCGCTCGGCATAGCGGCGGCTGTTTTCGTCCAGGTTTCCCTCAGACAGGTTATCCAGGGAAGAGCGCACAATGGCCAGGGGCGTGCGCAGTTCGTGGGACAGCTTGCCGGCCAGGGTGCGCAGGTACTGGTGGTATTGATCCAGTTCGCTCAACAGGCTGGCAAATGTGCGGTTCAGGGCACCCAGCTCATCACCGGCGCGGGACACGGGGAAATCGCCACGTAGTTTGCCGCTGGCATCCACAGCGGTGCGGGCTGCGCGATGCAGTTTGCGAATACGCCAGGACAGCCAACTGGCATAGGCCAGTAAAAACAGCAGGGCTGTGGCAGCGGCGGCACAACTGATCAGCCACAGGCGGTGGGCCGCCCCTTCTGTCACAGACTGCATGGCAGCGCCGGACTGGAGTACCAATACCCGCCCCAGCAGTGGTCTTTCGACCACGTCGTCGGCGCGGGTGATCACCGGCACGCTGACGGCGCCGATGCGGGACTGCAGGGGGCCACCAAACCACTGCCGCCAGGGACTGCGATCCACACCGGCACCCGGTGGCAGACCGCTGTCTGCTAAAGGGGGCAGATCTCCCTTTGCCAGTAGTTTGCGGTAAATCCAGTTGCGTAGCCAGGGCGTTGGCTGCCCGCCGCTGTCGTTGGTTTGCAACTGCCCATGGCTGGCGAGCAGGAAGCCCTCGCTGTCCACTACCGCCAAACGCAGGCCGGGGCGGACGAAGTGCCCCAGCTCTGAGTGCAAATCCGGCAGAGGGCCTACCAGGTGACCTGGCAGCCCGTCTGCGGGCAGTGTGCTGGCTGTGTGAACCGGCGCGCCGCCATCGCTGCGGGCGCGATCCCGGACCTGAATCGACAGGGCGCCACCTGTCAGTGCATAGGGCAGGGCCAGCTCCAACTGGTAACCGGTGGGGGATCTGGTCCAGCGTCCGTGCAGGCGCAGCTCGCGCTCGTAGCGGCCGGCCCTGGGATCGTGCCAGAGGGCGCTGGCCGCGCCCTGGCTCGCCACGGGCAGCGTGTAGTGCTGTCTGTGGGTATACAGCTCGACGGTATCCCCTGCGGAGAGCAGGCCGGTGCGGGGATCGTTATAGGCTGGTGTGCGGTCGCTGACGGTCAGCAGAAGAAACACACGCTGGCCAAATTGCCCCAGGGTGACCTGCGCCAGTGGTGAGCGCTGTACGTCGAGCAATGCCCTGGGTTTCAGTGCCAGAGAGCGCCACTCGTCTCCGTAGCCATCTACGGTGGGCGCTTGGGGCAGGGGGTTGAGGTAGAGTTGGGCACCCGGGGGACGGGCGTGGCGCAGTGGATTCGGGGCGATGAGCTGCGGTGCACTGGCGAGCCGTGCGGCGACGGCTGCCGCGGTGGCCTCCAGTGCCTGCAACTGCCCCTGGGCGAGGGCTGCATCCACCTGGCGCAGGTACTGGCAGCCGGCCCAGGGCAGGGCCAGGGCAACGAGGCTGACAAGCAGAAGTTGGCGGCGTAGCTTCATCGGTAGTGCTCGTGGAGGTTCTGGCGCCGGGTGGGCGCCGCCGCAAAGGGGAAAAAGCGTTACAGCTGCCAGCGATAGCCCATGCCGTAGGCTGTCCCTATCGCGTTGAATTGGCCATCCAGCGCCTGGAATTTGCGGCGGATGCGTTTTACATGTGAAGTGATGGTATTGTCATCCAGAACAACCTGGGCGGCTTCCATCAACTGGCTGCGGGATTTTACATGGCCCGGCCGCTTGGCCAGCGCGTGGACTATCCAGAATTCAGTGACAGTGAGGTCCACTGGCTGCCCGCCCCAGTGGCAGTGCAGTTTTGATATATCCAGTTCGAGTTTGTCCTGGGTCAGGGTCTCGCTATCCCCGCCCTGGTTGCGCAGAACATCCACCCGACGCAACAGGGCATTGATACGTGCCTGCATATGGGGCAGGGAAATATCCTTGGTCAGGTAGTCGTCGGCACCGAGGCGTAAACCGGAGATAATGTCCAGCTCGGAATCCCGGGCGGTGAGAAATAGAATGGGCAGGCTGGGTGCTATGGCGCGCAACTCCCGACACAGCTCAAAGCCGCCTTCCACTTCGCTGCCCAGGCCCACATCGATAACCGCCAGGTCCGGCAGGCGCTGTCGGAAGGCTGCCATGGCCTCGATTCTCGCGCTGTACAGGTCGACGCGATAACCGTTGCGGCGCAGGGCATCGCGATAGTTTGCGGCGATCGCGTGCTCGTCTTCGACAATGGCAATAGTTGCACTCATGACAGATTCCGGCTTTTTTACTTTATGCGGGGAATCATGCACGAAAGCGCTAATAAATAGCAAAAAGGCGGGCGCAAAGCGCCCACAGGTACAGCAGGGTATTTTCGCGGGGGCGGGGCCAAGCGGATTTGCGATCCGCCATTACCACCGGGCTTGTATTGCAGGTTGTTGACAACCTGCCTTTCAACAGCCGGTTAGAAACGTCCGGCGGTGGATTCCGGCAGAGAAAAACGAATCTCCACCCGGCGCTCCATCGCGTAGGCATCCACATCACCGCGGGGCGCCTGGGAGTAAGTGGCGCCCATCGCGCGGCGGCTGATACGCACTGGGTCGATACCCAGGGATACCAGCGCCTGCTCAACACTCAGGGCGCGTTGGTCCGACAGCACATTGTTGTATCCATCGCTACCGCGCGGATCGGCGTGTCCCTCCAGATGGATCTGCAGGTGTGGGTGGCGCTTGAGAAAGTCGGCCATGGCACTCAGTTGTTGCCGTTGCCCTTCCTGAATTTCATCTTCTCCGGTGGTAAACAGCAGCTGGAATTGCAGGGAGTCCAGTGCCAGTTGGCCGGCATTGTTTGCGGACAGTCGGGCTGCATCCAGTTGTTGAGCCAGGTTGTTGAGCTCCGCATGGCTCTCGGTTAATTGTGTTGCCAGCATATCTGTCTCTTCCGCTTGCTTGATCTGTTCGCCGAGCCAAGCGCCACCGAGCGCTCCGGCGATAAACCCGACCGGCCCGCCCATCGCTGCACCGGCGACGGCGGCACTGGTAAAAACCGTGGCCTGTTTGGCCGGTGTCAGTTTTGATGCACGGTGTTCCTGTGCCTGGGCGCCGGCGGCAATCAGGGAACTCAGGGTGGCGACCATCAATGCATTTTTCATTGTTCTGCTCCTTGGAGGCTTTCTTTGGCTCTTTTGGACCAGCTGTGTAACCGGCCCGCTTGAGTGGTATTAAAAAGCCGCAAGGAGGCACTGGCGTGGCACCGTAGTGGCAAACTACAGCGCAATTGTGACGAAATGTGGCAACCGGGCGCGGCCGCCCACTTATTGGAGGCGGCGGTAGCGCTGGTCGCGCGGTGCTTCTACGTTGACACGGATGCGCCGGGGACGGGGCCCGCGCATCACCGCAATGTAGAGTACGATCGCCAGTGCCAGAGCAATAATCAAAGCGTTGATGGTCATCCTTTATCTCCCAGCGCCGCCGCTTCCATGGGACGCGTGACCAGCTCGTAACTATTATAGGCTCGCGAGTCTCCCGTCGCAGCGCCCCTGTGCCGCCCTGTAATCAGATAAATTACGGTAGACTGGCCGGCCAACAAACTTCACCTATCCCCAGGAGCCGATGTTTTGCCTCAGCCATCCTCAGTTCGGGAACAACCCCTTGAGAGATCCGGTGCTTCCAGGTTGCTGCGCAGCAGTTCTGTCGTGGGCGCTGCGACCCTGTTGTCACGGGTTGCCGGATTGGCGCGGGATATAGCCCTGGCCCGCTTTGCCGGGGCCGGAGATTACGCCGATGCCTTTTTTGTCGCGTTTAAAATTCCCAATTTCTTTCGCCGGTTGTTTGCCGAGGGCGCCTTTGCCCAGGCGTTTGTGCCGGTGCTGTCGGAATACCGCCAGAAGGGCGGCGTGGCCGCAGCCCGGGCGTTGAATGACTGCGTCGCCGGTGCCCTCGGCGGTGTACTGCTGCTGATTACCCTGCTGGGTGTGATATGCGCTCCGGTTGTGGCGGGTATTTTTGCTTTCGGCTGGTGGTGGGACGGCGGTGAGCGGGAGAAGTTCGATCTTGCCGCGGATATGCTGCGAATTACTTTTCCCTACCTGATGTTGATTTCCCTTGCGGGCTTTACAGGTGCCACGCTCAACAGTTTCGACCGTTTTGCCATTCCCGCACTGACGCCGGTGCTGCTCAACCTGATGCTGATAGCGGCCGCGACAGTGGCCAGCACCTGGTTTGATCCACCCATCATGGCGCTGGCCTGGGGGGTCCTGGCAGCCGGTGTGGCGCAACTGCTGTTCCAGTTGCCCTTCCTCGCCCGGGAGGGGTTACTGCCGCGGCCCAGGTGGGACTGGAGTGATCCCGGTGTGCGCAAGATACTGCGGTTGATGGGGCCGGCACTTTTCGGGGTTTCCGTCACTCAGATCAGTCTGGTGCTGGATACACTGCTGGCCTCCTTTCTGCCCAGTGGCAGCGTATCCTGGCTGTATTTCTCGGACCGCCTGACCGAGCTGCCCCTGGGGGTATTCGGGGTTGCGGTGGCCACCGTGATACTGCCGAGCCTCTCTCGCCAGCATAACGACGGCGACCCGCGCCGCTTCCGCCATACACTCGACTGGGCCCTGCGCAGTGTCACCTTGATCTCGCTGCCCGCAGCTGTGGCCCTGATCGTGCTGGCCGAACCCCTGCTCACCACCCTGTTTCAGTACGGACGCATGGAACCGAGGGATATGCAGATGGCCGCCTGGTCCCTGCGCGCCTACGCCCTGGGCCTGCTGGCCTTTATGCTGATTAAAGTGCTGGCGCCGGGTTATTTCTCCCGGCAGGATACCTATACGCCGGTGCGTTTTGGGCTGATCGCGATTTCCGCCAAGATGGTGTTGAGCCTGCTGTTCGTTATTCCCCTCGACCACTTTTTCAAGCTCGGTCATATGGGCCTGGCCCTAGCCACTGCCTGCCAGGCCGGGATCAACGCCTGGTTGTTGTACCGTGGCTTGCGCAGGGATGATGTCTACAAGCCAGAGGCGGGCTGGCGGGTTTATCTGCTGCGCCTGTTGCTGGCGAACCTCACGATGGTGGGGGTATTGCTCGGCGCATTGTATTTCTGGTCTGCGTGGGGCGATTGGTCCTGGTTTGGCCGGGCCTGGCGTATGAGTCTGGTAGTCGCCGCTGGCGGGCTGACTTATGTTGCGGTCCTGTTCGCGTCGGGTCTGCGCCCTGGGCATTTCCGTGCGACCAGTTAGTGTCGCGGGTGGTGTGCTGGGGCATGGATCACGCGGAGTCAGCGGCCACTGGCCGCCCCGTTGAAATCCGCTATACTGTGCGGCTCGATTTAATCAGCATGGGAAGGTCGCTTTGGCCCGGGAGCGCGAACTAATTCGCGGGTTGCACAACCTGCGCCCCCGCCATTGGGGGAGCGTGGCAACGATCGGCTCGTTCGATGGTGTGCACCTGGGCCATCGGGCGATGATTGCGCAACTGAATCAGCGTGCGCAGGCGCGGGGCCTGCCTTCAGTGGCGATTATTTTTGAGCCCCAGCCCCACGAGTTCCTTTCCGTGGAGAAAGCCCCCGCGCGCCTGATGCGTTTCAAAGAAAAAGTGCAGGCGCTGTTCGATGCCGGTGTCGAGCGGGTGTTGTGCCTGCAGTTCAACGAAACTCTGCGCAGCCTCAGCGCCGAAGCGTTTGTTCGCCGCGTATTGTTGCAGGGACTGGGTATTCGCCACCTGGTGGTGGGCGATGATTTCCGCTTTGGCTGTGATCGCAGCGGCGATTACCGCCTGCTGCAAACAATGGGGGCACAGAGCGGTTTTACGGTAGAGGACACGACAACACTGCAAGTCCGCGGCGCGCGGGTCAGCAGCACCCGTATTCGCGAGGCGCTGCAGCAAGGGGATTTCGAATTGGCGCAGACTTTGCTCGGGCACCCCTACCGGATTACCGGCAGGGTCGTGCCCGGCCGCTCTCTGGGTCGCCAATTGGGCGCACCCACGGCCAATGTGCGCCTGCACCGCTACCGCTCTCCGCTGGTGGGCGTGTACATCGTGCGCACTACCGCGACCGATGGCAGAGCGCTTGTCGCCGGGTGCAATGAGGTAGACGGGGTGGCCAATGTGGGATTTCGCCCGACCGTTGAAGGGGCGGATGCGCGGCCATTACTGGAAGTCAATCTATTTGATTTCAGTGGCGATTTGTACGGGCGTGAGTTGACAGTGGCGTTTTGTCACAAACTGCGCGACGAGGAAAAATTTGCTTCACTGGATATCCTCAAAGCTCGTATCGCCCGGGATATTGAAGAGGCCAAACACTGGCTTGCGCTGAACGCGCATCGCCGCGAATAAATTGAAAAGACACGCATTCTATTGCTATTAGAGCCGAAGTAGACCGCCAATGACTGATTATAAAGCAACGCTTAACCTGCCCGAGACCGATTTCCCCATGCGCGGCAATCTGCCGCAGCGCGAGCCGACGATATTGACGCAATGGCAGGAAACAAAGCTCTACGAAAAAATCCGCACAGCCCGTGCCGGGCGCGAGCAGTTTATCCTGCACGATGGTCCGCCCTACGCCAATGGCGATATTCACATTGGCCATGCTCTCAACAAGATCCTCAAGGATATCATCGTCAAGTCGAAAACCCTGAGTGGCTTCGATGCGCCTTACGTGCCCGGTTGGGACTGCCACGGCCTGCCCATCGAGCACCGGGTGGAGAAGAAGATCGGCAAGGCCGGCACCAAGGTGGACACCAAAACCTTCCGCCAGAAATGCCGCGATTATGCCGCCAGGCAAGTAGAGGGACAGAAGAAGGATTTCAAGCGCCTGGGGGTGCTCGGTGATTGGGAGCACCCCTACCGCACCATGGATTACCAGTTTGAGGGGGACATTATCCGCGCGCTCGGGCGCGTGGTAAAAAATGGCCACCTGGCGCGCGGGTTCAAACCGGTGTACTGGAGTGTGGTGGGCGCTTCTGCCCTGGCGGAAGCGGAGGTCGAGTATCTGGATAAAGTCTCCTACTCCATTGATGTCTGCTATCCGGTCACCGAAAAGACCGCATTGGCCATTGCCGATGCCGCCGGCGGCCATGCGGGGGACGGCCCCCTGTCGGTCGTGATCTGGACCACAACCCCCTGGACCCTGCCTGCGAGCCAGGCGGTTTCCGTCAATGCCGAACTGGAGTATGTGGTCGTGCAGACCGGCGAGGGCCGTCTGCTGGTGGCCGAAGCGCTGAAAGAGGCCGTTTTGGCCCGTGTGGGTCTTGCCGGTGAAGTGGTCGGGCATATCCGCGGTGCTGCGCTGGAGCACCTGAAAGTCCACCACCCCTTTTACGACAAGCTGCTGCCGATCGTCCTTGGTGATCACGTCACCACAGAGGCCGGTACCGGTTGTGTACACACGGCCCCGGATCACGGCCCGGACGACTTCCAGGTGGGCAGGCGCTACGGTATCGACACCCTCAACTACATCGACGACCACGGGGTATACCGGGATGGGGTGCCACTGTTTGCCGGCGAGCATGTGTACAAGGTGGACGACAGGATTGTCGACCTGCTGCAAGCGCGCGGACGACTGTTGCACCGGGGCAAGCTGGAGCACAGTTATCCGCATTGTTGGCGCACCAAGACGCCACTGATTTACCGCGCGACCCCCCAGTGGTTTATCAGCATGCAGCAGAGCGATCTGCTTGAGCAGGCCGAGAAAGCGGCCGATCAGGTGCAGTGGGTTCCCGGCTGGGGTAAAGCCCGTATTGACGCTATGCTGGACGACAGTCCGGATTGGTGCATTTCGCGTCAGCGTACCTGGGGCGTACCCATCGCCCTATTCATGCACAAGGAAACCCGCGAAATCCACCCGGACACCCCGGTGCTGATGGATCAAGTGGCCGATCGGGTCGACGCCCAGGGCATGGACGTGTGGTTCGAACTGGATCCACGCGAATTTCTCGGTGACGAGGCGGACCAGTACGAAAAGGTGACCGATACCCTGGATGTCTGGTTTGACGCCGGTGTGACTCACTACGCGGTGCTCGAGCGCCGCGAAGACCTGCGCTTCCCCGCGGATCTGTACCTGGAGGGGTCCGACCAGCACCGAGGCTGGTTCCAGTCCTCCTTGAAGACGTCCATTGCCCTCAATCATTGTGCCCCCTACCGACAGGTGCTGACCCACGGCTTTACCGTGGATGCCGAGGGCCGCAAAATGTCGAAATCGATCGGCAACACCGTCGCCCCTTTGGATGTGATTAACAAACTCGGTGCGGATGTGTTGCGTCTGTGGGTGTCGGCGACCGATTTCAACGGTGAGATGGCGGTCAGTGAGGAGATTCTCAAGCGCACAGCGGACTCCTATCGCCGCCTGCGCAACACGGCGCGCTTTTTTCTGTCCAACCTGACGGGTTTTGACCCGGATAGGGACTTGCTGCCTGAAGACGCGCTGTTGGCGCTGGATCGCTGGGCACTGGACAAGGCCGCGCGTCTGCAGGATGAGGTTCTGGCCGCCTATGACAACTACCAGTTCCACCAGATCTACCAAAAATTGCACAACTTCTGTGTGGTGGAAATGGGGGGTTTTTACCTGGATATCATCAAGGATCGTCAGTACACCACCCGAGCGGACAGCGCTGCACGCCGCTCGGCGCAGACGGCCCTGTATCATATTGTGCAGGCCTTTGTACGCTGGATTGCGCCTATTCTGAGTTTTACAGCAGAAGAACTGTGGCAGTTTATTCCCGGGGCCAAATCGGACAGTGTATTCCTCGAAGAGTGGTATCCGCTGCCCAGGCTACCGGCGGGGGACGAGATGGGTCCGGACTACTGGACAGCCATTGCCGCAGTGAAAACTGCGGTCAACAAGGTATTGGAGGCGCAGCGCACGGCGGGTGTGATTGGCGGTTCATTGCAGGCCGCCGTGACCCTGTTTGCCAGTGATGAACTGCGCGAACAACTGCTGGCGCTGGAAGAGGAGCTGCGCTTTGTATTGATCTGCTCCTCCACTTCCGTACAGCCGCTCAGCGATGCCGCCGGCGCTGAGGCCACCGAGATGGCGGGCCTCAAGGTGAGCGTGCTTAAAGTGGATCATCCCAAGTGTGCACGCTGCTGGCACTACCGCGCGGATGTGGGGGAAAACAGCACATACGCGGATATCTGTGCGCGCTGTGTAGAGAACCTGGTGGGCGAAGGCGAGGTGAGGCACTATGCCTAATGCCAATTTTCTCCTGGGCCATCCCTGGCGCTGGTACTGGCTGGCGCTGGCGCTAGTGGTCCTTGACGTAGCCACCAAGGTGTGGGCTGTGGACAGGTTTATGCAGGGTCCGGTGCTACACATCGTGCCGGGGCTGTTGCAGTTTACCTATGCGGAAAACTACGGCGCCGCCTTCAGTTTCCTCGCCGATGCCGGTGGCTGGCAGCGTTGGTTTTTTGGCGCTATAGCGCTCGGTTTCAGTATTGTCGTCTGTATCTGGTTATGGCGCCTGCCCGCCGTAAAGCGCTGGGAATCCTGTGCCCTGGCACTGATACTGGGCGGAGCTCTCGGCAACCTCTGGGATCGTATCCTGCTGGGGTATGTGCGGGATTTTATTTCCGTGTACTACGGCAACTGGCATTTTCCGGTGTTTAATGTGGCGGATATGGGTATCAGTATCGGCGCGGCCATGCTGGTCATTGAACTGGTCTTTTTTGCGGAAAAAGACCGTGGAAAAGCCAAAAATAACGCGGAAGTTTAACCAGTTATGAGTAATGGCGTTATCGGCGAGCACAGCCGTGTCACCCTGCACTTCAGCCTGAAGCTGGAAGATGGCACAGAGGTGGATACCACCTTTAAAGGGGATCCCGCCGCCTTTAGTGTCGGCGATGGCAGCCTGCTGCCGGGATTTGAAAAGGCCCTGTTCGGCCTTGCCAGCGGCGATGAGGCTGAAATTGAAATTCCCCCGGAGCTGGGCTTTGGCCAGCGCAATCCCGCCAATGTGCAAACAGTGCGCCGCGACAGCTTCTCTCCGGATATTGTGCTGGAAGAGGGTTTGGTAGTGTCCTTTGACAATGGAAGCGGCGAGTTGCCCGGCGTGATCCGCGCGGTTGGCGAAGACGAGGTTACCGTCGATTTCAACCACCCCCTGGCCGGGCAGACATTGAACTTTCACGTCAAGATCATTGCAGTGGATTCGATTCAATAGGATTGAATCTATCCATAACGCGCAACCGGAGTACAGCAATAAAGATGCAAATCCGACTGGCCAATCCCCGCGGTTTCTGTGCCGGCGTCGATCGCGCGATCGATATTGTCAACCGCGCCCTGGATGTGTTTGGTGCGCCTATCTATGTGCGACATGAAGTGGTGCACAACAAGTTCGTGGTGGAAAGTCTGCGCAAGCGCGGCGCCGTGTTTGTAGACGAGCTGTCGGAAGTGCCCGAGGGTGTGATTGTTATCTTCAGTGCCCACGGCGTGTCCAAGGCCGTGCAGCGCGAGGCGGACCGGCGCGGCCTGCGCGTCTTCGACGCCACTTGCCCCCTGGTTACCAAGGTGCATATTGAGGTCAGCAAATTCAGCGGCGACGACACGGAGTGTGTACTGATTGGCCATGCCGGGCACCCGGAGGTGGAGGGCACCATGGGCCAGTACAACAGCGCCGGTGGCGGTGCCATCTATCTGGTGGAGGATGCGGGGGACGTGGCCAGGTTGCAGGTCAAGGACGAGGATAATCTCGCTTATGTCACCCAGACCACGCTGTCCATGGATGATACCCTGCGGGTGATCGATGCGCTGCGGGCGCGTTTTCCCAATATTCGCGGGCCGCGCAAAGACGATATCTGCTATGCCACCCAGAACCGCCAGGACGCGGTTAAACAGCTGGCGCTGGAGTGCGACCTGGTACTGGTGGTGGGCAGCCCCAACAGCTCCAACTCCAACCGCCTGCGGGAACTGGCCCAGCGCTGCGGTGCCGATGCCAAGCTGATCGACGGTGCCGGGGATATCGTTGCCAACTGGCTGGCGGGGAAGCAATCCATCGGGATCACCGCCGGCGCCTCCGCCCCCGAAGTGCTGGTGCAGGCAGTAATCACCAGGCTGCAGCAGCTGGGTGCCAACGCGCCGCAAGAGATGCATGGGCGCGAGGAAAATATCCGTTTTTCCCTGCCGAAGGCGTTGCGCTAGTAGGCGACTTCCGCGCGCGATTGTAAAGCTCCGCTACCCGCCTGTCGTTTCATCATGGCCGCTTGTCGGCATCTGGCCAAACCCGCGACCTTTTCGCTTTAATCCCAGCAATTAATTGATATATATGTATATATACCTCAGGAAGCACCGGCAGAGAGAGCTTTTGAAGCATTCTGATTAAGAGGGTTATCCCAGTATATTAACCAGTTGAATAAGTTGGCAGTGTAATATCTGCCTGGATTTTCAGGGTACAGCAGTATGAATAACACCCTATGCAAACAGGGTTTCACACTCATTGAGTTGATGGTCGTGGTCACAGTGCTTGGTATCGTCGTGGCTATGGGTATTCCGTCATTTGGCACTTTGATCGATAACAATCGTATGTCGGTTATGACAAACGATCTTAACAGCACCCTGCAGTATGCGCGTTCTGAAGCGGTTCGCCGGGCAGGAGCTGTCAGAGTGACTGCGATTGACGATGATATCGGCAATGGTCTCAGAGTCTGGATAGATAATGGCAATAATACGTACGGGGACGACGGTGATATTGAGCTGCGTGTTCTGGAAGTTGATGCCAAGCAACTCGCCCTGGCTGCGAAACTGGCTGATGCCTCAGCTGTAAAGATAGACTTTTCCTTTAATGCCAGGGGAGAGAACACTCTGGGGGCGACATTAGTTCTTGGTTTGTGTGATGATCGAAAGGGAAATTATGGCCGACGGTTGGAGCTTCTGGCTTCCGGTGCCTTAAGGCTGGCCAAAGATATTTCTTGCAACGGCGACGAGGAAACCACCAGTGCGTAGACAGAATGGTGCAACATTGATTGAAGTTCTGGTTTCTGTTCTGGTTCTGGCGGTTGGCCTGCTTGGATTGGCTGCGACACAGATGATGAGTTTGAAAAATAGTAGCGGTTCTCACCACCGTTACATGGCTGCCCTTGCGGCCCAAGAGATTATTGAGCGTATGCGGGCCAACCCCAGTGGCTTCAGTTCCGGAGATTATGATGGCTCTCATGGTGCGGGTGCGGGTGCGGGTGCGGGTGCGGGTGCGGATACGGGTACGGGTACGGATGCGGATGCGGGTGACACAGTGCCTAACTGCAGCAGTAGCTGTACGTCATCACAGTTGGCGAATCTGGATATCTACGAGTGGGGGCAACTATTGTCCAGTAACCTTCCCTCTGCCAAGGGAATTATCACACGCCAGTTAAATAAAGTTACGGTGACAGTTTCATGGAAGGAACAGCATACCGGGGTGAACTTTGGTGTCCATACTACCGGCTTGGATGATGCCACTTTTACCATGAGTGTGGAGCTTTAATTTTATGCGTTCACTTATTACCGTACAGCGAGGCCTTTCGCTAATTGAATTGATGATTGGACTTTTACTGAGTTCCTTACTACTGCTCGGCGTATTACAAATTTTCCAAAGTAACAGCGATACCCTAAAAGCGCAAAACGAGTTTTCTCGAGTGCAGGAGAGTGGGCGCTTTGCCATAGATATGCTCAGCCGGGAGATTCGCCAGGCAGATTACTGGGGGTGTGCCACCGGTGCGTCGGAAAAATTTTTAGAAATTCTGTTGGATACCACAGACAGGTTCCTGAATAACATTGGTAGTAACGGTATATTGGGTAGTGATAACGTCGCCAGCGGTTTCAAGGTGGGCGATCGGGAGGTTGTAGCGGGGACAGATACACTGATCCTTAGTGGCGCCATGGATATCTGTGGTGGTGCTGGTAGAGCGTTTGATGGTCAAAATAGCGGTGATGTAGTGGTAAGTGGGAACTGCCCGGTTGCAGCCGGCGCTATTGTGCTGGCAACCAATTGCCTGTCGGGAAGTGTTTTTACTGTCACTGGCACAAATGAGCTAGCGACGGGCGGACGCAGGTTACAATATGAATCAGGGGAAAAGGGAGAAGGCTGGGTTCAAAATAAAAGCGACAGCCTCAAAGCGGAATATGGAGCAGATGCCAGTATTTTAAGTCCCTATCAAAAAACCTACTTTATTTCTGAGGGAGGGGTTCCGGGAAGTCACTCGCTGTTTGTAAAGGGGTGGAACAACCCGGTTCAAGAGCTTGTTCCCGGTATTGAAGATATGCAGTTGTCTTATGGTCTGGATACGACGGGTAACGGGGTAATTAACCAATGGCAGCCGGCAAGCGCGCAAGAGGCCACAATGGCGCAGGTGATCGCTGTTAAACTACGCCTGAGGGTAACCAGTGGCGATTTACGCAAGTTATATATTTCCACTGTCAAAGTGCGTAACAGGGGGAGTATGTAATGAGACCAATAAGTGGGCAGCGGGGCGCGGTGCTGATGGTCAGCTTGATTATTCTTTTGGTTTTGACCCTGATCGGCATTTCCGGAGCGCGTGGGGTGCTGATGAGCGAGCGGATGACCTCGGCCTCCCGCGATGCAAAGATTGCTTTGGAGGTGGCCGAATCCATGACCAGTCTGGCAGAGGAGGAAATAGAAAAACTCACCCAGATTACCCAGTTTGGTACTGTTTCCTGGCAGCATATGCAAGGCGAAGGGCCAGGCGATGTATTTTCTGATCAAATCTGGGAAAATAACAGTTCTATCTCTACAGCTAAAAAGGTACCCATGCTGGATGCCGATGGAAAAAAAATGTCCGGACGGATGTATATCGAGCGGTTTGGGCTGGCGGCGAATGATGATCCTGCGGACAATGTTGATCAGAGTGCCGGAAAACCTCAAGGTAAAACACCAAAAACGGTAGTCTTTAAAATTGTCAGCCACGGCGTGGGAACTGGCGGCACTGAACGCATTATTGTCACGCTGTATGGAAAAGAATTTTAAGGGGTGAGACGATGAAGTTATCAAGTTCAATCCAAAAGTATTTTGCATTGCGCCCTTTAGGTGCCGCTTTTTTTTTCACACTTGCAGCCAGCGTCTCTGCAGCTCCCGGTGAATTGTCTGATGTGCCCTTGTACTCCCGCGGTTCTGCACAGCCCAATATTATGTTTGTACTGGATTCATCCGGTTCCATGAATACACTGCTATTGCCAGCAGAGGGGTATAATAGTCGTGATCCGGTCAGTTTTGATTGTAGATATCCTGTAAACAAAACATATATTTGGTATAGGCAGGGAAGAAGGCAGAGGGGAAATTACGATGAGGTTGAATATCGGGTTAAAGTAAGCGATGGCAGTGTAGAGTTTAGGCAGGTGGATAATGATTGGCCGTACACTGAAGGCATCTGGCGTACCTGGAATAATAATGACAGTTGTTTTAATGATACAAAGAAATATACAGCTTGGCTGTTTGCCGGATCAGGGGGTGAGAGCGATACTTTTTATGACGTGGGGTCACGGTCTAATGACTTCAAGAAGACTGAGCAAACAGGGCACTTCCTAAACTGGTTCTTTTCACAGAAAAAGGAGCGTGGTGGGTACGAGGCGGCGAAATTCCTCGACAAGCAGGGCAAAGCACGCAGGTCCAAAGTGGACATTCGCCGTACAGATGCTATGAAAACGGCGGCAAAGGACCTTGTCTCACAGCTGGAAGGTGTGCGTATAGGATTAATGCAGTTTGAAGATGCTGATGCCCATGGTGGTAAGTTACTGTTGGGCCTGACAAGCCTCTCAAGTGACAATAAATCCCAGATTTTAAATAAAATTGATCAAATTGGTGCCTCAGGTAGTACTCCACTGGCGGAAACCTTTGCGGGGGTTGGGCGCTACTTTATAGCGGGGCATGAAACAAATTCTCTCACCTATAAGAACGAGAATGGTGAAGAGGCGCAGGCCGGCGGAAGCACTATTTTTACCGGTTCCTCATCTGACCATCCCGTGCTGGATTGGAATGGAGTAACCGCCCCGGACGCTTCTGTGAAACATGGTGCGATTCAATATTATTGCCAAAAGAGTTTTATGGTGGCTTTAACTGACGGTTCTCCACACAACGATAATGAAGTGAGCCCCATTTTGCGGGGTTTCGACAGCAGTGCAAAAGGGTGTAGATCAAATCCTGGCGGCTGTACGCCTGCCAAAATGGATGACGTGATAAGGGCTCTGTACGATATCGACCTGCGCCCAGATTTGATCAAGCCTAACGGAGAGGCGGAGATCAATAATATCACCAGCTATCTGATTGGTTTTGCCAACCGTGAACTGTCTAATACTGATGTGATGACCAACTCCGGAGCACTGGGCAAGGGCGGAACAGGCGAGGTCTACTCGGCAGATAATGCGGAAGAGCTGCAGCTCACCTTTAACCAGATTTTTAAGGATGTGCAATCCATTACCGGAAGCTCTGGGTCTATTGCGTTTAGCTCCACTGTTCTGGATACGGGCTCTGCACTTTTTGCTGCCCAGTTTCACAGTGGAAATTGGAGTGGAAAACTTTCAGCATTTTCTCTTGATGCTTCCGGCAATATCGCGACCGAGGCCTCATGGGAAGCGGGTTCTATTCTGGATGCTTCCACGAGCCCAGGCTCCAGGGTCATGCTCACTTATACGGGAGGAAAGGGCGTACCTTTCACGGCTGCGGGAGCGGGAGCCTCTGAAAATGGCCACACAAAGGATCTATCGCTGAACAGCTATATTGCCAGATCAGAAAATGATGGCAGGATTTCCGAACGGATTGCTTTTTTGCGTGGAGATCGCACCGGTGAAGGAAAAGGGGAGGGTGATTTCAGGGAGCGAGACAGCCGCCTTGGGGATATTGTAAACTCCACCCCGGTTTACGTGGGGGCGCCGAATGCGAGCTGGTCAAGTGCAATTTTTGATGAAGCAAAGCAGTACGCAAAGTTCAAAAAGGATTACAAGACGCGGACACCGGTTGTATATGTGGGGGCAAATGATGGCTTCCTGCACGGGTTTAATGCCAATTTAGATATTGCCAATTCCTCACATGCAGGGAAAGAGGTGATTGCCTATTCACCCTCAATGTTGTTGAGCACCATCAATGACGAGGGGCTGCATGTTTTGACCTCACAATATTACAACCATAAATTTTATGTGGATGGTACCCCAACAGTTTCCGATGTCTATATTAATAGCCAATGGCAAACAGTTTTGGTGGGGGGGTTGCGTTCCGGTGGTAAAGGATATTTTGCATTGAATGTTACCAATCCCTTGACCTTTACTCAGGAAAACGCCGAAAACATTGTTCTTTGGGAATTTTCAGATTCAGATAATGAAAATCTGGGTTATTCCTTCAGTCGGCCTCAGATAGGCCGAATGCCGAATGGTGAGTGGGCGGCAATTTTTGGTAACGGCTATAACAGCACAACCGGGGATGCCGGTATATTCATTGTCTATCTGGATGGATCTGACTCTCTGAATAATAAATATGTCTACCTTTCCACAGGAAGAGGGAGTGCTGATAATAAGAACGGCATGTCTACCCCGGCGATCATTGATGCTGATCTGGATGGTACTATTGACCGTATTTATGCCGGCGACCTGCAGGGCAATATGTGGGCGTTTGACGTCTCTGCTGAGAGTTCGGGTTCTTGGTCGGTGGTAGGGGGGAGAAAAAGCCCCAAACCTCTGTTTACTGTCACTGGAGAGGCCATCACAGCCGCGCCGCTGGTGGCACGAAACCAGAACAAAACGGCCTCCCCCGGGTTACTGGTCACTTTCGGCACTGGTCAGTATCTGGTGGCTGCCGATACCGCCGACACTGATGCGGGGGGCTTTTATGCAGTGGCAGATAACGGCGTCTATGGGTTGACCAGAAATAGTCTGGCTGAGCGGGCCCTTTCTCCGGAGACTCTGTCCACAGGTGAACGCCGTCGCAAGCTTGATGGTGAGGAGGTTGACTGGGAGGATCAGTCCGGCTGGTATATATCCCTTCAGGACGGTAATAATGACATTGGTGATGGTGGCGAGCGTGTAATTACCCGGCCGTCCTTGCTGGGGCATGTCCTGTTCTTCAACACCATGATTCCCAGTGGCCAGGTTTGCTCGGCTGGTGGCAGTGGCTGGTTGATGTCGGTCGATGTATGGGGTGGTCTGGCGCCCAAACGCCCTGTTTTTGACGGAGACAATGATGGCGAAATCAATAAGAGCGACACTGGATATGTGGGGGAATATATTGACACCGGCATCCCGAACGGCTCGGGGTTTATTGGCGATAAGCAGATCACTCCTTTAAGTACTGCAGATACCAATAATCGGGACGTAAAACCTTTTGGTGGGGGGCGTATAGGCAGGTTATCCTGGGAGGAAATTACCCCCTTTTGAGCGTTGTCGATACAAGTAGGGGCCCGATACTGCCGGGCTGGAATAACTGGATACAATCAATACCCAAAACGATGAAAAAACAACTTGGTTTTAGCCTAATAGAGTTGATGATTGTAATCGCAATTATCGGAATACTGGTGGGCATTGCCTGGCCCTCATACCAAGATCAGGTGCGTACGGCCAACAGGGCGGATGCTCAGGGAGCGTTGATGGGGCTGGCTCAGGCTATGGAGCGGCACTTTACCCAAAATGGAACCTATCAGGGCACTGCGGACAATAATGATGTACCGAAAATATTTCCATCTCAGGCCCCCTTGGATGCAGGTAGTAAAAAATATAATCTGCGTATTATCAATCTCACTCAAAGCAGCTACAGCCTCCGAGCCATCCCCATCAATAGCCAGGTTGGAGACGGTATACTGGAACTGCGATCCAATGGGGCAAAAGCCTGGGATAGGGATAATGACAAGAAGTTTGCCCCAGAGGATATGTGTTGGAGTAGCGCTTGTTGATCAGGTCTGCGGGCAAATCAGTTTTTTTCCACTGCCATTTTCAACAATACCATCCCCGTCCTTGTCTTTTGCGAAGTAAGGCCGGCCAATGGCATTGAGAATAATAATCCAGCCGTACTTTGCCTCGCCACTGGCGGGGCAATAAGAAAAGTTACCACTCTGGGATGGTGTGGTGCCACCGGGATTGAAGATCAGGTAGCCTTTATTGTTAAAGGCATTCCAGCTCAGTGTGGCACCATCTTCCAAAGGGGCGAATAGCCGTTCAACCTTTTCACCCGTATCTAGCGTTCCGTCTCTGTCATCATCGGTAAATAATAGCGCGCCACCAGACCAGTTATTGGCGCAACTGGTCTCTTGGCTCGGGCATAGGGAATAGCTGCGGTTTTCGCTGTAAGCCTTGGACCGCATTAATATCAGGATTTCAAACAGTTCGAATTGTTTTGCCTTATTTTTGTAACGTTTTACAAAATCCGTAAAGGAGGGTAAGGCCAGTATCGTGACGATTGTCAGTATTGTTAGGCCGAGCATTAGTTCTATAAGGGTAAATCCCGCAATTCTTTTCATGAGGTCAACGCCTCTTGCTGGGGTTGATCCCAGCATAACGCTGGAAAAGCAAATGCCAATCACAGACAATTACGCTACACGCGTTTCTATCATCTTTTGTATGCAATTTTTCACTGCGAGGGAGTGGTTTGGCGCCTTATCTTTTTAATTTGGCGCAACGGAACTCAAGAAAATGTCTTTAAGTCTTTTTTAATTATTGTGCTCAGCGCCATTCTGGCAGGTTGTGAATCCAATAATAATCAGACCTTCAGCCTGGTATCCATCCAAATAGTTCCCGCAGAAAACGCTGCGCGCAGTCTGTCTCTGGTGCCGGGTAATACACAGCAATATATTGCCCGAGGCAGTTTCAGCGATGGCACTACCACCAATATTACCAATAGTGTAAGTGAGGATGCCGCGGTTGTGGCCGTCAATGACAGCGGTGAGGTTACGGCCGTGGCCCCAGGTAGTACCCGTATCTTCGCCAGCTTGAATGGCTTTGTCAGCAATCGAGCGTCGATCACCGTGAGCGGTGTTGTCCTAACCAGTATTGAGTTGCCCCCATAGGTGGTAAGCCTGTCCAAGGGCAACAGCCAGCAGCTCACCGCCCTGGGTAATTTTAGCGATGGCAGCTACTGCCAGTGTGGCCTGGAGCAGCGACAACACCGTAATCGCCACGGTGGATAACCTGGGTGAGGTTGTGGCGGTGGAAGTGGACAGCACCAGCGTTTTTGCCAGCCAGGGTGGCATTGTCAGTAACACGGTGCCAGTTACAGTGACCAGTGCCGTTGTCCTGTGTAATATTGCCTCTTACCAGGGAACGCAAGAGGATGTGGAAGGCAATCTCGTGAAGAAGACTTTTTATTGTGCACCGACACGTGCCCAGGTCGAGGCTACGGGAACCTATGCCTCCCTGGAAACCTCTATTGAAGGCGGTGTCGAGTTTGTCAAACTCGATTTTGATGACATGCTGGACTATTGTTTCGCCGCCTTTGGTGGCCTTCCCCCTTCTTTGACTCGGCCTCTTTTGTCAATGCCAATTTGTTGGTGGGGTTCGGCGCGCCGCCCTTCTCCTGGTTTGTCTCGGAACCCTACTTTACCCTTAATGCTGCATTCGAGTATGTACCCATTACCTTGACTGGCGCTGGGGGGGCAATTGAAGGCTCGCCCGAACCGATAACACCGGCAATCCGGGCTGTGCCCATCTGCACCACCCCCCTTAGCCCGGATTGGCCTCAGCCGCCGATTTCTGTATGGGGCATGACGATAATACGGCGCCTGTTAAGGGCGCTTTTGTACTCTGCTGATAGTTGCCCGGTTGCCCGGTTGCCCGGTTGCCCGGCGCTTTCCCGCGTGCCGGGCCTACTGTACCGGGAACAACCTCTCTGCAAGCTGCAGTGTTACCAATGGGATGCGCGCGTGGGCCGGTTTGCCCGGTCTGGCTGCTGTTGGCAACAGGAAAACGCGCGCTGTAAAGCCATAGCCGGCAGGCCAGCGGCGTTCGACAGCTATTGAGTTCCAGCGGACAGACGTAGTATTTTCCTAGCGGCGGCCTGCATAATGGCCCCATTCAAGTTATCCCTATTGCTGCGGTTTGCTACCGGGCGCGCGTGCAATAACAATAAGGAAACGCCCGTGCTGATTATTCCCATTCAAAACAAACCGGACTGGCGCCGCCCTCCGCTGGTGTGTTTTGTGTTGATTCTCCTCAACCTGCTGGTGTTCGCCATCTATCAAAGCGGGGATGAGGCTCGCTGGCGTCAGGCCGAGGAATACTACTTCAGCAGTGACCTGCCCGGCCTGGAGGAGCAGCGTTTCCTGGTGTACGTGGATGAGGTGCACCCCGAGTGGCGCCTGCAGGTGGGTGCCGAGGGCGAGGAGTTCGTCTATCGCGAACTGTTGTGGAACCCGGAATTCCACCGGTGGTTGTTGCCCAGGCTGGAGGAGGCGGACCAGACCCTGTGGCTGCAGCAACGCCAGCATTTTGCCGGGCTGCGTGGCCGCATAAGCAGCCTGGCCCTTGGCCTGACACCGGCGGAGCCCAGCCCTGCCGGGCTATTTGGCCATATGTTCCTGCACGGCAGTTGGGATCACCTGATCGGCAATATGGTATTCTTGCTGTTGTTCGGCCTGGCGGTGGAACTGGCACTGGGAGGGGGCTGGTTTTTCGCCCTCTATCTGCTTGGTGGTCTGGCCGCGGCGGGTTTGCATATGCTGGTGGAATCGGGCAGCCATGTGCCGATGGTGGGCGCCTCCGGGGCCGTGTCGGCGATTATGGGGATGTTTGTAGCCATCTATGGCGTGCGGCGCCTGCGCTTTTTCTACACGCTCGGCTTTGTGTTCGGAGAGTTCAGTGCACCGGCGCTGCTGGTGCTGCCCCTGTGGCTGGGCAAGGAAATGTTCGGCTACTTCTACGGCGATGCCGGTATTGCCTACTGGGCCCATACCGGGGGCCTGCTGGCGGGGTTTGCCCTGGCCCTGCTGCTGCTCTACTGGCGTCCGCCGGTACAGGCCCTGCCGGAAGAGGGGACGGATGCACTGCCCTCGCCGCAGAGAAGCGCCCTGGCGCGGATTGACCGCTTCCAGGAGGAGGGCAAACTGGTTGAGGCAGCCGCGGCAGCCGCGGCTGCCGTGCGCCAGTACCCGCACAGCCTGGTGCTGATTGAGCGCACTATTGAATTGACCGCGATGACCCCGGACAGCGAGGCGTTCCACCGCGCCAACCTCGCCCTTTTCGCCCTGGCAGCCAATCCGGAAATTGAAGTATCTATGCTTGCCGCGGGTTACCGCCGCTACTTGCAGGCAACCGCAAATCCCCGCGCACTCACCGCCAAAGCCTGCCTGCTGCTGGCGCGCCGCGCCGCTGAAGCCGGGGACTGGCCCTGGCTGGAAGCGCTCCTGTGTCGCCTGGCCTCGCAGAATGTAAAGCATCCGCTGATACCCAAGCTGGGTATGCGCCTGGTGAATTATTACCGGCGCATGGGGGAGGAGGGGCGCGCCCGCGAGATAAAGAGATTAACCGACAATATGCAGGTGTCCGGAACGGCCTGATTGGGACTAGTAACTCTGCGGTGCGCAAGAGGTTGGATTGATGACACAGTCTCAATGCCGTGTGGCTTTGCCGGCATGGGTAAACAAGAGGAAAATATGCACAAGCCGATTTTGAAGAAGCAGGAAATCCTGGAAATGGCCGCGGAGCGCAAGGTGCATTTCCTCAACCCCAATGCGGTGCGCCGCAATCAGTCCCTTGGCGACCGCACCGGTATCACCGGTTTCGGTTTTCATAGGATTGAAATAGAGCCGGGGTGCGAATCCACCGAATTTCACCGCCACAAATTTGACGACGAATGTGTGTATATTTTGCAGGGGGTAGCCGAGGTTCAAATTGGCGAGGAAAAATATTCCGTTGCGGAAGGGGATTTTATCGGTTATCCGGCGGGTGGTCTGCCGCACACCATGAAAAACACCGGCGACGGAGTCCAGAGATGCATTGTTGCCGGTCAGCGCCTGGACCATGATGTTTGCGATTATCCCAATAAAGGGAAGCGGCTTTACCGTAACCGGGGTCTGCCCTGGGAACTGGTGAATCTGGGGGATATCGCCGATCCCCTTTAAATGACGGCATCGTTGCTGTGAATAACCACCCCCTGCTGTGAGCTGCTATGGCTGCCAAAATTCGTGTGCTCTACAACTCCGCTTGCCCGGTGTGCAACGCGGGCATCACTGCGCAAAAAAGGAAATCCACAGTGTGCGCCGTGGTTTGGGAGGATGTGCATCTGGATAACGACAGAGCAAAAGTGATGAATCTGGATCTGGAATTTGTGCGCGAGCGACTGCACCTGGTGGATGCCGATGGCAAGCTGCGGGTGGGTTATGAGGCATTTATTGCCATCTGGGAAAATTCGCCCGATGAGCAGTGGAAGGCACTGGTATCCAAGACACCCGGCCTGCGCTGGTGCCTCAACAAAGCCTACAACGGTTTTGCCCGCTGCCTGTATCTTTGCAACCGGGCTCTGAAGCATTGGTAATGGCGAACCCAAATCGCAGGCGTGCGGTGTAGCAGTCAGTCAGCCGCTGGCTCGGACGCTGTTCAACACCTTCCACAAGGTCTCTGCCTGTGCGCGCAGCGGGCTGTGGGGGAATTTCTCTCGCACAAACTGCAACAGCTTTCTGGCCAGGTCCTCGCGGTTGAGGCCGTCCATGTATATCTGCGCCAGCAGCAGATAGGCGGCGTCCAGATGCGCATAGTTTTCCCTGTGCAGATTATTCAGCAAGCGGGCTGCCAACGGATACTGGTGCCGCTGGTAAAGCTCCTGAGCCAGGGCATGACGCAGTGCCGGCTTTTGAATCGGGGGGGCGGGCTCGGTGGCCAGAAACAGCTCTGCGGCTTTATGGGCCCGGTTGAGGTGCACAAAGGTGTCCAGCAGGTGTGGGCCCAGTTCCCGCAGGGCTTTTTTGTCCCCGGCTGCCAACAGCAAACGATAGTAGCGTTCGTTGAGGGCCTCGTCATTGGGATAGCGGCGCAACCCCTCCACCAGGGCTTGGCGCGCGGATTTGAAATCGGATTCGCGCATCAGTATCTGCGCTTCCGCGAGGATGCGCGCGCGCTTGAATGCCGCCTCCTCTAAATAGGTGCTGTCCTCATCGGGGTCGGCGTGGATACCCAGCTGTTGCTGCCGAGACAGACAGATGTACCCCATCATGGCACTGGTCACGATGGTGAAGTAAGTGGTACTGGCAGCGATTACCGGCCCTATGGCCCAGGGGGGTAATTTGGCTGCGGTGGCTGCCACGAGAAAGCCGGGTGCTGCTGAAATGGCGGTGATAGTGAGCCACAGCAGCCAGTAGGGCCAGCCGATAATCAGGGTAAACTGCAGTAGTTTGAGCGGGTTGATGGCGGCGCGCAGGCTGTGTTCCAGGGCCAGTACAATCATCGCCGCCGGGGTCAGGAGAGAAAGCGCGAGCGCATAAATCTGCACTGCTGCGGAGCCTAAGGCCACCAGTTTATAGCCGACAAAACCGGCTATCAGGATCATGCCGATCACTTTTAAAAGCAGCGCAGCGCTGTTGCCGTCCAGGGTGTCCTCAAACGGGGGCGCCGCCAGTTGTCCGCCGGCCAGTCGCTCAATCACCAGCAGGCTATAGCGGGTTACCAGTGCGATCGTGGCCACCAGTACCACAATCGCCACCAGCCCCGGACCGGTGATCAACAGGCTGGCGCCGGCCGCCAGCGCCAGCACGGTCAAAGGGCCCGCTTTCAGCGCATAGATTAGATAAAAAAGTCCCATCTGCCAGAATGGCCTGGCGCTGTTGCTGGCTCCGATAAAGGTCAGGGGCTTGTGACACAGCGGACACTCCGGACCCTGTCCGCGATAATTGGCGCTGGAGCCTGGGATACACGCACTGCAATATTGTCGTTGACAGGGCTGGCACTGCCAGGATGCGTCGACACGGGTATGGTAGTGGCAGGTTTCATTCATACATTTTTCCTGCGGATTTTCTTTTCCTGACGGTGTCTGTTTTTTCGTACAACAGTTTATCTGTCGCCCCGGTGACGGCGCAATCGTCGAGTATTTTTGATGTGCTGTTAGAATACGGACTGGGTTCCCAAAAAAATTGGTACATGAGTTTCAAAAAAAGGGGTTGTATGTCAAAGGTAATGCGTGTTCAGTTGGTCGAAGGTACGGCGGCGGCGCCCTGGGGAGCCTCTGCACTGCTCAGTTTTGACGGCAGTGTGGCGCAAATCCATATCGGCGCGGCCAAGGGCGATGCGTTAATTGCAGCGCAGCGCGCGGCGCGACGCCTGGATGGCCTGGGGGTGAGCGCGGTTGTTCTGAGTGGTGAGGGCTGGGATATCGAGCGGCGCTGGGCGTTCTGGATGGGGTATTTCAGCCCGAAGGCCGCCAACAGGATTGACTGGGGCAGCGAAGATGCTGGAGAGCGGAAAGAACTGGCCGCCCGTGAAAGCGCCGCGCGCTGGGTGCGGGAAATCACCAATGGCACACCGGATGGGGTTTCCCCCAGGGTTCTGGCGGAGAGCGCCGCGGAGATGCTGCAGAAGCTGGCGCCCGATGCTGTGCGCTATCGCATGATCGCCGGTGAGGATCTGCTCCGCGAAGGTTTTGTGGGTATCCACAATGTGGGCCGTGGCAGTGTGCGCGAGCCGGTGATGTTGCAGCTGGATTACAACCCCAGCGGCGAGTCCGATGCGCCGGTGGATACCTGCCTGGTGGGCAAGGGGATTACCTTCGACTCCGGTGGTTACAGTCTCAAGCCCTCGGCCAATATGACCACCATGAAATCCGATATGGGCGGTGCGGCCATGGTTAGCGGTGGTCTGGCCCTGGCCATTGCCCGTGGCTTGAATAAGCGGGTGAAGCTGTATCTGTGCTGCGCCGAAAATCTGGTTTCCGGCCACGCCTTTAAACTGGGCGATATTATCCAGTATAAAAATGGGGTTGCTGTTGAGGTGCTCAATACCGATGCGGAAGGGCGTTTGGTGCTGGCCGACGGCCTGATTGCGGCCTCCGAGGCAGAGCCGCGCTGGCTGCTGGATGCCGCCACCCTGACCGGTGCTGCGAAGGTGGCGGTGGGGCGCGATTTCAACGCGGTATTCAGTTTCGAAGCGGGCATGGCGCAGCGGGTTCTGGATGCCGCCACGCAGGAAAACGAAAAAGCCTGGCGCCTGCCGCTGGAACGCGCTCACCTCGAGCAGATGCCCTCCGGCTTTGCCGATATTGCCAATATCGGCGCAGACGGCAGCCCCGGCGCTTCCACCGCGGCCGCTTTCCTCGCACGCTTTGTGCAGGGTGAGGGGCGCAATTGGGTGCATATGGATTTGTCCGGTTCCTACCAGCCCAGCGCCAATGACCTCTGGGCAACCGGTGCCAAGGGCCACGGCCTGCGCACCATTGCACGATTCCTGTTGGAGAGCTGACAGCGGGGAGTAACCCGGGAATAAACAGGCATTCCAAAAACCCCTTAACAGTCGCGCAGGCACTGTCTGCCTGCCTGTTTGCTCCAGGCATGCTGCCGCTTTTCAAGAACTGCCCCAGGGGTTGCTTTAAGACGGAAGCTCTTTTCTTGCCTGGGTAAATTCGGCAAACAGGCAGCGGGTTGCCATGGGCAACCCGCTAAATTGCCTTCGCCAGTGAACAGGGTTATCAAGCAGAAAATCCCATCCAATCTCTTGCTTTCAGTGACAGCAAAGACGGCGCAAAAATCTGAGGCAGCTTTTTAAAAGATCGGCTGTATCGACTCCAACTTATACGAGTGGAGGAGGATCAGTAGTTGTCCGTGCAGCTCAGTGGGTAGAACTATTACTTTACTATCTGTTCACTCTGCCAACAAATCACTAATCGATGACTGCAAACGGGTGTGGTAATAAAATAAGCCCACACCAGACACCACAACGATCGTCGCCAGTGTGACAGAGGCTATCCACACTGGATCTGGTCGATAAACTAAGGAAAATTGAGACTGGTAAATAAGCACACCTGCCGCCCAGCTGCCGCCAATGGCGCCGGCGGCGGCGATTGAGGCAGTGATAATCCATTCATATATATTAAGTTTCAGGCAATCGAATTTATCTAATCCCATACTCAATACCAGTCCATTCTTTTTGCGCTCCTCTTCTTCAAACCCTTTTACCGAGGCCGCCACTACAACGAGCGCCAAAGCTACGATCATAACGTTGAAACCCAACACCAGCTTTGTGAACATTGCCAGAGTTTGATCAAACCGCTCGGTAAGCGCCTTTAACGGTACCAATATCAGTGTTGGGTGATGCTGCCACAACGAAGATAGTTTCCCCCAGGCGTCTTCCGGTAATTCCATGCTGCCCATAAAAGCAACTTCAGGCTGGAGGTGGTCAACCGCTACTTGGGGAATCTGGAACCAAAACGTAACCGAACCTTTTCCCGGCTTAAATGCATGTGTCGCTACCAGGCTAAAGTCGAAAATCTTATCCCCCACCATGAAAGACAGCTTATCGCCCAGCTTTAACCCCAAATCGCTGGCGACTTCGGATTCCACTGAGATCTGCTTCCAGCTTTCACTCTCCGGAGGCCACCAGCGGCCGCTGACAACTCGGTTGTTGTCTGGCAGTTGGTCAGACCAGCTGAGTCGAATAGGTTTTCTCAAGTTCAGCATGCTTTCACTGGGTCCGGGGGAAAATTTCAGCAATGGATAACCATTGACCTTTAACAACTGGGCACTTGTATAGGGTCTAATTTGGCGAATTCGACTGCCGCTCACTTTGCTCCAGTGGTGGATAGCCGACAGTTGATCTGGCTCGGCCCTGGCAATGACCAAGTTGCCGTCGTTAACGCGCCTGTTGGCCTCAAGTGTTACACCAATATCCTTCATCAGCATCAGTGTGAAGAGCAGCAAGGTGCAACAGAAGCCGAACCCTATCACCTGAGTAGACTTGCTCAGCAGCCTTTTACGCATGATAAAGAAGGTGAACGGGAGTAATCCCGACCAGTAACGTGTCAGCTTTTCTCCGCAAATCAATAACAACCATGTGGTCAACATCATTATTATCAAAGCGCACAACATGGCACCCAGGGTCATCGCTGTCAGTGTGCCGTTATCCGAGTAAAAGACCGTCAACACCGCTAGACAGGCAAAATTCCAACTGGTGCGCGCTAATACATCCGCCGATTCGTTGTGGGCTTGCAGCAGTGACACAATGGAGGTTTTTTTCAGTTTGATCAATCCCGGCAATTGAAAGCCAAACAACAGAATAAAAACCAGCAGTATGACACGTGTTAACTCGGCCCAGTACCAGTCTGGCCTTATATCCGGGAATTGAGTTTGAAGTAACAGTAAACTTGAGTACGAAGCAGCGTAGGCAAACACAATTCCTGCTGCAAGTGACAGGAGAAACCCTAAAAACCACTGCCCTATTGCTATAGAGGCACCCTGTTTCATCTCCATCCCCATACTCATGTACAAGGCAAGTTTTCTCTGTTGACGACTCAATTGTCGGCGTCCAGCCAAATCGATGGCAATCGCTGCCATAAAAAACAGTATTATTGAAGAAAGACCGATAAAATTTTCAACTCTCTTCCAAAGATTTGATAACGGATGACGACTGTTTTCTTTGGTTATAATCTGCCCGTGCGGAATTTTATCGAGAAACCACGAGCTGATTTGTTGTTGTTGAGAAGGGTGGGCATCAACCAAATAGCGATAGCGTTTTTTGCCGGCATTGAGAGGCATACCTTGCAGTGATTCCCGGTTGACCATGGCTCGCAACGCAACAGCGGAGTGTCCTTCGAGGATTCGATCCGGTTCGTGAAATAGTATCCGGTTTACAGTAAACTCCCTTTTCCCCACTGTTACGGATTGCCCTAACTCAAGCCCGAGCTTGGTAAATAATCTGGGGCCTACCCAAAGTTCTCCGGCTTTTGGCCCATGCTCGACAGAGTGGTGCTGAGCTGTCGGAGTCAGGCCAATCTCTAACTGCCCTTGCACTGGGTAGCGATTATCCACTGCTTTCAACTGTACCCTTTCCCAGCGCTGGCCATGGGTGAGAGTAATATCGAACAACTGCGTTTCTGAGACTTTTCGGGCCTGATGTTCAAGCCAGTGTTTGTCTGTTTTCGAAAGAGGCTGATAGCGGCTGATTACCATATCCGACCCGAGTAGATTCTGAAGATTGTCGTGAAGATAATGCTGCACGGAAGCACTGGTCAGCGTCAGAGTCAGAAGGAAAAATATCAGCAAAAATTGGGTGGTTAGGATAAGACGGCTATCACTGTTGGAGTTTTCGCGCCAAAAGGAGTTCCAGGCGAGTTCGAAGCTGATCATTACAGTTGCTCCAAACCGCCGGCAGCCATCCGAAAACGATAGTCCGCTTTTGCCGCTAGCGCTCTGCTGTGAGTGACCAAAACCAGGGCTTTTTTGTCCATTCGGCCGAAATTGAACATTAACTCTGCAATGGATGCTGAAGTTTTCTCATCCAGATTGCCCGTGGGTTCATCGGCGAATATGAAAACCGGGTCGGAGATAAAGGCGCGAGCGATGGCAATACGCTGTTGTTCCCCTCCACTCAGTTGCGTTGGTTTATGCGCAGCCCTGTTTTCCATTCCTATCTTCTTCAGCCAAACATGGGCTTTGTCACAAGCCTCCCGGTCACCCTTTAAACGCAGAGGCAAAGCCAGATTGCTCAATGCATCGAGTTCGGGCAGTAGGTGGAATTGTTGGAAAATAAAACCGGAGTGCTTGCGTAAAGCGATTTGAGTTACCGTTCGGTTATCGAGGGTAAAATCAACCTGTCCTTCTTTCGGCGTCTCCAGTCCGGCGATGAGAGTCAGCAAGCTGGACTTGCCGGCTCCAGAAGGCCCTTCTATCGAGTAGCTTCTTCCCGCTTGAATATCGAGTGACAAGTTCCTAAATAATACGATTCGCTCTGTTGATGACTGGAAATAGTGACTAACTGACTTCAGATGAATAGCATGCATAATTACCCCTCCATTTTATTACCAACCAACGATAAAAGGGAGGAGGTGAAAATGGCGTGAAACGGAGATATTTAAGGGCCGTAGTTTGGGGTTTTGTCGGAACTTCTTAAGGATCTTGCATTGCCAGGCTGTTGAAAATCCTGCTCAAGGGTTTGGCGCTTATAGTTTGATCTATGGTGCTAAGTAAGGGACATGCGCACTCGCACAGGTTGATTTACCGGCGCTAATAAAGCTGGCACGCCAATGCCCTTAACGCTGAAATTTTTCCGTGCCGGGCATTCATGGCCCTGTCACCCGAAGCCATCGCAGGGCCGTATTGCTGAAGGAATTACGCTACCGAACAATCAGCGATTTCGTGGAAATTGTTGATAACAGGGCTTTACTGAACGCACACAATAGGCTAATAATAGAGCCAGCTGATCAGCTTTTTCCATTTTCGGTACTCTGGATACCGGTTTCGCACCCTAACAATAATAGGAGAGGTGTTATGGATAGAGCATACCCACCAATTGCCAGCACTGTATTTTTCCCCCCTCAGTTACTTGCCGGTTATGCGAAAGGATTTGCGTTTGCGGCCTTGATGACCCTTGGGCTGATTTTTCTGATGAGTCGCTTGATTGCCAGTGATTTCGAAGCGCCGGTGGTGGATGATTTACCGTCAATCCAGCCGGTACATATTGAAGACAAAAAAGTCGTCACGGAAAAAACGGAACCGCCGGTAAAACCGCAAACCCCACCGCTGCAATCAACCACAACCCCTGTAGAAATAACGCCTACAGAGGTGGGTACGGCGATTACGATAAGGGCTCCTGTCCCGAGCAGTGACACGACGCTGACCGTAACGCGGGATCCCGTGCCTGTGTACAAACCGTTACCGCGCTATCCCAATGCGGCAGCGCGCAGGGGCATCGAAGGTTACGTTGTGGTGGAATTCACCGTGACCAAAACAGGCGCGGTGCGCGATGCCCGGGTGGTGGGGGGGTTCGACAGTGCCGGCAACCCCACCAGGGTGTTTAACCGCTCGGCACTGGCCGCGGCGGAGCGTTTTAAATACCAGCCCCAGATGGCGGATGGCGAGCCAGTGGAGCGCTATGGTGTGCGCAATCGGATCACCTACAAAATGGCAGACTAAAAGGGAAAACCGGCCCCGCTGGCGGGGCCTTTTTCTGTATTTTGCCTTTCATTATTCAATTTCCCGCACAGCACCGCGATCGGCGCTGGTCGCCAGCATGGCGTAGGCACGTAGAGCCTTGCTGACTTTTCTCGGTCTTTCCTCCACGGGCTGCCAGGCCCGTTTGCCCAGGTGCGCCATTTCCTGCCGGCGCCTCGCCAGCTCCGTATCCGCAATACCGATTGTAATAGTCCGCGCGGGGATGTCGATGCGAATTGGATCGCCGTCGCGCACCAGGGCGATATTGCCCCCGGCGGCGGCCTCCGGCGATACGTGCCCGATAGAGAGACCGGAGGTACCGCCGGAAAACCGCCCGTCTGTAATCAGGGCACAGTGTTCTCCCAGCCCACGGGATTTCAGGTAGCTGGTGGGGTACAGCATTTCCTGCATACCCGGACCGCCTTTGGGGCCCTCATAGCGCAGGATAAGGGCCTCGCCCTTGCGCACCCGCCCGCCCAGAATCCGCGATACCGCCGCCTCCTGGCTTTCGACCACATGGGCAGGTCCCTCGAACCGCCAGAGGGATTCATCCACCCCGGACGTTTTTACCACACAGCCGTGGGGGGCCAGATTGCCGAATAGCACCGCCAGGCCGCCCTCGGCGGAATAGGCGTGCTCTGCGGAGCGAATACAGCCACCGACACGGTCGCTATCCAGAGTCTGCCAGCGGCAGTCCTGGCTGAAGGCGATTTGGGTGGCAATACCCGCGGGGCCTGCGCGGTAGAAGTCATGCACGGCCCTGTCGTTGGTGCGAGCGATGTCCCACTGCTCTAGGGCTTGTTGTAAAGAGCTGCCGTAGACGGTGGGTTGGGCGGTATCAATGAGTCCGGCCGAAGCCAGCTGGCCGAGAATGGCCATCACACCGCCGGCGCGGTGGACATCCTCAACATGGTATTTCGGCGTGTTGGGGGCCACCTTGCACAATTGTGGCACCTTGCGGGAAAGGCGGTCGACCTCTGCCAGGGTAAAGTCAATCTCGCCTTCTTGGGCGGCGGCGAGCAGGTGCAGGATGGTATTGGTGGAGCCTCCCATGGCGATGTCCAGTGCCATGGCATTGGCAAACGCACTGCGATTGGCAATCGCACGGGGCAGAGCGCGCTCGTCGTCCTGTTCATAGTAGCGCTGGGTCAGGGTAACAATTTCACGCCCCGCACGCAGAAACAGCTCCCTGCGATCCGCGTGGGTGGCCAGCAGGGTGCCGTTGCCGGGCAGGGACAGGCCCAAAGCTTCGGTGAGGCAGTTCATGGAGTTGGCGGTAAACATGCCGGAACAGGAGCCGCAGGTGGGGCAGGCGGAGCGCTCATAGGCCTCAACCTCGGCATCGGTGGCCGTCTCGGTCGCGGCAATCACCATGGCATCGACCAGGTCGAGCTTGTGCTCGGCCAGTTTGGTTTTGCCGGCTTCCATGGGGCCGCCGGAAACAAAAATCGCCGGGATATTCAGGCGCAGGGCGGCCATCAGCATGCCCGGTGTAATCTTGTCGCAGTTGGAGATGCACACCAGGGCATCGGCACAATGGGCATTGACCATGTATTCCACCGAGTCGGCGATGATCTCGCGGCTGGGTAGGCTGTACAGCATACCGTCGTGGCCCATGGCGATGCCGTCGTCCACGGCGATGGTGTTGAACTCCTTGGCCACGCCCCCGGCCCGCGCGATTTCCTCCGCCACCAGTTGCCCCATATCTTTCAGATGCACATGTCCAGGCACAAACTGGGTGAAGGAGTTGGCAATGGCGATGATGGGCTTGTGAAAGTCTTCGTCTTTCATCCCGGTGGCGCGCCACAGGGCACGGGCGCCGGCCATATTGCGGCCGGCGGTGGAAGTGCGGGATCGGTACTCGGGCATGATGCAGATTCCAGCTGGGCAAAACAGAGCGACAGTTTAGCAAAAACCGGCCTTTGTCGGGATGTTTTTGCAATATCTGGAGTTTATCCACTTTTTATAGGATGAATATTTCGTATTCTGTTGCTCAGCCGGGATCGCCCGCCGCCAGGTGCTTGCGCAAAATGCGCGAGTTGCGCTGGAGGTTGTACAGGGATTTGCGCGCAGCGGGCAGCGCGCCAACGTCGGCCTGGGCAAAGCCCTGCTCGATAAACCAGTGTTCGGTCTGGGTGGTGAGCACATAGAGTTCACGGATATTGACCGCGCGTGCCTGGCGCTCCAGATGGCGCATCAGCTTGGCGCCGCGTCCACCACCACGAAATGCCGGGTGTATGGCGACACAGGCAATTTCTGCGGCGCCCGTGTTATTGCCGTTGTCCCTGATGGGATAGAGCGCAGCGCAGGCCACCGGGGTGCCGTCCACCTCCACCAGGGTAAAGTGCACGATTTCGGCTTCGAGTTTCTCCCGCGAGCGGCGCACCAGAATGCCCTGTTTTTCCAGGGGGCGGATCAGACCGAGAATGCCACCCACATCGGTGATGCGCGCGCGGCGAACCACTTCGTAGCTGTCCCGGTAGATCATGGTGCCGGCGCCCTCGCGGCGGAACAGCTCCTGGATCAGGGCGCCGTTCTGGCAGTAGCTGAGCAGGTGGGTGCGGGCAGTGCCGGCATTACAGGCGCGAATGGCGCAGCGCAGGGTATCGCTGTGTACCCGCGCGGCCATCTGCTCCGCCTGCACAAGACTCAGTTCGTGCACCACTTCGCCCTCTACCGCAAGCTGGGTCGGGGCGCGAAACAGAACCAGTTTCTCGGCGCGCAGTACCCGTGCGGCCTCTGCGGCAAGGTCCAGGTAATTGAGATTAAATACTTCGCCGGTCAGGGAAGTACCCAGGGGGGAAAGCAGGACCAGGGCGCCCTGGTGCAGGGCCTGCTCCACAGTGTTGACCTCCATGCGCCGCACTGTACCGGTCCAGCGCAGGTCAACGCCATCCAGCACTCCCCTTGGGCGCGCGGTGACAAAATTGCCCGAGACCACTTTCAGGGCGGAACGGGCCATGGGCGAGTCGGGTAATCCCTGGGAAAATGCCGCCTCAATATCGAAGCGCAGCCGGCCTACCGCCGCTTTGATCACCTCCAGGCTGTCCCGGTCGGTGATGCGATTGCCACTGTGAAAGCGGCTCTCGATACCCTGTTCACTGAGGGCGCGATTGATCTGCGCACGGGCACCGTGGACCACGGTCAGACGCACCCCGAGGCTGGCGAGCAGTGCCAGGTCGTGTACCAGATTGCGAAAATTGGCGTGTTCAAGGGCATCGCCGGGTAACCCGATCACCAGGGTGCGCCCGCGCAGGTCGTTGATATAGGGTGCCGCGTGGCGGAACCAGTTGAGGGAACCGTTATTGTCACTCACCGGGTTACTCTACTGTCTGTTGGCGTGTTAAGCGATTTGCAGGCAGATCTGTTGGCGTTCTGCCGCCGCTGTCTTCATGGTATGCGATCAGAGACAGAAGCGGGCAATCAGGCCGCGCAGTATCTCCGTCATCGGCCCTATGCGTTCCAGCCCGAGGTATTCATCCGGCTGGTGTGCCTGATCGATATCACCGGGGCCCAGTACGATGGTGTCGATATTCAGGCGCTTGAGGTAGGGCGCTTCGGTGCCAAAGGCAACACTGTCGGCGCTGTGGCCGCAGAGTGTTTCCGCGGCCTTCACCAAGTCCGAGTAGGCATCCTGCTCAAAGGGCTCTGTGCCGGGAAACAGAGACGTCATCTCGATGTGGATGCCGCTATGCGCGCCGCAGGCCTGTATGCGCTTTCCCAGCTCTGCGCGCAATTCGGCCAGATGCATGCCCGGTAGCGGACGGACATCAAATTGCAGCTCGGTGGCCGCGCAAATCCGGTTTGGATTGTCGCCGCCGTGGATGCACCCCAGGTTCAAGGTGGGTACGGGCACGGCAAAGCCGGGATGATTGTATTTTTGCTGCCATTCCCTGCGCAGGGCCAGCAACGCGCCGATCACTGTGTGCATGGCCTCCAGCGCATTGGCGCCGAGGGCCGGATCGGACGAGTGACCGGAGCGGCCGGTAATGCGCACGGCCTCCATCATTACCCCCTTGTGCATGCGCACCGGGCGCAACCCGGTGGGTTCGCCGATTACGGCATAGCCCGCGCGCGGGCGGCCTGCGGCAACCAGCGCGCGGGCGCCGGCCATGGAGGTCTCTTCGTCGGCGGTGGCGAGTATGGTCAAGGGCTGGCGCAGGGGTTGATCTACAAAGGATTTGGCCGCCTCAATGGCCAGGGGGAAAAACCCTTTCATATCGCTGCTGCCGAGCCCATAGAAGCGGTTCTCGCGCTCCTGCAATGTGAACGGGTCCGAATGCCAGCGCCCCTGGTCAAAAGGCACTGTGTCGGTGTGCCCGGACAATACCAGGCCGCTGTGGCTGTCCGCGCAGCCACCCAGGGTGGCAATCATATTGACTTTGTGCGGGCTGTCCTCAAGGGGCATCAGCGCCACGTTGAAACCCAGGCTTTCCAGCCAGGCGCCCAGCAGCTCTACCAGGGGGCGGTTGCTCATATCCAGCGCCGGATCTGTGCAGCTGATGCTGGGGCAGGCAATCAGCTGGCGCAGTTGCTCTTTTAGCTCGGGTACCCTGACAGTCGCCATCACGATCATCCTCATCTTATCGCACCGGCCGCAGGCCGGTACGGGTCCGTGAAAACCCGGCAACCTCGTTTGGTTGCGCCAGGGCGGAATTATCGGGTGAATATCAAGGGGAGGGGAAGGGGAAAGTGCTGATGCGGTTTGCGGCGACAAAGGGGAGCCTGGGTGCTCCCCCCCGTGCGCCAGGGCAAAAGGCGGCAGGATCAGCCGAACAGGCCCTTGAAGAAATAGAAAAACAGAATGGCGATCCCGGCACCCGCCGGCAGGGTCACAACCCAGGAGGCGGCGATGGTGGTGATCATCCGCAGGTTGAGTGCGCCAATTCCCCGTGCCAGGCCCACTCCGAGCACCGCCCCCACCAGGGTGTGGGTGGTGGAAACGGGCAGGCCGGTGCCGGAGGCGAGCACCACGGTGGCGGCGGCACCCAGTTCGGCAGCAAAGCCGCGGCTGGGGGTCAGCTCGGTAATCTTTCTGCCGATGGTGGCCATCACCTTGAAACCGTAAGTGGCGAGGCCCACTACGATACCCAGGCCCCCCAGTAACAGAATCCACGAAGGCATAGTGGCTTTGGCGGTGACCGAGCCGGACTGGATAGTGTTGATCACCGCGGCCAGCGGTCCCACCGCGTTGGCGACATCGTTGGAACCGTGGGCGAAGGCCATGGCGCAGGCGGTGAATATCATCAGGATGGCGAAGACCCGCTCCACACTGGCAAAGCGGTTTCCCACCTCACTGGCGGGGTCGCGGTGGATGCGCTTGAGCATGGCGATGCCGATGCCCATCACCACCAGCCCCGCGAGGGCCGCGATACCCGCATCCTGGATGAAACTCAACTGGATGTTGGCGTCTTTCAACACATGTTTGAGGCCCTTGGTCAGGGTGACCATGGCGATCATCCAGCCCACGGCAAACATGTAGATGGGGATATAGCGCTTGGCATTGGCGAAGGGATCCTCGGTATCCAGGATCAGGCGCTGCACGCTGCGAAACAGCAGGAAGGCGATGGTGCCGGCCAGCAGTGGGGAGACCACCCAGCTCGCCACGATACTGCCCACCTTGCCCCAGGCAACCGCCTCTGAAGAGATGCCCACCGCGGAGAAGCCGACAATGGCGCCGACAATGGAGTGGGTGGTGGAGACCGGCCAGCCGAGGACACTGGCGATCAGCAGCCAGGTACCGGCGGAGAGCAGGGAGGCCAGCATACCGTACACCAGCAACTGGGGCTGCGCGGCAAAGACCTCCGAGTCGATAATCCCTTTGCGGATGGTGGCGGTAACCTCCCCGCCGGCCAGGTAGGCCCCGGCAAACTCGAACACCATGGCGATCAGGATCGCCTGTTTGATCGTCAGTGCGCGCGAGCCCACGGAGGTACCCATGGCGTTGGCAACATCGTTCGCGCCCACACCCCAGGCCATAAAGAAGCCCGACACACAGGCCAGAATCAGCAGAATATGACCGTATTGATTGAGAATTTCCACGCATAACCCCCTAACGTGCCAACAACAACTGCAAACGGTTGCCAACGCTGTGGGCGCGATCGGCCAGGTCGCCGGTCCATTCAATGATCCGATAGAGAAACATCACATCCACCGGCGGCAAGTCTTTTTCTATGGCAAACAGCGCTGCGCGAATTTCAACTTCGAGTTTGTCGGATTGGCGTTCCAGTTCGTCCAGCTCTTCGATCATGCGCCGGGCAATGGTGATCTCGCGCCCGGCAAAGCCGCTCTCCAGCAGCTCGTCCAGTTCGTTGATGGCGCGCAGTGCCTGGGCGGAAGCGGCCACGGCACTCTCGACGAAGGTCGTCATCAAAGGCTGCAGACTTGCCGGGATCTGCATCTTTCTGCCCACGGCGAGGCCGGCGATATCCTGGGCGGTATTCGCCACCTCGTCCTGGGCGTGCAGCAGTTCCAGCAGGTCGGATCGGGATACCGGCATAAACAGGCTGTCCGGCAGGTGCAGACGCAGGTCTCTCTTAATGTCATCGGCGCGGTTCTCTGTGGCGGAGATGCGCAATTGGATCTGTTCCGCCTCGGCCAGATCGCCACGAATCAGGGCCTCGAAGAAGGGAATCAGGTCGGCCGAAGCCTCGTGGGCCGCAGCCATATGCTGCTCGATCGGCTTGATCGGAGAGCGGCCAAACAGGTTGGCTATATTCGACAGGACCATGGTTAGCTCCATTGCGCAAGGTGCGAAACCGCGGCATGGTACCCCAATAGGGCCATTTTCGGTAACAGTGCGTTAATGGCGCACTGTTGCGGCGTGGCGATGGGGCTACAATGCGTCGTCATAGGAAAATACAGGAGGTTGACAATGACAGAGAGCAAAGCGGCGGACAGATTGCTGGATTTACGCGGGCTGCTGGAAGACCTTGTGACCCAGGGCTATGTGAGCCGGCAGGATGCCAACCGTATTGCGGGCACCCCGCGCACGGCGGAGCAGGCCCAGATGCATCCCCTCAGCTATATCGCCAGCTGTGACCTGGCCAACCGGAAGGCCCCGGGTACCCTGTTGAATCGCGATACACTCAGTGCCTGGCTGGCCGAGAGTTCCACCCACCCCCTCTACCATATCGATCCGCTCAAGGTGAACGTGAGTGCGGTGACCGAGGTGATGAGCTTCCAGTTTGCCAAGCGCCACCAGATCCTGTGCGTGGAGGCAGGCGCTGATGAGCTGTTGGTCGCAACGGCACAGCCCTTCAGTCACGGCTGGGAGGAGCAGCTGGCGCACACCAGTGGCCGCAGGGTGCAGCGCGTGGTGGCAGACCCGGCGGATATCAAGCGCTGCTGTATCGAGTTTTACTCTCTGGCCAATTCCATTTCCGGTGCCAGCGGCCTGCAAGGTACCTCGGCGGCGCAGAATTTCGAGCAGTTGCTCGAACTGGGTAACCTCAAGGACCCGGAAGCCAACGATCAGCATATCGTCAATATTGTCGATTGGCTGTTGCAGCACGCCTTCGACCAGCGTGCCAGTGATATCCATATCGAGCCCCGGCGGCAGGTTGGACGCATCCGTTTCCGCATCGATGGGGTACTGCACCCGATTCACGAGCTGCCGGACCAGGTGAATGCAGCGGTCACCAGCCGCCTGAAGATTCTCGGCCGCATGAATGTGGCGGAGAAGCGCAAGCCCCAGGACGGCCGCATCAAAACCAAGCGCCCCGATGGCAGTGAGGTGGAGTTGCGTCTCTCCACCCTGCCCACCGCGTTTGGGGAAAAACTGGTGATGCGGATTTTCGATCCCGAGGTGCTGGCACGTTCCTACAGTGATCTGGGCCTCGGCGGCGAGGACCTCGCCCGCTGGCAGACAATGCTGTCGAATTCCAGCGGCATTGTCCTGGTGACCGGCCCCACCGGCTCGGGCAAAACCACCACCCTGTACACCGGCCTCAAGCAGCTCGCCACCGCTGCGGTCAATGTCTCCACGGTGGAGGACCCGATCGAAATGGTGGAGGAGAGTTTTAACCAGACCCAGGTACACCATGCCATCGGCTTCGATTTTGCCGCCGGTATTCGCACGCTTATGCGCCAGGACCCGGACATTATTATGGTGGGTGAGATCCGCGACCTGGAAACCGCGCAGATGGCAGTACAGGCCGCCCTCACCGGCCATCTGGTGATCTCCACCCTGCACACCAACGATGCGCCCACCGCTGTCACACGCCTGCTGGACCTGGGTCTGCCCCACTACCTACTCAAGTCCACCGTGCTCGGGGTTATGGCACAGCGCCTGGTGCGCACGCTCTGTCCCTCGTGCAAGCGCGAGGACAGGATTGAAGAGGCCGACTGGCACGCCCTGGTGCGGCCCTGGAAGGCGCCGAGGCCCGAGCGTGTCTATCGCCCCGAGGGCTGCCTGGAGTGCCGCAACACCGGTTACCTGGGACGACAGGGCATATACGAGATACTGCCGTTTAGCGAATCGCTCCAGGCCCAGATCACCTCCGACTGCGACCTGCAACAGTTGCGCCGCCGGGCCATGCGCGAGGGCATGAACAGCCTGCGCCTTTCCGGCGCGATCAAGGTGGCGGCTGGTTTGACCACGGTCGCGGAAGTGCTGCGTGTGGCACCGCCGCCGGAGATTATCTCTTAATGGTCAATGGCCATTGAATTGCCCCGGGGTAATGAAAATGGCGTACTGGCTGACAATCCGGCCGCCGTTTTCCTTATCCAGGGGCGCTTGGTAAGGGAGAGAAAGCGCCTTCTACTCCTTTACCCGCACTATGGATCAATGCCGCCATGTTTGATTGCGCCAACTGCCCCGAAGCCCTGAAACCCCAGTTGGAGGCGCACTGGCGCGATTGGTGCGCACAGGCGGGTAAAGAGCGCGCCAGCCAGGCCGAGGACCTGTTGGGGGATCAGGCTCTGCAACTGGGTTTGGCGCGGAGCTGGATAGGTTCCGAATTCTTTTACCGGCAATGCTGCCGTCAGCCACAGCTGTTGTCGGCATTGTTGCAAAACCCTGATCTCGGGTTGACCCTCCCCGATTTTGATAGCGACGCTTCCCTTGACCGCACACTGCGACTGCTGCGCAACCGTGTCACAGCGGAGGTGATCTTTCGGGATTTTGCCGCTCAATGGGATATCCCCCGGATCTGCCTGCGTCTCAGTGCGCTGGCAGAGCTCTGCATCGCTGCGGCGCTGCAGTGGCACCACAGGCAATTGGTACAGCGCTATGGCACGCCCCGTGACAGCCGCGGGCGGGCGCAGTCCATGGTGGTGCTCGGTATGGGTAAGCTGGGCGCGCGGGAGCTGAATCTGTCTTCGGATATCGACCTGATCTTTGCCTACCCCGAGCCGGGCCACACCGACGGCCACCGGTGTGTGGAAAACCAGACGTTCTTCCAGCGCCTGGGCCAGCGCCTGATCAAATCCCTGCATACCGTCAATGCCGATGGCTTTGTGTTTCGTGTGGATATGCGTTTGCGCCCTTATGGGGACAGCGGACCCCTGGTGAGTCATTTCAGCGCGCTGGAGGATTATTATCAAACTCAGGGGCGCGAATGGGAGCGCTATGCCATGGTCAAGGCGCGCCCGGTGGCCGGTGACGAACGCTTTGCAACGGAGCTGATGGCACTGCTGCGCCCGTTCACCTACCGCCGCTATATCGATTTCAGTGCGATCGAAGCGCTGCGCGAGATGAAAGCGCTGATCCAGCGCCAGGTGCGCGCCCGGGGGCTCAGCGACAATATCAAGTTGGGCCGTGGGGGTATCCGCGAAGTGGAATTTATCGCCCAGGCTTTCCAGTTAATTCGCGGCGGCCGTGTTCCGGCCCTGCGCGAGCGCAACTTGCTGAAATTGTTACCCCTGCTGGAAAGTGACGGGCATGTGAAGGCGGGCGTGGCCAGGGAACTTGCGGACTGCTACCTGCTGTTGCGGCGGGTGGAACACGCGCTGCAGGCGCAGAGAGACCAGCAGACGCAGGCGCTGCCGCAGGACGACAGTGAGCGCGCGCGACTGGCCTACGCCCTTGGGCGCGATAGCCCGGCGCAGTTGTTCGTAGAACTGGCGGCGGTGCGCAACGTGGTCGAGCGCGAATTCGATACCGTTATCGCGCCGCCGGAGGACATTGCCGAGCCCCGCGTGGCCGAGGAGTGGCAGGGGCTATGGGGTAGTGTCAGCGAGGCTGACAGTGAAGAGATCAACCTGCAGGCTCTGGATAACGCCGGCTTTACACCGGCGCGGGAGGCGCTGAACCTGCTGCGGGACCTGAACGCCGCTCCTATGGTAGCCGCACTGCCGGCCTCAGCGCGCGCGCGCCTGGATCGGTTTATGCCATTGCTGTTGGCGGTTGCCGGTTTACAGGAACAGCCCCTGCTGGTACTCAACAGGGTGCTCCCCCTGGTGCGCTCGGTGCTGCGCCGCAGCGCCTATCTTGTCCTGGTCAATGAAAACCCACCGGTGCTCAGCCAGTTGGTGCGCCTGTGCAGTGCCAGCCCGAGAATCGCTGAGCAGTTGACGCGCCACCCGATCCTGTTGGATGAGTTGCTGGACGCTCGCCGGCTGCTGGCGCCGGCTGCGGCGGCGGATATCTCTGACGAGTTGCGCCGGGAGCTGCTGCGTGTCGATTCCGCTGATCTGGAATGGCAGATGGAGGCCCTGCGTTACTTCAAGCAGAGCCAGAGTTTGCGTATTGCCGCCCAGGAGGTGAGTGGCACCCTGCCGCTGATGAAAGTCAGTGATGCCCTCACCTGGCTGGCTGAGGCGATACTGCAGCATTCCCTGTATCTGGCCTGGACGCAAATGGTGGAAAAGTATGGGCTGCCCGCCGGGGCGTCGGAGACGGATATGCGCTTTACTATTATCGCCTACGGCAAGCTGGGTGGTCTGGAGCTGTCCCACGGCTCGGACCTGGACATTGTCTTTGTGCAGGATGCAGACCCCCAGGGCGACACCGACGGGAGCACCCGCATCGACAACTTGCGCTTCTATACCCGGCTGGCGCAACGATTGATCCATATCCTGCAAACCCGCACCTTGAGTGGCCCGCTCTATGCAGTGGATACCCGCCTGCGCCCCTCGGGCAACTCCGGATTGTTGGTCACTACCATGGCCGCTTTTGAAAAATACCAGCGCGAGAGTGCCTGGACCTGGGAGCACCAGGCGCTGGTGCGCGCCCGCCCGGTGGCAGGCAGTACCCGGCTGAGTGACGACTTTCAAAAGCTGCGCTTGAGATTGCTTTGCGAGGCGAGAAATGCGCAGAAATTACGCAATGATGTGCTTGCAATGCGCAATAAAATGCGTGCCCACCTGGATCAGAGCAATGATAAAGATTTCGACCTCAAGCACGGTGTTGGCGGTATTGTCGATATTGAATTTTTGGTTCAATATGCCGCTCTGGCCTGGGCGTCGACTGCGCCTTCGATCGTGCGTTACACGGATACGGTTCGCATTCTCGACAGTCTTGTTGACGCGGGCCTGATGCCGGCCAAACAGGCCGGGTATCTGATCGATGCCTACAAAGCCTACCGATCTGAAGGTCATCGCCTGGCACTACAACAATCGCCGGGACTTGTGCGCGATGACCACTTCACGGCGGAAAGAAAGACCGTTCAAGCAAGCTGGCAGCAATTGCTCGGTTAATTGCCTGGCGACATGCTGTTGCCCGATTACACTGTTTTTCAGGATTTGTAGGAGTTGTTCCCCATGTCTTTTGCCGATCGCGACGGCGTTATCTGGTTTGATGGTGCGCTGGTGCCCTGGCGCGATGCGCGCGTGCATGTGCTGACCCATACCCTCCACTACGGCATGGGGGTATTTGAAGGTGTGCGCGCCTACGGCACAGAGTCCGGTGCCAGCATTTTTCGCCTGCAGGAACACACCCGGCGGTTATTCCGCTCCGCCAAAATCATGAATATGCCCATGCCTTACAGTGCCGAAGTGCTGAATGCAGCCCAGTGCCTGGTGGTGAGGGAGAACAATCTGCAACAGGCCTATTTGCGCCCGATGGTGTTCTACGGATGCGAGGGGATGGGGTTGCGTGCGGAGGGATTGAGCACCCATGTGATAGTCGCTTCCTGGGAGTGGCCCAGCTATATGAGCCCGGAGGCACTCGAGCGGGGTATCAAGGTCAATACGTCTTCCTATACCCGCCATCACGTCAATATCAGCATGTGTAAGGCCAAGGCCAATGGCAACTACATCAACTCGATGCTGGCTTTGCAGGAGGCGGTGCGTAACGGTTGCGAAGAGGCGCTGCTGCTCGATCCCGAGGGCTATGTGGCCGAGGGCAGCGGAGAGAATGTGTTTATTGTCAGAGACGGTACCCTCTACACTCCGGAACTCACTTCCTGCCTGGAGGGTATAACCCGCGATACGGTGATTGAATTGGCCAGGGAATGTGGCTACCGCGTGGTGGAAAAGCGCATCACCAGGGATGAGGTCTATATTGCCGACGAGGCATTCTTTACCGGTACGGCCGCTGAAGTATTGCCCATCAGCACCCTCGACGGGCGCTCGATCGGCCGCGGTAGGCGCGGGCCAATCACGGGACGGCTGCAGAACCTCTACTTTGAGGTGGTGCATGGGCGCAGTGCGGCACACCGGGGCTGGTTGAGTGATGTCACCGATAGTGCTGAGACACAGTTTCGTATCGCCTGAGGAGATGTGCCTGAAAAGGTAAAAAAACCGGTGGATGCTGGCTTTTTTATAGGGGCAAAGTGTGCGCGCTGACTGGTTTATTGAGCCGTGGTGATATCCGGCCGACCCACGCAATAATACTCGAAGCCAGCTTCACGCATTTCATCGGGCTCATACTGGTTGCGCCCGTCGAAAATCACCGGTGCCTTGAGTGCCGCTTTGAGTTCGTCGGTATTCAGGGCCTTAAACTGTTGCCATTCGGTCGCGATGATCAGGGCATCCGCACCCTGAAGGGCGTCATTCTTTGAATCACACAGCTCGAGGTTATCCCGTGCTCCATAGATCCGCAGGCACTCATCCATGGCTTCCGGGTCGAAGGCGCGCACTGTAGCGCCCTGTGCCCACAGTCGATCCATGAGTACGCGACTGGGGGCTTCGCGCATATCATCGGTATTGGGTTTGAATGAGAGCCCCCAGAGCGCGAAGACCTTGCCATTCAGCCTGCCATTGAAATGCGCCAGGATTTTGTCGGCCAGGTAGTGTTTTTGTCGCTCGTTGCGAGATTCCACAGCAGTGAGAATATCTGCGCTAAGCCCCTGTTGTCGGGCGGAGGAGATCAGGGCTTTAACGTCTTTTGGAAAACAGGAGCCGCCGTAGCCGATGCCGGCATAAATAAACTGGTAGCCCACCCTGGGGTCCGAACCAATCCCTTTGCGCACCGCCTCAATATCTGCACCAACTGTATCGGCGATATTGGCGATCTCGTTCATAAAGCTGATTTTTGTTGCCAGCATGCAGTTTGCGGCATACTTGGTCAGCTCAGCGCTTTTCACATCCATCACCAAAATTTTTTCATGGTTGCGGTTGAAAGGCGCATACAGGTGGCGGAGTTTCTGTTCGGAGTCGGCTTCCGAGGTGCCGACCACGATGCGGTCCGGGCGCATGCAGTCGGCAACCGCAGAGCCCTCCTTGAGAAACTCGGGGTTGGAAATTACATCAAATGGCAGGCCGGATTCGCCACGCTCGGCCAGTTGTTCCCCGATCGCCGCACGCACCTTGTCCGCTGTCCCCACGGGCACCGTAGATTTGTTGATAATGTATTTCTTGCAACGCATGTGCGCGGCGATGGTCCTGGCTACGGTCAGTACATGGCGCAGGTCGGCAGAGCCGTCCTCGTCCGGCGGGGTTCCAACGGCAATAAAGATCAGCTCCCCGTGTTCGACGCCGTAGGCGGCATCTGTCGAGAACGCGAGATTACCTGTGGCGATACCGTTTTTTACCATTGGCCCAAGGCCGGGTTCAAAGATGGGGATCTCCCCCCGTTTTAGGCCAGCGATTTTATCGGTATCGATATCAATACAAACAACGCGGTTACTGGCTTCTGCCAGAACGGCTGCCTGCACCAGGCCCACATAGCCGGTGCCAAAAACAGTGACATTCATTATGGTGACTCAATGGTTGAATAATGGCGGTGTTGCAATGCCTGGAAGCTGGGCGTTTGTGCCGGTCCGGGTTGATTGCGTTCCCGGTAGCTGCGCGCCAATAGAATGGCAAGTGGCGCCCAATAGAAGAACCAGATATAGCTGGGTTTAACCAGGGGCTGTTGTGCATAAACCAGCATGGCCAGGACACCGAACAAAAACCAGGCTGCAACTAAACCCGGAATCCAGCTCAACAGCTTTTTCTTGTCCAATACCGTCGATAGGGCGCCAAGGCCCTGCCACGCGCAGGCAAGGAGGCCCAGCAGCCCGGAAAAACGCGCCACATCCAGTAGGTAGTTGTGGGGGTGTGGCAGTAACTGACCCACCTCGATAAATTGCTTGTGAACCAGGCCCGACCCCATGATGGGGGAGCGCAGAAATTCATCGTAGACCTTGCCCCAAAGCTCCAGGCGAACGGTGTAGGCCCTGCCCCGGTGCAGCAGGGGGAGATCGCCAAACAGAATCAGATAGGTCACAGGGATAACGACGAGTAGTATCAATAATACCCCTGCCTTTAACAGGCGTGATGGTGTAATCAGTGCCGCGAGCAGCACGGCCACCCCTGCCATTGCAATGGGGATTTTGGTTTGTGACAGGAGTATGTAGACGCAGGAAACCAACAGGCCGCTCCACGACAGTATGCGCCACAGTCGCGAGGACCGGGCAATGCCGTAACAACAAAACAGACAGTGGAATCCAAACAGCATCGCGGTCTTATCGATATTGCCCTGCAGGGAAATCCCACCGATACGATGAAAACGCTGGAAGCCATCGGCAAATCCATAGGCCGCCAATGACGCGAGGCCGGAGAGTAGTCCCACTGCAATCAGAGCCAGCAACAGCTGGTGCAATACCGCATCGCCATAGCGCTCCAGTAGACAATAAATGGCGGCGTAAAAAAGGGCCAGATAGAGCACCAGCTTCCAGTAGTAGAGGGCTTCCCGCTGCACATCGGCACTGTCCCCGCTGGCCCAGAGCGTCGATAGGGCAAGGATCACCGGCAGGCTTAGGAAGGCGCTGAATTGCCATGAGCACATAAAGCGGTAGTCCTTTCGCCAGAGCATCAGGAGCAGGGCGGCCGGCAGTAGGGTCAAATAGAAACTGGTTTGCACTCCCGAGACTTTCGGTGCCAGATAAAACCCACATAGCAGCAGGAGCAGTCCCAGGCGGGCCAGTTGCAGTAAGCCGGCAATCCACTTGGACCCCTGCTGCCGGTAGTGCGTTGGCAAAGGGAGGGGTGGTGTACTTCCAAGGTCAAGCATCATGGTAATTGCGGTCGATACGTTGAGCAGATCAGGAGTAGGGCATTCGCTATTGAAGCCACTCCGCTAGGATGGATTCCGTGAAAGTTTACGACAGACGGCGGTTTACGGTACAGGTAATAGGTCTAACATCTGATCATATCTGGCCCGCGCGGATATTTAGAATCGGGCGCGGCGCTTTGCGGGAGCCAACAGGGGCGCGAGACTATCTGGAATGGCACCGGGGTTCAATAGCCGGGAGGCTTGCGGTAGCATTGCGCTTTTTCGGTCCCTCAGGACGCGGCTGGTGTCCGGCTGCCCTCTTCTCTGTTTGTATTCTGGGATAGTCTCTTGCAGCTGACAGTTTGGCGTTTTCTCGACGGTAATCGCGCGCACGAAAAACAGAGTGCGGCGCTGGTCCGTGGTCTCGGCAGCAGTTATGACGGGCAGCTGAACTGCGTGGATATTCCCCTTTCGGTGACAGCCGGTGGTATTTTAATGGGACTCACCAAAGGGCTCCCCAATCTGCCCAGGCCGGATTTCCTTATCGGCACTGGCCGCCGAACCCGACTACCGATGCTGGCGGCACGCTACCGCTACGGCGGTCGCGCGGTTGCCATCAACCGGCCCCAGCTCCCCTTCCACTGGTTTGACTTTGCGATTGTCCCGGAACATGATCGTCCGCCGCCCCTGGAGAATATTATTCTCAGCCAGGGAGCCCTGACAGGCCCCTTGCCCGCTGAAGCCGTGCAGCCGGGGCGCGGTCTGATATTGCTCGGCGGCCCGAGCAGGCACTTTTGTTGGGAGGGCGGGTCTGTGCGCCGCCAGGTAGAGCAGTTGTTGTCACAGCCGCTCGACTGGCGCCTGTCGAACAGCCGGCGCACGCCTGCAGGGTTGCTGGAAAGCATTGCCGGGGGAGGGGTGCAAGTGGTTAACTGGCGGTCCTGTTCCCTGGATTGGGTGCATACGCAAATGGCTGCGGCGGAACAGATCTGGGTGAGTGAAGACAGCATTTCAATGCTGTTCGAGTCATTGCAGAGCCGTGCGCAGGTGGGGGTCATCCGCGTTCCCTGTCGGTCGCGGGCCAATAAGGTTCGGGCAGCGGTGCAGAGGCTGGTGGATCAGGGGGTGGTGGGCGAACGTTGGGAGGAGGTGATCGCACAATCGGGGCGAGCGCCTCTGGATCAGTATCTCGTCTGTGCGCGGGCGCTGCTTCGCCGTTGCGGGCTTTCAATCCGTTAGCGCTTTATGCCGTGCGACTCAAATTTTCTCCAGGGCACTTTCTTATCGGAGATCTCCCACTCCGCTCTCAGCCACATACGCTGGATACGCCGACGGATATAGCGTCGGGCAAAGAAGCCGGAGATTTTTGCAAGTGGCAATAAGGAGGCGCAGCCCAAGCCATCAATAACATAGACCTGCAGTTGCCCCCTATGCCGGCAAAGTACCAGATTGTGCGCAATCAGGTTTTTGGTCAATACACCGTATTCCAACAGCCAGTGGGCGAAGCGCTGTAGCGCTGCGCGTATCTCGCGGTCAAAACCCTGTTTATTCAGGTATTGACGCAGAGTGGGCGCGGGAGCGCCGCTCGCATCCAGAATCATATCGGTCACTGCGGCCGGGCCGAGACTGGTCTCCTGTATACCGTACCAGCGTGGCAGATGTTGCCAGAGGCCCTCTGGATTTCGTTGTATCGCCCTTTGCGCATAACCCTGCTGTTCACGCAGGTTGTCATCAAATCTGCCCTCACCACGCCAGCGTTTGTACCAGGGTGCGCGGCCCAGCAGCTCGGCCGCGCGTCCGGGGCGCATTACTTTTACACATAACTGCGGATCCTGGGGGTGGCGGTAGCACAGGCGGTTGCCGCCGCTGGCAAAAGGCTTGCTGTGGCTCAGGTCAATCACCGGAGTGGTCTCCGGGGGATGCTTTGAGCAGGGTTCGGTAGAGCGCGAGTGTGCGCTCGGCCTGTCTATCAAGTGTGAATTCGGCCGCAAGACGGGCCCTTTGTCGGGGACCGTCGAGTAACTCCTGAGTGCGCGCAAAAAGAACTTCTGTATCATTCGGATCTACCAGCCCCTGAGGGAAACAAGCCCTAAGTGACTCAGCGGGGCCACCGATATTGTAGCCAATAATGGGCGTTCCTATAGCGGCGGACTCAATCACAGTACGGCCGAAGGGTTCCGGCTGTTTGGACAGGTTATACACCAAAGTGGATTCGCTGTACCAGTAGCGGATATCGCTGCGGTGTCCGACGAACGTGAGATGTTGGCCCAAGTGCAGCTTATTGACCGCCTGCTTGAGCTCTTTTGCGTAATGCTGTTTATTGGGCTCGGCGCCACCGAGAATAATGCCATGGATATCGTTGCGGGTGCGGCTTAAGCGCAGGATCAGTTGGATAAAGTCTTCCTGACCTTTCCATCTGCTCAGTCGGCCAGGTAATAACAGCCAGCGCTTGCCGCGTAAGTTCGGAAACGTTTTTTCAATGTTGTTGCGCCAACCTGTGGGGGCCTGTACACCGGGATTGAACTCATCGGTGTCCACCCCGCGGTAGATAATTTCCGGGCGGTGCTGCAGATACTCTGCATAGTTGTTCAGTAAATAGGCGCTCACACATTCGGAGATGGCGATGACCCGCTCTGTTCTGGCCATAATGGCACTGTAGCGATTGATAGAGTACAGGCCGTGGGCGGTACTGATCAGGCGCGGACGGCCTTTTGCATCGAGTTTGCGCCAGGCTAAGTACGTAAGCCAGGCGGGAACCCGCGAGCGGACATGGAGAATATCCGGCTGCTCTTTCGCGATGAGTTGTCTAAGCGGACGAACCTGTAATAAGCTGCTAAAGGATTTTTTATGGATGGGGCGTGTAAAGTGCTGCGACCCTTCGGACTCCAGTTGTGTCACCATGGTGCCGCCACTGGATACGACTGTCGATTGGTGTCCTGCCCGAACCAGTGCGCGAGCCAGATCGAGCGTACCGCGCTCGACGCCGCCGGAATTGAGTGCGGGCAGCAATTGCATAATTTTCATGGATGGATTGACCGGGAATAGGGTGCGGGGGCTACCAGTACTTGAGCCTCTCTTGGCCAAGTCCGCCTGGGCGCTTGGCAATCTCGCAAGCACGGTATTATAGACAGGCAATCCCGACGGGTATAGGCTGCCCGCCTATTGCCGAACCCACAGTCAATTCTCCGTTGTCTTATGGAGTTTACATTGCCATCACTGTTGGATATCTGTATTTGCACCTGCAAACGACCGAACCAGCTGCGCGGTGCGTTGCAGAGTCTCGCCGTACTCCAGCTGCCACCAGATGCCGCGGTGACTGTGACGGTAGTGGACAATGATCCCGATGGCAGGGAAGGGGCGCAGCTGGTTGAATCCCTTGCGGATGGGTTTCCACTGCCGATCCTCTGTGTTCTGGAAGAGCGCAGGGGCATTCCCTATGCGCGCAACCGCTGCATCCGCGAGGCACAGCGCAAAGGTGCGGATTACCTGGTCTTTATTGATGATGACGAATGGGTGGCGCGGGACTGGTTAATTCGATTGTTTGGCTATGCACAGGCCATTGGCGGGCACTCGGTGGTCAGCGGCAGCGTGGTGAGGCAGTTGCCAGACTCGGTGCCCGAGTTCTATTCCGGATTTTTTTCCCGCAAGCGGCGCGAAACCGGCGACCGGCTTAACTATTGTGCCACCAACAATGTCCTTGTCCCTATGCAGGCGATCCGTGCCCTTGGCCTGCGCTTTGATGAACGGGATCCATTCGGGGGTGGGGAGGATGTGTTGTTCTTTACCGAATACAGTGCCAGAGGGGGAGAGATTGTCCACTGTGTGGAGGCCAGGGTGTATGAGGCTGTGCCTGAGTGCCGCGCCAATATGCGCTGGCTGTCCCGACGCAAATATTCAGCGGGGATCACCCTGGCCAAGCAGAAGCGCGCCTCCGGTCGCAGTCACTTCAGCATTTTGATGTCGGCGGTTTTTCAGTTCCTGATGGCCGGTGTGAGCTGCATACTGGGACTGGTCCTGGGGGGGCGGCGCCTGGGCTCGCGGCCCTGGTTGCGCTTGTGCCGCTCTGTCGGTATGGCGTGCGGTGTGTTTGGGGCGCGTTCGGATTTTTACCGTATCGTCGATTGCTGAGCACGCATGACCTAAGAATCCCTGGTGATTTCTGCGTGTAAAATGGGGGCCTGGATGCCTGCACCGGGCTGCGGATACTGATTGTTTGATAACACCTGTTCATGTTGACGCTCTACTCCTGGTTTTTCCGCATCGCGCTACCGTTTGTTTTTTTTCGTCTCTGGTGGCGGGGCCGCCGTCAGCCGGCGTACCGCCAGCGGTTGCGGGAGCGTTTGGGGCAGGTGCCCAGGCGCCTCAGCCACGCGCCCCTGATATGGGTGCATGCCGTTTCCGTGGGGGAAACCCTCGCGGCAATGCCGGTGATAGACAGGCTCGCCGCGCGCCACCCCGAATGGCAGTGGCTGGTGACGACGAGTACACCCACGGGTTCTGAGCGGGTGCGCGAGGCACTGCGCCCTGTGCTGGGCGGACGCCTGCTGCACTATTATCTCCCCTACGACCTGCCCGAATACCTTTCCCGGTTTTTGAAAGCCCTGCGCCCCAGTCTGTTGGTGATTGTTGAAACCGAGCTGTGGCCCAACCTGTTGCACCTTTGCCGGAAACAGAAGATTCCCACCCTGCTCGCCAATGCCCGCTTGAGTGAAAAATCTGCACGCGGTTATGGGAGACTTCCCGGATTTGCCCGCGCCATGCTTTGTGATATTGAACGGGTAGTGGCTCAGTACCCTGCGGATGCGGAGCGCTTTCTCTCATTGGGTTTGCCTGCAGAACGGATTGTAGCCGGCGGAAATATTAAGTTTGACCTGGATATTGATCTGGGCCTGATGAGTGAGGCCCAGGTGTTATCGCACCAGTGGCGCGGCTTTTCCAATCGCAAGGTGTGGCTCGCGGCCAGCACCCACGACGGCGAGGATGGCATTATCCTGGATGCCTTCTCAATACTGAAACGGGCATTTGCGGATTTGCTGCTGGTCCTGGTGCCCCGCCACCCGCAGCGTTTTAGCAGCGTCGCACAGCTGTGCCGGGCGCGCGGTTTGCGCGTTGTCAGGCGCAGTGAAGGCAGTGCACCGGTGGCGCGGGATCAGGTTTTGCTGGGCGATACGATGGGGGAGTTGCTGCGTTTTTATGGCGCCTGTGACGTGGCCTTTGTCGGCGGGAGTCTGGTGCCTGTGGGCGGGCACAATATGATCGAACCCGCGGCCTGGGGTGTGCCTGTGGTCTGTGGTCCGTTTTTGCACAATTTTACCACGGTCGCCCAACTGCTGGTGGACGCCGGCGGCATGGCGATCGCCGGGGATGCGGAATCCCTGGCGCGGCAGTTGCGCGCCTGGCTGGAAAGCGATACCCGCCGCAAAGGGGCCGGTCAACGGGCCAGGGGGGTGGCGGAGGCCAACAAAGGCGCTTTACAGCGCTTGTTGGATGAGATCGAGGGCTTGGCCGCTGGTGTGGAAGACCGGTGAGCGGGTTTGGGTCCGCTCACCGGTGGGGGATTATCTGGTGGAGGCCGGCGGTCGGGTGGGGTTGGGTTCGGCAACCCGAGGCACAGTGCGCGCGGGGTTCAGCATGGCGTCCAGATCCTGCAGGTCCTTGGGGGACAGCAGTCCGGCAACCTGCTTGAGGTTCAGGGTGTTGAGAATATAATCGTAAAGTGCATTGGCATAGTCGGTCTGGGACTGGAACAGGGTGCGCTGGGCCAGCAGGACATCGACGATATTGCGGGTGCCCACCTCGTAGCCGGCCTGGGTGGCGTCCAGGGCGCTCTTGGCGGACACCACCGCCTGCTCGCGGGCCGAAACCCGGGAAACGTCGGTGACTACCGCGCGGTGCAGGGTGCGGGTGGTCTGGATGGTATTGCGCTCGGTCAGGTTGCGCAGATCCTGGGCCTGGAAGGACAGGTTGCGGGCCTGGCGGCGATTGGCGCTGAGTCGCCCGCCGGTATAGATCGGGATATCCAGGGTGATCGCTGCAGTGGAGTCACGATTGTCCAAATCCCGAGGGAAGTTTATGACCGCCTCTCCTCTGATCTCTCGATATAATTCACGCCTCTCGCCATTTGAGGTGAACTTGTTATAGGCCAGCGATCCGGTGAGTGTGGGTAGGTGTTCACTGGCTGCGGAGCGGGCATTGTAGCGGGCCGCCTCGGCATTGAGTCGCGCCGCCTTGAGATCGAAGTTGTTGGCCAGGGCAAAGTCCACCCAGTCGGCGCGCGCCGCCGGTACCGGCGGTGCCACCTGGAATCCGGCACTCAGTGGCGCCACCGCGTCGTGGTAGCCGCCGGTCAGCACCGACAGGGCATCAAAATCACTGAGCAGGTCGTCCTGGGCGGTGAGACGGCGTGCGACCGAGCTGTCATAGGCGGCCTGGGAGTCGTAGACATCCGTAATCGCGGTCAGGCCCACCTCAAAGCGCTGCTGGGTCTGCTCCAGCTGCTTGGCCAGGGCCTGCTCCTCGGCGATGGCCGCTTCCAGCACATCGTAGGCGCGCAGCACATCGAAATAGGCCGTGGCCACGCGGATCATCATGCCCTGCTGGTTGGCGCTGAACTCTGCGGTGGCTTGCTCAGTCTGCTTTTTGCCCTGTTGGTAATCGAACCAGGCGGGGGCATTGAAGATTGCCTGAGTCAATGTCGCATTATAGGTTCTGTCTTGAGTGGTTCCGGTTGCCCTTAGAAAGAAGTCCAAGAGTTGTGGAGGGGAAGCAAGACGATCTCCCACAACGGTTGAAGCATTCTGGGAGTTATCCGAGTGAACCCGTGACGCCTGAACACGGGCATTGACCTGTGGCAACAATGCCGCACGGGTTTGGTTCTTGGCCTCAATCCCCGCATGGTAGCCGGCGCGGTCCGCGGCGAGCTGCTGGTCATTGTCCAGGGCCTGGGTATAGATATCCCACAGAGTATCGGCCTGGGCCTGGAGGGCGCCGAGGCCCAGCAGGGCGGCGGCGAGCAGTGTTTTTAGCGGTCGCAATGGACGCCCCTGTGGGGTTGGGCGGTGACTTCTTTTCATGTGTTTCAACTTCCTGTGGCGGGTGCGGTCTTCAAGCGTCTACAGGGTCTTCCAGGTCTTCTGGGCGGCAGCCGAGTTTTGGGTCCCCGGTAGGTCCCTTTGGCTCGGCGGTGCTGCCAGTCCCCCATCTACTGTCGCGAGAGTTTACCCGCGGCCAGCCCGACCGTCGAGGCGGTGCTTTCGGCTTTTGTCAATATCCTCGTTAAACCGACAAGACTGTGCGTTTACCGGTCAGGGCGTAGCAATAGCGCGGCAGTATGGAACGGGTCCGAGGGCCTATATTTCAATAGACGTGCCATCCAAGTTTTTGGATGCGGCGAAGATGTACTGAATTAGGCAGAGGTCCTCGCACATGGAACCGGTGCGCAGCGTAGAGCCGATATTCTGGCAGCGTGCCTGCCACGAATGTGATCTGTTGTTGAGCGGGCATCTGGCACCGCCCGGCCGGGCGCTGATTTGCCCGCGCTGCCACTGCACCTTGCAACGGGGTACCATTCGGGGGATTTACCCCACCATCGCGCTCAGCCTGACCGGGCTGCTGCTGTTTGTACCCTCTGCCAGTTTGCCGCTGCTGACATTCTCTTTATTCTCCCTTGGGGCCGAAAACACATTGCTGAACGGGGTTCAGGCCCTGTACCAGGGCGGGTTTATATGGCTCGCGGCACTGGTGCTGTTTTGCAGTGTACTGGCGCCGGTGGGGAAATTTTTGCTGCTGTTGTTTCTCTGTTGCGGCAGTGCCTGGGGGCTTTTGGACCGCCCGGTTGCCCATACGGTGCGCTGGTATCAGCTGATCAAAGACTGGGGCATGCTCGACGTCTATATGCTGGGCCTGTTGGTGGCGCTGGTGAAACTGCAGGATCTGGGCAAGCTGGAGGTGGAGCCGGGACTCTATTGCTTTGGTGCCATGATGCTGGTGGCCAATCTGGCTTCCCTCAGTTTTGACCAGAACGCCATCTGGCAGCGCCTGGCACAGCGCCGCGCGGCCCGGAGTGCAAGAAGATGAGCGCGCCGTACAAGGCGTTCAAGCAGGGGCTGACCAGTTGCCTGTGCTGTCACCAACTGATTATTTTACCGACCACCGGCCGCTGTCGCTGCCCCCGCTGCGGCGCGCGGGTCTATGCCCGCATTGACGGCAGCCGGATGCTCACCTGGGCATTGACGATCACCGGGGCACTGCTGTTGCTGCCGGCAAATATACTGCCGGTGATGACCGTGACCTATCTCGGTGCCGGCGAGCCCAACACCATTATCAGCGGCGTCACGCAGCTGTATAACACGGGCATGTGGGGTATTGCGCTGGTTGTATTTGCCGCCAGTATCGCGGTGCCGGTGATGAAATTACTGGGTCTGGCCCTGCTCCTGGTGCAAATACAGTTGCGTATCCCCTTTGACCCGCTGCAGGCCATGAAAATCTACCGGGTGGTATCGGGCATAGGGCGCTGGTCTCTGCTGGACCTGTTTATCCTCTCGATATTGGTGGCCCTGGTGGATATGGGGTTTGTTGCCCAGGTAGACGCCGGTCCTGGCAGTACCGCGTTTGCCGCAGTGGTGGTCATCACCATGACCGCGGCGCGGACTTTTGACCCCCGCCTGATCTGGGATGCCTGCGATGGGGACCAGGGTCACACGACGGTAGTGCCCGAAACGGCGCACAGGAGTGGCGCTGAAAATGGCTGATAAGCTGCCCCCGCCCAATAGTGCTGCAGGCGCGCGCCAAAATGGCGGCGCCCAGCAGGGACTTGTGCGCAGCGACAGGGGGTTGCCTCTGGTCTGGATCTTACCGCTGATAGCCGGGCTGATTGCGGTCTGGCTGCTCTACCAGGATGTGGCCGAGGGGGATGTGCGGGCCACTATTCTTTTTCTCTCCGGCGATGGCCTGGTGAAAGGTAAAACGGTGGTGAAATACTCCGGCGTGGATATTGGTATTGTGCAGGAGGTACGCCTGGTGCCGAATGCCGAGGCGCTCAATGGGGCCGACGGTGTTATGGCGGAAGTCAGTCTCAACCGCAGTGCGGAATATCTGCTCGTGGAAGGGACGGAATTCTGGGTGGTCAAGCCGGAGCTGTCTATTACCGGCATCAGCGGCCTGGAGACCCTGCTCTCGGGTAACTACATTGCGGTCGAATCCGGAAGTGGCAAGCGCAAGCGCAGCTTTGTGGCACTGGATCGACCGCCGGCCTTTATCCGTGGCAATGGCCTGCGCGTAGTGCTCAAATCCCGTCGCCTGGGGTCGCTCAGCCGAGGCTCGCCGGTGTATTTTCGCCAGTTGCGGGTTGGACAGGTGGCGGATTACCGCCTGGACCGGGACGGCTCGGAAGTCAGTATAGAATTGTTTATCCGGCGCGAATACGCCGATCTGGTACACCGGGGCAGCCGGTTCTGGAACAGCTCCGGTATTTCCATCGAGGGGGGCATCAGCGGTATCAATGTCACCCTCGAATCCCTCGCCGCCCTGTTTGCCGGAGGGGTCAGTTTTTATACCCCGGAGTCCCAGCGCCAGTCTCCCCTGGCGGTGAACGGTACAGAATTCAAGCTGTATAAAAATTTTACCGCGGCGGATGCGGGGATTGCGGTCACTCTGAACTTTAATCGCGGTGTCGGTGTGACGCCCGGCAATACCAAAGTCTATTACCAGGGCATCCGAGTTGGTGAGGTCAGCAATGCAAAAGCCAATAAGCGCATGAACGGGATGGAGGTCAAGGTGCTGATGGACCCGGCGACGGATGATTTGCTGAGCGAAAATACCCGCTTCTGGCTGGCACCGCCCACATTCGACCTCAGCGGCGGCTTGAATAGCCTGATCAAGGGCAATCGCATCGAGGTGGACTTGCGCCGTGGGCAGCGTTCCCAGCGTATTTTTTCCGCCCGGGCCTCGGCACCACCCAGGGATCTCCGCACTCCCGGGCTGCATTTGCGCCTCACTGCGCGAAATCCCGGCTCTCTACAACGCGGTGCCCCGGTCTATTTTCGCCGCATTGAAGTCGGCAAGGTCCAGGGCATGGAGTTGCGCGGGAATGGGGAGGGGGTCGAGGTTTATGTGGTGATTGCGCCGCGCTACGCGCACCTGGTGAAACAGGGGACGCGCTTTTGGAATATCAGTGGCCTGCGCGCCAGTGCCAGCTTGAGTAAAGGGGTTGAACTGGAGGCGGACTCTCTGATGTCGATGTTGCGCGGCGGTGTGGCCTTCGGCATCCGGCGCGAGGATCATAAAAAGGGCGTGCCGGCGCAAAATGGCGATCAGTTTCCCCTGTACCGCAGTCGTGAGGCGGCACTGGAAGAGGGGATTGAAATTGATATCACGCTGCCCAGCGCGGAGGGGTTAAAGACGGGGGCGCCACTGCGTTATAAAGGGGTTCAGGTGGGAGAAATCACCCGCTTGTATCTGGGGGGAAACCTGGAAGAAGTGCGCGTGCGTGCCAAACTGTACCACCGTGGTGAACATCTTGCCCGTGCCGGTACGCGCTTCTGGGTGGTGTCGCCGCAGATTGAACTCGGCAAAGTCGCGCATCTGGAAACGCTGGTTACCGGTCGCTACCTGGCCCTGGAGCCGGGTACGGGGCCGCCACAGACACAATTTTACGCGCAACTGGAAGCACCGCGCGCCGATCTCGCCGATACTATGCGCCGACCGGGGCTCACCGTCATACTGGATGCCGCCAGGCGCGGTTCCCTTGTGGCAGGCAGCCCCGTGTATTACCGTCAGGTCCCGGTGGGGGAGGTCACGGGTTTTGCCCTGGGCGAGCAGGCGGATCGGGTTTATATCTATGTGTATATTGAATCGCACTACCGTCCCCTGGTGCGCGAGCACACAGTATTTTGGAACGCCAGTGGCGTTGAAGTAAATTTTGGCCTCAGAAGTGGCCTCAATGTTGACACCGAATCCGCCCAGGCCCTATGGCAGGGTGGGATTGCCTTCGCCACACCGGAGCCGCCCTTTATGGGGTTTGAGGTGGAGTCCGGCAGCCATTACCCACTGTACCCGCGGGCCGAGCCAGAGTGGCACCTCTGGAGCCCCAAGATAACCTTGTACGATACCGCCGAGCCGGAAAAATAACTAGGAACGCTAAGGAGTATTTATGCGCCATATAATCACAGGTTTATTTTCGCTGTTCTTACTGCTCGGGTGCCAGGAAATGCAGGTGGAGCACGCCAATACAGGAGCGCAGCCAGTGGCTTTCTCCACGTATAAATGGGGCGTGTCACCACTGAGTGAGGTGCCTGACGTCTCGGCGCAGTTGGTGGAGCTGGACGAGGAGATGCGCGATACGGTGGCGGCGCAAATGGAGCAGCGCGGTTACCGCCGGGTGGATGGGGAGCAGGATGCGGATATGGTGGTGGATTATCAGGTTGCCCTGGTGGACGAGTTTTTTTCCGGGGATACCAGAGATCCCAGTTGGGACAAGCAATTCGACAGCAATGCACCCCAGGACGTTGTGGAGTTGCCGCCGCTCACGGATGCACCGCTGGTGGTGATGAGCGTGGGCATTGGCCCCCCGGGCGGCGTCGTGATCTGGGGGGGGCGTGCCAGCGAAATATTGACGCGCCCGGATAGCGTTGAGCAACGCCAGCGTTTGATCAGCAAGGGGGTGAGCGAGCTGCTGCGGGACCTGCCGCCAGCTTATCAGTAACCCACGGCCCTGCCTCTCTTGCAAAAAGTTGATGCGCGTCGCGAATGCTTCTAAAACAGGCGTGTGAACTCAACGCCGTGGATGGGCCGATTGTGATGACGGAAAACAAGCGCCGCCGTACCCAGCGGTAACTTTTTAGCGTTGCCCATGCCCCCGCCGCATCAGTTTGTCGTAGAGTTCGATATAGGCTGCCACGATAGACTGCTTGGAATAGCCCTTTGCATACACTGCCGAGGCGTTCTCAATCAGGCTTTGACGCAGATCCGGGTTATCCAGTATGGATTTGATCGCCCTGGCGAGGGCATCGGCATTGTCGATGGGGGTGAGCAGTCCGCTTTTGCCATCGGTGATGACTTCGCCGGGCCCCTGGGACCGGGTGGCCACGATCGGGCAGCGGTGTGCCCAGGACTCCATAACGATAGAGCCTAAGCCTTCATGTCGCGACGGACACACAAACAGATCGGCGGTGCGCATTAAACGGGTGACATCCGTGCGCCAGCCCAGGAAGCGTACCCGCGCTTCCAGGCCGAGCTTGTGGCACAGGGCTTTGAGTTTTTTTTCCTCGGGACCGATGCCGGCGAGCCACAGGGTGGCAGTGGGGGTTTGTGTGAGCGCATGCAGCAGGACATCAAAGCCCTTGTTGATATGCAGGCGCCCTGCGGCGAGGATCAGGGGTTTGTCTACCGGTGTGTTGAAACTGTTGCGGGGCAGCGGTTTGACCGGGGTTTCATCGGCGAAATTGGGGATATGAAAAATACGATCTTCGGGAATGCCGCCGTTGATCATATGCTGGCAGATGCCCTTGCTGATCCCGATCCAGTAATCCGCATGGCGATAGTACTTCAGGTTGTAGTAGTGGCCGAGCCGGCTGACCAACAGGTAGCTTTTTGCGGGGGGTGTAATGATGGTGGCCCGCCCCATCCAGGTCATAACAATATCCGGCTGCCAGTGCGCAAGTGCCTCGCGATAAATCCGCCTGCCGAGAAAATCCAGCTTGCCGCCAAATTTAAACCCCTCGGTTTTAACGCCGTTATTGCGCAGTGCCTGTACGCGGTGGTCATGGTTGCGAATAAAGGCCTTTTGCGTAATTTCATCGCGCAGATTGAGCCCGCTTGCCAGGCGTACAAAAAAATTTTCTGCACCACCGTGCTCGGCACCGGCGAGGACCTGTGCCACTCGAATTGGCTTTTTACTCATAATTCCAACGTAATCTGTGTGTTTGGTCTAACGGCCCGCTATTTCAGCGCGCCGTCGAGGGTGATATCGCGGGCCCAGACATAATTATGGCTAAAGGGCTGCAGGCTTGTGGCTTCGACGATATATTGCGCGTAGAGCCTGGAGTTCATCTCGCTGTGGAAAAAGGCTCTGGCGCGCGCCGCCCAGGCCCGGCGCCTGGCGTCGTCATTGTGGAACCTGCGAATCTTCTCCAGCAGGTCCTGTTCCGCGGAGAAATAGACCACGCTCTCCGGCGGCAACAGTTCGTCAAAGTGCAATTTGTCACTGGTGAATGGCAGTATGCCGTTGCCCGCCAACTGTGCCATGCGCGCGGACGAATACCAGTAGTGGGTATCCTGGCGGTTAAGGTTCAGCCCCATTTTTGTTTGCGACAGTGCGCGATCATACGCCCGGCCCCAAACCGGCGGCTCGCCAAAGCTGCCGTAGGTTTTAAAATTCAGGGAATCCCCCAGGGCATCCCTGAGCTTTTTTACCAACTGCAGGCGCTGGGTGAACTGGTTGCTGTTACTGCAAAACAGCAGGTCGATGGGCAGGTCTGTGCGCTCGGCATTATTCAGGGTTTCGATCGAAGCCTCGACCGGGTTGGGCATATGATAGATACGCGCGCCAATACCCTCGAATATGTTCAGTGCCCGGCGCCCGGTGGAGACAAAAACCGCATCGGCCACCTCGGCGCGATACTTGATGCGCTCCACATTGCTGGGCACAAATAACGGATCGTTGTTACAGTGCGCAATCAGGCACCCGGGCTGTTGTTTCTTGATGGCCTTCAGGGTGTCGTTGTCAATCATATCGCAATGGCCGGCGATCACCAGGTCGGGCTCAAATGCCTCAACGGTTTCCAACAGGCGTCGCCTGGCTCTGCGCACACCCAGGTCGCGGATGCCGAGGGGCGCTTCGAACGCGGCCACATCCCGGTCGCTGAATACCTGCGTATTGTGGTCGTTTTTGATCAGGCCTAAAGTCAGCTTCTGTGCCCAGCTGACCCGGGTCCTGCCGTAGCGTCGCAGCTGCTGGTAGGCAATATTGAGCACTCTCATGGCGGTGCACTCTCTAACAACTCGGGGAGACAGTGAATAAGGCCGCTACATTTAGGGGTTTCGCGGTGGGCGCAGAGTATAGCAGCTCGTTCGGGACTATATAGCCCAGCGCCGCTGCGGCGTATAGCATCGGGATCGCATAAAAGGAAGGCCGGTAATGCAAAGAAAAATCAGTCAAGACCCGTTGGCTCCGGAATTTTCTTCGGAGTCCGTGCAAGTGGTTTCCAGGAAAACCGTTTTCAAAGGCTTTTTTACCATGTTGCGCCTGCGACTGCGCCACCGCCTGTTCCGCGGTGGCTGGAGCCACATCTTTGAGCGGGAGCTGTTTGTTCGCGGCCCCGCTGTGGGTGTGTTGCTCTATGACCCCGAGCGGGACCAGGTGGCACTGACCGAGCAATTTCGCATTGGTGCACTAGTGCGCGCGGCGGGGCCCTGGTGCCTGGAAGTGGTGGCCGGCATGGTGGAGGAGGGTGAGGATCTTCAGGAAGTGGCACGGCGCGAGGTACAGGAAGAGGCGGGATTGCAGGTACAGGAGTTGCACTTTATCCACAGTTATATGCCCAGCCCAGGCGGCAGCTCGGAACGCTTGCATCTTTATTGCGCCCTGGTGGGTTTGAGCGGGGCAGAGGGGTACTTTGGCCTGGAGCAAGAAAATGAGGATATCCGTTTGCGGGTGTTTCAGGCGGATCGCTTATACAAGGCCATGGCGGGAGACTTCGGTCCCGGGGAGAATCCCGTGGACAATGCGGCCACAATCATTTGCCTGCAGTGGCTGGCATTACATCGGGACCAACTGACGGGGCGATGACGTCTGCCTGATCGGTCATGCCGGATTGCGCCCCTTTTACCAGTGCAAAGGGTAAACTGAGATCTGAATCACGGCGGCGATAGAATCGGAGTGTTGATAATGACTCTATTGGGCAAGGCAGAGGCGCGGCAGCGCAAACAGGCAGGATTGTCATCAAAAGGCAACGGAAGGGCAGTGTATAAGGTTGACCTGCCGTCTTATCATGCGGATTGTGATGCTAACTACCTGCGCCTGATCAGGTTGCTGCCTGGGCTACCAGAGCGGGTGCTTTGGCGCTATCAGTTGCCCGCCGGCACCCTGATATTGAGCATCGCGGCGCACTCCAGGTACACAACGGAAGTGTCTCTTGGCGCGGAGGTAAGCCCCGGAGCGTGCCGCTGGCTGGAATCGCCGGATTTAACCGTGCGTCTCTACCACGATGCGCGCATGGCGGAGGTGATAACAGCCAATGGCTGCGGGCCGCTGGGTGGTAAAGGCACTGATGCCATTTATCCAAATCCCCGTATGCAGCGGGCAGATGAGAGGCCGCAAACCAACCGTTTTCTCGCTGAGTGGTTGGACTACTGTCTCGCAAATGCCAGCGCAGAATTTGACTTGGTGCTGGATGGCCGAAGATTTTGATTCTGCAGTAGAACACACGGATGTGTATACAAGGTGAGTAAGTGATTCGCGAGCATAATAAGCCGCCCCCCCAGGGGGTGGCATCACACCGTCTGATCCAGATTACAGATCCACATATCGGCAGCAGGCCGGATTACCAGTTGCTGGGTCTGGATACCAGCCATTCACTCAATGAGGTATTGTCCGCCGTGATGGCCACACAGTCATGCGCGGAGGCCCTGGTTGTCACTGGAGATATCAGCGCCAACGGTTCCGAGGCGTCCTACTGTCGGTTTTTGCAAAAAATCCGTGCTGTTCCCATGCCCTGGTACTGGCTTCCCGGCAACCACGACGCTGGCAAACGCATGAAGCGGTTGGCGCCAAGCCGCAGCACTGAGCAGATCGTGTTGGGCAACTGGCGGCTGTTGTTTCTGGATACCAGTGTGGAGGGCCAGATTTGCGGTGGCCTGAGCGAAGTGCAATTGGAGCGCCTGCAATTTTTATTGTGGAAGAATCGCGGTTATCCGGTTGTGATCTTGATGCATCACCAACCGGTCCCCGTGGGCAGTAACTGGATCGATGGCCATATGCTGAGGGAGGGATGTGAACAATTTTGGCGCGTGGTGGATGAGGCTGCCCAGGTAAAAGCCATCGCCTGGGGCCATGTACATCAGCAGTTCGACGGTAGCCGCGGACAGATCGGCCTGCACGCAACGCCTTCCACTTCGGTGCAGTTCACACCCGGTAGTGGACCCTTCGCAGTGGATGACCAATTGCCGGGCTATCGCTGGTTTGAGCTGCGCGACGATGGCACTTACACCACGGGGGTGGAGCGCGTGGCCATCTCCAAATATTTTGTGGATCTCGCTTCTTCTGGTTATTGATTGGAATCAACCTGGCGGGACAAACCAGTGGCCTGGTTTTTACCTTCCCCCTTGCCAGGGCTGAAAGAAAAAACCCTTCTTAACTTGCTTGCCTCTATCTTTCCACGCCGGCCATCGTACAATGGAATTGCCCTGTTGAAAGCTTGGCTCTGTGAGAAATGGTACAGGGAGTGATCGTGAAAGCCTGTACCTGTATGTGCCGGCAGAGCGGGTTAAAAACCGGTACTGGCGTTTTTCTTTCAGTGACTGCAGGTTTTGTGCAAGGGCGCTCATCTCCGGATAGATTCCATCGTAAAGATAGGAGTGTAAGCATGTACAGAGTATTTTTATGGTTACTGCTGAGCACCGCATGGCTGCTCTCGGCCTGCACCCAGCAATCCACTCCGCAAAGTGACACCGTCGCATCGGCAGGTGAATCGGCTCAGGCGGGTAGCGACGGCCTGGAACCGCGCACCAGCCACTTAGATGCCGTGTCAGCAGCTTTTGCCCTGGATCTCAGTGGTGCCAGGGTTTATGTCGCGCCAGTACAAATTGACTACACGAAACGGTTTTCCACACTGCCGCGCCGCCCATACCGCGAAAAGGACTACGAACTTGATACAAGCGACCTACAGCGCTTGAACGAGCTGCTGGCGCAGACCTTTGCCGACAAATTCCTCAGTGCGCGCAATGGCGAACTGGTATCGGACCCGACCGGGGCCGACTATACCCTGGCCTTGTCAATGGAAAGGTTTTCCCTGGCTGCACCGCTGGAGCCGTCTCCCTGGACGTGGCGGGTCTATACGGAACAGAGCGCCTACGGGGTATTGGTGGGCACCTTGTTTGACCGCGAGGGCAATGTGGTGATGCGCTTTCGCGACCGCCGGGATATCGGTGAAAACTTCGGCTCCCTGAGGCCCGGCGGGCGCCTGGAGCGCTTTACCAGTATCACCTTCTGGTCCGATATGCGTGTGGATATGCGCCGTGCCTTCGCCAGCCTGGATAAATCCCTGCTGTAGCCGGCTCAGTATTGACACGGGGTGGAGAGGTGCGCGGGCTTTGCCTCCACCGATCCCCTGGGACGCTATAATCGCCGTCTATGCAAACACAAGATTCCCGCGCAAGGCCCCTGCTTATTTATCTGCACGGCTTTCTGTCGTCACCCCAGTCTTTCAAGTGTCAATTGATGCGCGAATGGCTCACAGCGAATAATCCGCGCATCGTCTTCTGTGCGCCGCAAGTCCTCCCCTATCCGGCGATCGCCCAGCAGTCACTGGTCGGTTTGCTGGAGGGCTTTTTGCAGTCTGCCAACTGTGGCCCCGTTGGGCTGCTGGGCAGTTCCATGGGGGGGTTCTGGTGCACCTACCTTGGTGAGCGCTTACACTTGCCTGCAGTGCTTATCAATCCGGCGGTGCGGCCCTCCCGCCTTATGCCAGCCTATGTGGGGCGGGTATTGCGCCCGTACAGCGGCGGGCCGCAGGAGTATCGCCTGACCGAGGCAGATGTTGATACTATGGGCCGATTGGAAGCTGAGCTTGCCCAGCCACTGCACAGCCGCTATTGGCTGTTGTCCCAGCGTGGCGATGAGACACTGGATTACCGCGATGCCGAGAATTTTTATCGGAACCAGCGCCAGACGGTCGAGGAGGGTGGTGACCACGATTTTCAGGGCTTCGCACGTTATTGCGCTCCCATCGTCGAATTTCTATTTAACCAGCAGTAAAAAATCAAACAGTTATGGCCAATTATTCCGCCGAAGATATCGAGGTACTCACGGGGCTGGACCCGGTGCGCAAACGACCGGGCATGTACACCGACACGGCACGCCCCAACCACCTGGCCCAGGAAGTCATCGACAACAGTGTCGATGAGGCCCTCGCCGGGCACGCAAAAAAAATCGAAGTGGTATTGCACAAGGACCAGTCGCTGACAGTGAGTGATAACGGTCGTGGCATGCCTGTGGATATCCACCCGGAACAGGGCCGCCCTGGTGTGGAGGTAATCCTTTCCACGCTGCACGCCGGGGGCAAGTTTTCCAATAAAAACTACCAGTTCTCCGGTGGCCTGCACGGCGTCGGCGTGTCGGTGGTCAACGCGCTGTCGAAAGTACTGGAAGTCACCATTCAGCGCGGTGGCAAGGTACACCGTATTGGCTTTAAAGACGGGGAAAAGGCCTCCGATCTGGAAGTGATAGGCAGCTGCCCCAAACGTACCACGGGCACCAGCGTACGCTTTTTGCCAGACCCAAAATACTTTGATTCCGCCAAATTCTCGGTACCGCGCCTGCGCCACCTGTTGCGCGCCAAAGCGGTACTCTGCCCCGGCCTTACAGTAACGTTTAACAACGAACAGCACGGTGAGTCTGACGAATGGTGCTATGAGGATGGCCTTAAGGATTATCTCGCCGCAGCCAACCAGGGTTGGGAATTGTTGCCGGCAGAGCCCTTTGTGGGCAGCTTTGTTGCCACCGCGGAGGCTGTGGACTGGGCGGTGCAATGGTTGCCGGAAGGTGGCGAGATCACTGCCGAATCCTATGTCAACCTGATTCCCACCGCCCAGGGCGGAACGCATGTCAATGGCCTGCGCGCGGGGTTGCTGGATGCCATGCGTGAATACTGTGAAATCCGCAACCTGTTGCCCCGTGGTATTAAACTGGGGCCGGAGGATATCTGGGGCCAGTGTTCCTACGTACTCTCCGCCAAACTCGCCGACCCGCAGTTTACCGGTCAGACCAAGGAGCGCCTGTCCTCCCGCGAGGCCACGGCCTTTATTTCCGGTGTGGCCAAGGATGCCTTTAGCCTGTGGCTGAACCAGCACACGGAAGAGGGGGACAAACTCGCCGAACTGTGTATCGGCAATGCGCAAAAACGCATGCGTTCGGCAAAAAAGGTTGCGCGCAAAAAAGTGACCCAGGGCCCTGCGCTACCTGGCAAACTGGCAGACTGCGCCAGCGCGGATACCTCCCGCTCCGAACTCTTTCTGGTGGAGGGGGACTCCGCTGGCGGCTCCGCCAAGCAGGCGCGGGATCGGGAATTCCAGGCCATCATGCCTTTGCGCGGCAAAATTCTCAATACCTGGGAAGTGGATTCCAGCGAGATCCTCGCCAGCCAGGAAGTGCACGATATTGCCGTGGCCCTGGGTGTTGATCCCGGCAGCGGTAACATGGAAGGTTTGCGTTACAATAAAATCTGCATCCTCGCCGACGCCGATTCAGACGGGCTGCATATTGCCACTTTGCTGTGCGCACTGTTCCTGCGGCACTTTCGACCACTGGTAGCCAATGGCCACGTCTATGTGGCCATGCCGCCCCTGTTTCGTATCGATATTGGCAAAGATGTCTACTATGCCCTGGATGAATCGGAAAAGCAGGGCATCCTCGATCGTATCAGCGCGGAAAAGAAAAAAGGCAAGATCCAGGTTACCCGCTTTAAAGGCCTGGGGGAAATGAACCCCCTGCAACTGCGTGAGACCACCATGGACCCCAATACCCGCCGCCTGGTGCAGCTGTATATCGATGCCGGTGATGACAGTAATCAACTGCTGGATATGCTCCTGGCCAAAAAACGGGCGGGAGATCGCAAGCAGTGGTTGGAGAGTAAAGGGAATCTTGCAGAGGTTGGTTGATTTTGTAAATTGCATAAAGTTGACCCATTTGCATTGCAAACGCTGCGTTTATAAATCCGCGACGCTTACCGCATAACAGGGACGGTGTATAACCCTGTTGCAAACGCTATTCCCGGCATGGCGGTATCGTCACGGATTCTACCGGGTCGGAAGGAAAGCATACCCCTCTCCCAGGACACGCTGTGAATACCTCCTTGTACGCTCGTAATCGGCATTCCTAGCTTATATGATCCTGGGAGACGGGTATTCTCCCCTCCTGCCGTACGGGTACCGATTAAGTGAAACGAGATCTAAAACATGCACATAGAAGTTCGGCATAGTAACAAAGAAGACATTGCAAAAATTAGGGATATTTACGCACAGTCTTCATGCTATGCAGGAATGCTACAGCTTCCCTATCCATCCATTGATAAATGGGAAAAGTTTCTTGGAGATCTTCCGCAAAACTTCTATAGCTTGGTAGCTGTCAATGATGGAGAGGTCATAGGGCAGATTGGCATGGAAGTGTTTTCAAATCCAAGGCGAAAACATGTTTCAAATATGGGCATGGCTGTGAGTGAGAAGTATCAAAAATGTGGTGTGGGCTCAAAATTGTTGGAGGCTATGCTCAACCTTGCTATCAACTGGTTGGCAGTTCGTCGTGTAGAGCTGGAGGTTTATACCGACAATCAGCAAGCTATAGAACTATACAAAAAAAAGGGTTTCAAAATTGAAGGAACCGCACACCAATACGCGTTTAGAAATGGGGAGTACGCGGATGTGCATCTCATGGCCAAGGTGGTCTAAGGTAATCTGTCTTAACAATCGCAGGCAGAATACTTCAGCCCTTCGGGCCTGCGTGGGGCGTCTTGCTTTGTGCGCAGTTGGCGTCATTTACTAACAAGGCGGAAGGGAAGAATACCCTTATCTCGGGACCGTAGAGGCATGGACGCCGATTGCGAGCGTACAGGGAGGTATTCACAGCGTGCCCCGAGAGGAGGGCTTCTTTACTTCCGACCCGGTAGTATACCCAAGGTAAGCCACCCTGCTGTGGGAGTTAGTGCATTTGCTATCACGGCAGCTTTAATAAAGGAAGGCGTATAAATTGGAACGTAGAAAAATAAATTTCAAGGAAAAGTTTTGTAAGTTCCATGAGCTTTGGTCTCCAAAAATTATTGCTGAAATGAATGATTATCAATTCAAGCTGGTCAAAGTTCTGGGTGAATTTGTATGGCATGATCATCCTGAAACAGATGAAGTTTTTATCGTCATTGACGGTTCATTGAAAATCCTGTTTTCTGATGATTCTGTGCAACTCAATGCTGGTGAAATGTACGTAATACCAAAAGGGGTTCGGCACAAACCCGTTGCTGATACTGAATGCAAAATCATGATTGTTGAGCCGAGAGGGGTTGTAAATACGGGAGATTCTTCTGGTGATCTTACAGCGGAAAATGATATCTGGATTTAATAAATTTATTTGTACCTAAAGAAACGACGCAGCCAATCGGGTAAAGGCGGCATTCCAGCTTGCCCGCTCACCACCGCACAGGTTGGTGGTTTATTAAGCACGCCGTTCGGAGGGTGAAATTTTACCCAGGTATCCCTTGCCGAACAAAGCCTGAATTCCAGGAAACGGATTGTCGATGCCTTGATGCACTGCAAATATCATCGCCAGCTGGTGAAGAACACAACTTGGTGTCGCATAAAGCTTCAGCTTGATTGTATTCCTTTCAAAAAGGGATTACGGTAGGTCTGCTCCTCTGGCACTCAGCCGCTTCACCGGCGCAGTCAAAGAATAATAAATAGTTAACCAATACAGCAACGATCATGATTGAACCCGCGAGGCGCCCGATAACGGCAGTGCTCGCGGGTAATCCCTAAACAAACAAGCCAACAATGAAGGACCGCATCATGACCGCGTAAATGAGAGAAAAACGCCACCTCCCAGTGCTGGAACACCGAGAGATGGCTAACCCCAATAGATAATTGATCTATCTAGCGAGGCTGTCTTGAATGATACGCCATACACTCGTTCGTCTTCAATCAACGTCTCCCTGAAGGCGAGCTTTTCGAGTCACTTCCGCCCCCGGCGACGGAGTGTGCTGTGGCGTTGCGCGAGGATTGGTGTGGTGCTTTACTTCAGCCGCGCACCGCCTCCTTGGCTGCACACTCCTTTTGCATGTTTCCCCTTTTTTCACAAGGATCACGCCTGCGGCGAGAGAAACCGCGCAAAGCGATGCGCTTTTTTTGCACCTTTCCGCCATAGGTGAGTCAAGGAGCCTTTAAAGATGCCTATATTACCCTGTCGATTGTTTCAGCCGATGAACCTGGGTGGGTATTTTATTATCACGCTGGTCGCTATCAGAGAGAACGCTGTGGATCTGCACATTGCGCCCGGCAAGGGTAACCGCGTGATGCGGGCCGTGCGTTTACTGCAACTGTTGGAAGAGGCCTGGGCGCTGGAGGAGGGCTCAACCAATCAGCCCCCAGCCATCCTCAGGCCACCCAAGCCCCCCAATAAAAAGACGTAGCGCTGAGCAGCATCGCAAACGCTTGCCTTCTTGTATGGTCATGATGGGGAGGTGAGCGTAGTCAAGATGGCAAGCCAGTGCTCTTCTGCTCTGCACGGGTGCCGCTGTAGGTGCGCAAGGCTCGATTACTGCAGACGGTGCTGCCATGGCTGTACCGAAAAGGTGGGTTAACGGGTGAGAGGGAGAACGCTCTGGCGATACGCCTATCTGGAGTGTGGCACCGTTTTGCAGGCAATATGACCAGATGCGAGCTGGTATGTCGATCACCGTGACTTTTATTTTGACAGGGTGGGTGGTTTTTCTTAAAAAACGAATAGATACAGAATCTTACAATTTTTAGTGATTTTTGGGATACTGGTCGAGATGATCATTTTTCTATGTGGGACTTTAGTGCTAACATCCTGTATCTGATTGATTTGCAGTGATTTTTTGAGAGGTTGGCGCGAAATTAATTCTGAAATACTGGTCGTGGTGATTTGTATATAAATGTTAGATAGTAACCATGACCAGGAAGCAGTTCTTAATAACATGTGTTTTTACGCTAATGGCCGCAGGCATTCTGCTCGCTAGCGTCCCATTTGTGGCAAGCTGGTCACCGAACCCAAAAAGTGTGACAATTACTATTGTCGATGTTGCTAAAATTCCAGCGGGTGGTTCCAAGTTAATTGTGTCTCGCGGCATGCCGATTATGATTTATAAGCCAGATCAAGAAACTGCTAACTATCTAGTTTCATTAAATACTGTTGCTAATGGACCCAATTACACATTAGAGAATATGCCTGAGTATTTTATTTATGTAGCATTGAGTACGCATCTGAGCTGTATGCTCAAACCGGCTGAAGCTTATGGCTACAATGGGCTTATAGACCCTTGTCATCGTGGGTTTTGGGATGTTTCAGGTCGGCTTATCCCCTCAGCGCATGCGGGTGAAGGGCTTGAAGATTTGACTAAATATAATGGCTTCAGAAAAAATACTGACACGGAGCTATGGTTTCAGCAGTAAGTTATCTAACAAATTGGGCAAGCGGGACAAAATAAACGTTGCTTCGCCAAAATTTGCTCCTTCCAAAGGCGTTATGCTTTCCAGGAAAAAGAGAAGTATTAAAAATGAAAATTATAAGTTTTGTTATTCTTTCTGTTCTTGCGTCTCATGTGTTTGCACAGGTAAGTAATATTGAATCTAACTTCGGTGATTCGTACTACTATGTGGATCATTTTGAAATTATCATTGATAAGCCTGCGAATGAAGTCTGGCCTCACGTACTTGAAATGGGAAAATGGATGCCATGGATGAATCAAGGAAACTCAAAAGATAGCCAAATATCTGAAAATGATCGTGTTCATTTGTATGGCGAGTTTTACATTGAGGTGGTAAAAATAATACCTCAAAAGATGATCCTTTTGGCAAACCTTCCTGCTGTAGAAGAAGGTGAAGAATCTCAAGGCGTAGCTATGGTTTCCATCAGTGAATCCAATGGTGTGACGCAAGTATCAATGTTCATGAGTAGAATTTACAATTGGTTTGAACCAGAAATTAATTACAAGCGTGCAACCAGAGAGTCTGTAGAATTTTCCAATCAGAGAAAAAGTACATTTAGAGATAATTTTCTCGGAAAGCTAAAGCAGCTATCTGAGGCCTAGCGGTACAAAATCATAACAAACGCAAGTAAAGGAACACCCAGTGTTATGCACCTTTTGTGCTGGTTGCTGCGCTTCTATTTTCACGCAAAAGGTGCATAGCATTGGTCGCCCCTGTTGCGGACGTTATCACTACTCAAATCATGAAATCTAAAGGGCTTAAAAGAGCAGAATATCTCATCTACGGGTATGCACATGATTGGTACATCCAACTGCGATTATTAGCAGCAGAGAATCTAGAGGAAGCTATAAATCTGCCATCACATGGCCTAAGCGATGCTGAGTTAGAACAACTGCTAGCAAGAATGTTTCGTGAAAAATGCTTAGTTGCGACAAGTAGAGATAGGGGGCTCTTTTCGCCCTCCCGAAAAGAACTAAGATCGGCCCTAACAGAACCACCATCGCAGGATGAATTATTTTACGGTTACACTAGCGCTGCAGTTGAAAAGTATGAGGTATTATCACAGGAGTTTGGTGATGAGTTATAACAAGTGCCGGCATGATCGCAAATGCTCTGCATTTTCTGGACCTTAGGTGCTTTGCACTTCCGGCCTATGCGGCAGGCGTTAGTGCGACAAGCGAAGCTTGTTGCATCTTGCAGGGTGAAAGTCCCTGCCTAGTAAGAGCTAGTCCAAAAGGGAGACCCCCCGGCTTTGCCGGGGAGGCACGCATAGTTTGACAGATCCGGAAGTCCCATAGTAAC
>NZ_CANLDD010000018.1 GCF_947489355.1 uncultured Microbulbifer sp. | reverse complement strand
AAAAGCGAGAAGTCTACGGGCAACTGGCCGCTTTTTCTAGCTCCATTGAGATATGCACTTACAAGTTGAATCTAGGTTGCGTAAAAACTGTAACTTATTGATTTTAAATTGAAACTATAAAACTTATGTATAACAATTAGCGCCCAAAGCAGCGGCGCGCGTTAGCGCGTCCAGCCACGAAGTGGCGATACTGACTTTTTAATTATAAATCCTATTCACTTACTCTTGTCAGCTGTACACCATCCACGGTCATCGTCCAAACACCATCAGCTTCATGAGGTGGCTCGGTGACGTGAAATGTTGTAGTAAGAAAAAGAATGCCAACAGTAAAATCATCGCCCACAAATTTCTTTAAAGGCCCATTAACAGAAGTGGTACTTCCACTCTTTAAGCGTTTATAAGCAACAGTGCCATCAGCGAGAATCAATAGTCCCATTTCTTTACTTTGCCATTCGCCCACATAATGCAGACGTTTTTCAGGCAGGGGTTCTGCACACCCGGACAGCAGTAAAGTTATTGCTATAGCCGATAGGTACTTATTCATTCAGTTTATTCCTCCTGATTTATAACATTTATATAGTGATCACCCTGACTACTATTATCCTGATTGCTATCTCATAAGTAATTGTGTGTCAATTTGGAATATCTGTTTATAAATCAGTTAATGACACATATTGATACAATCGTACACAATAGAAAAACGGTCATTGCGACCACTATCCTAGAATATATCATCATTTGTAGCGCATTATATTTGCTCTTTTTTTCGTCACTATTGTAGTACCATTCGTAAGCGATTAGGTATCCCCATCTGATTACTTGCGTTCGTTGGGCAATGGTATGCTGGCGTATCGGTTGTGTCACCGGTTGGAGAAGAAGAGCCGGATAAAGGAAGACCTTTATGTCCGGATCTGTGATTAGCTAAAGGGGGAGGTTCCCTTGATTGACTCGACTGGGGAGGGTGGGGCTGGAAATCCGCCATTACCCGACTGGCCACAGCTCTAGAAGTCATAATCTTTAGCGCATTGTATATCTTTATTTTGATAGATGCTTAATTTACCAACAAGTATACTTAGTGTTTTAGAGCTATGAAAATCGTCAATACTCAATTCATTTACACTCAGTGACATTCCGCCACTCCCTTTGGCTGGCAGAATATTAAACCACGAGATCTTATTTTTTCCTGAATCTTTAGAGAAGAACACCGAATCCCATTTTGTTGAGACTACAAAATCATCTCGATTTTCAGGCTGCCAAATCAGAATAGAGCTATCGTTCATTAAATTTGATAGTTTCTGAGGAGTATCAAAAAGCAAAGGACTTCTTAAGGCTCTTTGAGCCCTACGAAGCGCACTATCATTTGCAGCTGCATGTGGATTTTGAAGATCATAGTCCGCTATATAATAGGGTTTCTGTTTTTTCCCTATATTAATTATTTCGGAAACTAGTTCTTTTGGATTGGAAATAACTAATGAATTTTCAACCTCTTTAATTTTGTCAAGATAAGGCTCGGCAAACTGCACTTCATTTTTCCAGTCTATAAATAGACCGGCTATCGAGATAGCTCCGACCTCATTCTCTCTATACCCCCCACTAGTTGACAGGGTGACACTAATGTTGCCTTTCATCCAGCGTGCATTATAAATAACCCGCCAACTTTGAGATGGGTCTATCCTATAGCTTGTTCGCTTGGACTCTTTTACGGGCGGCCCCATAGATTTAGAAATAGATTTAACCCAAAATTCCGGTTTCACTAATTGGGATTTTAGATCTGGAGGTGAAAGATTGTAATTCACTTGCAAGACAGGGCAATCTTCGGCTGGCGCAATAATATTTACTTCAGTGGCCTTGAATCCGAAAGCCTCCCTGCATTGACCCCTGTAATTTGGCCCGCCACCATAAGCCTGTAGTACTTGCCTATCTTCTTTTACAAGATCTCTGGCCTGGCTGAGCGTAAGCCCCCAGGGTACCTTAACAGAGTCAACAAAATAGGCAGTATCTGAAAGATCGAAATAATTGTCAGATGCTATTTTCATTCGCCTTTTATCTTTAGATGTAAGAAAACCTGAAAATCTTTAAATAATCAGAGCAGTACATATAACAGAGGCTATAATCACTCAACCAATTCTCATAATAGAATCGATGCCCCTTTACTTAAGGCAGTTAACACTGAGGTTTCGGACACCCGGAGCGCAGTGTAGGCTGCCAGGCCCACATTTTTTGCCGAGACAACACCGACTGGTTATCACTTTCTACAGGTGTGTTCATGGCCAACTTTGCACTTAGCTCACCAATAGACTTTTGAATATCCATTAATACTGAATTGGATTTAGAGTGGTTTCTAATCTCCTCTTCCCTAAACTCAAAATTTGAACCCAGATATCCCAGCACTAGTGAAAATAAGACAAATGCAATCAGTATTAACGATACTGAGCGTATAGGATTATCAAAAACAAAATTACTTAACGGATTATTACCCAATGATTTGATAAACATAAAGCTAATCATTAAAAATTGCACATATCCGATGTGCATCTTTGAGCGGTCAATATAGACCTTCCACCTGAGAAGGTCCTCTTATTGATTTTGCTTTTCAAAACTGCTCCATGAGTTATAACGTTTATATAATAGCGACCGCGATTATCCTGATTTCTCTTGTAGAAGCAATAGAGATTGACGGTTTGGCGCAGCCCTGCCGAACACACTTGACTGATATTCTGATGGGAGTGCTGTGTTTGCCATTCGTCATCGCAGTAGCAGCGCCATCAAAATCCGCATTCTACAGGCTGGCAGTAAGAGGGCGAGTGCTGTGGTTACGCACACGCCTACCTCCCCAGGGAGCGTATAAGAAGGTAGGCGTTTGCGGTATTGCTTGGGGCTGCACCGTCTTTTTCGGTGCCCGTTTTGCCTTGCAGTGCTACGCCCTTTTATTGGGTCGCCGCTTAAATGGCCCGGGGCTGGTTGGAAGGTGAGTGGCTTTAGTGTTCTCCTGCGCTCGGGCTTCGTCCAAAAACTGCAATAAATGCATGGCTCGTACCAGTCGGTTACCCTTGCCGGGCGCAATGTGCAGATCGACTGCGTTCTCTCTGATGGCGACCGGCGTGATGATAAAATACTCCCCCAGGTGCAGGGGCGCAAACAATCGACAGGTCAATATAGGCATCTTTTTAGGCTCCTTGAGTCGCCTGTGACAGAAACACCCGGAAACAGCGTATCGCTTTGCGCCGTTTCTCTCGCCACAGGCGCGATCCTTGTGGGGAAAAGAAAAGGATGATTTGGGGAGAAGGGTGCGCAGGCAAGGCGGTGCGCGGCTGAAGTAAAGTACCACACCAATCCTCGCGGAACGCCACAGCACACCCCGTCGCCAGGGGCGGGAATGACTCGAAAAGTTCGCCTTCCGGGAGACGTTTATTGAAGACGAACGAGTGTATGGCGTATCATTCAAGACAGCCTCGCTAGATAGTCAGTTTATCTATTGGGGTTAGCCATCTCTCGGTGTGAGCGCACTGGGAGGTGGCGTTTTTCCTGACTTACACGGTCATGATGCGGTCCTACTCTGTTGATTGCTTTGCTGATGGGTTTCCCGCGAGCGCTCCCGTTACAGGGCGCCTCACGGGCAGAATACTGTTCGTTGCGCTGTTTTTTTATCTATTTATTCTTTGACAGCGACGGTTGAGCGGTTGGGCGCTATGGCAACCGACCTACCGTAATGCCTTTTTGCAAAGAGTTCAATCAAACTGAAGCTTTAGGTGACACCGAGTTGAGTCCCCCACCGACTGGCGAAGCCGTTGCAGTATCCCGGGGCATCAGCACTGTGTTCCGTGGGAATCCAGGGGCTGTTTCGGTAAGGGCTATATGGGTTAAATTTCACCATCCGAACGGAGTGTTTTAGTGAGCCGCCGTATGCGGACCCGGCTTTAGCGGACTATGCTTTTTGCACGATCAAGTAGGTGTGTAATTCAGGATACTGGCCGTGTTCAAGGTGCTTGCAAATGCAATCCAGGCTTATTAATACTTTAAGGAACCCATTGGTACCCAGGCTCGAGTAGTAAACTTCCGGCCCCATCAAGTCATCTGTGTGGTCACTTTTCTCATTTGTGCCGCCGAAAGTAAAAATCAGCACGCCACCTTTATTGAGGCTGAAAACCAGTTTAGCCAAAACATTTTCTTGCTGTTCGAGCGGTATATGCCAAATGCTATCCCAGGCTGTGATAAAGTCATATTTTTCTTCTATACGCCATTCGCATATGTCTTGATGATGCAAAACCACCCCTGGATGGCGGCACCTGGCTAAACGTATCATTTCTGCAGAGACATCGACGCCCTCTGGGGTAAACCCCTCACTTAACAGAAGATCAATGAATCGACCGGTAGAGCCACAACCAACGTCAAGGGCTTTGCCTTTATTTTCTACGAATGCTAAAGCTCTTTTGTGCTCATCCATTCCATTCTTTCTATTGAAATTCTCGTCCTCCCAAAGATGAGTGATTTTATCATACGCCTTGCCAATTTCTTTCGGATTCATGGTCATTGAGCCTAACGCATTCAGCAGGACGCAGCAAAGCTGTGTCCTACTGGTTGGTTTTTGTTATCGCAAAGCACCACTTGCAAAACTATTGTCTTGTTGTTGAATCATAGTAAGCCCGTTTTACAAATTACCGCTGTGCATCTCCGAGATTTCGTTAAATTTGTTTAACAAAACTTGCTTGAGGTCATCCGGCCAGGAGTGGATGGCTTTTTCAAAACTGATTTTGCTGTTTCTGTATAGGGCGCGGCTGGCCTCCTCGAAGCCAGGGGTATCTCCTGCAACCAACAGCATCAACCCATCCAATTGCTGTTGTTTTGTGGTGATACGTTCTTCGGGCGAAACCTGTTTTTGTGCCTGTTGTACCAACTTGCGGAGAGTGACAGAAGCACCACCGGGCTGCTGGCCCAGCCACTCCCAATGACGGGGAAGCAGGGTAACCTCCTTGGGGATAACACCTAATTTGGGCCGTCCGCGCTTGGTTTTTGGGATCTGTGTATCAGTCGTTAGCCTGGCCAGTACTGCCTCTATATCACCGTGCCAATCCACCTCAACCCGTTTGCAGCTTTCAGATTCAAAGACAATGGGTTCATGAGCCGCCCCCATGTCTTTTACTTGGTGCGCAATCGCCTCCAGTGTTCCCCGCGCGATGATCCTTAGCTGGTCGATAACGATATAGTCTGTGGCCATCGTATTTCTCCATATTTACCCGGACTAAATATTTTTATCCGGGTAAATATAGTTGATTCATCCGTCTGTGTACAATAGATAATGATGTGATTAGCGCTAACCTCTGAGGTGTCCTTATCGGGAAGGGTGGCTAGCCCAGCACGTTGAAACTCCGGACTGCCCACTTTGCCTGGTGTCCGTGAGGGCTTAATTTTTGTTTACATGTCAGTGATATACACGGCGTGCGGCTACTCCTATACTGCGGAAAAACCAACTGTTTAGGAGCGGATATGGCCAGAGCACGGATTGGTGTTATCGGGGGCAGCGGCCTCTACCAAATGCAGGGGCTGAGTGGGGCAGAAATGCTGCGGATAGACACCCCTTTCGGCGCTCCCTCCGACACAATAGTCTGCGGAAAACTACAGGGCATCCCCGTTGCCTTCCTCGCCCGCCATGGGCGTGACCACCGCCTGATCCCAAGCGAAGTGCCCTACAAAGCCAATATTCACGCCCTGCGCCAACTGGGTGTGCGCTATCTCCTGTCGCTTTCGGCCGTGGGCTCCCTGCGCGAAGAAGTGCGGCCATTGGACATGCTGATTCCGGATCAATTTATCGATATGACGCGCAAGCGTGACAGTACCTTTTTCGGTGGTGGTGCCGTGGCCCATGTCGCCATGGCGGACCCGGTGTGCCCGGCCGTGGCGGATTGCCTGGCACGGGCCTTCGAAACCACCCAGGCGGGCCAACCCATCAACCTGCACAAGGGCGGCAGCTACGTTTGTATTGAGGGTCCCCAGTTTTCTACCCGCGCGGAGTCCCACTGGTATCGCAGTATGGGGGCCTCTGTGATCGGTATGACCAATATGCCTGAGGCAAAGCTGGCAAGAGAAGCGCAGATTGCCTATGCCACCCTGGCCATGGCTACCGACTACGACTGCTGGCACCCCCGTGAAGCAGCGGTAACCGCAGCGGCGGCCATTGCCAATTTGCAGCAAAATGCCGCCCGCGCCCAGCAGATCGCCGCAGAGGCGATCCGCCTGCTGGGTGAGGAACAGCCGCACTCTTTGGCACACACCGCGCTGGAAAGTGCTCTGGTGACGCCCCTGGAGGCCCTGCCCAAAGACACCCTCACTGTAATAAAACCGCTGCTTGGCCCGACAGAACCAGTGCTTGAAGAAGTGGAGCACTGAGACGCATGCATGAAACACTGCCGCTATTGGAATTATCGGATTTCCCGGCCATTCGCCGCGAAAAAATACAAACTCTGCAGGTGAATATTGGGTACCGCTGCAACCAGACCTGTGTGCACTGCCATGTGAATGCGGGCCCCAATCGTACAGAAATGATGTCTGAAGAGAACCTGGCGCTATTGCTGGAGGTGATGAAAGCGCGGGGTGTCAGCACCCTGGATATCACCGGTGGCGCGCCGGAGCTGCACCGGGGCTTCAGGCCACTGGTGCAGGCCGCCCGCGAACAGGGTGTGCAGGTGATAGACCGCTGTAACCTCACCGTACTGTTCGAACCGGACCAGGAAGATACCGCGGAATTTCTCGCGCAACACCAGGTGGAAATAGTCGCCTCATTGCCGTGCTATTCCATGGAGAATGTAGATAAGCAGCGGGGAAAGGGGGTTTTCGACAAAAGCATTCGCGCGTTGCAGAAACTGAATGCGCTGGGGTACGGCAGGGCGAACACGGGCCTGCATCTCAATCTTGTCTACAATCCGCAGGGTGCTTCTTTACCCCCGGAGCAGGTTGCCCTGGAGGCGGATTACCGCAGGGAACTGGCAGCGCATTTTGATATCGCGTTTAACAACCTGTTTGCTCTGGTCAATATGCCGATCAAGCGTTTTGGCTCCATGCTGGTGTCCAAGGGCCAGTTCCAGAATTATATGACGCTGCTCAAGGATAGCTACAGTGCAGCCAATCTTGACGGGGTTATGTGCCGCACCCTGGTCAGTGTCGATTGGCAGGGGAACTTGTACGACTGCGATTTTAACCAGCAACTGAATATCCCGGTACCGGGCCGTTTACACCTGCGCGATCTGCTCAGGCACGATCTGCAGGATCTCTCCATTTGTGTGGCCGACCATTGTTACGGTTGCACAGCGGGGCAGGGCAGCAGTTGCGGTGGTGCCCTCTAGGGGCTTGCGGAAACAGGAAGAGAGCGGAAAATCAAAGTTAAATAGAGGAGCGGAGGATTATGGGCAAAAGAATCCTGCTGGTGTCTGCGATACTGGTACTGGTGATTGCCTTTTATGCGTTCGATCTGGACCAGTGGCTGATGTTGAATAAGCTGCAGGAGGGAACGGATAAATTCATGCAGTGGAAGGACGCCTCGCCACTGCTGGTGGGGCTACTGTTTGCGCTGTTTTATATTCTGGTGACCGGCTTATCTCTCCCCGGTGCTGCCATTCTCACCATTGCCGCGGGCGCGGTATTTGGTTTGTATTGGGGCACCCTCATTGTTTCTTTCTCTTCCAGTATCGGTGCAACCCTGGCTTTCCTGGTGGCCCGCTATTTACTGCGTGACTTTGTGCAGGAGCGTTTTGCCGTGCGGCTGAAAATGGTAAATGAGGGTATAGAGCGCGAAGGGGCTTTTTACCTGTTCGCGCTGCGCCTGGTGCCGGTTTTCCCTTTTGTCCTGATTAACATTCTGATGGGCCTTACCCATATCCGGGTCTCGACCTTTTACTGGGTGAGCCAGTTGGGCATGTTGGCCGCCACTATTGTCTATGTGAATGCGGGCACCCAGTTGGCAAGGATCGACAACCTGAAGGATATTGCCTCCCCGGAACTGTTGTTGTCCTTTGCCCTGCTGGGGGTATTTCCGCTGCTGGCAAAATATGTTCTCAACTGGGTGAAGCGCCGCCGCGCAGCCAAATGAGTCTTTGCAATGAGTAGACCCAAGAAATTTGATCGCAATCTAATTGTTATTGGTGCCGGCGCTGCGGGGCTGGTGAGCGCCTATATCTCTGCTGCGGTAAAGGCTGAGGTTACTTTAATTGAAGCGGGGAATATGGGCGGCGACTGCCTCAATACCGGCTGTGTGCCCAGTAAGGCGCTGATCCAGTGTGCCCGTATCGCCCACTGGGCGCGTCGGGCCGGTCAATTTGGGGTCTGTGTCGCCGAGCCGGGCATCGATTTTCCCGGTGTTATGCGCCATGTGCGTGCGTCTATTGAGCAGATTGCACCTCACGACAGTGTGGAGCGCTACACGGACCTGGGGGTGGAGGTTGTCCAGGGACAGGCGCGCCTGGTGGATCCATGGACGGTAAAAATTGCCCTGAACAGCGGCGGAGAACAAACACTCAGCGCACGGGCAATTGTGCTGGCTACCGGTGCCGAACCCATAGTGCCACCCTTACCCGGCCTGGAAAATGTGCACTATCTGACCAGTGAAACCCTTTGGGACCGGTGTGCAAAGCTGGACCAGGTGCCGCGCAGGCTGTTGCTGTTGGGGGGGGGCAGTATTGGCTGCGAACTGGCCCAGGCATTTGTGAGATTGGGGTCGGATGTCACACTGGTGGAGAAAGAGAGCCGCCTGCTGCCACGGGAAGACCGGGAGGTATCCGAAGCCCTTTCGCACGCCCTCAAGTCCGAGGGTGTGAATCTGCTCACCGGACACGAGGCCCTGGCGTTTATCGGTAAACCAAACCGGATAGGTGGTGCCCTGCGTTTGCGCAATGCGGAGGGTGAGATAGAAGTAACATTTGACGAGGTTATCCTGGCTCTGGGCAGGCGTGCCCGGACAAAAGGATTTGGGCTAGAGACACTGGACTTGGTGCAGGGGGGCAAGTTGGAGACAGATGCCTACCTGCGTACCCGCTACCCGCATATTCTCGCCGCTGGTGATGTTGTGGGTCCCTACCAGTTCACCCATATGGCCTCGCACCAGGCCTGGTATGCCGCGGTGAATGGCCTCTTTGGGGATATTAAAAAATTCGCAGTGGATTACTCCCTGGTTCCCCGTGCGACCTTTATTGATCCGGAGGTGGCCAGTGTGGGGCTCAGCGAGGGCATGGCCAGTGAACGGGGTATCGCCTATGAGGTGACCCGCTACGCTCTCGATGATCTGGATCGCGCCATAGTCGATGGTGCCGCACAGGGCTTTGTCAAAGTGCTCACGGTGCCGGGCAAGGATAAAATTCTTGGGGTTTCCATTGTGGGCGAAAATGCGGCGGAGTTGATTGCCGAGTTTGTGATTGCGATGAAGTATGGGTTGGGCCTGAACAAAATTTTATCCACTATTCATACCTATCCCACCATGGCAGAGGCGAATAAATTTGTCGCCGGGAATTGGAAACGGGCGCATGCCCCCGAGTGGGCGTTGCGCTGGCTGAAAAGGTTTCACCGCTGGAGGCGGGGTTAGTGCAGTGTAGTGTTATCGTTCCGCTGCTGAATGAACAGGAGCAGCTGCCGGAACTCACAGCGCAGTTGCGGGAACTACAAGCCAGCAACAGTTGCGAAATTATTCTGGTTGATGGTGGCAGTAGCGACAACAGTGTGACATTCGCCACTGCAGCGGGGCTTCGGGTGATTGCCTCCGAGCGCGGCCGCGCTGCGCAGATGAATGCCGGTGCGGCTGCGGCGCGCGGACACTGGCTGCTGTTTTTGCACGCGGATACCCGTTTACCCCAGGGCGCTCTGAGTTCGATTGCTGCGGCTGCGGTACAGGGGGCAGAGTGGGGGCGCTTCGACGTCCGTATCTGTGGCAACAGTGTGTGGTTTCCCTTGATTGCCACCATGATCAACTGGCGTTCGCGCTTGAGCGGTATTGCCACAGGCGATCAGGCAATCTTTGTGCGCCGCGCACTGTTCGAGCGCCTGGGCGGCTATGTCCGGCAGCCTCTGATGGAGGATATCGAGTTGAGCCGGCAGCTGCTGAAGGTGGCGCGGCCGTTCTGTCTGCACCAGCAGATCACCACCTCCGGGCGCCGCTGGCAGAAGTTTGGTGTGTTGCGCACTGTACTTCTGATGTGGCGTTTGCGTTTTGACTACTGGCGCGGTGTGCCTGCGGCCTCTTTGGCGAAGCGCTATGAGTAGTGTTGCCCGGCAGGCACTGCGCCTGGTTGTGATGGCCAAGGCACCATTAAGCGGCTATGCCAAGACCCGCTTGATCCCCGCGCTGGGGGAGCACGGTGCCGCTGCGCTGGCGGAGAGGCTGCTGCACCATACCCTGGAAGCCTGTGTGAAGGCGGACCTGGGACCTGTGGAGCTGCATGTGGTACCGGGCCCCTCACACCCTTACTGGCGGGATTTCCCATTGCCTCGTGCTGTCACCCTTTACGGGCAGTCCCAGGGCAATCTGGGCCAGCGCCTGTGGCATGCCAGTGGAAACGCGCGGGCGCTGGGACAGGGGCTCCTGCTGCTTGGCACCGACTGTCCGGCGCTCACTGTGCAGCGTCTGCATATAGCGGCGCAGGGGCTACAGAAATCCGATGCGGTCATGTATCCGGCAAAAGATGGCGGTTACGCATTACTGGGACTCAAAGAGGTACAGGCGCGGCTGTTTGAGGACATCCATTGGAGTACCGAGGTGGTGGCGCAGCAGACACTGGATCGATTGTGGGAGTGTGGAATGCGTTGTCAGCGCCTGGAGGTGCTGGTGGATATCGATGAGCCCGAGGATTTATCTTCTTTGCCACAGGCCTGGCGGGCGTCTGTCGATGTAGGCTAGAGTGCCGGGGCTGCGCCGCTCTCGGCCTCTACTGCGTTGTTATCGGCGAGAGTCCTGCGATTTTCATCGCCAGCGGCGGCCAGGCGCTGCTCTTCGATACGGCTGCTCCAGTTCAACAGTGCCTGGTAGTGGCGGATATTCTGCACATAGGTCACCGGCTCCCAGCCCCGAGCATAGCCGTGCCTGGTGGTTTTGTAGTACTGGCGTTTGGCCAATAGCGGCAGGTGATCGCGCACATCAGGCCAGCGGTCCGGGTTGCCGCCCATTCGTTCGGTAAGGACACGGGCATCTTCCAGGTGGCCGTAGCCTACGTTATAGGCCGCCAGCGCCATCCAGGTTCTGTCGGGTTCGCGAATACGCTCGGGCAGCTTGTTGCGGATTTGTACGATATAGCGGGCGCCCCCCTCAATACTCTCCGCCGGATTGAGGCGGTTGACGCCCAGTTCCTTTGCTGTATTCAACGTCAGCATCATCAGTCCACGCACACCGGTGCGGGAGCGGGCGCGGGGATTCCAGTAGGATTCCTGGTAACTGAGTGCCGCCAGCAGGTGCCAGTCCAGCTGGTACTGCTCGGCGACTTTTTGCATGGTGCCCTGCCATTGGGGCAGGCGTTCGCGGCTGCGCCTGGCGAATGCCTGGGCGCCGCCGACATTTAATCCACTGACGTGCCCGAAGAATTCCTCGCGCAATTGCGCAATCATGCCATTGGTATTGGCGCGCAGCATAAACAGACGCGCGATATGATACAGGCTGTCGTCGCTGCTCTTGGGAAACGCCCAGGCCACCGGTTGGAACTGGGTGAGGTTGAACGCGACCGCGGTATTTGGGTAGAGGCCGCGGTGCACGACGTAGGCGTTGGAATCTACTACGGCATAGTTGTACTTGCCCTGCTGTACCATTTCCACCAGCTCCATGGTGTCCACATCGGAAATTGCCTCCCAGCGTAGCGCTGGGTAACGCTTGGACAGTTTTTTCAATTCCTCCGCGTGGGCACTGCCGGCGATCACCGCCACGGTCTTGTCAGCGAGATCGCTGATTTTGCGCGGACGCGCCTCACCCACGCGGTAGATGATCTGCTGGCGGATTTCGAAATAGGAGGGGGAAAAACGCACATGTTCGCGACGCTCAGGAGTAACAGTGAGACTGGCGGCGGCGAAGTGAGCGCCCTCGGCGGGATCGCGCAGGCGCTCGAACAGCTCGTCCAGATCGTGTACATCACGGATAACCAGTTTGACGCCGATTTCATCGGCAAAGGCGCGCAGCATGCCGTACTCAAAACCGGTGGGGTTGCCGGAAGCGTCTTCATAATAGGTGGTGGGGCCATTTTGGGAAAGCACAACCAGTTCCCCAGAGGCCTTGATACGCGCCAGGGTATCCGGCGCCTTACTGGCGACCAGCAGCGCGGCACAACAAGATAGGGCCAGCCCCTTCAACAGGCGGCGGACATAGCGCAGCAGGCGGCTTGTCATTATCATAGGCTGTCCCTCTAGCTCGTCCGTTGGTGTTATCGCTGTTATACCTAAGGCCTGTTGAAGGTGAAAACGCCAGGGCTTTTGCGGCCAAAGCCGGCGTAGTCTGCCAATTTTACATTATTTGACGACAATCTGCCCAATTTGGCTTTTGGGTACTGTGATCTGTACGCTTGAAACGCGCTATAGACTCTTGTAAGCAGGTATGACATCTGTCAAAAAAGAGAATCCTTGGCGCATAGCATGGCTCGTCTTTTGAACACTTTGATGGCGAACTGGTTCATGTGTACCCAGGTGTCGGGCAGGTGTGTTGGAGTGGCGATGCTTCAGGTACAATTGCGCCTCTCAAATTTCCGGAGCCTTATGCGCTCTTTCTTTCACGCTATTTTTCTTATCCAGACAAGAGGCAAACTCCCGCATGCTAGTTCTGCGTGGTGCTCCCGCACTGTCGACATTCCGCCGAAAAAAACTGCTCAATCAGCTGCGCGCACTGCAACCTACGATTGAGGATTTCTACGCCGAATTTGTGCACTTTGCCGATAGCGAGGCACTGGATAACAAGGAGAGGGCACTGCTTGAGCGGCTGCTCCAGTACGGCCCGACAGAAGAAAAGCGCGAACCGAATGGCGAATTGATCCTGGTGCTGCCGCGCCCGGGCACTATCTCCCCCTGGTCCTCCAAGGCCACCGATATTGCCCACAATAGCGGCCTGGGAAAAATCCACCGCCTGGAGCGGGGGATCGCCTACTACCTTAGTGGCGTGGCATTAACCGAAGTTGAACGCCAGGCCCTGGCATCGCAATTGTACGACCGCATGGTTGAGGTGGTGTTTACCGACTTTAAGCAGGCGCAGCAGCTGTTTGTGGAGGAGGCGCCGCGCCCGCTGCGTGGGGTGGATATTCTCGATGGGGGCCGCGAGGCGCTGGAAGATGCCAACGTCACCCTGGGCCTGGCCCTTGCCGGGGACGAAATTGATTACCTGCTTGCCAGTTTCCAGGCGCTGGAGCGCAATCCCACCGATGTGGAGCTGATGATGTTCGCCCAGGCGAACTCCGAGCACTGCCGCCATAAGATCTTCAATGCCTCCTGGAGCATCGACGGCGAGGAGATGCCGCACTCCCTGTTTGGCATGATCAAGAACACCTATCAAAAGGGCGGTGACAATGTATTGTCTGCCTACGCGGATAACGCTGCGGTTGTGACAGGGAGTGTGGCCGGACGCTTTTACCCGGACCCGAAAAGTAGGGAATACAGTTTCAACCACGAAGCCATCCATCTGCTGATGAAGGTGGAGACCCACAACCACCCCACCGCGATCGCGCCCTTTCCCGGTGCTGGCACCGGTGCCGGTGGGGAAATTCGCGATGAGGGCGCGGTGGGTCGCGGCTCCAAGCCAAAAGTGGGCCTGACCGGCTTCACGGTTTCCAATCTGCAGATCCCCGGTTGGGAGCAGCCCTGGGAATCCAATTACGGCAAACCCGAACGTATCGTGACCGCCCTGGATATTATGATCGAGGGCCCTATCGGCGGCGCTGCGTTTAACAACGAATTTGGCCGCCCAAATATCTGTGGTTACTTCCGCACCTTTGAAGAGCACTTTGACGGTGAGCGCCGCGGCTACCACAAGCCGATTATGCTCGCCGGTGGCTACGGCAATGTTCGCACGGAGCATATCGACAAGCCCGAGTTTTCTCCCGGTGCCAAGTTGGTGGTGCTGGGTGGCTCGGCCATGTTGATCGGCCTCGGTGGCGGTGCCGCCTCCAGTATGGCTAGCGGTTCCAGCTCCGAGGACCTGGATTTCGCTTCTGTGCAACGTCAAAACCCGGAAATCGAGCGCCGTTGCCAGGAAGTGATCGACCAGTGCTGGCAACTGGGTGAGAAAAACCCCATCGCCTTTATTCACGATGTGGGCGCGGGCGGCCTGTCCAATGCCCTCCCCGAACTGGTCAAAGACGGCGGCACCGGTGGTAATTTCGAGCTGTGCAAGATCCCCTGTGATGAACCGGGCATGAGCCCGCTGGAAATCTGGTGTAATGAATCCCAGGAGCGCTATGTACTGGCTGTGATGCCGGAAGATCTGCAGCGCTTTGAGCAAATCTGCGCGCGCGAGCGCGCGCCTTTTGCCGTTGTGGGTGAGGCGACCGAAGACAAGCACCTGCTGCTGAACGACACCAGGTTTGCGTCCAAACCGGTGGACCTGCCCATGTCTGTGCTGTTCGGCAAGCCGCCGCGCATGCACCGCGAGGCGGAAACACGTAAAGTTGAAGCCAAGGTGTTTTCCATGGCGGATATCGATCTCAATACAGCCGCCGAGCGCGTACTGCGCCTGCCCACGGTGGCGAGCAAGAGCTTCCTGATCACCATTGGCGACCGCACGGTGACCGGTCAGGTATCCCGCGATCAGATGGTTGGTCCCTGGCAGGTGCCGGTGGCGGACTGTGCGGTGACCACCGTTGCCTACGACAGCTATGCCGGTGAGGCCATGTCCATAGGCGAGCGCACGCCTGTGGCACTGCTGGATGCCCCGGCTTCCGGCCGCCTGGCAGTGGGGGAAGCGATCACCAATATCGCCGGTACCCCGGTAAAACAACTCTCCGATATCAAGCTCTCCGCCAACTGGATGTGTGCCGCCGGCCACCCGGGCGAAGAGGAAAAACTCTACCGCACCGTGGAGGCGGTGGGCATGGAACTGTGCCCGGCACTGGGCATTACCATTCCGGTGGGCAAGGACTCCATGTCCATGCGCACCGCCTGGGAGGATGAGGGCGAGCAGAAGGCGGTTACCGCACCACTGTCCCTGGTGATCTCGGCCTTTACCCCAGTGACCGATGTGCGCAAAACGGTGACGCCGCAGCTGCGCACCGACAAGGGCGACAGCGAGCTGCTGTTGATCGACCTGGGTGCGGGTAAAAACCGCCTGGGCGGTTCTTGCCTGGCGCAGGTTTTCAACGAACTGGGCGACAAACCTGCCGACCTGGACGACGCCAGAAAGCTGAAAGGTTTTTTTGAGGTGGTACAGCAGGCCCTGCAGGAAGACCTGATTATGGCCTACCACGACCGCGCCGATGGCGGCCTGTTCACCACCCTGGCGGAAATGGGCTTTGCCGGCCGCGTGGGTATGGATGTGGAAATTTACGAACTGGGTGAAGATCCGATTGCCGCATTGTTCAGTGAAGAGCTGGGTGCGGTATTACAGGTCCCCGCCTGTGAGGCGGATATGCTGGTACAGCGCTTTGCCGCAGTCGGTGTGCCTACCCATAAGATTGGTTACCTGAACAACAACGAACATCTGTGTATCACCAATAACGGCATTGAAATCTTCAAGCGCGCCCGTGCCGAACTGCAGCAGATCTGGTCGGAAACCAGCTTCCGTATCCAGTCCCTGCGCGATAACGCCGAGTGTGCCGAGCAGGAATTTGCCGCTATCGCCCAGGAAGATCCGGGTCTGTCGGTGAATCTTACCTTCGATATCAACGAAGATATCAGCGCGCCTTATATTGTCAGGGGCGTGCGTCCGAAAGTCGCCATACTGCGCGAGCAGGGGGTAAACAGCCAAGTGGAAATGGCGCACGCCTTCCACCGCGCCGGCTTTAATGCCGTCGATGTGCATATGAGCGACATCCTCTCTGGTCGTGTGGCCCTGGATGCGTTCAAGGGCCTGGTGGGCTGTGGCGGCTTCTCTTACGGTGATGTACTCGGTGCCGGTGAGGGTTGGGCCAAAACCATCCTGTTTAATGATCGTGCCCGGGATCAGTTTGAAGGCTTCTTTAACCGCAAGGACACTTTCGGCTTGGGGGTGTGTAACGGCTGCCAGATGTTCTCGGTGATCAAAGCATTGATTCCCGGAGCAGACCATTGGCCGCGGTTTGTGCGCAACCTGTCTGAGCAGTATGAAGCGCGCTTTTCCCTGGTGGGTATTGAGGATTCCCCCTCGGTGTTGTTTAAGAACATGGCCGGTACCTATATGCCGGTTGCTGTTGCCCACGGTGAGGGCCGTGTGGAATTTGCCGACCAGCAGGCACTGGAACAGTGTGAAGTTTCCGGCACCATCGCCATGCGTTACCTGAATAACAGCGGTGAGATTGCCCGGATTTATCCGGCCAACCCCAACGGTTCGGTCAATGGGATTACCGCCCTGTGTTCGGAGGATGGGCGTGTCACCATTATGATGCCGCATCCGGAACGCGTTGCCCGTACAGTCAGTAACAGCTGGCATCGGGATGAATGGAAGGAAGACGCGGGTTGGATGCGCCTGTTTCGCAATGCGCGGGTGTTTGTCGATTGAGGCGTATCCGCTTGTTCCCCAGGCCAGTGCCCTGGATTCAGGCAAGGATTGACTGGACCTTGCCCTAGATCGGCCATAACCCTTTCACAGGCGCCCTTGAACTAGGCCGACAACCCTGCGGAGTTGTTTGGTCTTTTTCGGGGCTCACGCCAGCCTGTTGCCGGTGCTGGCCTCTCTCTGGGCCCTATTCTCCGAGCGACTGTCGGGCTAATACTCTTAGGTATGCGAAATAGATAATTAGATCGGATAAGAATTGAATATCAAGAATACAGAAGAGCTGATGGATTATGTCAGTCACGGAAATAAGGTGAAGTACCTATTCTTCTGGGGGCATAGGAAACCGAAGAAAGGGGTATCGAAGTCTTGTTTGAGCCAGTGGTATGACTCGCCTTTTGAATCTGACAGCAACAGATTTCTCACTGCCGAACATTTTATGATGTATAAAAAAGCAAAACTGTTTGGCGATGATTCAGCTGCAGAAAAGTTGCTTACTGTGACTGATCCAGGTGCTGCTAAAGCAATTGGTCGTCAGATTGAAGGGTTTGATCAAGAGCTTTGGGATAAGAAAAGGTTCGACATCGTTGTACAGGCAAATTTGGCGAAATTTAAAGACAACCATGCGCTGAAAGAGTTTTTATTGAATACTGGTGATCGGGTACTGGTTGAAGCGAGCCCTGTGGATAGGATTTGGGGAGTGGGCCTGGCTGAAGATGATGAGAGATGTCAAAATCCCAACAAATGGAAAGGCCACAATCTATTGGGTTTTGCCTTAATGGCTGTTCGCAGCAGGCTGAGAGAGGGCGGCACATAACAAGTGTCGGCACGATCGCTAATACTGTGCCTATGCTGGACCTCCACCGCTTTGCGGCTCCGGCCCGTGCAACAGGCGATAGTGATAACGCTGAGTGCGGGCGCCTGACTTGCCTATTGGGAAAACAACGCTATGAGCAACAACCACAAGCGTCCGCTTTATATTCCCCACGCAGGGCCCTCCCTGCTGGAGATGCCACTGTTAAATAAGGGCAGTGCATTTACGCTGGAAGAGCGCCTTGAGTTCAACCTGGCGGGACTTCTGCCAAACACGGTGGAGACCATTGAAGAGCAGGCGCGCCGCGCTTATCACCAGTATCAGCACTGCAAGACCGACCTCGACAAGCATATTTACCTGAGGGCCATTCAGGATGACAACGAAACCCTGTTTTTTTACCTGATTGAGCACCATATCAAGGAAATGCTGCCGATCATTTATACCCCCACTGTTGGCGCCGCCTGTGAAGAGTTCTCCAATATCTATCGCGACCACCGCGGGCTCTTTATCTCCTACCCGGATCGCGAGTATATGGATGATATATTGCGCAGCGCCACCAAGGAGAACGTCAAGGTGATCGTTGTGACCGATGGCGAACGCATACTGGGCCTCGGTGACCAGGGCATCGGCGGGATGGGTATTCCTATTGGCAAGTTGTCCCTGTATACCGCCTGTGCCGGTATCAGCCCCGCCTATACCCTGCCTGTGGCGCTGGATGTGGGCACCAACAACCGCAATTTGTTGAGTGATCCCATGTATATGGGATGGCGCCACGAACGCGTTTGCCAGGAGGAGTACGATGCATTCCTCGAACAGTTCATCGCTGCGGTAAAACGCCGGTGGCCAAAAGTACTGGTACAGTTTGAGGACTTTGCCCAGACCAATGCCATGCCGCTGCTGCAACGGTATCGCGAGCAGCTGTGTTGTTTTAACGATGATATCCAGGGTACCGCATCGGTGGCACTGGGCACCATTTTGGCAGCCTGTAAGGTCTGGCAGGAATCCGTTGCGGTTCAGCGGGCTGTTATTGTCGGTGCCGGTTCCGCGGGCTGTGGTATTGCCGAGCAAATCGTGCGTGCCATGGTGCAGGCGGGTCTCAGCGATGCGCAAGCCCGCGCGCGTATTTTTATGTACGACCGTTACGGGCTGGTGACCTCGGACATGAAGGGTTTGCACGACTTCCAGGCGGCGTTGGCCCAGGACCCGAAAGCCTTTGCGGGGGCTCGGGAGTGGGATCTGCAGACCCTGATCGGCAAAGTGAGCCCGAGTATCCTGATTGGCGTCTCGGGACAGGGAGGACTGTTTACCCAGCAGGTGGTCGAGGCTTTGCACACAAGTTGTCCCCGCCCCCTGGTGATGCCGCTATCCAACCCCACTTCCCGCGCCGAAGCGACGCCCGCGGAGATTTATACCTGGACCAATGGCGAGGCCCTGGTGGCAACCGGCAGTCCCTTCGCGGCGGTGGAGACAGGGGGGCATCATATCGCTGTGGCCCAGTGCAATAACGTCTATATTTTCCCCGGCATCGGTCTCGGTGTGATCGCCGCCGCTGCAACGCAGGTGACTGACGGCATGTTGATGGCGGCATCCAACGCCCTGGCCGAGCAGGCACCGGTGGTAAAACACGGCGAGGGTGCACTGTTGCCGCATTTGAGCACTATTCGCGCGTTGAGCAAGCATATTGCCCGGGCTGTTGCGGCTCAGGCCCAGTTGGATGGGGTGGCGCCAAAAGTCAGTGGAGAAAGCCTGGAGCGGTCCCTGGAGCGCAATTTCTGGCGGGCCGATTACCGCAGCTATCGTCGGCGCTCTTTTTAAGGAAAGGGCTGCTTTTCCAGGATTGTCGAACAAGGTACGCTGTTATGGCCACTGATGGAGCGGCTGCCCGCAGCTAATTTGGTCCCTCCTTGCCTGAATTTTTCACCAAACCTATTATGTTCAGGGGCAATCGCACAATCTTGTTTCGGGTATTCAGGCAATAGCTATTTTTTTTCAATAAATAGCTAACCCAGCGCAATTACGATGCAACTCCCCCAACCCCCCATGCTTTTTCTACCCGCCGGGGACAGCGCTTATGCGGAGTTATCCGCTGAGCAGGCGCTCTGCCGTGTGGCGAAATAGTTTTTGCCAAGGATACTGCACCGCTAGTTGGAATACCCAGCGCGATGGTTTGTAAACCACCACAGCTGCTACTTTCAATAGTTTCAGTCGAAGGGCTTCTACATAGGCATTGGCCAGTTCCGTTCCCTGCAGCGCCAGCGCGCGGTATGACTACCCGGCGCGCAGCCTATGTTCCGAACCCTGGCTTACCGGGTTGCACGAGAAGAAGGCGCCCACAGTGGGGCTCTACCGGGACCCGGAACAAGGGTTTATATTACTGGCCCATATTGAGACACAGGGCCTGTATCGCAACCCGCACAATCACGGGGGGATTTTACACGCTGCAGCACGGGGCGATGCAAATGTCCACCTAGGGTCAGTTTGAAGAACCAGGCAATGGGCTACAACTGGTCAGCCGCAGTGCAAACACCCTGGAAATGGGTGACTGCTGCGCTTTTTTGCCCGAAGATATTCACGATACACTCTGCCTTTCTGCGTATGCTCTGATATTCCGTCTGACCAGCTGTGATTTCCCAGAAAAAAGCGGGCTGGCGGGTTACAGCAATTTGAGCCGGTTCGGAGAGAGGGCAGGGTGCTTGTTAAAAGTGCACAAAAAATCGCTTCCCTATAGTGGAAAACCCCTCCCCAATCGTCTGGACATTCAATGGAGGAGAATCGACGGCTATCAGGGTTGGGGGTAACGATATCGATACAGGGCTTAAGTGCTCAAATAACAAACAATTTAATGGGGTTTTAATTCGGAATTGCACGGATTCGGTTCTGCAAGCAGCATTTTTAGAGCAAAGATTGAGTAATTTGGCAAAGTGCTGGGCTGAGTAGTTACGGTTGGGGAGAGATGTCAGAAAAAGAAACACTAAGCGGCATATATCTCGCAATCCGGGCGACACTGGCGCGGGCGGTATCGCGCCTTGTACCACCGAAAGAGATTGAGGATATCGTTCAGGAGACCTATGTCAGGGTCTGTCAGGTTAAGCAAAAAGAAGAGATATTGTACCCGCGCTCCTTTTTACTAAAAACGGCCCGAAACCTGGCACTGGATTACCTCAAGCGGTCAGAAACACGGCTGGCGGTGAGCGCCGATGAAGACCCGGAACTGGCGCCTGGCCAGGGGGAGTATTTTTCCGACGCAACCTATGACCGGGTCGCGGTGGAGGAAGAATTCGCACATTTTTGCGAAGCCGTTCGCCAATTGCCCGTACAATGCCGCAAGGTGTTTGTCATGAAGAAAGTGTACGGCTACTCCCAGCGGGAAATAGCCAAAGAGTTGAATTTAAGCGAAAGCACTGTGGAAAAGCATGTTGCCACCGGCATCAAGCGCTGTACCTATTTTATGATGCAACGGAGCAGCCTTGAGCCAGACAGCCATGGCCTGAGCAAACAGCGGCCACTAGCCTCCACCTCGCCGTCTGTAGCGGGGCAGGGGGAGCGCAGATGAGTAATATCCACAAACTGCAAACACAGGAACAGCGCTACGACCAGGCCAGCCAGTGGATTGCCAAACTGGACAGGGGCTTGAGTGCGAAAGAAATTCAAGCCCTGCACCAATGGTTGGCGGACACTGGCGATAATCGCCAGGTACTGTTCAAGATGGCGGAAATCTGGGACAAAATGGACGCCTTGTCGCGGCTTTCCGAGCTGTTCCCCAGCAGCCCAAAGCCCGAGCATGGCACTCCCCGGCCCTACCTGGCCGTGGCGGCGTCTGTGCTGCTGGTGTTTGCCAGCCTGTGCGCCTGGGTGGGCACTACGTTTCCCGAAAAGTTTGCCGGGCGGCAATACCTGTTGGCCACTGTCGTCGACCGGATGTACGAAACGGCAATCGGCGAACACTCGTCGATTCATTTACCCGACGGCAGCCAACTGGTGCTCAATACCAACAGCCGGGTAAAAGTCAACTATACCGACCACCACCGAGTGCTGGTGCTTGAGCGCGGCGAAATCCACGTCAAAGTGGCCCACGATAACGCCCGCCCCCTCAGTGTTATTGCGGGAGATAAAGTGGTGCAGGCTGTGGGAACAGCGTTCAATGTGGAAATTAACAGCGATCAGCATATCGAGCTGGTGGTCACCGACGGCAAGGTCCTGGTCGCCGTACACCAGACACCGGGCAAAAATGCGCTCGAGTTCGGACCCGATATTTTGCCACCTTCCTCAGTGGCTGTCTCAAAAGGTGAACAACTGGTACTTGGGGGAGAGGAAGAGAAGAAAGAAGTCGAAAAAATAAAACCGGAAGAAATACAAGTCAAATTGTCCTGGCGAGAAGGCAACCTGGTTTTTCGGGGGGAATCGCTGGAGGACGCAGTGGCCGAAATAAGCCGCTACACACAGGTTGAATTCGTTATTCTCGATGAAAACCTGAAAAAAATGCGCATTGCCGGATTGTTTAAGGCCGGCGATGTTAAGGGCTTATTGTTGGCCCTGAGAAAAAACTTCAATATCTCCTATCAGCGGGTTGGGAAAAGCAAGGTCTTGCTAAGCGCCCAGTAACTCCAGCCTGATAATCCTAAGCGGTGCGAAATGCACAGCAAGTATACTAATTATAAAAAATGCATTTGGCAGTATGGTGGAAAAAAATTGCTAGGTCGTCTACCCAGTACGCGAGCCCGAAGCTCGCGACTGAGAATAATAATCTGGTGCGATTTCGGTGTGTTGTCCTCTTCCTACTGATGATACTGTCATCTGTATTACCTGTAAAAGCGGCACAGGCACTTGAAAAAATTCCTTTCGTTATTCCTCAGCAAAGAGCGGACCTGTCGCTCACCGAATTTGCGCAGCAAGCCGATCTAACGCTTATTTTTCCTTTTGATATCGCACAGGAAAAAACGGCAAACCGTTTGGTGGGTGCCTACTCGATAGAAGAAGCTGTTGAAGGTTTACTATCGGGAACGGGGTTAAGCGCAAAACTGGAGGGGGATGGGCTGCTCAGTATCAGTATTGATAGCGCCCGAGGAGGGGTGAATTCCATGAGGTTGGATTTTTGTAAACCACAAAAAAAGGCAATTGCACAGACGATTCGTGAGGTGCAGCAGAGCAAGCACAGCGCTCCCGCTTGGTGTAGCGCGGCACTGGCCTACCTGGCGATAACCGCGACGCCCGCCAGCGCCCAGAGCAATGAAGAGGCCGATAGCAAGGCGATTGAGGAAATCACTGTTACCGCACAGAAGATTGAGGAGAGCATTCAAGACGTGCCTATCGCCGTGTCTGCCATCTCCGGCGATACCATGGGCGACCTGAAGATAGAACGCGGTGATGAGTTGGTACGCGCAGTGCCTAATGTGAATTTTTCCAAGGCCAATTTCAGTACCTACAATTTTTCCATCCGTGGTGTGGGTACCAAGGCCATTTCCGCCAGTACCGACCCGGCAGTGGCGGTGAGTTTTAACAATGCACCCATGATCCGCAACCGCCTTTATGAACAGGAATTTTTTGACGTGCAGCGGGTGGAGGTGCTGCGCGGCCCACAAGGCACGCTGTATGGCCGCAATGCCACCGCCGGGGTAGTGAATATGCTGCCGCAGATGCCGACGCCGGAATTTGAATCGAATATCAAGGGAGAAGTAGGCAGCTACAATACTCGCCGTACCAGCGCGATGCTGAATGTGCCCCTGGGGGACACCCTAGCCATGCGCTTTTCCGGCGCCATGACCCAGCGGAGCGGCTATGACTACAACACCTTTACCGATAATGACGTCAATGACCGGGATCTCTATTCCACCCGCGTTATTTTGCAGTGGGAGCCCAGTGAAGTATTTAACGCCAACCTTATCTGGCAGCACTTTGAGGAAGACGACAATCGCTCCCGCACCGGCAAGCAGCTCTGCACCCGCGATCCGGGTCCGGATATGGTTGGCGAAGCCAAGGTGTCAGATCAACTAAAACCGCAGTTTAGCCAGGGTTGTTTGCTCGGTTCCCTGTACGATGGCGATGCCTTTGGCGCTCCCAATGGCCAAGCTTTAGCCTTTCTTCGCGTTCATTCCTATCCTCTAGGAGTCCCTTTGGGGCAGTTGCCCCCCACGCCCGACAGGCCTTACAACCCACTTCCGCATGTCAAAAATATTGACCCCTATAAGAACGTTAAGCAGTCCCGCGATCTGCACGAGATCGAGACCAGCTACGATCCGGTATTTCGTGCCGAAAATGATGTGGCGCAGCTGAATCTGGAGCTGGCTCTGGGGGATTCACTGCGGCTCTTTGCCCAGTCCACCTATGCCAAGGACGACTACTACAGCTCCCAGGACTATAACCGTTATCTATCCGCCCCAGTCTTTAACGACTCCGCCCGGGAGGATCTGTTTGGCCTTGGGGGTAAGGGCCCTAATCGTACGTTCACTTTGCCGGGAATAAGCCCAGGGGGTGTCTTTACCGACCCCCAGTTGGGCCCTTCCGACCGGATGCTGGCGGTGGACATCAGTCAGTCGGATAACCGCCAGTTGAGCCAAGAGCTGCGTTTGCAGTCCGCCTTCGATGGCTCGTTTAATTTCTCCCTGGGAGCCAATTATCTGGATTTTGAATCCCAGGACGACTACTACGTCTTTAACAATCTCTTTACTCATCTCGCTACTACCTTTTATCCCCCTGCGAAAGATGAAGAAGGCCGTCCCACCCACAGTGCCTGCGACGATACCAGGATGGAGGAGTGTATCTATGTGGACCCCAATCCCCTGGGGCAATTAAACGAAGAAGGACACAACTATTTCCTTAGTCGTAACCTAGTCAAAACCCGCTCCAGTGCGCTCTTTGGCGAGACCTACTGGCAAATGACGGACGATGTCAAGCTGACCGCCGGTCTGCGCTACACCGAGGACCGCAAGACCGCCACCCCCATCCCCAGCCAGCTGTTGCTGGGTACGAGACAACATGAGGGAGAATTTGTAAATGGCGGGACTTCCGGCGGCAAAGCGCGGCGCGGCTATCCCCGTGGGCAGGATATCAAACAGAAGTGGCAGGAGTTCACCGGCAGGCTGGTGCTCGATTGGCGCACCGAGACCCCCTTCACCGACGAAACCCTGTTTTACACCTCCTTCTCGCATGGCTATAAGGGCGGCGGCAGTAACCCGCCTCGGGTGGATATTGATACCAGGGTGGTGCAATACCAGCCATTGGCCGAGACTTTTGAACCGGAATTTGTCAACGCCTTTGAGTTTGGAGCCAAAAATACCTTACTAGATGGTAGCCTCCAGGTGAATGCCACCGCCTTTTACTACGATTACAAGGCCTATCAGATTTCGCAGATTGTCGATCGCATCTCCTATAACGAGAACTTCGATACTGAAACCTGGGGGCTTGAGCTGGAGAGTGCCTGGCAACTAACCCTCAGTACGCGCATGGATTTTAATCTGGGCTATTTACAAACCCGTATTGCCGACGGTGAGGGATCCATCGACGTTATGAATCGCACTCAGGGCAACGCGGACTGGATGCTGGTACGCCCCACCCTACAGGTGCCCTCCAACTGTATTGCGCCACGTCACATCGTTGAGAAGCTTGTTGCCCAGGATGCGATTGGACTCCATGTGGGCCAGCTTTGCGGTGGTGCGATCAATTATGGCACCTATGCACCAGTAATAAACCCGAATCGAGCTCGTCCTATACGGCTTGATGTGCTTTACAACCTGGGCGAAACCTATGATCCGCTGATCCAGGCACCCAACGGCGGGCGTGGTTTTTCTGCCGACCTGAGCGGAAACGAGTTGCCCAATGCGCCGCGTTTTACCGCCAACCTGGGCCTGGAGCATGTGATCCAAGTAATGGATTGGGATCTGAAGCTGCGTGCAGACTACTACCGCCAGGGAGAGAGTTATGCGCGGGTGTACAATACCGAGTATGACCGCCTGGAAGCCTGGAGTAACCTGAATGTATCGGCCACCTTTACTCAGCCGGAATGGGACCTGCAGATGCAGCTCTATGTAAAGAATGTATTTGACGATGCACCCATTACCGACTTCTTTACCAATAGCGATGATACCGGGCTTAGCACCAATGTATTTACCCTGGACCCGCGTATTGTGGGGTTGAGTGTGTACAAGGGCTTTTAAAGGTAGCCATTCCTTGGGATGGCGATGATTTTTTCAGCTATCAACCCGGCGGCGATGTAGTTCTTTATAGTGTGGTGTCCTACTACAGGCGCCGCACGATTAAATATGTAGCATCAATAACTATTTTCCTGCCTGATTAATAAGATAAGGAAATTTCCTCATTGGCCGTAACTTATTGTTGTGGCCCTTTTTATCCCCGATAAAGAGAAGGGGGGGTAGACTTTCCAGCATTGAGGCTTGCGAGGATACCGGGATGGGGCAGTTTATCTCGGTGGACCCCAACCCTCTGGGACAATTCAATGCGGGCGGGCATATCAGGCGGAAGCCCGCTGGCCTGAATAATAAGGGAAACAGAGCTGTTGCCCTTATTTTGGTGAAATATTCAGGCTAGCTCTGTTTTTCGCTGGCTTCTGCCGTGCCCCGCTGGCGTAGCAGCAGATAATCCGCCCACCGAAAACCACCGCCCAGGAACTCAGTGGCAGCTTTTGCGCCGGATAAAAACAGGTGTTCACAGTGGCTTTCCGGCATGGAGAAGTCGAGCCAGTGGGGAGACTCGCCAGTTGCCATTGGCTTGATGGCAATCTCTTTAACCAGGGTGTGGTACTCCGCATTAAAGTGCGCGCGCATATGGCTGTCGAGAATATTGCGGCAGGTATTGACCAGCCCCATGGTAAAGCGACCGGCCCGGCTGGATTTCGGCTGGTAGTGATCCACCTCCAGCTTGATACCGAAGGTGGGCAGTTTCGGTATGCCGCTGGGCTTGTGGAAGATGTCAAAGGGAAAATTGGACACCAGACCGCCGTCCACAAACTGGACATCTCTGGGAAAGCCGTTTTTAAAAAACTGCCTGGGAACCCCCTTCATTCTGTGCCAGTTGTCCGCCACGGAAGCGCACTCGTCCAATTGCGGGATATTTTTTACCGTGTGGGGCTGGAAGAAGCCGGGCACAGACATGGAGGCGCGCACATATTCGGCAGGGTTGACGGCGCTGGGATTGGCGTAATAGAGGGGGGCTTTGGCCGGAAACACAGCCCGGGTTTCTGTGGTGATATCTGCGGCCACCAGTGCCACTTCGGCTCTGGCTACCTGGCTGTCGGGATTGCCCCGGTAGCACAGGGGCGGGAACTGGTTGATGCGCTGGTTGAGTTGCGCGGTGTTGGTAATGCCCAACTGGCACAACGCTTCCTGCAGCCAGCGGGTAAAGGCGTCGCCGGGATTGAGCCCCTTGTGGCGCAGCAATTGTCTACAGGTACGCAGGGAATCCAAAGGATGCAGGACCAGGCTGCTGAACAGACCCTTGCCCCCGAGCAGGCGCTGCACGGTTTTACAGGCAAAAGGTTCGCCATCCTCGAAACTGGCAAAATCCGCATTGGCCATAATGTCCAGCAGCACCGTACTCTTGCTGACCTCAGGTGTGCCGACGGCGGCCAGAAACAACGTATTGATGGCGCCTGCAGATGTCCCGGCGATTTTGCGAAAGCGAATACCGGCTTTTTCCAGAATGTAGGTATAGCCTACCAGGGCAATCCCCAACATGCCCCCGCCCTCCATCACCAGGTCGACATACTGGAGCCCCTCTGTATCGTACACATCGCTAAACTGCTTGCCTTCAATGTCGGCCCTGGCGTTTTTCCAATAGGTGTTTGCCTGGGAGATTGCGTTGTTGACCCACTCTGTTTTTTTCATGGGAGTTTTCCGTATCAGGTAATTTTTCACTTCAAATCTGGAGATTAGGCGTATTTTTTTGGATGGCGACAGGGTACCATCCCGGATTAACTTCGCCAGTCCTTGCAACGGGTTTTCTGTGCCCAGTCAACAGGATTTTTCAGATCGTGCAGAAAGCTTGAGGCAAATTTGCACGGCTGTGCCATTTAGATCCGCTGTGTCAATCCCTTTCCAAAAGCCATTCAGCAAGTGGATGATACTGGGTGTTTTCATCCCGTATTGCCCGGCAGTCTCAACAATGCACGTTTGGCCTGCTCTCGGGAACACCCACGCAAGGCCCTCAAATTAAAAATACCAGTACTCGATTGAGTAATAGGGTTTGGGTGCTTTTGAAGCCTGGATGCCAATAAGTGCCCAAGGTACAGGCCCGCCGGGCGACAAAGGGATAGAAAGGCTCTTGGGCGCACTAAGAGTGGAGCAAAGTGCGGTGTGACCGCTGTCTGTAACGGTTGTTCAAATGAGAAAATCAGATCATACAGTGACTGATCACTGTAATGGATCTATTGTGTAGTGGCATGGTGAATCACAGTGATATCTCTTGTTTCCGGCAAGCGGTGGCGCCGGCACTGCATTTTCGGGCTGTTTGAGAGCCGCCATGATCGGGCTGTCGGTAGTGGTTATGACCACCCTTATACTTTGTATTTACTGCCGGGTCTGAAGGAAAGAATACCCTTACCCCGGGACGCGCTGTGAATACAGCCCTGTACGCTCGTAATCGGCATCCATGCCTCATGTGATCCCAGGAGAGGGGGTATCTTTCTTCCTGTCTTACTGGTATGTGTCCAAAACGGGCTGCTGCATGGTTTAATGAGGATTGTCAAAGAGTTGACACAGTATTGCTCTGGAAGTGGTCATTGGGATAATACTGATCACTAGATCAATGCCATGTATCACGGAGAGAGCTGTATGAATACACTTTTGCTCGCAGCAGGGCTGCTTTCCATTTTCGTAGGCTTGATCCACTCAATTTTAGGTGAGCTTCTAATTTTCAAAAAAAGTCAGAGATGGGGCCCTTATTCCCGCTGTCACAAGCGGGCTGCTTGGTGAAGGCAATATTCGCATATTGTGGGCCATGTGGCATATTGCAAGCATTTTTGGATGGGTTGCTGGCGTCATGCTTATCAGTATCGCAAACAATGGTTTTTCAGCCTCAGCATTATTTATTCAGTATATTTCAGCATCAATGTTCGCTGCGGGTTCACTGGTTTTTATAGCAACCAAAGCCAGGCACCCTGGTTGGATTGGGCTTTGTGGTGTTGCTATTCTTTGTTGGTTGGCATGAAAATTAGCAGTCTCATAACAACGCAATCAAAGACGCCCCTGTGGGCAGGGCCACCACTTCGCGGCTTCGCTGTTAAGGTCCGGCAACTTCCCTTATTATGGCGATCAATATCAAGCATAGACTGGTTTACTCGGGAGGCATCGTGATTAGGCAATACGGGTTCATTGTTAAGGCTAAAAGCTATGATTATCATCATCACAAAACGGTTATGGATGCAGCAGATTTTTTCACAGAAGTTATCGGTGTAAGCAATGATGATGACGCTGTCTTAGTTGCTAGAGGAATGGTGGAGCGTGGTGTGCAGGTCATTGAGCTTTGTGGTGGTTTTGGTTCGGAGAGTGCAGAATATATAATCTCGCAATTAGACACAGATATTCCTGTTGGTTACGTTACGTTTAATGAGAAGGAAAATCAAAAATTGGTGCGTATCCTGTCTGAGGCTTCAGGTGCTTAACAGTCATTTCAAGCCCACTGACAGCGCGTGGCCGTTTCTGTTTGAATTGGTTTTAGTGTTTGTGGTGGTCTATTTAAGTGGTTTTGGACTTTGACAGCAGCACCTATACCGAAAGTAGATTTTGTCATAGGTTATCTCTTTTTTGCTAATGGTAAAGAAATAACGGAATTCTGAACACTACCCAGCTTTTAGAAGCAAAAAATTGATATGGTTGCAGAAATGCTTGTCTCATTGGGTTCAGGATAAAATTTTCCCACAATTTATCTTTTCCCATCTTTACCTGGCACCATCAATTAAAAGCTCTGGCAACTTTTGTTTTGGTGGGAAACAGTATGTATAGCCGATATCCACCTGTTTACAGGTGGATATCGGATTGACAGCACGGCCATTTTATGGGCCTGAAGGTGCCGGGTGCCGACGAACCACTTCCTCTAGGACCGAATCAAGTAGTCGAAGGCACTGAGCGCCGCGGTAGAGCCGGCGCCCATGGAGACCACGATCTGTTTGTAGGGCACGGTCGTGGCATCGCCGGCGGCATAGACGCCGGGGAGAGAGGTTGTTCCGCGTTCGTCGATCATTATTTCGCCCATGGGATTCAATGCCACATCTGTTTTCTTGAGGAACTCGGTGTTAGGGACCAAGCCGATCTGTACAAAAACACCGGCAATCGCAAGAATGTAGCTTTCGCCAGACACGCGCTCGGTATAGGCGAGGCCATTAACCTTATTGCCGTCACCGAGTACTTCGGTGGTCTGGGCATTAACGATAATATCGATGTTATCCATCTGTTTTGCTTTTCGCATCAGGACTTCATCTGCACCCAGCCGATCGGCGAATTCCAGCACGGTGACATGCTCGACAATACCGGCGAGGTCAATGGCGGCCTCGATACCGGAGTTGCCACCGCCGATTACCGCAACGCGCTTACCTTTGAAAAAGGGGCCGTCGCAGTGGGGGCAGTAGGCAACGCCCCTGGTGCGATATTCCGCTTCACCGGGTACGCCCAGCGCTCTCCAGCGGGCACCCGTGGCGAGTACTACCGAGCGGCTGGACAGGGTGGCGCCGCTGTTGAGTTCCACCTGCAGCATGCCTTTGCGCTGTAAGTGCGCGGCGCGCTGCTCAGTAATAATATCCACGCCGTATTCTTTTACATGTTGTTCCAGACTGGCGGCGAGTTTAGGGCCCTCTGTGTAAGGCACGGAGATCAGGTTTTCAATACCCACAGTATCCATCACCTGGCCACCAAAGCGCTCCGCCACTAACCCCGTGCGAATGCCTTTGCGCGCGGCGTAAATGGCTGCTGCAGCGCCGGCCGGGCCACCTCCAACTACGAGAAGATCGTAAGGGGCTTTTTCATTCAGTTTAGCAACGTTACCTTCGGTGGCACCGGTATCCAGTTTGCCTATGATTTCCTCAAGCGACATCCTGCCCTGACCAAAGTGTTCACCGTTTAAGTAAACGGCGGGTACTGCCATTACGTTGCGTGCGTCTACCTCTTCCTGGAACAAGCCGCCATCAATCATCTCGTGGGTAATATTTGGGTTGAGCGTGGCCATCAGGTTCAGTGCCTGCACCACATCCGGGCAGTTTTGGCAGGACAGGGAAATATAGGTTTCAAAGTGGAATTCACCCTCCAGGTTGCGCACCTGCTCCAGCACCTCAGGATCGGCCTTGGCGGGGTGGCCACCCGCCTGCAGCAGTGCCAGTACCAGCGAGGTGAATTCGTGGCCCAGGGGAAGACCGGCAAAGCTTACACGGGGCTTGGTCCCGACAGGCGCAATGGCCATGCTTGGGCTGCGTTTAGCCCGGTCTTGCCGTGGGGTGATTTTTCCGGAGAGCGCAGAGATTTCGTCCACCAGGGTTTTCATTTCTTTGGATTTAATGCTGTTGTCTGTGGATACATGAATTGCTATCGGTTTGACAATATTTTGCAGGTAAGCATCCAGTTGATTTTTCAGGTTTGCATCTAACATCGGTGTTCCTTTCTGTCGCAATCTCGATATTTCACCTGCCCGCCTTTCGGCGGGCTCAAGAGGTCAAGGGTTTAAATTTTTCCTGCCAGGTCCAGGGAGGGAGCCAGGGTTTCCCCGCCATCTCTCCACTTGGTTCCACTTGGTCGAGCAGACTTCGCCGGGGTGTCCTGGTAAATCTTGGTGTTAAAAGGGTTCAATTCGGATTCGATGTGGCGTGACATGGAGAGCTCCTCAATCTTCAGTGTCTTGTCGGTGGTGGTTCTAGAGTAGATTTAATGCTATTAATTTTTTTATCTTGATAGAAATTATTAATATAAATCCCTTTAATAGTTTTCTTATATCAGTGGTTTCTCTGGTAACCCGTCTGTGAATTGCGATACTGGTGCGGGGTGGTGTACGGGTGTGTCCAAGGCCCCCTTGTTGACCCAGGTAAAGACAGAGAGAGAAAGAGAGACGTCAGGTTTGAACCGGTACGCTAAAGAAGGGGTGACGTGTAAAGCCGGGGGAATATGGAAAATACAGTGCGGGTTGATGAGTAACCGCAAATGGTTGCTTGAAGGGCAATGTCCGCTAGACAGCGGACATTGCCAGTACCAACCCTGTGAGATGTGGTTCAGCGATGCCTTAGATTTTGCCGATCAGGTCCAGGGAGGGGGCCAGGGTTTCTTCACCCTCCTGCCACTTGGCGGGGCAAACCTCGCCGGGGTGTGCGGCAATGTACTGGGCGGCCTTTATCTTGCGCAGCAATTCGCCGGCATCGCGACCAATACCACCGGCAGTAATCTCCACGAGCTGGATACGGCCTTCGGGATCGATGACGAAGGTGCCGCGGTCGGCAATACCTCCCTCTTCGATCATTACACCAAAATTACGTGTGATGGTGCCGGTGGGGTCGCCGATCATCGGGAACTGGATCTTGCGGATAGTTTCTGAGGTGTCGTGCCAGGCCTTGTGGGTGAAGTGGGTATCGGTGGATACAGAGTAGATTTCCACGCCCAACTTCTGAAAGGCTTCGTAGTTGTCTGCCAAGTCACCCAGCTCGGTGGGACAAACAAAAGTAAAGTCTGCGGGATAGAAGAAAAACACGGCCCACTTGCCCATCACGTCGGCGTTGCTGATATCAAGGAAATCGCCGCTCTGGTAAGCTTTGGCGCTGAAAGGTTTCAATTCGGATTCGATGTATCGGGACATGGAAAGCTCCTTAGGGTGTGTAAACTCTGGTGTTGAATAAGCTTGCTAGGTTGTATTCTATTTGTGCTTTTTGATTGATAGAAATAAACAATTTAAATGTGCTAAATAGGTTCCTGCTATCTGTAGTTAGCCCTGCCACAGTTCCAGTTTTGTCATTTATTCCCTGTGGATGGGCAACACACTAGGGGTACGCCAGCGGTTTGTGGCCTCGTTCACCGGTTGCGCCGACAATGGCGTTTTTGTGCAAGGGAATGGTATGCGATTGATTCGGTTGTTAAAGCACGATCTGGCTCGGGAGGCCCGGGAGTGGGTGGCGGATGGCGTGATCAGCGAGGGCCAGGCGGAGTTGATCTGTACCCGCTATGAGGTGGACTACCACGGGGCGCACCAGCGTGCGCTCGGTTACAACCTGCTGGTGGGACTTGGATATTTATTTGTCGGACTGGCTGTGATCACCCTGATAGGGGCCAACTGGGAAGAGATTCCCCGCGCCCTGCGCATGGGAGGGGTGATTGTCATCACCATTGGAACCCAGGTTTTGGCTTTGCGGGTATATCTCACCCGCGATCCCCGGGCGGGGGAGGGGCTCTTTCTGCTGGGGAACCTTTTCTTCGGTGCGGCGATCATTCTGATCGCACAGATCTATCATCTGGGCGAGCATATGCCCGACGGGGTCTTCTGGTGGGCCCTGGGGTGTGTGCCGTTTGCCTTGATTACGCGAAGCCCCTGGCTTGCCGGCCAGGCCAATGCGCTGGCGCTCATCTGGTTCTTCCTGCAAGTTAACCTGGGTTTTTATCCGGTGCTTTTCCCGCTCTTTATCCTGGTTTCCCTCTATGTACTGATTTGGGGACGGGCAAGCATCATTCTGTTGCTGATGAGCATACTCAGCGCGGGCCTGTGGCTTGAATATTCCCTGGCGGAATTATGGCGGTCGCAGACGCAACGCTTTGGTTTTGACTTATTCCCGGAAAATCTGGCGGTGGCGGTTGCCCTGTTTATCTTTCTGTATGTCTTCGCGCATTGGCTGGCACGGCGGCCGTCACCGACGGCCAGGGACTATGCCTCTGTGATCTCGGTGTGGTGCCTGCGTTTTGCCCTGATTGCCCTGTTGATTTACAGTTTCGAGCAGCCCTGGAAAAAACTGATTGAGACGGACTGGCATCACCGCTATACCATGTGGGTGGTGATTGCGGCCATAGGGGGTATTGCCCTGGGGCTGGCTGTGCCGGCGAGGCGTTTGTTGGCCTGTGGAATCCAATTTGTGGCGTTGGTCGCTTCACTGCTTCTGGTGAGTATCAGCGACAATACTGGGCTGGCAGTCTACCTGCAGGTGGCCACCAATTTTGCTCTGATCGGCAGCGGCATCTGGCTTATTTTACGCGGCATCTACGCCGGTATTTCTCATTATTTTTTCCTGGGAGTGATGGCTATTTTACTGGTGGCGCTGTTACGGTATTTCGACCTGATGGGAGATTACGTGGGAGCAGCACTGATCTTTATCCTGTTTGCAGGCCTGCTGATCGGTGCTGCGAAGTATTGGAGGTATCATCAAAACAGGGGAGACCTGCGATGAAACGCATACCCCTGATTGGTCTGGGCATTGCTATTGCCACACAGTTTTTGATTCTTATCGGGTTGTATGTACAGGCGCAGATTCCCCTGTGGCTTGGCGAGCCGATTCGGGTAAAGACCGTGCCGGTGGACCCCCGCTCCCTGTTTCGCGGCAATTACGCCAGGCTGAGTTACGATTTTTCCAGTATTGACCAGTCAGCCTTTAAAGAAGATCAGCCATTGCGCCAGGGAGAGGTGGTTTATGTCTCCCTGAAAAAGCACCCGCCTGGCCTCTATGTATTTTCCTCAGTGAGTCTGGAAAAACCGCAGAAGGGCATTTTTCTCCGGGGACGCGTGATGGGGAATCGCTGGCGCAATAACGCTGGCTACCGTATCAAGTACGGTATTGAAGCCTATTTTGCCCCCAGGGAAAAAGCGCTGGAGCTCGAAGACGCGTTGCGGGATGGTGGGGTGGCAGAGTTGATGGTGACGCCCAGCGGCAGGGCTGGTCTCAGGAAAGTGGTTGGCAATCATTGACGCTTGCAGGCAGTTGGAGTGACGGTACCCCAAATGACCACGACAGGAGTTTTTCCCCTATTGCTGGCCATACAGGCCGCCTGTCTATTGACCGCTGTAGTGGGGGGGTACTTTTCCGGTGTTGAGATGACTTTGTTGGGTGGTGCCCTTTGGGGCGCGCTTTGTTTTGCATTGATTGGTGCACCGGCAGGTTTCGCCGCGGTCATCTGGCTCACCCGCTCCAATACCGTTGTGGGCCGGACTTTGCGCCGGCATTGTAATCAGTTGATGCCGGTATTTGCGGGGCTCTCCCTTGGCCAGATCGCAGTGATTGCCGTTGTTACGGGGGTTTGTGAGGAGCTGCTGTTTCGCGGTTTTTTGCAGGTTTGGTGGTCCCAGTTGAGTTCCCCCTTGTCTGGGCTATTGGCTGCCTCTCTGGTGTTCGCGTTATTGCACTGGGCGTCGCGGGTTTATTTTCTGCTGACTTTTGTGTTCGGCTTGATTTTGGGTCTTGCGTACCAGACAAGTGGCAGCTTATTAGGTGTTATAACCTGGCATGCCATCTACGATTTTCTGGCATTGACGACGCTCGTTTATCACCCGCGTATGCTCGGTGTGGATACACCTGGGCTCAACTGAACTGGTCAGTCCCGGAGTGCCAGGCTAGAGGAGTGTGCTGGCGAGCAGTCCCGATAAAAGTGCGGTGACTGCGAATGCCATCAGGGCCAGCAGACCGTCGTGGGACACCAGAGCCAGACCGAATATCGTAAGGGCGAATCCCGCGGTAGTCGCGGAAAAAGGCACCGGCTCCATCAGGGGTATGGCCAGTGCGATTAGGGAGCAGATGACAGCGATGGCATAGGTTCCCCCCCGCCTGACCAAAAAGTCCAGGCGCGGCTGCATCCAGCGATCGGCGAGCTCTGCAGGTTTTTTCATGCCATTGAGGACTTTGCTGAGTTTTCTTTTGGAGATGGAACGTCGCAGTAGCCACTGGGGCAGCCACACATGCTGGCGCCCGAAGAGCAGTTGAATGGCCACCAGGAGCAGCAGAGCCGCCATGACACTGGATACACCGGGTACACCACTGAGCGGTGAGAACAAGATCAGCCCCACCAGTAACAAAAAAGGGGCAAAGGATCGGAGTCCGATGGCTTCAATCACCAATTGAAGAGAGATGCGCTTTGTATGCTGGCTGCTGGTTTCGATTTGATCCAGCAACTGGCTCAATCCTGTGATTTCATTTGCCATGGTGATGGTTTGGCTCTGGGTTGTTGCCCCACTGCCCACATGTTTGCCGATGCCAAGGCAAAGTGCTCCTGGGATTCGATCATCCCTTTCCAGCCGCCTGCTGGTTGGCCGCCGCATAGCCTGGGGTTACTGATAGTCTGAACTCCATAAGAGGGGATCGCCAGTTTTCTATTGGGCTGTTTGCATTGCATAGAAGGTGGGAGGAAGTGGTTGTGAAAGCAGGTGGTGCAAATCGGATCAATAAGTGCCGGTTTACGACGCGCGGTTTTCGGGCCAATCCGGTGATCCCGGTTGTCGGTTCGTAAGATGCCGGTGCGGTGGCTGCCAGGCAGCCTCTGCGCAAGCCCCTGCAAGTCGGTCAACTGCGCGCAATGGCCGGTATTTCAGGGGAGCTTATCGATCCGTACTGGGAACCGGCTGGTTCGCCAGGCCAGCAATATCTTGCAGGTTAGCTAAATAACTTGGGCAAAGCCTCCTTTTCTTCCGCCTCGCCACTATGACCGGCCCTGCGCGCCATCAACCCCTCTGCAAGTCTCCGGATTTTCCCTATGTGCAACGGCTTGGGCGGCTGTTGATAAAGGGCGGCACTCAGCAGTTCTTGCAACTCATCCAGCTCTTCGAAGCCGAGCTGTCGGGCGGCATCACCCAGGCTATTGCCTTCAAACTGAGGCCAGCGGGAGTGCAGCCAGTTTAGGGTGGCCTGCTGGATGTGACAGGGATTACCACTATCGACAGCCCGTTTCACGGCACCGGTGCCATAGTCTTTGTGCGCCAGCGGGTTGTTAGTCACAGTCTGCCCTTTTCCGGGATTGCCCCGGCGGCGCAGGTGGTAAAGGTAGAGCAGCCATAACAGATGAGAGGCAAGTGCGGCTATTGCCAGGTTGCGCCAGAAGTGGTCCTGCGCTTCGAGGCCGGCAGTGCCTGGCACCAGTGTTTGCAGGGCTCCGCCTTCCCCGTTTGGCACAGCGGGTGCAGCGCTGCCGCTGACGTTAAAACGGAAGGCGGGCAGTTGCGTAGCTCTTTGCCGATTGTTCTTGGTGTCCCACCAGATGATGGTCACGGCCGGCAGCTGGTAGCTTCCGGGTCGGGTGGCGACAATTGCTGTGGTCTCGATACGACTGCCGGTCACGCCGTCGGGACCGGTCTGATCTTCCTGCTGGGGTTGATCCGGATAGGTCTTCAGGCCCTCTACATCCAGTTTGGGCAGTGGTGGCAGTTGTGCTGCGCGCAGACCTTCGGCACGCACCGTAAGGATACGGGTAATGGGTTCGCCAACCGCGAAAGTATTGGCGTCCTGGCTCCAGCTTTGTACTATCCCCAGGCTCGAAGCAGGCAGCCATTGGGCACCGCTATAGCGATCGGGTTTGGGTGACACTTGTACGGTTTTTGCCTGGGAGCGGAGACGCAGGCGCTGGTTGTTGCGGTTGAAAAGGGAAAAGGGGTCCCTGCGCCCGGCCACTGCAGCATAGGTCAAAGCCGGAATGGTGAGTTGCCCCGAGTTGTCTGCAAAGACCGCATAGGTCAATTCGTACACTGCGTAACTGGTGCCGTTCAGTTTGCGCTCGTAGCGCTGTTCATTCACTTTGTCGACGTGGGCTCCGGTGATCTGCAAGGGCTCGGTGGCAATATCGTGCAGGCCGATGGTGGTATACAGGCGCACATCCACCAATAATTGCTCCTGCACGTAGACTTTGCTTTTATCCGGCTCTACTTCCAGAAAGACTTTGCGCTCCCCGCTGTCTGGGTGGCTTTGCGCTTCGCTCACGGAGATGGGGATGGCATTGGAAACCTGGTCCTTGTAGTGGAGGGAAGGAATAATTAACTCGCCCTCACGCTTGGGGGCGAGCGCGAGCACCCATTCCACAAAGCTCTCTGCGCGACCATTGATCACGCGGTATTGGTTCGACTGTTGCCGTGAGAGAATATCAAAATCCTCCTCCAGCAGTTCAAAATCGGGCTGCCCGCCACTTTCTTCGCCGGAGTATCTGAGGCGTAAGTTGACGGTCTCCTCAATAGCGATTTTGTCTCGATCAACGCTGGCATTCAGTTCGCTTGCATGTGTGACGGTCGCCAAACCGAGCAGTACAAAAATGAAACACAACCGATAGAGCCCCATCCCAAATCGAATTCCTGAGCCGTGGGTAAACTGTTTTTTGTTTCGCTGCCTCATAGGATTACCCGATGCCAGTGCCGTCATAAAACCCTATCACCTTTTTCCCTACCATCTTTGAGTGGCGCCATTTTCCGGGGGTTCCCATTCGCCGCTGCGATAAGCGCGGCGTCTTTGCAGACTTTCATATTTGAATTTTTCACGCATCAGTCCAGCGGGGTCGTCGGGGATCTGTCGTAGCCACTGGTCCAGCGCCTGCTGGGTTTCCGGGTCCAGAGCAGTTTCCCCGCTACCCGACCCAGAGGGTTCCTGACCCTGTTCCTGTTCTTCCCCGCGCTGTTGGGCTTTTGAAGGTTGCTGTTCTTTTTCCTGCTGCGCCGGATTGGAGGTTTTTTGTGCAGAAGATTGTTCCTGTTCCTGTTCTTGGCCGGGCTCCTGCTCGGGGGCGCGGGCTTCGCGGTCAGCGGATGGCTGATTGTCGCCCTGTTGCTGTTGTTGGTCCTGTTGCCCTTGCTGGCTCTGCGGTTGATTACCGGGCTGCTGCTGGTTTTGTTGTTGTTCCTGCTGTTCTTTGGATTCCTGTTGCTGCGGAGGTTTTTGCAGCTCCTGCAGTTGTTTGGCGATACGCCGATTGTGTTCAGCGTCGGCGAATTGGGGGGCTTGTTCCAGGGCGCGGTCGTAGGCTTCAATGGCCTTGTTGTAATTCCCCTGCTGTACCAGGCTATTGCCCAGGTTGTAGAGGCCTTGAGGATCATCACTGAGGGCGAAATCCTTCTGGGCTGCGGCATAGTCACCGGCGCGATAATTGGCCGTGCCCCGCCACTGGGGGTTCCTGAATGTCCCCGCCGCCGCCTCGGGCTCACCCTCTGCAAGCAATTGCCGGCCCTGTTGGTCCTTGCGTTGCCAGAGATCTTTCCATTCGAAAGCCCGGCTCTCGCTGGGCAGGCCCAAAAGCAGGACCAGGGGCAGGATGCAGGCCAGTGCGCCGCGGCGGAATAGGAAGGCGGCAAGGGGCAGGACCAGCAGGAGCAGCAGAGGGCCCTCATCGCGCCATTGATCGAACTCTCTCTCCGTTAACTGCGCCTGCTGCGGGCGCCCGGATTGTGGCAACAAGTGGTCGATATCGCGGTCGTTTACGGCAATCCTTGCATAGCGGCCGCCACTGTTGTTGGCGAGATGGCGGAGTGCGCGGGGATTGAAATTGGAAATCACAATTGTCCCTTTACTGTCTGTGACAAAGCCACCGCTGGCGCCCCGGGGGATAGGGCTGCCTTCGCCACTGCCCACAGCGAGGATGCTGAGCGCCACATTGGCATCGGCAAGCGACCTGGCTACGCTATCCAGTGCCATCGGGTCAATACCGTCGGTTACCGCGAGGAGCTGACCGCGGCCGGCAGCCCCGTCTTTCAGAAGGCGGATGCCGGTTTCCACACCCATTTCAATATTGCTCCCGGGTACCGGCATCACAGAGGGCGAGAGTGCGGGAACCAGGTTGGCAATGGTGGCAGTATCCTCGGTGAGCGGCGTGACTATGTGGGCCTCGCCGGCGTAGGCAACCAGAGCCGTCAATCCGTCTTTGCGCTGCCGCAGAATATCCAGGATTTTCAGTCTTGCGCGCGTGAGGCGATTGGGGGAGAGGTCTGTCGCCATCATGGAGGGGGACAGGTCCAGCAATATCACCAGAGCGTCCTGATTGCTGTATACCGGTGTCGGCAGCTTTCGCCAGGTGGGTCCGGCCAGGGCGAGAATCATCGCGGCCAGCAGGGCAAAAACCAGCGCAAACAGCCAGGGGCGTTTGGCCCCTCCGCGCAACAACAGGTGCGGTAACAGGTCTGCATCAATTACTTTTTGCAGTTGTGCGCTGTTGAGAACGGTCTTCCAGAGCCCCCAGCAAACCAGTGCGGCCGGTATCAGCAGCCACAGCCAGTAGGGGCGCAGAAAGTGAAAGGACTGTAATAAGTCTGGCATATTCATTGTGCCCGGCCTCCGCGGACAGCTGTGCGGCTATGACGGCCTCCGGCATGGCTTAAATGGGTAACAAGTGGCGCCAGGGCCCAGATACCCGACAGTAACAGGGCGGCGCCCAGCGGCCAAAAAAAGAGGGATTTCAGTGGTCGATAACTTTCCGCTTCCTGCTCTACTGGCTCAAGGGCATCCAGTTCGGCGTAAATCTCCGCCAGTTCCCGCGGGTTGCGGGCGCGAAAGTAGCGCCCGCCAGTTTCTTCGGCGATGGCTTGCAGTGTCTTGCTGTCCAGATCCCTGGAGGGGTTGATCCTGCGACTGCCATAACGACTGCCCAAAAGACCTGGCTGCACCATCTCATCGGCGCCCACACCGATGGTATAGACAGTAATTCCGGCCTGTTGTGCCAGCTGTGCCGCTTTGAGTGGAGAGACTTCCCCGGCGGTATTGGCACCGTCAGTCAGCAGAATAAGAACCCGCTGTTCGGCGGGGCGCTGGGTGAGCCGCTTTACGGACAAGCCAATGGCATCGCCGATAGCGGTGCCCTGACCGGCGAAACCAATCTGTGCCTCGCGCAATAATGTGCCGACGGTTTCCCGGTCATAAGTGAGCGGGGCCTGAAGGTAAGCGCGGGTGCCGAACAGTACCAGCCCCAGCCGATCGCCCTTGCGACGCTCGACAAAATCCCCGACAACCTGTTTGACGGCGTCGATACGCATGGCCGGACGACCGCCGATGAGCATATCCGGAGTTTCCATACTACCGGAGATGTCTACGGCCACCAGCAGGTCACGGGCGCTGCCGGCCTGGGTGATGGGCTCGCCGTACCAGCGTGGGCGGGCCGCGGCGCAGATCAGCAACAGCCAGAGTAGGGTGAGCAGCGCCAGGTTGAAAAGGTTACTTTGCCCGCCGCTATCGCGGTGGGACAGGGCCGCATAAAAAGGCACTTTAAGTGCACTGTTCAGCGGTTTGGCACGGGGCAGCAACCAGCGCAGCAAAAGTGGCAGTGGTGTGAGTAAAAAAACCCAGAGCCAGTCAAACTCAAACACGGCTGGCTTCCCTGTTAAGCTCGGTAGAGGGCACTTGTGCAGATTGCGCAGATCGGCCGTGTTGTTCCACCCAGCCAATGGCGTATTGTCGCAATGCGTTGTTTCTGTCCGGGTCGCCAGTACCGCGATACAATTGTTCCAGCAGGACCTGCCTCGCATCGGAGGGGCATTGCAATGGGGCGGTATTTTCCAGGAAGGCCAGCCACTGAAGGCCGGTGAGATTGGCGCACTGCGGGCGACCAAAGCTGGTCACGGCGACCCGCTTTAGGATTTCGTTCATCTCCGCACTGGCGGTGGGCTGGCTGGTATCGACCGCTTTCAGTAGGGCCACAGCTTGCACCCGATAGCGGTTGCGGCGGGCTTGTTTGCGCTGTCGCCCAACCCCCACTGCAGTGCCCAGCAGACAAGCGAAGATGAGTGTTGCGAGCAGCCACCATCCCGGCGCAGGCGGCCACCAACCGACGGAAGCAGGCTCTTGTATATCGTGTAATTGTGCCAGGAGTTCCTGGGACTCCGGCGAAGGTGCCGGGTTTTGTCGCTGATTGGTTTCTCTCAGCATAACGGCTCCCAGGCTGGCACAAGCTTGCCGAAAGCGATGCTCCTGAGCGTCTGGCGACAACCGCTGGCAGATAGCAGAGCGTCCCTCTTATCCATCACGACTGCCGCCTGTTACTGTTCTTGTACCAGTTGTTTTTCTGGTGTGACCCATAGAAGGACATCAGCTCCGGTACCAGGGGTTTGGTGTTGTCAAAGTCCAGTAACGGCAGCCGGTGTCGGCGGCAGAGCTGCTCCACTTCGGTATGAAGGCGAGCCTGTTCCTTCGCGAAGGCGTCCCGTTGAGGGCGGTTGACGGCATTGAGAAAAGTGCGCTGGAGGCCGTCGGTGATCGTCATCGACTGCGCCGGAAGTTTTCGTTCCAGGGGATCGGTTACCCGAATTACCTGCAGGTCCGCTTGCCGGGATAACAGGTAAAGGGGTTGCGAGCAGGGTTCATTGAGATCGTGACAGTCGCTGATCAGAAAAAGGGCACTGCCAGGGCGGGCGATGCGGCGGGCTTCTTCCAACAGGGTTTTCAGGGAATGGCCGCCATTTTCCGCTATCGGGCTGTGAAGTTCGCCCGCTCTGGCCACCATACTGTGAATCATTGCCAGTACGGCGTGGTGACTGCGCCGCGGACGAACGGTATCAATCTCCCGGTCGGAAAAAAGCAGGGCGCCGATGCGATCACTGTGCAGCAGTCCGGCCCAGCCGAGAGCTGCGGCAATGCCACTGGCGGCGACAGATTTAAACGCGCGGTGGCTGCCAAAGAACATCGGTGAGCGCAGATCCAGCAGGATGACCACCGGCCTTTCCCGCTCCTCCTGGTAAAGCTTGGTATGGGTCTTGCCGGTGCGTGCAGTTACGCGCCAGTCAATAGAGCGGACATCGTCGCCGGCCTGATAGTCCCTGACCTCCTCAAAGTTCATGCCGCGGCCACGGTAGCGGGTGAGCAGGTTGCCGGCCTGGTCGCTGCGCGCCAGGCGCGGTTGAAACAATTGCAGCTGGCGCGCTACATAGCGCAATTGCACCAGCGGGCCCACTTGTGGATAGGCACCGCGCAAATCCGTTTCTAACGGGGGGGCTGCAGCTTGCATCAGATGGCCGGAACCTGCTGCAGTAGCCGCTCTATGACCTGACTGGTGTTAATACCGGCGGCTTCGGCTTCAAAACTGAGCAGCAGGCGGTGGCGTAAAATATCGGGCGCCACCTCCATTACGTCGTCTGGCGTAACATAATCGCGACCGGCAAGCCAGGCCCGAGCGCGGGCACAGCGGTCGAGGGCAATGGTTGCCCTGGGACTGGCGCCAAAATCTAGCCAGGACGCCAGCTCGCGGTCATATTTCATTGGCTCGCGCGTGGCAATAACAAGCTGGACAGTATAGGTTTCCACTGCCTCAATCATCTGCATGTCCAGAATCTGCTTGCGGGCCTGGAAGATGGTCTCCTGATTGATCACGTTGTCAGGGCGATTTTCGCCAAGGCTAGCCTCGGATCTGGCCAGACGAAGAATTTTTGCTTCCGCCTCCGCATCCGGGTAGGCAAGATTCACCTGCATCAAGAACCGGTCTAACTGGGCCTCTGGTAGAGGATAGGTCCCCTCTTGCTCAATGGGGTTTTGAGTGGCCATCACCAAAAATAACTGTGGCAGCGGATAGGTTTTCCGCCCTACACTGATTTGCCGCTCTGCCATGGCCTCCAATAATGCGGATTGCACTTTGGCGGGAGCGCGATTGATCTCATCGGCCAGGATCAGGTTGTGAAAGACCGGCCCGGGTTGGAAATGGAACTCTCCGCTTTCCGGCCGGTAAATATCGGTACCGGTAATATCTGCCGGCAACAGGTCCGGTGTGAACTGAACGCGATGGAAGTCTCCCTCAACAGCTTCGCCCAGTGTTTTAATCGCCTTGGTCTTGGCCAGGCCCGGAGCGCCTTCCACCAACAGGTGGCCGTCTGCAAGCAGGGCGATCAATATGCGATTGACCAGGGTTTTCTGCCCGATAATCTGCTCTTCCAACCAGTCGCCCAGGGCGACGATGCGATCTCTGGTATTCCGGTTTGCTTCCATAGCCTCTCTTCTTTTGCGAATGTGCCCGCCGGGTCGAATTGGCTGGCTATCTGCGATCTTTTATATATAGTCGCCACCATTGAGGTTGGCTCCGTTGATTTTAACGGCACCAGATAAAGAGGCAAGTAGGTAACAACGGGTCATCGGTAAGGCGACAAACTTTTGAGGTGGTTCTGTCACTCCTCAAAGGGTATCTGAACGTGAACCTGTAGGACTCACCCCGGTTGTAATCCGGGGATGAGAGGACCGTCTTTTCGGATCTACAGTTATTGGATCGGATGAGACAAAAATGCGATTGGGAGGTTCCCCGTGAATATGGCGACGGTGATTACCGATAGCCGTGATGAGTTAGTGGCACAGATTTGTGAGCTGATTCGCGATAAGCTGGCGAGTGAAGCCGAGCCAGTTGTGGCTTTTGCGCAGCAGTTTCTGCACCAGTATCCGCTGGAAGACCTGGCGGGCCGACGACTTGTGGATGTCTTCGGTTGCATCTACTCCTGGTGGAACTTTATTCAGCAGCGCTCCGGCGATCTTCCCAAGGTGTGGATCTTCAATCCGCGTCTGGAGGACGATGGTTGGGAATGTACCCATACGGTGATCGGACTGTTGCAGCAGGATATGCCATTTCTGGTGGATTCTGTGCGGATGGAGGTCAATCGGAGAAATACCGTCATCCACTCCATCAAAAGTACGGTACTGCATCTTGAACGCAATGCCAGTGGTAAGTTGAAGCAGCTGCTTCCCACTCCCGGAGTGTCGCCGGATTTGTCCTTTGAGCATATCTCGACAGGCAGGAACAAGCCTGGCAAGGGGGCGGGAAAGCTGGTCGAGGCCCTGATTTATATCGAGGTGGACCGCGACACCTCGGCAGAGTTCGCCTCTGGACTGACCGCCACCTTGAAAGAGATTCTGGGCGAGGTGGAATTGGTGGTAGATGACCATGCGCCCTTGCTCGAGGCCTGCAGCGAGATGGAGGGCCAGCTTCAGGCCGGACTCTCGGAAGATGACACCAATCTGCTGGAGGCATGCGCTTTCCTGCAATGGATGCGCGATGGCAACTTTACTTTCCTGGGCTATCGGGAATACGAGTTCAGCCAGGCTGGCGACAAGAAGATTCTCAGCGAAATGGAAGACCGGCGCCTGGGGATTTTCAAGAAGTTGCAGGAGGCCGCCGCCCCCATGCCGGAGACTGCTTTCAGTGAGGGAAAACAACGCTTTTATCAGGGCCCCAATTACCTGACGTTCGCCAAATCCTCGGTGAAATCCCGTGTGCACCGCAGTGCCTATTCAGATTACGTTATGATCAAGCGCTATAGCGCGGAAGGCGAGGTCATTGGCGAGTCGGCGTTTATGGGGCTTTATACCTCCCCGGTGTATACAGAGAGCCCGGCCAAGATCCCGATTATCCGGCGCAAGATGGCGTCCATCATCGAGTACAGCGGCCTGACCGGCCACGGCCACGACGGCAAGGCGCTGCGCCGTATACTGGACACCCTGCCCCGCGACGAGCTGTTCCAGGGCAGTACACAGGAATTGTTCGATGTGGTGATGGGGGTGCTGAGCCTGAATGAGCGCGCCCAGATCCGTCTCTTTATGCGCCGGGATCCTTTTGGCAAGTTTGTCACGGCGACGGTGTTTGTGCCGCGGGAACAATTCAGTAGCAGCGTGCGCGAACTGATTTGCTCGCATATAGCTCGGGCCATTAAGGCCAGGGATTCGGATTTCACCACTTTCTTCTCCGAATCCATTCTCGCGCGGGTACATTTTGTTTTCCGCGTTTCACCCGATGAACCCGTAGATATGGATGTGGCGCTGCTGGAGGCGCAGATTGTGGATATAACCCGCTCCTGGGAAGATGTATTTCAGAGATCGTTAATTGAAAGCAGTGGGGAAGAAGAGGGCAACCATCTCTTTCGCATCTACGGGCGCGCCTTCCCGGCGGGCTATCGAGAAGATTTTGAACCGCGTATCGCGGTACAGGATGTCACCGCCATTCAGGAGTTGAATGAAAACAACCGGGTCGCCATGAGCTTCTACCAGCCTGCCGGTGCAGCCCAGGGCAGCCTCCGTTTCAAAGTCTTTAACTGGGGCAGCGGCCTGACCCTCTCGGACATTATCCCAGTGCTGGAGAACCTGGGTCTGCGGGTCATTGGCGAGTTCCCCTATACGATTCGCCCCTGTGGCGGCACCGATGTGTGGATGCACGAGTTCCACCTGGAGTTTGGTTTACCCACTAAAATCGATGCCCAGGCTTCCCGCAGCCTGTTCCAGGATGCCTTCGCGGCTATCTGGAATCACACTGCCGAAAGCGATGCCTTTAACCGCCTGGTATTGGCCGCCCGCCTGAACTGGCGTGAAGTTTCCATGTTGCGCGCCTACGCCCGTTATCTGAAGCAAACAACATTCAGTGCCAGCCAGGGCTATATCGCAGCAACGCTGGCCAGCCACGTGGAGATCACCCGCAACCTGGTGGCGCTTTTCCGCGCGCTGTTTGATCCGCGCCTGAGTTCCGGCAAGCAGGAACAGACCCGGGTCGAGCGGCTGATTATCAAAATCCACGATGGTTTGGATGGCGTCGAAAATCTCAATGAGGACCTGGTGCTGCGTCGCTACCTGGAATTGTTGCTGGCGACCCTGCGTACCAACTTCTTTCAGAGCGATGCCGAGGGGCGTCCCAGGGATTACATCTCAATCAAATTCAGCCCACGCGACATTCCGGGTATCCCCGAGCCACGCCCCGAGTTTGAGATTTTTGTCTACTCGCCGCGAGTGGAAGGTGTGCATCTGCGTGGCAGTAAAGTGGCACGGGGTGGTCTGCGCTGGTCGGACCGACTGGAAGACTTTCGCACCGAGGTATTGGGTCTGGTGAAAGCCCAGGCGGTGAAAAATGCCGTGATCGTTCCCAGTGGTGCAAAAGGCGGTTTTGTGATGCGTCGTCCACCGGTGGATGGCAGCGGTGAAGCTGTGATGGAGGCGGGAATCGCCTGTTATAAAACCTTTATCCGCGGCCTGCTGGATATCACCGATAACTTGAAGGATGGCGAGGTCATTCCGCCACCATTGGTTGTGCGCCGGGATGAGGACGATCCCTACCTGGTAGTGGCGGCGGACAAGGGGACCGCCTCTTTCTCCGATATCGCCAATGGCATTGCCAAAGACTATGATTTCTGGCTGGGCGATGCCTTTGCTTCCGGCGGCAGCCAGGGGTATGACCACAAGAAGATGGGGATAACCGCCCGTGGTGCCTGGGTATCTGTGCAGCGACACTTCCGCGAAATGGGAATGGATGTCCAGAAAGAGGATTTCTCGGTAATCGGTATCGGCGATATGGGCGGCGATGTTTTTGGTAACGGCATGCTGTTATCCGAACATATTCGCCTGACAGCCGCCTTTAACCATTTACACATCTTTATTGATCCTAATCCGGATACGGCCATCAGTTTCGAGGAGCGCAAGCGCCTGTTTGGCCTGCCTCGCTCCGGTTGGAGGGATTACAACCGCAAGCTGATCTCCAAGGGTGGAGGGATTTTCGAGCGCCGTGTCAAGGCAATCAAGATCTCCGCGGAGATGAAGAGCGCATTCGATATCAAAGAAGACCGGCTCACGCCCAACGAGCTGATCAGCGCCCTGCTGCGTGCACCTGTGGATTTGATCTGGAATGGCGGCATTGGTACCTACGTCAAGGCGGCCACAGAATCCGATGGCGAAGTGGGAGATAAGTCCAACGACCATCTGCGCATCAATGGGTGCGAGCTGCGCGCCAGGGTTTTCGGCGAAGGGGGTAATCTGGGCATGACCCAGCGCGGACGCATTGAATACGCCCTGCATGACGGCCGCTGTAATACCGACTTTATCGACAACGCCGCCGGTGTGGATTGTTCCGACCACGAGGTGAACATCAAGATCCTTCTCGATCGGGTGGTGGTAAACGGGGACCTCACCGACAAGCAGCGCAATCAGTTGCTGAATGGAATGACCAACTCGGTGAGCGATCTTGTGCTGCGCAATAACTACGACCAGACCCGCGCATTAAGCATCGCTGAGTACCAGGTTTCCAAGCGTCTGGATGAATACCGGCGCACCATTAATGCACTGGAGGATGACGGTCGCCTCAATCGGGCACTGGAGTTTATCCCCGACAATGAACAGATTTCCGAGCGGTTGCACAAAGGGCAATGCCTCACCCGTCCCGAATTGTCGGTTTTGCTTTCCTATGTGAAGGTGCAGCTCAAAGAAGCGCTACAAGGCTCAGAAATTGCCAATAATCCCCAAGTGCGTCGGGCTGCCGAGTCCGCCTTTCCGGCAGAGCTGGTGGCGCAATACGAGGAACAGGTATACGGGCATCCGCTGCTGCGCCAGATTGTTGCCACCCAGGTGGCCAATGAAATGGTCAACAGCATGGGGATCACATTCTATAATCGCATCAGCACCGCCACCGGGGGAAATATCGACGATGTTGCAGCGGCCTATGTGAGTGCCCGCGATGTTTACAGCATGCAAGAGTTTCAGGAGCAGGTGGTCCAACTCGACTACAAGGTACCGGCGGAACTGCAGACCGAGCTGCTTAATTCCATGATCGGCCGGGTGCGCCGCGCCACCCGCTGGTTTCTGCGCAATCGCCGCAGTGATTTGGAGCCGGCGCGCAATTGTGCGTTGTTCCAGGAGCCGGTACAGCGCGTCATCAAGGCCCTGCCTAAAATTCTGAGCGGCGATCCACTCAGTGAGTGGGAGCAGCGTTACCAGAAGCTTTTGGAAGCGGGGGTGCCTGAGCCTCTGGCACTACTGTCAGCCTCCCCAACCTATCTCTATTCTGCACTGGGTATTTCTGCCTCGGCGCGGGCCAGTGGCAAGTCGGTGGAAGAAGTGGCCATCGTTTACTTTCGGCTTTCCGACGCGCTGAACCTGCACTGGTTCGGCAACCTGATTGTCGATCTGCCGGTCGACAGTTTCTGGCAAGCGCAGGCCCGCGAAACCAGCATGGATGATCTGGACAGCCAGCTCTCGACCCTTGCGGTAAACATCCTGCGCCTCGCCAGTGGGGAGAAATTGGATGTCGATACCGCGATGTTGCGCTGGAGCGCTATTATGGCGTCTGCCATTGCACGTTGGCACACGATGATTGCCGAGCTGAAAGCAGCCTCTGTGGGTGATTTTGCGATGTTTACGGTGGCTCTGCGCGAGTTGATGTACCTTGCTCAGGCTACCGCAAACTGTGAATCCCTGCAGGAATAACACAGTCGCCAGTTCCGGGAATTGTTTGATTGCCGGATTGGTATGGGTTGGAGGGGCCTCTGTGGGTGGCCCCAACCATGTATTTGTGAAACCCGAGTGTTTCGTTTGCCCTTTTCGTGGCAAGTGGGTGGCCGCTCGCTCCCCATATTAAGGAAAGGTATGTATTCAACACTGCGTAAGGCATTGTTCGCGCTCGATCCCGAGCGAGCCCACCATTTCTCACTGGATGCGATCGGGGCCGCCGAGCGTCTCGGTCTGATGTCGCTGTTCAAAAAGCCCATAGCGCATGACCCCGTGGAGTTGATGGGGCTGACATTACCCAACCCCGTGGGACTGGCTGCGGGGCTGGACAAGAATGCGCAGGCATTCAACGGATTGGGTGCACTGGGCTTTGGTTTTATCGAAGTGGGGACCGTGACCCCACGCCCGCAGCCAGGCAACCCACAACCGCGCCTGTTCCGTGTGGAGGAGGCTGGTGCCCTTATCAACCGTATGGGGTTTAATAACCTCGGTGTCGATTACCTTGTACAGCGGGTGCGGCATCGCCGCTACAAGGGGGTACTGGGCATCAATGTGGGCAAGAACTTTGATACCCCGGTTGAGAGAGCGGCGGACGACTACTGCCTGTGCATGGAAAAAGTCTATCCCTTTGCGGATTACATCACAGCCAATGTGTCCTCTCCCAATACGCGCGGTTTGCGAGATCTGCAGTTTGGCGAAAGCCTGAAACGTCTGCTGGAACGTATCAAAGACAAGCAACTGCAGCTGGCGCAAAAGAGTGACCGCTATGTGCCCGTGGCGGTAAAGATTGCCCCAGATTTGGAGGGGGAGGTCATCGCGCAGATTGCCGAGGTGTTGTGCGAGTACAGTGTCGATGGTGTCATCGCGACCAATACCACCATCGATAAGTCTTCGGTCGCCAAGCTACCCTATGGAAGCGAGGAGGGCGGTCTCAGCGGTAAGCCGCTACGGGAGCGCTCGACCCAGGTTATTGCGCAATTGTCCCAGGCGCTGGACAAGCGGATCCCGATTGTTGGTGTGGGCGGTATTTTTGATGGGGACAGCGCGGTGGATAAAATTCGTGCCGGTGCCACTGCGGTGCAGATCTACACCGGGTTTATCTATCGGGGCCCGGCGCTCATTCGCGCTGCCGCGGAGGCCCTTGCCCTGGAGCGCCGTCACTCAGTTGGCGGTGAGTCCCAATAAGTCTGGTTGCACATGGACAGCCGCCGTTGAAAAAGCATTGGTATGTATTGCAGAGCGCCATATCAAAAGCACTCTGCGCTTGTTGGCCCTGAGCAGGGACCGGGAGAGGTCATGGGTTGTCGTTAAGGGCTAAATGGTACTCCAGCCGTCCGGGTACTGGATGTCGGTGGAAACAGCGCTATAAATCTCCAATTTTTGCGCCTTAGTGGTTCTGTCAAAGCCATTCCAGTAGTCTTCCCGCCCTTCACGCCAGCCGTTGACCCATTCCTGGTGGGCATCACTTTCCACAAAGGGGCAACTGTCAATGGACTTGTTGTTCAGTGCAGCTAAATAACCCCGGTAGAATGCCCTGTCGGTGTGATTGCGTTTTTGGCGTTTCATTGTATAAGGCACCTCTGTTCGTAGATGTACCGGTGGCAGCGCGGTATGATGGATACGCTTTACAGTTATATTGCACCGTTTGTTTAAGCTTAGTGAATCTTTCCCGCAGGTGACCGCGCGCTTTCCTTTCCGCCTCCTATTGCAAGAATACTGTCGGGTTTGCCCAATCGGAAAACTCTGGACAGGCCATTTGAACGCTACGGGTGGGGCGGGAAAATCCCACATGACTCCACAGACATGGCGCCAATCGGTGCGTTTAGCGTGGGTTGAGACGGCACAGGGGACATCGCGACGGCGGCGGAGTGACCCTCCGCTTGTGACCGGTTTCGAGGGTGGCTGTGCATGTCAGGAGTACGGGTGCCGGTAGGTGCTCACTGGTTCTAAGTCTCTGAGGGCGGCATCGTTTCTCTCATCGATGCGCACCGGGCGGGGTAAGAAAATCGGCGTCTAACAAGCCCCGGGAGACGTGAAATGTCCCCTTCTGGAGGGGGAAATTGGGTAAATATGTTGACTGATTTACAGATAGAAGCATTAAAGTTCACTGCCACCTGCCCCAAAGGGCTTGAAAGTCTGCTCGCCCAGGAGCTGCGGACTCTCGGTGCGGATGGATTGCAGGAGCAGCCCGCGGCGGTGCACTTTTGCGGCTCTTTAGCCCTGGCCTACCGCTGTTGTCTCTGGAGCCGCCTCGCCAACCGTATCCTGGCGCGCCTGGATCAGGTGCGTATAGGCGGTGCCGAAGATCTTTATCGAGCAGTTGCCGCTCAGCCCTGGGAGCAGCATATACAGCCGTCTGGCAAGCTCTGGCTACAGTTCTCCGGCACCAATCGTGAGATTCGCAACAGTCAATTCGGTGCACAGAAGGCAAAAGATGCAATTGTCGATCGCCTGCGCCGTCAGACCGGTGCGAGACCGACCATTGTCAAGCACAATCCCGATTTGACCGTGGCGTTGCGATTACAGCGGGAAAAACTGGATATCGCGATTGATCTCAGTGGTGACAGCCTGCATAAACGCGGCTACCGCACCCAAATTGGCGCTGCACCATTAAAGGAGAATCTCGCCGCCGCGCTCTTGCTGCGCGCCCAGTGGCCACGGATTGCCGCAGAGGGCGGTGCATTGCTGGACCCCATGTGTGGCTCGGGCACCATTTTGATTGAAGCGGCCTTGATGGCGGCGGATATCGCCCCGGGCTTGTTTCGCGAGCAATTTGGTTTTGAGTCCTGGCTCAATCACCAGAGCGATATCTGGAATCACTTGCGTGAGGAAGCCCTGCAGCGCCGCGCTGCTGGCCTGGAGAAAGATTTACCCGAAATTCGCGGTTATGATGCGGATGCCAGGGTGCTTTTTGCGGCCGAAGCCAATATTGCCAGGGCGGGACTGGAACGCCGGGTTCGAGTGCGTTGTCGTTCCGTAGCCGCTTTCAAAGTCCCGAGCCACAGGGCAGTCAAGCCGGGCCTAGTGTTGACCAATCCTCCCTACGGTGAGCGTTTGGGAGATCAGGAAGCCCTGCGGGAAACCTACGCGGAGTTGGGGCGCCAGCTGAAAGTGGAATTTCCAGGCTGGCAGGTGGGTATTTTTACGGGCAACCCAGAGCTTGGCTATTCCACCGGGCTGCGCTCCCACAAGCACTACCAACTGTACAATGGCAGTATTCCCAGCCAATTGTTATTGTTCCGGGTGCATCAACTGAATGCGCCGGGACAATCGGCTGACAAAGAGCGCAAACTATCCGTAGAAGCGGAAATGGTGGCCAACCGCCTGCGTAAGAATCTGCGCACGACTGGCAAATGGGCCGATAGGAACGGTGTCGATTGTTATCGCCTCTACGATGCCGATCTGCCGGAATATTCTGCTGCAGTGGATTTGTACAGAACCAGTAGTGGTACGCTGTATGTCCATCTGCAGGAGTACCGCCCACCGGCCAGTATTGATGAGGGTAAAGCGCGTAATCGCCTGCGCGACCTGATGCGTGCTGTGCAAACTGTCCTGGACTTGCCGCGGGCAAAGATCAGTATCAAGGAGCGGCGCCGTCACAGTCACAAGAGTGGGCAGAAGGGCGGTGGCCAGTATCAAAAGCAGGCGGAAGCTGGAACCGCTTTGCGAGTGAAGGAGTACGGTGCTGAGTTCGAAGTGGATTTGTGGCGTTATCTCGATACCGGACTGTTTCTCGACCACCGTCCGGTGCGCAAGTACATTCGCGAGTTAGCCTCCGGCAAAACATTTCTCAATTTATTCTGCTACACCGCCAGTGCGACAGTGCAGGCCGCCCTGGGGGGCTGTGTGCGGAGTACCAGTGTGGACATGTCCAGAACGTATCAGTCCTGGGCCGCACGCAATTTTCGCGCGAATACTATGGACCCTTACCGGCACCAACTGGTGGAAGCGGACTGCCTTCGGTGGCTTGCCTCAGCCCAGCAAAATCGCAAAGGACAGTACGATTTGATCTTCCTCGACCCCCCCACCTTTTCCAATTCTGTCAAAATGCGCAGGGTACTGGATATACAGCGCGATCACGCAACGCTGATTCACCAGTGCATGACGTTGCTGGCCCCCGGTGGCAGACTGGTGTTTTCAAATAATTTGCGCAGTTTCAAAATGGATGGGGAGATTGACAAAGCCTACCGGGTAAAGCCGCTGCAATTGCTGGACAGGGATTTTCACAGAAACCCGAGGATTCACAATGTCTGGGAATTGTGCGCAGGGGAATAGACCCGATGCGCTTCGAGGCTCAACCCTTAAGTCAGCGGGCCGGCTGAAACATCAAAAATATCCCGGCAGGGACACGCTTTACTCGAGTTCCATAACCACCCGAAAACCGAGATCCCGCAAGCGGCTATCATCGCTGAGGCCCTTGCGATAATCCGCACTGATCTTGCTGGAGGTGTCCCGCATAGAGCCACCGCGCACGCTGTGCAATTTACAGTTCGCTATCCGCAGCGGGTTTGCATCGGTGCGGCTACTGTCATAACCGGGCTGGTAGCAGTCCTGCACCCATTCGGCGACGTTACCCGCGGTATCGTAGAGTCCGAAGGGGTTGGCCGGGTAGTGACCCACGGGTGCAGTGGTGACACGGAAGAGGCTGTTGAATTCGCTATTGCATCCCCGCCGGCAATTGGCCTTGCCGCGCGCATCATCGCCCCCCCACCAGAAAGGCTCTGCAACACCTGCGCGGGCCGCGTACTCCCATTCCGCTTCAGTGGCCAGGCGGTAGCGCTGGCGGGTTTCTGAGGATAGCCACTGCACGTACCCTTGGGCATCCTCCCAGCTGACATGGATAACGGGCCTGTCTCCGCGCCCCCAGCCGGCGTCGTCCGGCAGAGCACGACCGGTGGCCAGAGCAAAACGATCATACTCATCAAAGGTAATTTCATGGGTTGAAATGGCAAAAGCACGGGTGATTGCCACCTTGTGGGCCGGACTGCTGAAAGAGCGCCGGTTATTGCCCATGGTAAACCTGCCCGCTTCGATCACAATCATCTGTGGCCCCCAGCCCCCGGATGGGAGTTTCGAGCGGATTTTTTTCCCGGCAAAGTAAGCCCGCTCCAGCGCAAGCGATAGTGTGAGGTCACTATCTTTGATATCGACCCAGCGGCGCACCTTGTTAAAGCCGGGCTTGCTGATTTCCAGGTCGTATTTTCCCGACTTTAGTTTGATGCCCGGCTGATAGCGGGGTGCAATATTCATAATGCGCACACGGGCGTCTTGCGGCGATGTCTTCACATTCAGGGCATAGGTGGGTGGGGCTTTGGGAATCTCGGATAACGCAGCCTGGATGGTCCCGGAGGCACTTTTCGTTGTCTCCGGGCTCAATGGGGTTGTTGTGGCCGTTTTGTCCATGCCGCTGCCGGGGCTTCGCGGAGGCCCGCCACTTTCTGCAAGCGCAACGGGTTTTGTGGTTATATTTTCCCCGCCCTCTGTTGCCCCTAAAGCGGTCGTTTGGGTTTCACTGGCGGGATTCTTATCAGGTATTGAATCGGGAGTGGGCAATAATGCGGCTGCCTGACCCGACAGGACCCCGGCGGTAAAGCGGCTGGCGCTGTCGAGGAGCGGGAGGCCGCTGCGCCATTGGGCTTTGGCGCTGATCAGGCTGAACAGACTCCAGGTGAGGAACAGGGAGAGGGCCATGAGTCCGCCGGCCAGCCAGGGGCGTTTGTGTTTTGCGGGTTCACGCAGCAGCTGGTGCAGGCGCACGAGAGTGTCCCGTTCTGTTTGTGTTCGCTGTGGCTGCTCGGGGTGTTTTCTGCCTCGTTTCAGGACCCGCACAATCCGCTCGCTGACGCTGCTGTACAAGGTGAGCAACAGGGCGCGGGTGAGGCTGTAAATCCCAACGGAGGCATTGTTGAGCTGGCTGATTTGGCTGCTGGGCTTACCCGCCAGGGTAGCAACCCATTGGTCCACGGCATCACTCACATCCAGTCCGCGCTGAAACCGTTTGTCCGGGTCCTTCGCCAGAAAGCGGTCTATCAGTGGCTGGTAAATGGCGTTGCGCGACGGCAGCCGCGGGATAGGGCCGGTCAGATGCTTGATGGCAATGGCCACCGCTTCCTCGGCTTGATAGGGCACGGCACCGGTCAGCATTTCATAGAAGACCACCCCGAGACTGTAGAGGTCGGCGCGACCGTCAATGGCGGCTCCCCGTGCCTGCTCGGGGCTCATGTAGTGGGGGGTTCCCACTACCATGCCGCTATTGGTCATGCGGGTGGTGCGCGCGACCGCCCGCGCGACCCCGAAATCGCTGAGTACGGCGGAGCCGTCCTCCCGCAACAGGATATTCTCGGGTTTGAGATCGCGATGTACATAGCCCTTGCTGTGGGCGTGATCCAGTGCCATGGCGATTTGCCGCACGACATTCAGGGCTTCCAGCGGCGCCATAGGGCCTTTTTCAAGCCGTTCTGACACCGAGCCTCCCGGCATATAATCCATGGCAATATAATTTAGGCTGCGGTAGCGACCAATATCGTGGATGCCGACAATATTGGGGTGGGAGAGCTGCCCGACGATATTGGCCTCGCGCTGGAATCGCTCACTGAAGACCGGGTCTGCATTCAAAACCGGCGACATCACCTTGAGGGCCACCTGGCGGCCCACACTCCGCTGGATTGCCAGGTACACCGTGGACATGCCGCCCTGATTGATTTTTTTGAGGATACGATAGCCCGGAATTTGCAGGGATGAACTACCGCTGGTGACGACTTCCATGGTGAGCGGGTCCTGTTAAAGCAGCTTGGGAAGCCCGATGATTGCCATCGTGACTGCGGCTACCACAAGAAGTGCTGCAAACACCCGCTTCGACAGCCCCTGGAGCTGCTTGAATGGCGGTTTGTTGTGAACAGCTCGGGAGTGTGCGTCCGAAGTTGAGCAGAGGGCAGGTGCCCGGGGTGGGGCATCGATAATTTGTACGGTAATGTTATCTCTGCCGCCGGCATCGAGTGCGGCCCCGATCAGTAAATCCACCGCGCGATGATTGTCGGTATTTTCTGCCAGTATTTGCGCAATCTTCTCATTGGGCACTTCGGTGCAGAGGCCATCACTGCACAGCAACAGTTTTTGCCCTGCAGCCCATTGGTAGGAAACCCGGTCTATTTCCAGGTTTGGGTTTGTACTGCCGCCGATACAGCGGGTAATAACATGCCGGTTGGGGTGGCTGGCCGCCTCTTCAGGATTGATGGCACCGGAATCCATTAACATCTGAACGTAGGAGTGGTCATTGGTCAGCTGACTGAGTTCGCCGCCCCTGCCGCCTGGTGTCCACCGATAGGCCCGGCTGTCTCCCACCCAATAGATACGGAAGTAGTCGCCCTCCTCGGCCAGAACGACTGCGGTGGAGCCCATGTTGGCCGTGCAGTGTTCATCTCCAAGGAGCAGGGTATGGGCCTTTCGCAGCGCCTGTTCGTAGTGGCGGTCAGTCGCTGCAGATTGCTGAACCTCTTCGACAACCGTTTTGCTGGCAAGCTCGCCGGCATGGTGTCCGCCCAGACCATCGGCAACCACCCAAATCCCTTTCTGTTCATCGGCCCAGTAGGCATCTTCATTCTGTTCACGCCGGTAGCCGGGATGGGTGGCGCCGGCACTGCGCGTGGCGCCTTGCATGCACTGAACAACTCCGCTTTGCCGCGACACTTTGGCTTCACTCACTGGCGTGTAACTACCTGTACTCTGTGATGATCATTGTATAGGAGATAGCCAGCCCGGCAGAAGCCGGCCCTCCTCCAGTGGCGCGGCAAATATACTTTATGTAACCCCACCTACTGCACTCAAGTGGCCATCATCGCACCTTGCGGATACTAGACCTTCGCTTCATTGTATGCTGCAAACCCAATCACACGCTAATGGTATTACCCATGTTAAACTCAACTTTAACAATAAAACTGAGCGTTTCGGCAGCTTTTTACCAGTGGTCTTCTCAGCCTGGAAACCCGGCAGGTCTTCCATTCCTATGGGGTTGCCGCCCTGGAAATGCCGGTGCAATGTGCGCAGTTGCGCGTATTTCAGGCGCCTGCGCCAGCCCGGCCCTGGTTTATTAACCCGGCAAGGCATTGGTTCGATTGCCAGGTTAAGCGTCGAGCGTTTTATCTCCTGGATGAGGCCTGTTTTTTAATTCCCTTTAGGTTGAGGAGCGACGTCAATGCTCAAACTTTGCGACGTGAAGGACCCAGGTCAAAGTATCTGGCTGGTTTCACCGGGCGTGACCGTAGGGCGGGCCCAGAGTTGCGATCTGTGTCTGCCCGATGACTCTGTGGCCAAGTTGCACCTGAAAATTGCTGTAAAAAAAGAGCATCAACTGATGCTCGACAGTGTCTGCGCCGGCTCCCAGGTTCTGGTCAATGGGCAGGCTGTGACAATGCCGCATCGGTTGTGGCTGAATGACCAGCTGACAGTTGGTACCCGTATACTGAGAATTGTCGATCCGAAAGTGACCAGGCTCAAAGCGGCACCTGCGAAAAGTGTTGCCTGGGCCTTAAGAGCAAACCACCGGGCCATTGCCGGGAAAGTGTTTGCTGTGAAAGCGGGTTCGGTGGTGGGGCGTTCGGAAGAGTGCGATATCACCTTTTCCCTGTCTCATTTATCGCGCCGCCACGCGCGTCTGGAAGTGCGCGAAGGGTTGTTATTTGTAATCGATCTCGGTTCGGCCAATGGTACTTATGTCAATAATCGCCGGGTTGCGGAGAGTCGTGTACGTCGCGGTGACGAGCTGCGTTTCGATACCTTGTGCTTTACCGTTGTCGGCCCCGCGGATGATATTGACAGAACTGCAGTGCGTCCCGCAGTTTCCATGGCTGAAGTGGCGCGATCGGAGGGGGCAGTCAGCACAGGAGCGGTTGCAGAGGATACCACCGGGCCTTCTGCTATTGCCAATGGTCATGTCCTGTCGGGCGCTGGTGCTGTTGGCGTTTCCGGAGCGCGCAAGACCCCAGCGCGCACCTGGGTGGTGGCCCTGCTGCTGGGTGTGAGTGCCGCAGGTCTTTACTGGGCGGACTCGCAGGGACTTTTCGGATGAAAGGCGCAACCGAACTCATACTCTATACGACACTTGGGTGCAGTCTGTGTGAAAAGGCAAAAGTGGAAATCTGGCCCCTTCTGCCCCGGTTTGGTTTGCGATTGCGCGAAGTGGATATCGCCGATGACGATCAATTACTCGAACGCTTCCGGTTGATGATTCCCGCAGTGGGGCTCGGCGATCCTGAAGAGGTCTGCCCCTGGCCCTTTGACCGGTCGCAGCTGCAAGCGTGGTTGGCCGAGAGATTGGGGTAGTTAGAGTTTGCCTGTGGCTTCATTCTCCTTTAGTAACTGTAATCTGGCACCGTTGCGGTAGGCGTAAATGACCGTGTATGCCAGCACATTTTGAACATAGGTGCGTGTTTCGCTGTAGGGAATGGTTTCTATCCAGACGTCGTAGGGCAGGCGTTTGCGGGTCTTCCTCAGCCAATTCGCCACTCGGGATGGCCCCGCATTGTAGGCTGCTGCAGCTAGGATGCGGTTGTTGTCGAAGCGGTTGAGCAGGGTGCTCAGGTAGAAACTGCCGAGGGCGATATTGGTGCCGGGACTCAACAGGTCCCAACTGCGGCGGAAGGGCACCCCGGAGCGGCGCGCGGTGTCGCGGGCTGTGGAGGGCAATAGCTGCATAATCCCCAGAGCACCGGAGCTGGATTTGGCATCGTGACTGAAATGGCTCTCCTGACGTGCGACCGCGTAAATCATATAGGGGTCCAGTGGCGAACTCTGCCTGCCCACCCGTTCACTGACATTGTGAATGATCTCTGCGAAGGCCAGTGGGAAGCGCAGCTCCAGATCGTCCAGATAGTTTGCGGCCAACACGGACTGGATGGACTTGTGATACCAGCCCCAGTTGCTCGCCACCTTACCTGCGGCCAGTAATTCCTCGGGAGTCATATCCCGGGTGGCGTAATTCCACTCCCTGCGCGCATGAAAGAATTCACCCATGGCCTGTAATTCACGCGCTCTCTGAAAGGCCGGGCGGCGCGCTATGGTTTGAACCTGCTCGGTCGTGATCGGCGCGGGCCTGTGAACAAAGCTGTAGTGTTGCCCCAGTGCATCTGCGGCGAGAAAGCCGTAGTAGCTGCGTTTCTGTGCCAGTTGTCGGTAGAGGTGTGCAGAGACCCCGGTGTGTGACTCGCCGTAGAGCTCGTCCAGTGAGCGGGCTTTCCAATAGAGCCAGCGGTCGAGTTGCTGCTTGGCTGGCGGTAGTCGGTCGATCCAGAAGGCAACCTGTTCCCAATCCAACTCGCGCAGGAACTGGCGTGCCAGCCACTCGATGCTGTGCCCATTTCTGATCGCGCGACCCCGCCCAAGCCGCAACAATCCCGGCATATTCTCCTGTCGCGCAAATTGCCGCGCCAGGTGGTGCAACAGTGTCTCCTGTTCGGTATCGCTGAAGAGAAAACTGGCGCTATAGCGCTGCCAGGCCTGTTCGGCGCTGGCTGCGTCCTGTCGCGCCAATCGATGAAGGCCGTACAGGATAATTTCCCGGTTCTGCTGGAGGCCGTCCAAAAAGCGGGAATAGTTGAGTAGCAGCTCGGGGGTTTTGTGTACTTGGCGCAAGCGTGCTGACAGCTCCTTGTAGGGCGCCTTCATTTTCCTGGCAATATAGGTGGCCAGTGCCGGATTACCCTCTTTGAGTGCGAGCAGATGGCGTCTCCAAATCAGCTTCTGGGTAAGTCCACCGTCCTGCCTCCAGCGGGCAAAAACGGGGTCGCATTCCTCCACCTGGGAATGCCCCACCAGCCAAAGCTGCCTTGCCAGCCGGTAGGCTTGTGCCCTGTCCCCATGACGGGACAGGGCATCGGCATAATAACAGCGCAAGGCAGTGCGGTTTTGTGGCTTCGGCCGGTAGTATTTCAGATAGGCTTTAAACTGGCCCCGACTGCCCAATTGCATCAGGAGTTGTATGCGCATCCAGTCGCCAATGGCGGTATTTTCATTCTCGGTGAGAAACCGGTTTATTTCCGCCATGGGCAGCTGCGGCAGATTTTTATGAATGATCCAATAGTCCAGATAGGGGGCCAGAGGATAGTCCTTGAGTTCGGATTTCAGTTTTTTAAGCTGGTGTGGGTGGTTGTGGCCGATGGCGAGCCGTGCCCTGCGCAGTTTCTGGCGATAGACAATAACCTCTTCGCCCGGGATTGCCGCTGACTGCTCCGAAGGCGGCGCCTGTTGCTGGGCCTTGCACGGGGCAATCAGGCAGACACAGATCATCAAGAGAGGGGAGAGCAGGGCAATCTCCCTTGTGTCGGTCCACATCTCATTTATCCCGATATTGGGTGCATCCTCGCCAGTATGCGGGAGAGCACGATAAAAATGCTAAAATAGCGGATTTTTCACAGGGCCCGTAGTATTGAGTTCGCGTTTTCATTTGGCGGGAATGCAATCCGGGTTTGTTAAGTGTAGTGCGTGTTTATGTTGCTTCTATTGGATGGGGTCAGTCTTCGCTACGGGACCCAAGTACTTGCTGAGAAAGTCAGCGCAAAAATCGAGCGTGGTGATCGCATTTGCCTTGCGGGGCGCAATGGGGAGGGTAAATCCAGTTTGCTGCGCCTGATTGCCGGGCAGGCCGACCCCGACGAGGGTGAGGTTGTTCGCGCCAGCGGCATGGTGATGGCGATGCTGGAACAGGCCCTGCCGTCGGGTTGTAATGAATCCGTCTATGCCTATGTCGCAGGTGGACTGGGTGAGATCGGCGCCGTATTGGCGGGCTACCGGGATAATCCCGCTGCCGAGCTGCAGGCGCAACTGGAAGCTGCGCAGGGCTGGGGCCTGCTGCCGCGTGTCAGTGGGGTATTGGACCGTCTCGGCCTCGATGGCGATGGGCGGGTTGAGGCGCTCTCCGGTGGCTGGCAGCGCCGCGCGGCACTTGCCCGCGCACTGGTAACGGAGCCGGACCTTTTGATCCTCGACGAGCCCACCAATCATCTGGACATTGCTGCGGTGGAGTGGCTTGAGGACTTCCTTGCCGACTATCGTGGCGCCCTGTTATTTGTGAGCCACGACCGTGCGCTGGCCCGGCGTCTGTCCCGCACAGTTTGGGACTTGGACCGGGGCCATTTGCGCGCCTTTCGCTGTCAGTTCGAGCGCTATCAGGAGGAAAAGGAAAAACTGTTGGAGGAGGAGGCCAGAACTGAGGCGCTATTCGACAGGAAACTGGCCCGGGAGGAAGCTTGGATTCGCCAGGGTATCAAGGCCCGCCGCACCCGCAACGAGGGGCGAGTCCGCGCCCTGCAAGGGCTCAGGCGTCAACGGGAGGCGCGCAGGCGCCAGCAGGGCATTGCGAGAATTTCTGTCGACAGCGGGGAGAGGTCCGGCAAGTTGGTGGCGGAGCTGACCGATGCCACGTTTGCTTATCCCGGCGAGAAACCGCTGATTCGTGATCTCTCCTTCAGCTTGATGCGCGGTGACAAGATCGGCCTGATCGGCCCCAATGGCGCGGGCAAGAGTACCCTGATTCGCTTGCTGCTGGGAGATTTGCAGCCCCAGTGTGGCCGTGTGCGCCTGGGGACCAAGCAACAGATAGCCTACTTTGATCAGCACCGTGACCAGTTGAATCCCGATTTAACGGTGTTGGATAATGTGACCGGGGGCCGCGATTCGGTACTTGTTGGTGGTAAGAGCCGCCACGCAATGTCCTATCTGTCTGATTTTTTGTTCAGTGGTGCCAAGGCGCGCACCCGGGTTGGCGCCCTGAGTGGTGGCGAACGCAATCGTGCTCTGTTGGCTAAGCTGTTCAGTCTGCCCGCTAATATTCTGGTACTCGACGAACCCACCAACGACCTGGATGCGGAAACCCTGGAGTTGCTGGAGAAATTGTTGCTGGACTTCAGCGGTACCGTCCTGTTGGTGAGTCATGATCGCGCCTTTTTGGACAATGTGGTGGGCGCCTGCCTGGCTTTTGAAGGGAATGGCTACATTCGCGAGTATGTGGGAGGTTATGACGATTTTATTCGCCAGGGGGGCAGCTTCGCAGCGGGGACCAAAGCGGAAAAGATCACCGAGACCACGCCCTCCCCCAAACCCGCGGATAGGGCGAAGTCGCGGGATCAAAAAAAGAAGCTCGGCTACAAGTTGCAACGAGAGCTGGACAGCCTGCCTGAGTTGATTGAAGGGCTGGAAGAGGCAATCGGCGCTTTGCAAGCGGAGGTTGCTGATCCCGCTTTTTTCCGCCAACAGCCGTCTTTGGTGCAGGGGCGGTTGGGTTTGCTCACAGAAAAGCAAGCGCAGTTGGAGGCCGCTTTTGAGCGTTGGTCTGAACTCGAAGGCGGGGGCGGCTGAGCGTGTTTCTGGCGATTGAGGGCGGTGGTTATGCCAACCTTAAACTGCCCCCCTGATCAGCTACTTATCTTCCAGGTGCACGCGGATTGCCAGCACATCGCATTTGGCCCCGTGTAACACCCCATTGGCCGTTGAGCCCAGCAACAGGGCCAGGCCGTGGCGGCCGTGGCTGCCGATGACGATCAGGTCTGCCCCCAGGTCCCCGGCCAGGCGGTGTATTTCGGTAGACGGCTGGCCGAGAATGACATGTTGTCGTTCGGTGGGAATATTCAGCGCATGTGCGGCCTTGCGCAGCTGTTCTTTGGCCTGGGTTTGCAACTGATCCTGTACTTCGGAGAGGTCCATAGGGATATCTCCGCCATAGGCAAAAGTCAAAGGCTCTATGGCATGCACCAAACTCATCTCAGCGCCGAATGCCCCGGCAAGTGCTGCGGCTTTTTTCAGTACCTGAGAGGATTCCTTGGAGAGATCAAGGCCGACCAAAATTCGTTGATATTCCGCCATAATGTGCTTTCTCCCGTCTCTATTATTGACTTTGTGAATACACCCTTTCGACAGCCATTTTCAGTCTACCGTAAAAAAACTGTTTGACACAGATCATACGAAACAGCACACAATGGCGGTTTTTGTCTATTGATCAGGTGGGCGGTTATGTCGGAATGGGTGCCAGTGATCATTATTGCCCTCGTCATTGGACTGGTACTGGGGCCGGTGATGTGGCTGAAACCCAACCGGCGAGACCGCCAGTTGGCGGACATGCGCAGCCGGGCTGCACGGGCGGGCATTACTGTGCAGATTCAGGCCCTTCCGGCCCCCGCTGGCAGGGGGACTGCCGCCGTCTATTCCCATCCGTGGCGGGATCGCAAAGGGCTGCAGGTCGGCTGGAGTTTACAGCGCCAGCGGGTGGCGCACGAGTTGAATTTTGCCGGGTGTTGGGATTGGGGTAGCGCTCGGGCGGCTCCCCAATCCGCCTGGCATCATCTGCATCAATTGCTGGAAAAAGTGCCAGTGGATACCGATGCAGTCGTAGCCACCGATGTGGGGTTGGGCATCCAGTGGCGGGAAACTGGTGGGGGACAGGCCTTTGCAAAACTGTTATCGGCACTGGCTGAATTCAGTCCGCTGATAGAGGGGGTCATACGCAAACCGAGTCCGGCAAGGCCTCCGGTAGATTAGCCTGATGGGCTCGATAGCGTGAAGAGGAGACAGGCGCTATGCCTCTTTTCCAGTCCTTTATCGGGTGGACATTTTTGTTGTTTGGCACAGAAAATTGTCAGCTCTGCTTGACCGCGCAGTGACTGGAGCTTATATATTCGCGCAGCGCAAGCCTGCACTCACGGCTTGCCGGGCCTCAAACAGCAGTAAATTTTTATTTTAAATCAGAGAGTTATGGGTAAATCACTGGTCATCGTTGAATCACCGGCCAAAGCAAAAACCATCAACAAATACCTCGGCAAGGACTTTGTGGTTAAGTCCAGCGTTGGCCATATTCGCGATTTGCCCACAGGTGGGGGCCGCAAACAGCCTGTTGATGCAAAGGCTCGGGCGCGGCGCGCGGCAGAAACCCGCAAGCTCTCCCCGGAGGCGAAAGCGGCTTACAAGCGCAAAAAGAGTCACGAGCAGCTGATCAAGCGCATGGGCATAGACCCGGATCACGGCTGGCTGGCACATTATGAAATTCTGCCAGGCAAGGAAAAAGTCGTCAGCGAATTGCGCAAGCTTGCTGAAAACGCTGACCATATCTACCTAGCGACAGATTTGGATCGCGAGGGGGAGGCAATCGCCTGGCATTTGCGCGAGGCCATCGGCGGTGATGACGATCGCTATCGCCGGGTGGTCTTTAACGAAATTACCAAGTCCGCGATTCAGGGTGCCTTCAAAGACCCCGGGCGCCTGAATATCAACCGGGTGAATGCCCAGCAGGCACGGCGGTTTCTCGACCGTATTGTCGGGTATATGGTATCGCCGCTACTTTGGGAAAAAGTGGCCAGGGGATTGTCCGCAGGACGCGTGCAGTCTGTGGCCGTACGTCTCGTAGTGGAGCGGGAACGGGAGATCCGCGCCTTTATCCCGGAAGAGTACTGGACTCTGTTTGCCGACACAAAAACCGATCAAGCCGACAAGCTGCGCCTTGAGGTCAAAAAGCAGGCCGGTCAGGTATTCCGTCCCGTCAATGAGGCCCAGACGAATGGTGCCACGCGACAGTTGGAGTCCAGTACATTCGTTGTTAGCGGGCGGGACGACAAGCCGACCAGCTCCAAACCCGGAGCCCCGTTTATCACCTCGACACTGCAGCAAGCGGCGAGTAATCGCCTCGGTTTCGGTGTGAAGAAGACCATGACCCTGGCTCAGCGTCTGTATGAAGCGGGGCACATTACCTACATGCGTACCGATTCCACCAACCTCAGTGGGGAGGCAGTGGAATCTGCGCGGGAATATATCGGCGAGCACTACGGCGATAAGTACCTGCCAGGAGTGCCTAACACCTACAGCAGCAAGACGGGTGCCCAGGAGGCCCACGAGGCCATTCGACCCTCCGATGTACGCATGGGCCCGAATATGCTATCCGGGGTAGAGCGCGATGCGGAAAGGCTCTACAACCTGATCTGGCAACAGTTTGTCGCCTGCCAGATGACACCTGCACAATTTACCTCTACCTCCATCGTGGTCAGCGCCGGTGAATTTGAACTGCGCGCACGGGGCCGGGTTATCCGCTTTGATGGTTTCCTCAAAGTGGCGCCTTCTGGGGGCAAAAAGGAGGAGGATCTGGTGCTGCCGGACGTCAAAGTCGGCGACAGGCTCGCACTGCAGAAATTGGACCCGAGACAGCATTTCACCAAACCGCCTGCGCGCTTTAGCGAAGCGGCCCTGGTTAGGGAATTGGAAAAACGCGGCATTGGTCGGCCCTCCACCTATGCATCGATTATTTCCACCATTCAGGACCGCGGTTATGCGCGCCTGGAAAACCGGCGTTTCTACGCGGAAAAGATGGGCGATATTGTTACTGATCGCCTCAGCGAAAGCTTCAAAAATCTGATGGACTTCGGGTTTACCGCGAGCCTGGAAGAGTCCTTGGATGCGGTGGCCGAAGGGGAGAAAGGTTGGAAACAGTTGCTCGATGAGTTCTATCGGGACTTTTCCGCTCGCCTGGAAAAGGCGCAGTCTGCCGAGGCGGGCATGCGCCGCAATACCCCGACCGATACGGATATCACCTGTAGCAAATGCGGACGTCATATGCAGATTCGCACCGGTTCCACTGGGGTATTTCTGGGCTGTTCCGGCTATGCTCTGCCGCCCAAGGAGCGCTGCGTCAATACCATGAACCTGGTGTCCGGCGATGAGGCGGTTGATGCGGACACGGATGAGGAAGCGGAATCCCGCCTTCTACGCGAGAAGCGTCGTTGTGCCAAATGCGGCACGGCCATGGACAGCTACCTGCTGGACGAACACCGCAAACTCCATATCTGTGGCAACAATCCGGATTGTAACGGCTACGAAATTGAGCAGGGCACCTTTAAGATCAAAGGCTACGATGGTCCGATCATCGAGTGCGACAAGTGCGGCAGTGATATGCAGCTGAAGTCCGGTCGCTTTGGTAAGTACTTCGGCTGTACCAATGAAGCTTGTAAAAACACCCGCAAGTTATTGAAAAGTGGCCAGCCGGCGCCACCAAAAATGGACCCGGTGCCCATGCCGGAGTTGTCGTGCTTGAAAGTGGATGACCACTATATCCTGCGTGACGGTGCCAGCGGGCTTTTCCTGGCGGCCAGCCAGTTTCCAAAAAAACGCGAGACACGCGCCCCTCTGGTCAAAGAGCTGCTGCCTCACAAGAGCGAAATCGACCCCAAGTACAGCTTCCTCTTCTCGGCCCCGCTCAAAGACAATGAAGGGCGGGACACTGTAGTCCGTTTCAGTCGCAAGATGCAGCAGCAATATGTGCAATCTGAGGAGGAGGGCAAAGCGACGGGATGGCGTGCTTTCTATCGTGAAGGCGCTTGGCGGGTGGAGACCGGCAGTAAAAGCACCACTGCCAGACGTAAACCCCCGCGCAAGAAAGCAGTTCAGGGCAGCCAATGACGACTCTCTATACGGGGTTGGTTGTCTCTGCACTGCGCAAATGTCAGCTGTTGTTACAGAGGACCGGCGAATCTGACTTGCAAAGCAGGGCCCTGGAAGAGGCGGCCCTGTTTCAGTTATGGAAAGCCTACAGGGCTTTCCTCGCTGAGCTGGCAATCCAATTGCAATTGGGTTTCGAGCCTGAGTCTTTGCAAGTAATCCTGGATAGTCTTGAAAGCCAGGGAGTGGTCAGCAGTGAGGCCAGGGAATTGTCCTTGCTCAGCGCTGATCCCGATAGTTGGTTAAGTAAACTGCTTCAAGCTTGGAAGCAGCTGCAACAACTTGCCCCCGGGCCCACTAGGGAATCCGTGCGGAAAGGGGCAAACCTGATCCCACTGCACAGTATTGCCTTCCCCGCATCTAACGCGATTTCCGCTGAAATACTACTAGAGTGGCACAGTGCCCTGAGTGAATTGGTGCGCAGGCAGCGCGCCAATTTGGAGGAGTGTTAAGGGTACCTGTGTACCATTTGCTCCGCCGGCTGCGCCCACTGAAACTTATAAATAGCCTGTGGTACACTGGGCGGAAATTGATTTGTGGTGAAGGAAAAGCAAATGTCCTCCGAAACTTTTGAGATTATTGAACTGGCCAATGGCGACGTGGCATTGCGTCGTAGTGGCCACAAGGAGGACCCTCTGGTGAGTATTCATTTCTCAGACGAGAGTCTCCAGTTTATGAGAAAGCATAAGGTGGCTATTGCCCGCGCTATGCTGGAAGCGGGCATTGAGGCTGTGCATAATCTGGATGACCTGGAGCCTGGTTACCTTGAGGAAGACGAGGAGGCACTGCCGGTTAACCATACGATCCACTGATCGAGCGGTTACCCAGGGGAGTTTCAACAGCGGCCAGTGGCCGCTGTTTTCGTTTCAGGCGTGAAAAATTAGGGGGTTTGACGAATAACGCCCACGGCCAACCCTTCAATCACAAAGTTGTTGTCCCGCATATCCACCCGAAGGATGTCAAAGTCCTCGTTTTCAGGCAGCAACTGCACCGCCGCCTGGTTGCCTTTGCGGCGGAAACGTTTAACGGTTACCTCGTCGTCAATGCGCGCCACGACAATTTGTCCATTCCTGACCTGTTCGGTTTTTTGTACCGCAAGCAGATCACCGTCGAGTATGCCCGCATCGCGCATACTCATCCCGTGTACCCGAAGCAGGTAGTCTGCAGGGGGGCGGAAGAAGTTGGCGGGAAGGTTGCAATAGTCCTCGATGTGTTCTGCCGCGAGAATAGGGTGACCCGCGGCAACACGACCAATGATGGGAAGGCCGGATTGGTGGTCGGGAATCCGAATGCCGCGGGAGGCGCCAGCGACCATCTCAATGGCTCCTTTGCGCGCCAGAGCCTTGAGGTGCTCTTCGGCGGCATTGGGTGATCGGAATCCCAGCTCTTGGGCAATTTCCGCCCGGGTCGGCGGATAACCTGTTTCAACCAAATAGGCTTTGATCAGCTCCAATACTTGGGTTTGTCGGGCGGTGAGATTGGTCATAGGGTTACCTGAAGTTCTGTATTTTTATACAGTTGCTGGGATTATATACAGAATTGATGTTCTTGCAATCCCAATGCACCCCCGTTCTATATGCTGCTACATTGGTTATGCAGACAGGGAATGAACACGATTGTTGAAAGGCCTGACAGAGAGGGAATAATGCTGGATGCAAAAATGGCCGAGGCATGGCGGGTGCTGCGCATACAGTCGGAGTTGGTAGATGGCATTGAACGCCTGATCGCACTCAGTGGTGCGGTTACGGTTTTTGGTGGTGCGCGCTTTACAGAGAATAGCTCTGAATACCAGCAGGGCGTGAAACTGGGTGAGCTATTGGCAGCAGAGGGTATTTCGGTTATCACCGGTGGGGGACCGGGTTTGATGGAGGCGTGTAATCGTGGTGCTTTTGACCTGCCGGGTACTTCGATCGGTTTGAATATCGAGCTTCCCTTTGAGCAAACGGCCAACCCCTATCAGGATATCAGTTTGAATTTTCGTTATTTCTTTGTGCGTAAATTTATGTTTGTCAAGCATGCTGTGGGGTTTGTGGGGCTGCCGGGAGGTTACGGCACCTTGGACGAATTATTCGAGGCACTAACTTTGGTGCAAACGCAAAAAGTACGGCGTTTTCCCATTGTACTAGTGGATAGGCACTACTGGAGTGGCCTCTACAACTGGCTAGTGGATACGGTTTTGGAGCGAAATTGCATTGATGCAGGAGATCTGGACTTGTTCCACATCGTAGAGACAGTAGAGGAGGCGGCAGAGCTGATACTGCATTATATGCGACCTCAGGGGTGACCGGAGTTTTTCCCTGTGTGCCGCGCCTACCTTCCCTTCGTATTTTAGCCCGCAGAGGAAACCGCACTATCAGGATCTATTGGTCAAGATCTGTTGGATAGACGCTTTTGAAAAACCGGCACAAAGGCACAGACTGCCTTTATTGTGTGATTGTGTGACTCGCACCGGCCTGGGCCTGGCGGCAGCACCCTCTCGCATCGCAATGACCCGGCAATCTAGAGTAGGGCGGGCTAGCCATAACTAAGCCAACCACACCTGCTCCTAGGGGAGTGGTACGTCTCAACATAGCTTTCCTAACCAATACGCACTGTGGCCACGGCCTCGATGATTGATCGGGGACTTGGGGGGGGTAGAACAAGGTGTCACCGGTGCGATGGTGGAATGTGCTAGTCTGGCCAGAATCAAACACCTGTTTTAAATTTTGGTCTAATGCTTATGAGCCATACGGACACCGTTAGCCGCATACTGGACGCCGCAGAGGTTCTGTTTGCGGAGCGCGGCTTTACCGAGACATCCCTTAGGACAATCACCAGCACGGCCGGGGTTAATCTGGCCGCGGTCAACTATCACTTTGGTTCAAAGAAAGCATTGATTCAGGCGGTATTTGAACGTTTTTTAACCCCGTTCACTTGCGCGCTGGAGTCAGAGCTGGACAGGCGGGCTGCATCTGGACTGCCCCTGCATGTGGAAGACCTGTTGGGGAGTCTCTACCGGGTGGGGCTCGGCAGTCTCAGTGAAAATGGCCTCGACCCCCAGCGTTTCATGCGCCTTTTAGGGTTGGCCTATACGCAGTTCCAGGGGCATTTGCGCCGTTTCATCGTGTCCCGATATGGCGATAGCTATCGCCGTTTTGCCGGCCTGTTGGCAGGAGCCCTCCCCGGGGTGGACCCTGTCACTTTCTACTGGCGCCTGTACTTTATGTTGGGTGCGACCATCTTTACGTTGTCGAGTTTCGATGCCATAGAGGCTATCCTGAGGGAGGATTTTGGTGCGCAGAGCAGTTTGCCGGAGACTCTGGAGCGACTGGTGCCAGCTGCCACTGCCATGCTCAAGGTTGTTGCGAAATAGCCTCTGACAGAGGTGTTCAGGCGGCGGAACTATTCGAGGAGCTTATTATGTCTGCACCGCTGGGGCCGGTTATGGTCGATATTGAGGGGCTTGAGCTTTCCGGTGAGGATTGCGAGTTGCTGAGACATCCGCTTGTGGGGGGAGTGATTTTTTTCGCGCGCAACTATCACAACCGGGTCCAGTTGCAGGAGCTGATTACTGCAATCCGCACGGTGCGTCCGGAGTTGCTGTTGGCTGTCGATCAGGAAGGGGGCAGAGTCCAGCGTTTTCGCGATGAATTTACCCGGCTGCCATCCCTGCAGGCCCTGTCCGCGCGAGCCTCACAGGAGCAGCTGCGGGATGTGGGCTGGCTGCTGGCGGCAGAATTGCTGACAGTTGGGGTGGATTTCAGTTTTGCGCCGGTTTTGGACGCAGATGACCAACGCAGTCGGGTCATTGGTGACCGCAGCTTTTGCGCAGACCCCAAGCGCCTGACCGCATTTGTACGCCCGTTTATCCAGGGCATGCGGGAGGCGGGCATGGCGGCGACCGGCAAGCATTTTCCAGGCCACGGCCATGTGCTTGAGGACAGCCATAGGGAATTGCCCGAGGATGGGCGCACCCTGGATCAGGTGATGGAGTCCGATGCCTTGCCATTTATTGACTGTATTGGTACCGCAGAGTTGGATGCAGTTATGCCGGCCCATATTCATTTCGTGAATATTGATAGCCGACCTGTGGGCTTTTCCCGCTACTGGCTACAGGATATCCTGCGGGGACGCCTCGGCTTTGGCGGGGTTATTATCAGCGATGATCTGTCTATGAACGGTGCTGCTGTCATTGGCGGCTATGGGGAGAGAATCCGAGCTGCCCTGGAGGCCGGCTGCGATATGGGGGTAGTGTGCAACAGTCGTGAGGGCGCCCTGGAGGCGCTCGCCGCCCTGCGGGACTTTGTGCCGCATTCAGAATCCCGTGCGCGTCTGAGTGCCATGCGCGGCAGGCCCTCTATCACTACTTGGTCTGAACTGGAAACCAATGCCCGTTGGCACAGAACGCGCGACTGGCTCTTATCCTGGCACCATTAGTAGAGAGGGGAGGCAGTTGGGCTGTATGGTTGTTAAACGTAGGGGATGTTAGTGGAATCCGTAGAGCACTTGCTTTTGTCCTGGTTGGGCGAGAATCGCGCCTGGATCGTGATTGTCTTCCTGTTCGTACTGATTGCGGCACTGGCTGCCTGGATGTATGGCCGTTTCGTCATGCGGCTGGCGGCTCGGGCTGAAAAGACAGAGAACCCTTGGGATGATGCCCTGGTGCGGGCACTGTCGCCCCCGGGGCAGGTTTTGGTGTGGTTGCTGGGACTGACGTTTGCGGCACAGTATGCGGAACAGGCCACCGGTGCGGAAATCTTCTCTGTAGCAGAACCGATGCGGGAGATAGGGCTTATCCTGGTTCTGGCCTGGTTTGCCTGGCGTTTCTCCCACAGTACCGAGTGCAATCTGAGTAATCCGCGCTATATCGGCAAGCCGATGGATGCAACCACGGTACGTGCGATCGGTAAGCTTGTCAGGGCCTCCATAGCCATTACCTCAGGCATTGTAATTATGCAGTTCCTGGGCTACAGCGTGAGTGGCCTGCTGGCTTTCGGTGGAATCGGCGGACTGGCGGTAGGTTTCGCGGCCAAGGATTTGTTGGCAAATTTTTTCGGTGGCCTGATGATCTACCTGGACCGCCCCTTTGCGGTGGGGGACTGGATACGCTCACCAGATAAGGAGATTGAGGGCACAGTCGAGGATATCGGTTGGCGCCTTACCCGGATACGTACCTTCGATCTGCGCCCGGTCTATGTGCCCAATAGTGTTTTTACCCAGATTGCGGTAGAAAACCCTTCACGCATGCTAAATCGGAGGATTTTCGAAACCATCGGAATCCGTTATGAAGATGCGCATTTGATGGCGTCGATTGTTTCAGATGTAAGGGCAATGTTACAGCGGCACCCAGAAATAGATGCCAATCGAACACTGATCGTTAACTTCAACAGCTTCGCCGCCTCATCGCTGGATTTCTTTGTGTATACGTTTACGCGAACGACAGACTGGATCCGTTTTCACGAGATAAAACAGGAGGTTTTATTATCAATCTTAAGGATTGTCGAGGGTCATGGAGCCTCCTGTGCATTTCCTACGTCTACCTTACATATTGCCGATATTCCTTCATTAACAAGGGAGCCTGTGTGTGACAGCCCACCGCAAGTGTAATAAGGTACAAGTGAGTCATATAGATACTGCCCTTTGCCAAGCTTTTGACGGTTAATTACGCATATCGGTACAAACCTAGTATCTATTTCACATAGAAAACTAGACACTGGCGCTGTTTTATCTAAAAATCAGTTTACGTTCGCTGGATATCTGTCCAAAGGATGATTCAAGACAGCATTCTGCATGGTGCAGTCTGTTAATAATAGGGTGGCGTTTGTCCCTCTTTACGTATGGGGTAATAGAGGTGGGCGCAATAACAATAATGAGGTTGTCTCAATGAGTGATCGCGTTACAGGTACTGTGAAGTGGTTTAATAACGCAAGGGGTTATGGCTTCATCACCTGTGGAGAAGGAACTGAAGATATTTTTGTTCACTACCGTAGCATCCGCGGCGAGGGTTATAAGACCCTTAATGAGGGGCAGGCGGTTGAGTTCGAAATGCAACAAGGTGACAAAGGACTGCTGGCGGAAGATGTTGTTCCCTGTGAGTGATTTCCGGATTGCTCGTTGAAAGAACTGTTGTCGTGCGGGGTTGGGTGATTGTTAGCTGCCAGCTCTGCCAGCGCCTCTAGAAAAGCGGGTCTTTCGACCCGCTTTTCTAATTTCGTTCGTTATCATACAGACTGGCTCGCTTGGCAATCCAATGCATGAGCGTATAAATAGGATGAGTGGCGCGCTGCCGCCGGGCCTGGGAATACTGGCGTAACTTACATTGCTGTTGGTATTCAAGGGGTGGCAGCCAGGCGGAGCTGCTCGCCATAGCGTTTATTGATGTTGTGAATAATTGGGTGCAGAGGCTTTCGTATATTCGTTTTTTTTTCGCTTTCACAGTATTTTTTGGCAATGGTGGCAAACCGGGACATAGCGTGAATCAAACAGGTATCCGGCCGGTCAGTGTCTTTTGAATACAATGGTATGAGTCCTGGTGGTTGGTATCCACGATGAACTGGGTAGTAAAAGCAGCTGCCCGTTATGCTCTTCTTCGACATGGAAGTCGAGGGTGTTCAAAACTCTGTGTCAGCCAAGTAGCCTCATAGGCTGATATATTTCTCCAGGCGATCCGGGAAGTGAA
>NZ_CANLDD010000017.1 GCF_947489355.1 uncultured Microbulbifer sp. | reverse complement strand
TTGGCGGCTCACACATTGGAGTTACTATGGGACTTCCGGATCTGTCAAACTATGCGTGCCTCCCCGGCAAAGCCGGGAGGTCTCCCTTTTGGACTAGCCATATTATGCAATAATGTGGATTATGGTTAAAAGCATCTGAAAATTTGCAAGAAACCCCCTATTCAAAATAGCGTTAACGTCTCCACCTTTGGCAATGAAGTGTATAATAGGTTACTAGCACCCAATATCCTATTGCATTACCAATCCTAACTTAAATCGTAATAGAATTTTTAAAACCAAAGAACGATAGCATAATTAGTACAAGTTATTCATTGATATTTAAGTATTTTGTGAGTATATTTTACCTTGATTTGAGCAGTCATGTGTGGACTTTTAACCCGGCGATTATATAGTGATGCTTACTTTGAACTATTAAAATGCAATTGCGTACAATACTTCATCACTATATTTATGCCGGTTTAATAATATCAGAATTGCGATTAAGTAATGCCGACCCCAGCAGAATAGCAGTCTGTAAATACTTCAAGGTAACCTCACTAGTCGCTGCATAAAAGTAGGAAGTCAATCATAACCGAAGCTATTACGACTAAAATATTGGGACGAAACTTTGTGATGGATCACCAAGCCGATTAAATAGGGCGAGCCTTATAAATGGGATATGCCCGTAAGCAACTTCTTTTGCTAGAATCCAACATTCGAATATTCAACAGGCCATTTGGAGTCTATTGCTCTGGCTAGGGATTATCTTACAAAATCCAGTGAAAAAAAATATCGACTACCTCCAGGTCGGGTAAGACTCTAGCTGAACTTGAACTTGAACTTGAACTTGACTACGATCCAGTTGAAGTTACAGAAAACTATACAAAGTGCCTGGAATCATGAACTCCACAGCCACAATATTTTTCGACATGAACTGAAATAGATAGCGTATTGCTCAAAACTTTGAATTCTATTAAAGGTTAAAATCACCTGAGGTATTATACTCTCTAGCAGTATTGACTTAAATTTCAACGTAGAAGCGTATAATAAAATTTTAGTGATCAGTATCAAGGTTAGGTGCAAACTTGATCTCACTCATGGAAGTGTTGTAAGAATATTCTTGGTTAAGTTACCTCTTCTGTTCAGAACAGGAAAGCAAACCTAGCAATACAAGAACAAGTACTGGATAGACCCCAGGCTAAAACCGGTCTGACAATTAGCTATGTTCTGAAGCATTATTCCAGAAATCTAGAAAGAACAGTTCAACAGGCTTCTGGATTTCTGATGCCGTAAACGAAACGCGAGTTATACGTTGTTTATCTACAAGTGACATAAGATGAAACTAGACAATGCCATTGTCATGTCTACACTGGAATAAAAGTCCGATACACACAATTATAGAAGAATCTTACAATTTAATCATTTCCATTAAAATAACTTGAACTTTTCATCAATAGAAAAAGCATCAACCGAGTGTCTTAAATTTATTCATAAATAGGATATCAATGTATAAGTCACAGATAGAGCCTTCATCAGATCATTTTATAAAAAACCGCACTGATATGCTAAAATTTGTTCAACGGCTGAGAGATCTGGAAGGACGAGCGATAACGGCTTCCAATAGGCGTCGCTCAACTTTTGAAAAACGCGGACAGATTGCGCCTCATGATCGAGTCGCTCACCTACTTGATCCAGGCATGCCTTTTTTACGGCTACATACACTGTCCAATTATCTTGTTGAAGATCCAAACCCCGTAACGAGTATCCCCGGTGCCAGTATTATTTGTGGTATCGGCTTTATCAAAGGGGTGCGCTGCATGATCTGGGTCGATGACAGTGGCATCAGGGCAGGCTCTTACACACCTACCACAGTATCAACGGGGCTGAGCATTCAGGATATCGCGCAGCGGCAAAAATTACCTCTGGTTCATCTGGTTGAAAGTGCCGGCGCTAATTTGATGGAATTTACAGTGGAAAACTGGGTAGATGCCGGCGCTTTATACAGGAACCTGGCTCATCTCAGTGCTGCCGGGGTCCCTACCTTGACAGTTTTACACGGCCCTTCCACAGCGGGTGGTGCCTATATGCCGGGTCTTTCTGATTTTGTGATCGGTATTAAAAAAAACGGTCTGGCTGCATTAGCTGGAGCTGCTTTAGTCCATTCGGCAACAGGTGAAATAACAGATGAACGGGAACTTGGAGGTTCTGAAATGCATGCGAGTGTGTCAGGACTGGTTGAATATTTAGCTGAGAATGATGCCCACGGTTTAGGCATAGCGCGTGACGTCATAGGAAATCTCCAATGGAACAAAAACAGTAACTCGCTCAAGCGAATGTCTGTAAAAGCACCGCACTTTTCCCCTGAAGACCTCGTAGGTGTGGTTTCAATTGATTATAAAAAACCATTTGATATTCGAGAGATTATTGTGCGAATTGTCGATGACTCTAAATTCGATGAGATCAAACCGCAATATGGCACTGCAACAATTTGTTTACACGCGCGTATTATGGGTTTTCCCTGTGGAATTATTGGCAATAACGGGCCAATTGATCCATCTGGCGCGACCAAAGCGGCACAATTTTTTCAGCTTTGTGATCAAACTGGCTTACCGCTGATCTTTCTACACAACACAACCGGTTACCTTGTTGGTACTCATTCTGAACAAGCAGGGATGATTAAGCATGGCGCAAAAATGATTCAGGCTGTCGCCAATGTCAAGGTTCCAAAAATTTCGATAATTATTAGCGCAAGTTTCGGTGCTGGAAATTACGGAATGTGTGGCGCCGCCTATAAGCCTGATTTTTTATTTGCATGGCCCAATGCTGTTACCAATGTGATGGGAGGTGAACAAGCTGCTAAGACTATGACACAAGTCGCTGAATTAATTGCTTCACGCAAAGGTAAAAAAGTTGACCGGGCTCAACTAGTTGATCAGGAAAAAGCAATTACCAAACATTTTGTACGTCAGCAAGATGCCTTTTATACTGCTGGTCGAAATTTAGTACATAGTATCATTGATCCAAGAGATACCCGTAAAGTAGCAGGCTTTGCGCTAGAAACTTGCTTAGAAGCAAATGCACGAGAGTGTCGTGAAAACAGTTACGGAGTCGCTAGATTTTAGTTGGTGGAGTTTTCATTCATTTCAGATCATACACAATACAACGAACAGCAACAAACTTCTTTACCATGAATAACTTTTCAAAACTTTTGATTGCCAATCGAGGTGAAATCGCTGTACGGGTAATGAGCACTGCCAAAAAAATGGGAATACAAACTGTTGCTGTTTATTCCGATGCAGACGTTGAAGCGAAACATGTAAAATATGCGGATGACGCTGTCTACATAGGTTCATCAGCTGCGAACGAATCATACTTAATTCCAGAAAGAATACTTGAAGCAGCCAAGTGCTCTGGTGCACAAGCAATTCACCCAGGCTACGGCTTTTTATCAGAAAATGCAGAATTCGCCCAACTCGTACACAGCGAAGGCCTTATCTATGTAGGTCCACCTGAAGACGCAATTAGAATTATGGGCGACAAGGCTATGTCCAAACGCGCAATGATCGATGCTGGTGTGGCTTGTTTACCCGGCTATCAGGGGGCAGATCAGACTGATAAAACCCTGGTTACTGAAGCAAAAAAAATTGGCTTTCCCCTAATGGTAAAGGCTGCCGCAGGTGGTGGTGGGCGCGGTATGCGGCTGGTAAAACATGTATCTGAATTACCCAATGCCATTCGTATAGCGCGAATGGAGGCTAAAAGTGCGTTTGGTTCTAATGTCCTAATTATCGAACGGGCCGTCGTTAAACCGCGCCATGTCGAGATTCAGATTTTTGCAGATGCTTTTGGTCATGTTGTGCATTTAGGCGAACGGGATTGCTCAGTGCAAAGACGACATCAAAAGATAATTGAAGAAGCTCCGTGTCCTATTATGACTCATGAACTGCGTACACAGATGGGTAATGCAGCTATTAAGGCTGCGAAGGCTGTGAATTATATTGGTGCTGGTACTGTTGAATTTTTACTGGATAAAAACGGTGCATTTTATTTTTTGGAAATGAATACGCGCCTACAAGTAGAGCATCCAGTAACGGAAATGATCACGGGCCTCGATTTAGTTGCAATGCAACTGCGAACAGCCCAGGGTGAAACACTTGGTTTTGCACAATCTGATATTAAACTACAAGGCCATGCTATCGAAGTGCGCTTATACGCAGAAGATCCAGATGCTGATTTTTTACCATGTGCCGGACCTGTCATCCAGTGGATAGAACCTAATGGTATGGATCTTAGAGTAGATTCAAGTATTGAATCTGGCGGAGAAGTATCTCCTTTTTATGACCCGCTAGTGGCAAAAATCATTGCCTTTGGAGCAAATCGCGAAGAAGCACGAAGAAAGTTAATCACTGCTTTGGATAACACCGCACTGTTTGGTATCAAAACTAATCGGGATTTTTTGATCGAATCATTAAGAAATCAACAGTTTGTGCAGGGGAAAGCAACCACATCTTTTATCGATGAGAATTTTCCGAAATGTTCTTTACAAAATAACAGAAAATATAAAAATACCCATATGCACTATGCCGTTGCTGCTGTGCTTCAACATGTTTTAGCGATGCAGCAATATCAAGCTTATTCATTGAATGTAAATTCTGATCTATTAGGCTGGTCAAGCACTGCAAACTTACGAAGCCTGCGCTGTTATGAAATTAACGCTCAGCGATCACTAATTTCAATATGCGCTCGAGCCAACGCTACAAGATCTTACAGAGTATCCCTTTCTGAAATTGAAATCGATATTAGAGTCTTATCAATTTCAGATAGTTACGCAAAGCTTATTGTCAATAAACGGCGACTCTCGGTGATTTTTCATAGTGAAAGCGAAAAAATCATGCATTTAGCCATATCGGGCGCGCCCATATTTACAGTTAGGGATATTAGCACAGATGTTGATATCGATAACACTGATTTTCTAGCCAGGGTAATTAAAGCTCCTATGCACGGAGTGATCATCGGACTGGAAGTCAGCGAGGGACAAGAAGTTAAAATTGGTCAGCCGCTGGTTATATTGGAAGCGATGAAAATGCAGCACTCTATTCTTGCACCGACGAACGGTTCTGTAAAAACACTTAACGTAAAACAGGACGAGAGAGTCGCAATAAATAAAGTACTTCTTGAAATTGAAAATTAATTAAAACCAATCCAATTGGTTATACTATGACACATCAATTTAATCTCACCAACGAACAACAAATTTTACTTTGTCATTCTGACAAATTTGCCAAAGAGCAGCTATACCCTTTAGCGCAAAAAATGGATGACGAAGAGTGGTGGCCAACTGATATTATGCCAATGATGGGAGAGTTGGGCTTGCTCGGTGTCACGGTTAGCCCAGAGTATGGCGGTGTTGGCCTGGACATGCTGTCCGCGGGTCTGGTTTGCCAGGCATTTTCCCGTTGGAATCATGCTTTGGCATTAGCGTGGGTCGCTCATGACAATCTTTGTGCCAACAATATTGATAACAATGGTTCTGATTATCTCCGTAAAAAATATTTACCAGGACTCTGCTCTGGCCAGCTCATCGGTTGCCTTGGCTTAACTGAGCCAGGCGCTGGATCAGACGCACTTGGCTCAATGAATACCAGGGCTAAAAAAGATAAAGATCACTATATACTAAATGGCAGCAAGATTTATATTACGAATGGACCAATTGCTGATATCTGCCTAGTGTATGCTAAAACAGAGCCAGGCAAAGGCTCAAAGGGTATTACTGCTTTTGTCGTAGAAACTGATACACCTGGTTTTACAGTTGCACAAAAGCTAAAAAAAATGGGCTTTCGTGGCAGTCAAACTGCTGAGTTAATTTTCGAAGATATGCGTGTTCCGATAGAAAATATTATCGGTGTTGAACACCAAGGACATCGAGTAGTTATGAGCGGCCTGGATTTTGAAAGAGCCATGGTCGCACCGATTAGCGTGGGCACCGCAGAACGCGCACTAGCGTTAAGTATCGATTTTGCCAACACCCGTGAACAATTCGGTAAACCCATTGCACAGTTCCAAATGGTACAGTCACGATTAGCCGATATGTATGTCTGGGTAGAAACAATGAAAACATTCTGCTGGAGTATTCTGGCAGAAACCAATGAAATAAAGGCATCTCAAGCAGGCAAAGGCGATATCCACGCGCGTACCGCTGCTTCTATTATGTATTGTGCCAATATGTGCAATCAAGTACTCGACAATGGCGTGCAGATTTTTGGTGGTAATGGCTATATCTGGGAATCTGAAATAAATCGCTTGTTTCGATCAACGAAATTATTGGAGATCGGTGCAGGCTCTACAGAAATACGTAAAATTATTATTGCCAGCCAACTTTTTGATTGATAATTTCTATCACGGATTTAACCTATGACGCAGGCGCAACCTGTATTCGGTATGAGCGATACCCAACTCGCATCCGCTCCCACGATTTATACTCCAAATCTTTTTAAGGATAAGTCCGTGCTAATTTCGGGAGCCGGCAGTGGCATCGGCAAGGCTACCGCTTGGTTGTATGCTCGTCTCGGTGCTAAAGTCATTCTCTGCGGTCGCAACCTAGATAAACTACAAACAGCAGCCTATGCAATGTCAAAGGCACAACTGGATATTGAAATCAGACAAATTGATATTCGTGATGATAATTTAGTAGAGCAATTATTTGAAGATGTTTGGCAGACGTTTGGTGGTATCGATATTCTATTCAACAATGCCGGTGGTCAGTTTCCTAAACCTGCAATTGATATCAGCCCCAATGGCTGGAAAGCCGTTATTGACAATAACCTCAACGGTACCTGGTTTATGATGCAGGCCGCTGCAAAAAAATGGCGAGAGCAAGGCGTAGCCGGCAATATTATCAACATGGCCACCGTCATTGATCGCGGCATGTTAGATATCGCTCACACCTGCGCAGCCAGAGCTGGCATTATTTATACGACAAAAACGGTCGCTGTGGAATGGGCACCGCTAAAAATCAGGGTGAATTGCGTAGCCCCTGGTGTCATTTCATCTGAAGGAATGAACACCTACGCACTTTCTGCAGTAGAATCCTTCTCAGATTCCAATCCAATGAAACGATTCGGAACCGTGTGGGAAGTGGCTGAATTGGTTGGTTACCTTGGCAGCAATGCTTCAAACTTTATGACCGGTGAGGTCATCACTCTCGATGGCGGAGGACGCTATTGGGGTGAATTATGGGCACATAAAAAACCTGAATTCTTTAGTGACATAAAGATCTAATTCCATTTACAGTTTTACTACAATGATACGCTAACCGAGAATTTAACTTGTCACTAAACATATTTATTTTCTTCGTCTTAATCTTTTTATTTTGGTCTTTCGTTACAGCATTATTCATAATATACAGCCAACATTTTCGAAATAGAAAATCCTATAACTATTTACTACCACCCCTGCAAGAAAGTATTAAATCGGGTTGTATAGGCCTGATATACGAGGACATTTCATTTATCACATCTGATCGGCTAACGATTAATGCCTGGTATGTGCCACCACCTGAAAATCATCTGGGTTGTACTCACAAACCGCCGGTTATTATTGCCCTACATGGCGGTATGGATGATCGACGCTATTATCTACCCTTACTGCCTGCAATAAATAAAGCTGGGTTTGCAATGCTGATGCTTGATGGTCGCAATCATGGTACCAGCGATTTTGACCCACGAGGTATGACAACCGTGGGCATACGTGAAGCCCGGGATTTAAAAGCGGCACTCGATTATCTTGACAAACACAAGCAGCATGGCAAGGTTGGTATTGTGGGTGTTTCAAATGGTAGTGCTGCCGCGATTTCAATCACCAGCAGTGATCGCCGGGTTAGTGCCATTGTTGTCGAAAGCACTGGTTACAATGTACAATTTATAGCTCAAAAAATTTATCGCTGGATTCCCTTGTGGTTAAGCTATTTTTTTGGTTCAGTATTGATGCTGCTGGTCGGCTCAGGATTAAAAAATGCTATTCATTGCCGTGGTCCACAGTTAGATTTAGTGAAAAAAATTCCAATCTCTGTACCTGTTTTATTTATACATGGTCGAAAAGACCATCTTACGCCATTAAGATATGTTGAACACCTCTATAAGGCGAAACGAGGTCAGAAAGAACTTGTCGTATATGATAACGCTCGACACGCTGTCATCCGATTTGAGGAAAGAAAATTCGTTGCGCATGTCAGCCGTTTTTTTATTAAATATTTATTCCCGGGTCATAAATAAAAAATACACCTCTCACAGGACGCGTTGTGAACACATCCATGTGCACTTGTAATCGGCCTCCATGCCTCATTCTATCCCAAGGAAAAGTATTCCGCCCTCCTACCTTACGAGTATGTTGTAAATTAGCACTATCGCCTGTGGCGGGAAATCGGTGAGTTAGCCAGCGACTACATCTAAGCCAACCGTTCCCAGTATAGCATTGGCTATTCGGTCTTTGTGCCAGGCGCTATCACCGAGACTAACTTGCGCTGCTTTGGCACGCTTGAAGTAGAGCTGCACATCGCATTCCCAGGTAAAACCAAAGCCACCATGCATTTGCAGTGCTGAGCCGGTATTAAAATAGGCAGCTTCACAACAGTAGGCTTTTGCAATACTGGCAGCTTCCAGCAGCTCTGCACCCATGTCGTTGCCAGCCATAAACTCATCGGCTACACAGGCGGCGTAATAAACAGCAGAACGGGCGGCTTCTACTTTGCTCAGCATATCGGCTGCTTTGTGTTTCATTGCTTGAAAACTGCCTATTACACGACCGAATTGCTTCCGCTCGGCCATGTAATCAAGCGTCAGGCTTAACGATTTTTCCGCAACCCCCATTTGTTCGGCCGCTAGAGCAATGCACGCAAGGGCCAAAATGTTATCCAACGGTATCAAGCTATCGCCACATGTATCAAGCATGATCGAATCTTTGGCCACACAAACATTTTCCAATTTAACAGTCGCCAGTTTTCGAGTCTGATCCATTGAAGGCGTCCAATACCGAGTCACACCCACTGTCTCGGCTGATAACAAAAACAAGGCAATATTACCGCTTGACACATCACGAGCAGCAACCACAAATGCGTCCGCAGTATGACCATCAATCACATAGCGATAATCGGCATTTATAACAAAGCTGTTATCCTGCTGTTGATATTGGGCCGTAACAGATTCCACACCCCAGACTCTACCTTGGCTGGAATAAGCCAGCGCCAGTCGTTTTTGTCCTTCTGCAATCAATGGTAACCATTGCTTTTTCTGTGTTTTAGTACCGGCTATCAATAATGAATTAATACCAAGTACAACAGTAGAATAAAAAGGTGCACAAACCAGATTTGCACCCATCCGTTCAAGCAAAATACAAAGTTCGACATAACCCAAGCCAAGACCATTGAATTGCTCTGGAATGTGCGTCAAGTGCCAACCCATTTTCTGTGTAATCTGCTGCCACAAAACGCCATCAATACCCGTTTCTGTTACCATGGCCTCGCGTATCGATTCACTATTTGAAACCGAGCTTAGAAAAGCATCCGCAATGTGTGCAATGTGCTGTTGTTCTTGATTAAAAGAAAATTTCATAGGTTCTGTTGCTAAGGCCATTCAGTGCCGTAAACGGGTTGGGCGGGGTTTTCTTTTGCCAGTAATTGATCCATTACATTGGCAATTTCACCTGGCTGCCAACGATCGCCCTTGTCAACGCCTTCGGTACTGCGCCAACCATCAGCAATGGAAATCTTGCCCCCTTCAGCCTCAAATACCTTGCCGGTAATATGTGCGGAATACTCCGAACCAAGCCAAACCAATAGCGGTGATACATTATCCGCTGACCAATAATCAAATCTATTGTCATCTGGTTTCTTCATGCGCTCGGCCATGACCGCAACTGCTTTTGTCATACCCGTACGGGCTGCGGGTGTGATGGCATTTGCGGTGACGTCATAACGCGCAAGTTCAGCTGCCTGATTTAATGTTAATGCAACAATTCCAGCTTTTGCTGCTGCATAATTTGATTGCCCGACTGAGCCCTGCAAACCCGCACCGGAAGTGGTATTGATTATACGCCCGGAGACTGTACGACCTGCTTTTGATTGAGAACGCCAATAACGCACTGCATTTGAACTTAAGCAAAAATGTCCTTTAAGATGTACGGCGATTACTGCATCCCAATCGTCTTCCGTCATGGACGCAAACATACGGTCGCGATTAATACCGGCATTGTTAACCACGATATGAAGACCGCCATAAGTGACAACAGCATCCTGTATTGCATCAGTGCAAGCCTGGTAATTAGTGATATCAAAGTTACTAGCCTTGGCTGTACCACCATTGTCACAAATTTGCTCCACTACCGTCTGAGCGGCCATTTCATTAATGTCATTGACTATTACCCTGGCTCCTTCAGCACTAAATGCCAAAGCATGTGCACGCCCCAGGCCTCCACCGGCACCAGTAATAATCACAGTTCGGTTTTTACAGAGATTGCTCATGATTTTTAACTAATCAGTTTGTTGAGTTCGGTTTGCTCCATCACATTCTCTCAATGATGGTGACATTGGCGAGGCCGCCACCTTCACACATGGTTTGCAACCCATAGCGACCGCCTGTACGTTCAAGTTCATATAATAGCGTAGTCATCAACTTAGTACCCGTTGCCCCCAATGGGTGACCCAAAGCTATGGCACCGCCATTAACATTTATTTTTTCATGAGGATACTGAATTTCTTTCAACCATGCCATTACAACTGAAGCAAAGGCTTCGTTAATTTCTATCAGATCAATATCCTCTAGGGATAACCTGGATTTTTTTAACGCATATTTAGTCGCTGAAATTGGAGCTGTCAGCATAAAAATTGGATCATCACCACGAACACTCATATGATGAATTCTAGCGCGTGGTGTCAATTCATAGTTCTTTAACGCTGCTTCTGACACCATTAATACTGCACTCGCACCATCGCAGGTCTGACTGGATACCGCAGCCGTCACCTTATCACAGCTAAACAGATAATCGAGTTCTGCCATCTTTTCTAAACTGGTTCGGCGCGGGGTTTCATCCTGGCTCAGACCGTTCAATGACAATATCTCCCTATCGAATCGTCCCTCCTCGATGGCACTCAAAGCTCGTCTATGGGATTCCAGCGCATAGACTTCCAGATCGACACGAGAAAAGCCCCACTGATCAGCAATCATCTGTGCTGCTTTGAATTGCGTAGGCGGATTCCTACCATAGCGCTCAACCCAACCAGTAGAACCACTATAAGGATCAGTAAAACCTAGCGGAGCGGCAAGGATCATAGCTGAACTAATCGGGATCTGCGTCATGGTCTGTACGCCACCAGCTACAACCACATCTTGAATTCCCGCCATAATAGCCTGAGCCGCGAAATGTACAGCTTGTTGAGAAGAACCACATTGACGGTCTATGGTGACGCCAGGAACCTGATCACTCAGCCCCGCTGCCAACCAACAGGTTCGAGCAATATTACCTGCCAGTGGGCCAACTGTATCGACACATCCAAAAATAATATCATCATACTCAACATCTGGTATACTATTGCGTTCTACCAGACCTTTTAAAACATGGGCACCCAGATCAGCGCCATGTACCTCGGCTAAGCCACCTTTACGGCGTCCCGTTGGTGTTCGAATTGCATCAACGATATACGCTTCTGCCATTTTTTATTTCCCTAAATAAACGTTCGCATCGTACCAATCTCCAGCTCACCATTCAGCAAGTAGTCTTCCAATTTTTTCATATGATAACTTCGGTCACCCCATTCACCACATAGCGCCCAGGTACGTTTCATAAAAAGGTGTAAATCTACTTCATAGGTGTAACCCATGCCACCATGTACCTGAATGGCCGTTTCAGCCGCTAGCATGGCTGCATCTATCGCAGCAAGCTTGGCATTATGAACCACCACTCCTCCTTGAAGAGCTGCTAGCTGAATGATTGGTCGGGTAAATTCAATCTGCATATACGCTGTGGCAAGCTGATGTTTTATGGCTTGAAACGCCCCAATAGGCTGCCCAAATTGATATCTGTTTTTAGCGTACTCAGACGACATGTCAATCATGCGCTGGGCCAAACCAAGCAATTGAGCTGCACTGAGTACCGCTCCGTGATAGTCAGCAAGGGTATTTAAAGAGCTTGGTTTATCGGTTTTGGCAAGGGTTCGCAATGGGTCAATCGAGTGTCTGGATTCTAAATTCAGATCTTCTTTTAATATCAGTTCACCACCGAATTTAGAGGTAACAATAAACATATCATGGTAGGCAGTGGCATTATTTATGGGTAGCAATGGTGTGATAATACCTACCGATAAACGGCCTTCAAGCACTTGGATCAGATGCTCCAAGTTATTCATTTGAGATAATAACGGGACCACTATTCCAGCCAGTTCGACCAAAGGCTCTGGCAAAGCTACATAGCCTGCGGCCTCGGCCACCCCTGCCATAACTACAAGAGGCTGCTCCAAACCACCGTCCGTCTCGTTGGCCATTATGCCAAACAATCCGAGATCAGCGAATTGGTTCCAGATATCAGAGGCACCGTTGTCCTTCGTTTGTTTGATAGTGTTTTCCGCTCTCCTTTCGCCTACAAGGTCTCGCAAGCGCTGCAAGGTATTTTTACCTTCTAGCACCTTTTTGGTTGCTTCAATGAGATCTTGTTGATTCTGTGTGTAACGAAAATCCATCGCTATTCTTAAACTCCCACTCTCGGCAACCCGAGTACACGCTCGGCTAAAATATTGCGCTGAATTTCATTAGTCCCTGCGTAAATCGGACCGGCAAGAGAAAATATATATCCGCCGAGCCAACGACCATTATCTATCGCATCCAGGCCATGCTCCAGTTCGGCTTGCGCGCCCATAATACTCATGGCAGTTCGATGCAGGTGTCGATCCATTTCTGACCAAAAAAGCTTATTGGCACTGGCTTCGGATGATATTAATGCACCCGCCTGCACCCGCGAAACAAGCTGGTAGGTTGCAGCACAAAAGCGTTCCGTATTCATCCACGCCTGTATAACCTGTTCTCCAACCCCCGAAGAAAGACGATCTTTATGTTGTTTATATAACTTTACCAACCGTGCTGAAGCTGCTTGAAAACGCGCGGGAGAGCGCAATAATAAACCACGCTCAAAACCTGCTGTCACCATCGCAACGCTCCAGCCACCATGCTCCGGACCAAGCAGATTTTCAACGGGCACACGCACCTTATCAAAAAATAATTCGGCAAACCCTGTATCACCATCCAATTGTGCAATTGGGCGGCGGATCAAACCAGGGCTGTCGAGTGGTACGAGGATCATAGATAACCCTTTGTGTCGCTCACTGCCTTCTTCGGTTCTAAACAAACCAAAGCACCAGTCGGCAAACACTGCGCGCGAAGCCCAGATTTTCTGGCCGCTTATCAGGTAATGATCGCCTTCGCGAATAGCCTTGGTTGTGATGGCAGCCATGTCAGAACCCGCGCCCGGCTCAGACCAGGCTTGCGCCCAAATTTCTTTTCCCGATGCCATGGGTGGGAGAAAACGTGCTTTTTGTTCATTACAGCCATATTCCATAATGGTTGGTGCAAGCAGGAAGATACCATTTTGACTCACACGCAACGGCGCATCCACACGATAATATTCTTCTTCGAAAATTAGCCACGAAATAAGATCAAGACCTCGACCACCATACTCAAGGGGCCAATTAACATTACTCCAGTTTCCGGACGCCAGCGTGGCTTCCCATTCTCTATGCCGTTCAAAACCCTCTTTTGTATCAAAGCTTGGCAAGCGTTCTCCGGGCACATGATCTGCCAACCATTCTCGTACCTCGGCACGGAAATTTTTCTGATGAGGCGTATAATTAATATTCATGCCCAAGATCCGCTTTAAGCTTTTTAAAATCAGCCGACTTGCCATTTTTGACAAAAATATCTCGTGCTCTTTGGCTATCTTTGTGCATATACATTTCTAAGGTAAAACCCTGCTCCCAACGATAACACGCATCGACGTCAAAGGGTTCAATACCATTCAACGCTTGCTTGGCAATCCGCAAGGCATCTCTGGATTTACTGGTGATGACTTCTGCATAGGCACGGGCCTCCCTGACAAGGATTTCACGTGAAACCAGCATTTCAATACCACCCAAACGATAAGCTTCTGTAGCTGAAATTTTGCCGCCGGTAAAAAAGGCGGATCGGACCTTAGGCAGTGGCAATATACGCTGTAAATGTGCAGCCCCACCCATAGCACCTCTATCTATTTCTGGCAGGGAAAAGAAACAATCATCAGAGGCAATAATGATATCTGCAGCCCCACACATACCAATACCACCACCAATAACAAATCCATGGGGTGCGCATATAATCGGTACTTCGCAGTGATGAATTGCCTTAAAGGTTTCGAAATTACCTTTATTAACTTCTACAATAGCAGATGAATTCTCCGCGAGTTCCTTAATATCGACACCCGCACAGAAGCCCTTGCCTTCGGCACGAATAAGCAAGACTTTAACATCCTGCCGCTTTCCCAGTGCTGTAATTATTTCTGGAATGGTATTCCACAAGGAACTGTCAAAGGCATTGACTGGCGGGTGATCAAAAATCACTTCGGCAATACCATTAATGACTTCTGTTTTAATAGGCATTAAACCTCCGTACGTGAGAACCGCATTAAATTAGTTTCAGTCTCAGCTATAATTTTTGACACTATTTCAGCACAATCCGGCAGGTCGTAGATAAGGCCAGCAATCTGGCCACTGGGCAGCACTCCCTCTTCTGGTTTGCCCTCAACCATTGCCCTTTGAATGATCATAGGCGCATTAGCCGCCATCAAGGTTTGGCCTATTGTCAAGTCGGTTTTACTTGCCATATCCCAAGCTGTTTTAAGAGTCTGGATTATTGACATGCCAGTCTGCGACTTGAATTTCCAAGAATTTTTTAGAGCCCGTACCAGCATGCCGAACCTCGATGATTTTTCCAGCTCATCTAATGTGTGGTTGAGAATCATTCGTTGTCGAAGACCGTCCAGTTTAGTGGAAACAGGAATGTTCGACACATCAGATTTAATGTATTCCGCTTTAGTCGCATCTGGCGTTGGACTATCAGCACTCATCATAAAACGTGTTCCCATGGCAACCCCATCAGCGCCAAAAGCCAGAGCGGCTGCAAGTCCGCGACCATCCTTAAACCCACCGCATGCTACAATTGGCACGCCAAGGTTCTGATCTAGAACATCTGTCAGCAATAACCAGGTTGGTGTTGCACCCGTATGTCCGCCACCCTCTTGCCCTTGGCAAACAACAATATCCGCACCCATATTCACAGCCCTGGAAGCGTGCTTGCCAGCACCAATAGTTGGAACACATTTCAAGCCCGCATTTTTAACTTTACTAACAATTTTGGGGTTTGGCCCACGCCCATAAGACAATGCAGTAATCTCATGATCAATGCACATATCCACAATACGCTCAACGCCTGGTTGAAACCCATGGATATTCACACCAAAGGGTTTAGATGTGGCCGACTTGATTTTTTGGATCTCAGCTTCGCACTCAGCAGGGTCCATAACCGCAGCGGCAAGAAAGCCGAACACGCCGGCCTCAACACTCGCGATAACCAGTTGACTGGTCGCTACCCACCCCATCGCCGTTTGAATGACAGGGTAATCACAGCCAAGCGCCTGGGTGAGCGAAGTTGAAAGTACTGGATGCATTTATTCCTCGCGCTCCCTGTTTGCAACCTTATTCGATTGTGCCATCTTCTTGCTGTCAAAACCGGCAATGTAATCCCCTTTTACAAGCGTGTTGTTGGCATGTGCAAAATGATGCATAGCGTAAACAGCGTCAATCCCGGTCCGTTTGCCCTGCAGCTCTTCAATGTGGTTGCAGGCTTTTTTACTGAGAGACAACGCCAGACGCGGTTGCGTAGCGATTTTCTCACCCCAGCTTTTAACCGTGGCTTCAAGCTGCTGACGCGGAACTACTTTATTGATCATTCCAGCGGCAAGAACACGTTCGGCACTCCACTGTTCTCCTAATAACAGAAACTCTTTAGCCAGTCGCACATTCAGTTCGAATGGATGCGCAAAATACTCCACGCCTGGAAAACCCATTTGAACAACGGGATCTTGAAAAAAAGCATCATCCGATGCAATGATCAGGTCGCATACCCAGGCCAACATTAGCCCACCTGCAATACAACCTTTATGCACCTGTGCGATAGTGGGTTTCGGCACGCCGCGCCAGCGACGACAAAATTCCAGGTAAACTTCTGCCTCTCGGATGTAGGCTTTTTCTGCACCTGGCTTGTTGTCATGATTGTAGTTCATTGAACGTCGATCATTACGTCCCTGATCAAAATCCCGGCCCGGCGAACCAATATCATGACCCGCCGAAAAGTGCTTGCCATTAGCACGCAGAACAATTACTTTTACATTGTCGTCATCACAGGCTTTATAAAAACTATCGTCAAGTGCATAAAGCATCTGCGAGTTTTGGCTATTGTGGTATTTCACTCGATTCAGAGTAAGATAGGCGATGGGGCCGTCAACTTTATACAGAACAGGATGCTCTTCCTCATAGAAAATGTCTGTCGTGACACGGCCCACCGTTTCATTCGCACTTATCTTAATTTTGGTCATATCACTCACAGTACCTACCTCGCTTTAACAGCGTTTATACGCAGGTTATCCGGATCTAATATACTGATGGATGTCAATTGCTCTAATGCAGGTTCAGGGGTTTGCCTCAAACCTTCAGGTTTAATCAGATCAAAACCCGTATTGTCTTGAACCTCGTCAATCGTCACACCAGGATGCAAACTTACAATTCGCATTTTCTTGCACTCAGGCTCAAAATCCATCACACACAAATCTGTTACAATTCGACGAATATCAATATCATTCAGACAGTACCCTTTAGGCAATCGGGCGGGGTTATACCCAATCGAACAGACGGTATCGACTTCACCTTTAACAAAAACACGCTTGCTGTGTAATGGTACAAAAAAAGAATTGGCATGACTGATAGAATTTCCTGGAAATCCACGCATACCCAGCATCTGCACTTTCGGTTGCTCATAGTCTCCGATTGCCGAGATATTCGCTTGCCCAAACTGATCTATCTGGCTGGGGCCGACCAAAGCGTGTCGTTTACCACTCCAGACGTTATCAAATATTCTTGAGAAACCCATCCATGTTTCTCGCTTGGGCTCATAGCCATTGCGCCGACCAACGGGCACCGGCTCTGAAACTATAAAGGCTTCAGAATCGGTCATCATCAGATTTGGATTTTTTATCATTGCCAGCGACGCAGCCAAGCGCTGAATTAAACCGATACCTGACGCCAACACTTCAGAATCACTATCCCATACACTGGAGCAGGCACAGATTAGAAGATCTGCTAATGGATTACACAATACTTCTTCTCTCATCACAGTGTCCTAAGGCCTGATAAGACTAATATATTGGCAGTGGTAAAGATCGAATCGCATCGGCACCACCAACTTTTTCAAGATAAACAGCTTCATCGATCAATACATATTCGTTAAAATACTGCTCCCATCCACCTTCTCGACTTGCGCTGGCGGCGTATTCTTTGAAAAGTCTGACATCGATACCATACAGTGGATTGCAAGAACTCGGATGCGCACCAAACGCGCTGTGCACAATGTAATTGGTAGCGCTTCGCTCCCAGAACACATAGCGTGCTTCTTCTGGGTTCTGATGAAAGAATCCGGTATCAACTAATTCATCGCAAGAGACAATCGTTGTGTTTGCTGCCCGGGCAAATAGATCATCCATGTAGTGATCGGGGCCTTTAATTTGGCAAACACCACGCTGATCAGCGCGGTCAACATGCAGCAGCGAGACATCGAGATTCAATGCCGGCATCGCGACCCATTCTTTGGCGTCGTCATAAGGGGAGTCGATCAGTTTAATGTTTTTATTATACCTGATTACATCTGTGCCCAGTCCAACCTCAGTTGGAATAAAAGGAACACCCATGGCCGCCGCCCGCAAACCCAGCACCATTAAACCTTCGTCGATCTCCATTACCTCAAATTCAGCCTTTTGCCGAGCTTGACGGAAATAGGGCTCTAAGGGAATAAAATCGAGTGAAACAAAAGCAAACACCAGTTTTTTAACCTTACCTGCAGCACACAGCATACCAACATCGGCACCACCAAACGAAATCACTGTTAAATCATTCACTTCCCTGCGCAGCAATTCACGGATTAGCGCCATTGGCTTTCGACGCGGCCCCCAGCCACCAATGCCAATGGTCATGCCCGATTCAATGTTGTTGATTGCCTGTGTATGGGAAATCAATTTACTCATAGTGTTTTGTCTGCTTCTCAAACGCGCATAAATCAGGCTGGAACGGGTGGCATGTAATCATGTCCCCATATATCCGCCCGGGTGCTGAAGGTGGTTTGATAAGTATCATTATCAATCTGCAGACCGTCGCAACCATATTCAATTGCAAAACCACCTGGGGCTATCACATAGAAAGACAACATATTGTCATTACAATGACGCCCCAGCGTTGCCATCAAGGGGTAGCCCCCAGCTTGTACCCGATCCAGGCAGGCTCCAACCTCATCCACGCTCGACACTTCCAGAAGTAAATGCACCAAACCAAGTGGGTTAGGCCAGTTAAAAAGTGCCAGACTGTGATGCCTGGGATTATTGGCATGAAAAAACCGAACATTCATATCCGGCATTCCCTCTGCCGGAGAAGGCAAGGTAAGATTATCGCTTGCACCAAACCCTAATACGTTTTGATAAAATGCCTCTGTTTGATCAGTTTTCGGCGCGGGAATAACTGCATGACCCATACCCAGATCTCCGGTTACAAACCCGTTAATATCCAGCGGGGATTGAAAGTCCTCACGCAGGTCGGTTCGGGTATGAAACACTTCAAATGAGTTACCATCAGGATCAACACTATGCGCATATTCTGCCACACTTCGTTCGGCTGCCGCTTGTACGCTACCGCGTTCAATCTGGGCCCCCGACGCTTCAATTGCACCAATCACGGTCTCATACGAAGCTTTGCCAGAGCACTCCCAACCAACAGCCGCCAATTTGTCCGCGTCATGTTGCTTCACGATTAAACGCGAAGGGTGGTTATCCATTCGAAAGAATAATTTCTCAGCATTGCTGACTTCCGAATTTAACATTAGCCCCAGCACATCTGAGCCAAATATACGCCAACCCTTGATATCCTGTGCTAGCAGAATAATGTAACCGAGGCCGGATATTTTTCCAGCAGAAACAGAGCTTGACAAAATATTCTCCCAAAATAATCTGACGGTTTATCATTTCTCGCAATTTGCTCATTGCGTGTGTAAATTTACCTTTTGCGCGATTACTAATGTGATCTTGCCATAATGACGCCGAGACAGGCAAAAACTCGTTTTTAATTTTGACAAAGAATAAACATAACCATCCAAACTGGCTTAATAAAAATGTCCGCAGCGTAATTTAAAGCGCTGAAAAAGCGTTTTCGATCACCTTCTTTTTGCTATTAGTTTGTGTATTTTTCTGCTGTTTGATTAAATCGAGTGCAACATCAACAATCATATCTTCCTGGCCGCCTACCATGCCCCGACGACCTAGTTCAACTAAAATAGTACGCACATCAATGCCATAATCTGCTGACGCTTTTTCTGCGTGGCGTAAAAATGACGAATACACGCCCGCATAACCCAGTGACAGAGTTTCGCGATCCACCCGTACCGGTCGATCCTGCAAGGGCCGCACTAATTCTTCAGCAGCGTCCATCAACTGGTAAACATCACAGCCATGTTTCCATCCCATACGATCAATGGCCGCGATAAAGACCTCCAGTGGCGCATTACCCGCACCGGCACCCATTCCTGCCAGCGAGGCATCAACCCGCCGAACACCGTTTTGCACAGCAACGATTGAATTAGCGACACCCAGCGATAAATTATGGTGTGCATGCACACCCCGTTCCGTTTCCGGATTAAGGATATCGTCATAAGCCTTGAAACGCTCGGCATAGCCGTCCATATCGATCGCACCGCCTGAATCGGTTACATAGACACACTGTGCACCATAGGTTTCCATTAACTTTGCTTGTCGCGCCAATGCTTTTGGCTCACTCATATGGCTCATCATCAAAAAACCAACCGTGTCCATACCCAGATTTCTGGCACACTCGATATGCTGCCTGGAAACATCGGCTTCGGTACAATGGGTTGCAACGCGGACTGACCGCACACCTAACTTATAGGCCCGCTTTAATGCATCCACGGTTGCAATACCCGGCAATATCAACGTAGTCAGCATCGCATTTTTTACTGCATCTGCGGTTGCCTCAATCCATTCCCAATCCGTATGCGCACCAAAGCCATAGTTAAAGCTGGAACCATTCAATCCGTCTCCGTGGGCAATTTCAATAGCATCAACACCGGCCTGATCCAGCGCTTTAGCAATCGCCGCAATCTGCTCAATACCGTATTGATGGCGAATCGCATGCATACCATCACGCAGAGTGACATCTTGAATAAAAACCTTTTCCTCAAAGGGATTACTTAATTTACCAGTCATGCTACTACCCCGTATTTAAATTCAGCGATGCGTTCACCTGTCGCCAAAGCTGCTGAAGTCATAATATCCAGATTACCTGAGTACTTTGGCAAAAAGTGTCCCGCGCCCTCAATTTCAAGGAAAACTGTTGTTTTCAAGCCAATAGCCTTACCGTACCCGGGTATCGCCAACGGTTTATCTATACCCACTGTCTCAAACTGCACATCCTGCTTTAATCGATAGCCAGGTACATATTTTTGAATGTCGGCCAGCATGGCATGAATGGATTCTTCAATCTGCTTCTCTTTCGCATTGAATGACAATGTATATACCGTGTCACGCATAATCATCGGTGGCTCAGCCGGGTTAAGTACAATAATGGCTTTACCATATTTAGCACCGCCGACTTTTTCCAAGCCCCGCGCCGTAGTTTGTGTAAACTCATCAATATTGGCTCGCGTGCCTGGACCCGCTGATTGCGAGGATACCGAAGCAACTATCTCCGCATAAGGCACAGAATCGGCAACGCGGGTGACCGCATAAACGATCGGTATTGTCGCCTGACCACCACAGGTCACCATATTGACATTTGGCTTATCCAGGTGTTCGTTCATATTGATCACAGGTACACAATACGGGCCGATGGCCGCAGGTGTCAGATCAATCATCTGCTTACCAGCTGCACGACAAATCACATCATGATGCCTGTGAGCGCGCGCTGATGTCGCATCAAAAACAATACGAATATCATCCCACTCTGTAAATTCTTGCGCGCCCTCGATACCTTTACAACTTGTCGCAAAGCCAGACTTGGCCGCCATTGCCAGACCCTCTGACTCAGCGTCAACTCCAATGACTGCAGCGACGGCTAACTTTTCCGAAGTATCTCGAATTTTAATCATCAAATCAGTGCCAATATTGCCTGAGCCGATAATCATGCATTGTATTTTTGCCATAGTCTTTTCCGAATCGTTCTCACTCACTATTTGATAAAGTTCAGATTTAACGACCCGATCTCCTGAATAGTCAGGCTCATCACATCACCCGGAACAATGGGTTCCAATGGCACTAGCGAACCCGAAAGCACCAGCTCACCGGCTTCAAGTGCAACCCCAAGTTCACCCAATGTATTGGCCAACCAGGCAACCGATGCCAGTGGCGAACCCTGTACCGCTGAACCCTCCCCTTCGCTTAGGAATTCACTGTTCTTGTACACCCTGACTTTACAACCAGACAAATCAAGGCCAGTCGCATCGACGCGCTTATTACTCACCACGAATACGCCGCAGGATGCGTTATCGGCAATAGTGTCTTGTATTTTTATTTTCCAATTTTCGATTCTGGAATCCACAATTTCGAAACAAGCCATCACCGAATCCGTGGCAGCCAACACATCACCCATGGTGATACCCGGGCCCCGCAGCGCTTTTTTTAATTTAAACGCGATCTCTGCCTCAGCTTTTGGCTGAATTAGATGTCCAATAGGCACATCGCCATCCGAAAACTGCATCGCATCCGTCAAAAAACCAAAGTCGGGGACATACACACCCAGCATTGATTGCACGGCGGTACTGGTAACCCCGATTTTCTTGCCTACCACAACTTCTCGATTACCCGCCAAGCGCAAATCCAAATAGTGTCGAGAAATATTATAGGCATCACCGATTGTGATATCAGGAATTCTTTCTGTTAATGGCCGAACGGTAATTTGATTAACCATGCCGTGATACAACTCACTGCCAAGTCGTTCAATATCCGATTGGCTTAATGGCATTAATCAGGCTCCTGTAAGTATGTTTCTCAGTGCAAGGTTAAAACGTTCAGCGTACTCAACCATAACCCAGTGCCCACAATTTGAGAATATCAGGAATTCGCATTTGGGCACTTGATTCAGAAATTTGTTGGCGCCACTGGCTGGCGTCATCTGATCCTGTTGCCCCCAAAAACCATACACAGGACACTGCAATTCACTCAACCGTTCGCCCATCGATGGAATCGCCATTCTCGATAACACCTCTTTAGGTTGCGTTTCTAGAATACAAAATCGCTCTTCGAGCAATTCATTCGTTATGTGCTTTGGATCGAAAACCAGGCTTTCCAGCACAGTCCGCAGCCCATCCCGATCTACCACACCATCAACAAATACGCTCACCATCTTGGCGATACCGGGCATAGCAAAGTAGGTTTCCCGTTCCTCAATAGCACCGGGTGCCATCATAATGAGCCGTTCAACCAGTTCAGGATGGTCCAATGCCAAACGGATCCCAATTCCTCCACCCAATGAATTACCAACCAGAGAACACCGCTCAATACCAATGTTATCGAGTGCTGCCTTGACTGTGGTCACAAACAGCTCCGTTGTGTAGTCAAGACCGGTAGGCTTACTTGAATAGCCGAAACCGATCATATCGATCAATACGGCACGATGCCCTGAACTAACCACAACCGCAACATTCTGTTTGAAGTTACTGTAGGCACTGGCACCAAGGCCACTGCCATGCAAAAAAACGACGGCAGGCCCTTCACCATAACTTAAGTAGTGGATATCATAGTCACCGGCTTTGGCGATACATCCTCGTGGTGGCGCAGAAGCATTCATAGCGGACATATAGCATTGAGTATTTTGCTGGGCTGCCTTTTATTTAAAACTGTAAATAACTGGTATCTCAGCTGGATATTCTTTATAACACCTACATGTACAAAATATTTCTTATCTGTCAGGTGCCACGTGATGTCACCCTGCTATCCCTTCCAAAGCTTAAAGTTCGAAAGGAAATTACATTAGGGTATAGTTCTGATGAATATGCAGGAAAATATTTTTTTCCTGTTTAACCCTTATATCCCGAAAGCCAATTATTCATCAAGCTTACATATTGCCTGCGTTAAATACCCATGAACAAAATGGCTTGACTCATCGAGCTCATAATTATTTTTTTATATTCAATCAGTTACTGTATTTTCGCATATCTTTATAACTTTGAAAGTACACTTTCCTCTGATTGATAATTGTCGATACCATATTTTATGACGTGTGCTTGGTATTTAAACGAATTACCGGTTTCAGAGCCTGAAGTGCTAATCCCCGTTTTGTCTGACAATCTGAGGGTGCACCGACTCCATTCACCCAATATATTCCTGCATTTTCTTTCTGTGCTTTGCTCTGAATTAGTGCATACTTCTCTACTAATCCATTTTCTACTCGGTATTGATTTGATTCATCAGCCTGCCTGAGTGGTTTTTGCGGAGTACACTCCCGCCGAGCCAACAGATCCCCAACCGTCCTAATGGCTATTCGAATATTGAATTCTTGCTTGATGAGCTGTTGAACTGCTCTTCTAGTCCATAGAGGATACGCAAGTTTCATCTGCTGGGGCGTTTTATTAACAATCAATGTTTCTATTTGGATTTCCTGCTCTTCAGTAAGCAGGCGACCCGTTCCAGGTTTTCGCCCCAGTTGTTTTGCCGAAATTCCTTCTAACCCTTGAGCACTGTATGCTCGATACCATTTTCCTACAGTTTCAAAGTGGACACCAACCATATCGGCAATATCTTTGTAGGAATAACCTTCCTCGCGTAAACGAATCGCCTGTTTGCGCTTTTCTTCTTTCGCGGCAGATGATAGTGTTCGCGCATCTTCTTTTTTTAATGTTCGCATTATATTATCCCCACTAGCACCTTGGTTATTAAATAACCACTAGTCCGACAACCCTCTGTTGTATTTATTTTTTTGTTTTTAACATTACAAATTTCACAGTTTTTATATTTTTAGAAATCCATCCCTAAACACTCAAATAGTGAAAAGCTTAAAAGCAGGTGCCATCTAGACAAATAAGTCCGGATTTTCACCCCCCATCATCATATTGCCAAAGTTTCGTGCAAACGGCACCGGATTATTTGCAACGTGTGCCCGAGCAACGTGTATATCATGCCAAATATTTTGAATTTCTGCGCCTTTGAAAACGCTCCGCCCACCTGCAATATCAAATAGACAGTCAACAGCCCTGATCATCTCATCAATTACAACAGAAGCCTGGTATCGGTATCGAACACGATCGAGCAATAGTATCTCTTGGCCATGATTAACACTCTTCATCATTGCATCGAAATTACGCATCATAATTGTTTCATTACTATCAATCAGATGCTCAGCTTCCACCACACGGCGCAGCACATCCGGATCTCCAACAAGCTTTGTTGGATCTGTGCTACTGGTGCTGGCGTTTTGTTTGAAAATTTTCAGTGCATGCCGAGCAGCACCAATGGCCGGTGCCGACACGACACGGACAAAGATTTGAGCCCAGGGCAAATTATACATTGGGTTTTTCTGTTTATTCTTGCAGTTAAAACCATCTATTTGTTTATGTGTACGGTAGTGCGCTACAAATACTGGCTTTTCGATGACGATGTCATTGGAGCCTGTCCCCTGCAAACCCATCGCGTGCCAGGTGTCTTCAATTTCATAGCCAGAGCGTGGCACCAGGAAGGTTCGATAGCCTTCATTTGGCACAATTGCGCCAAGCAAAGCCCATTGACAATGATCACTACCCGAACTCCAGCCCCAGCGGCCACTGAGCATGATACCGCCATCCACAACCTGGGCTTTACCTCCCACCGGATTATAAGAACTCGATACACAAGCGTCTGGATTTTCGCCATAAATATCGGCCTGTGCCCGCTCGTCCATTAGGGCGAGTTGAAATGCGTGGACAGCGATAATACCGCCAACCCAAGCCGAACTCATATCGTATTCTGCAATTTTTATCTGCGCCGCGAAGAACTCTTGCGGCGTCACTTCCAATCCACCCCAGCGCTTGGGCAACATCGACCTTATCAGCCCCGATGCTTTGAACTCCTGAATAGTTGCATCAGACAGCCGTCTTTGATTCCGATTTTCAGCACTACGCTGCTTGATACTCTCAAGATAGGATGCAACATCAATTCCTGACGTTTGGCGTTCGGTTGTTACTGCCAGCGACATAGACTTTCTCCTGGTTAGCCGCTTTTCTAACAGCTGAAAAAGCAGATAATGCATAATAATAATGCGAAATTTACCATTCAAAAAGTTTTATGTATATAGATTAGTAAAATTATTGGCAGAATATTACTTATTTGATTACTCGCCCCCAGCGGTAATTGTATTTTAAGCTTTTTATTGCCAGTTTCGTTTCCACATGGCGTACCCCTTTAATTGTCATAATGTCCGCATTGATGTGCTGGATTAACTCTTCATTAGAGCCAATAAAGGAAATCGCCAAGATATCGTAACGACCCAACATAGTCGCCGTGAAGCGAATAAATGGTAACATGCTAATTTCTTTAGCAGTTTCTTTGACCCCCTTAAGATCGGCATGAATGCCGAGATAGACCATCATCGGATTCTCATAGCCGGTTTGCACCCGCACATCGGCAATAGCCATGATGCGAATCATATTTTCTGATTGCATACGCTTAATCCGGCCACGCACGGTACCCTCAGTTAAATTCATCGATTCTGCAATTTCCCGATTACTGACACGGGCATCAACAGAGAGATATTCGAGGATTTTTCGATCTGTTTCGTCAAGTTTTCCGTTACTCATAACTCGCCTACCCACCCAGATTCATAACGAAAGACATCAACAGTAATCGCTGGCGTCAATTTGGCAATTCCTTCAATATTCTGGAATTTATCGTGTAAAAAATATGATAATTCTTCGAAATCACGAGCGGCAACCATGATATCCAGATCGTGTAGTCCGGTCGTCATGTTAACGCTGAACACTTCGTCCAATTCCGCCAGTTCCATCCCCACGTCTTCGGCACTACGATTCTCCACCTCTATACCAATCGCTAACATTAACTCGTAACCAGCGGCTTTAAAATCGGTAACCGCAACCACGCGCATCACATCAGCATCTGTCATACGCTGTATGCGCTTACGCACGATTGAGGATGTATAGCCAATTTTGTCAGCAATATCCCGTATCGACATCCGCCCATCAATTTGCAGCATTTCGATAATCCGGTGATCAACCTCATCTAAAACGATATCCTTATCAGCCTCATTTTTGTTTTCTTTAACCATATGCTTACCCGATGAATGATTACTATCCAAACAAATTCTATCACTTCAGGTAACACATTACCTCAGGGCAACCGCATGATAATCTCGTGTTCACAATTGTGCTGACCTCACCTTTACGCTCTATTCGTCAACAGTCTGAAATACAGGACGATCTTTATAGCGCTTTACAAAACATGAACCGCGGCAATTTCGAGTGTTTTTTGAGCAATGGCGCCTATTTCCAGAATACGGTACAGCTCAAAAAACGCGCACGCTGTGGCTCCGTACATCACCTCTATCTATTGCCACTGTTGGCAGCTTCAGCCCTATCGAGGCACCTTGACGGCTAAAGTTACCTGGCTGAGGCGTAACACCGTATTTAGGATCGCCAATTTTGGCGACACAAGCATCCTGTAAAAACAGCTCATCACTTAAAACTTCTTCTGGCGAATGTTTTTTGGATACATTGCCCGGCTATCTCAGTTGCTGCGATCCTCTCGTCGGCTGCAAATTTTTTAAACACCTCTGCCAACTGCGGATAAGAGTGGCCAAGCACCAGCATGCCGTCCATTGCAGGCATGATCCGATCCGGACCTCAGATGACCTATCCAGCGCCGGGTACAAGGCCCTACCTGGGGAAGTGCCAAACACAAACCTCGGGTTTGCTGTCCAATTAATTATTCTGCGCCAAGACTGAGCCAATAGGTACCTGTAAAAAGCGCACCACCACGGCCTATATAGCAGGCCCACCGCTTACCTCACGATACCCGAGCTGCGACTCTCGATTGGAATTGCCTTCAGGCCTTTTTATCTTGATAAGCCCCGCACCACCGTCAGATAGAACCATAGCGGCCATCGGACCGGCAATGGCCCGCGACAAATCAAAAACTTTAATTTTGTCTAGTACTCCTGCCACCCTCTATTCCGAAACCTGTTGCCCCGCACACCTTTTGACAACCATATCACTATTCGTATATTTGCTTCAAGTATTTTACGATTGATATTACTTTTTTGCTTTAAACTATATATACTCGTACAAATCAGTCAAAATTAATACAGAGTGAAACAACACGCAATAAGGGGGACCAGGCTACAGATAAAAAGTTCGATCTCTGCTGGTTTAAGGTTTTCCTGGCGACTTACCAGTAAAGCAGGAGGAAAGCATACCCCTCTCCCAGAATCATATGAGGCATGGATGCCGATTACGAGCGCACAAGGATGTATTCACAGCGTGTCCTGGGAGAGGGGTATTCTTTCCTTCCGACTCGTTAGTATCTCCATTAATGAGGCACAGGTGCGGAGCGCATTTCTACACTGCCGCAGACTGCCGTGCGCTTTTGGGAAACCGCTCAGAGTGCATTATGTGACTCGTCATGGTGATATACCGAACAAACCTCAGATATCACTGAGAGACTGATCTCCACAGCATACCGCCACTGACCTAGTGGCGGTCTTCAAATGTTATACTTGGATGTTGGGGGACGCATCACGCCGCTCTCCCTTATTTGATCACAACTAGCGAGCTCATCAGGGTGAACCCGATACGTTTGGCGCAACAACGCTGGATAGCGGATTATAAATTGCCGAGAACACACCGCAATGCACAAGCATGACATGCAATTCAGGTTTCAGAGCTCAGTTAGCTGAGCCCAGCCTGTCCACCTATTAAGGTCTTTCCAAAGACCGACCTTACTGGCACGTAAGTTGCCTTTCTGGACAGGAACTTCAATTTGAATCCACGTAATTATAATTTGACGGTTACGAAAACTTAAGCTGTGGACATTGCAATATCAGATAGTTGTTGACTGCTGTACTGTATTAATCAGAGAGAGGTTCATTAAGACTATCCTGAGCATTGTCTAAAATTATCATATTTTAATTTATTTATGTGTATGATAGTAAGCTTAAATGCAGTAAAAAATTATTACATTTAATTATCGACCCCTGGCAATCACCACATGCCGCTGCTTTAAAAGACATATAAGACATCATTAAAGCGAACTGACAACATGATAGATCTGACACAAACTATTCCCGACATTATCATCGATGCGGCCGATCAATGGCCCGAGCGAATCGCTATTGATGACCATGGTATCACTCTGACGTTTGAAGAATTGAAAAACAGGTCAAAGGAAGCGGCGAAGGGCTTTATTGCGAGCGGACTTAAGGCCGATGACCGATTTGCCATATGGGCTCCAAATATTCATGAATGGGTCTGGATAGCCATTGGTGGCATGATGGCTGGTGGCATTCTGGTACCATTGAACACCCGCTACAGGGGGATCGAAGCCGGAGACATATTGAACCGATCCCATAGTCAGCTCTTATTTACGGTCAGTAATTTTCTCGATACGGACTATATAAAATTACTCGATGAATATAAGCCCGAGTGCGTACACGAGATAATTGTATTGCGCGGACATCTCTCTAATGATGATGCTCATGTAAATTCTTTAAAAACTTTTATTACTCGCGGTCACGGCGTCACAGATCAACAGGTTGATGAGTGTATCTGTGCACTAAGTGGCGATTCACTGTCTGACATCATGTATACCTCGGGCACCACAGGTGCGCCCAAAGGGGTCATGAGCAACCATGGTCAAGTAGTCGCTAGTTTTAAACTTTGGGCAGCCGCAGTCGGACTGAACGATCAAGACCGTTATTTAATTGTTAACCCTTTCTTTCATACCTTCGGCTTCAAAGCGGGTTGGTTGGCCTGTTTAATCACTGGTGCGACAGCCTTTCCGGAGCCTGTATTTGATGCCGATACTATTCTGGAGGCTATCGACGAAAAGCAAATAAGTGTATTGCCTGGTGCCCCCACTGTATTCCAGTCGTTGCTAAACTCACCGCAGTTAAACCACACGATTTTAAACAGCCTTCGCTGTGCGGTGACCGGTGCAGCCTCAGTTCCACAGCAACTGGTGCGCGACATGAAAAAGATACTCGGCTTTAAAGAGGTCTACACCGGGTACGGCTTAACTGAATGCGGCGTTGTCAGTATTTGCCGCCAGGATGATGATCTTGAAACCATCGCCAATACTGCCGGTTGCGCTATTGATGGTGTTGAAATCAAGATTCTGGATAACAACAACCAGTGCCTCCCGTCCGGTGAAATTGGCAATATTTTTGTGAAAGGTTTTAACGTGATGCAGGGTTACCTTGATGACCCACAGGCAAGCGAACAAATGATCGACCAAGAAGGCTGGCTAAATACCGGTGATATCGGCTGGCAAAACGCCAATGGCTATGTCAAGATCACTGACAGAGCCAAGGATATGTATATCAGCGGCGGGTTTAATTGTTATCCCGCGGAAATCGAAAATTTATTATTGAGGAATCCTTCTATTACAGACGCCGCAGTAACAAGCATGCATGATGACCGACTTGGCAAAGTGGGGGTTGCACATATCATACTAAAAGAAGGGGAGCAACCGTCCCCCGATACGCTACGCAACTGGTTCCGGGAACATATGGCTAATTACAAAGTGCCTCGAGTGTTGCACTTCGTTACATCGTTGCCGAGGAATGCCTCAGGCAAAGTGCAAAAATTTCTTCTTAAGCAATAGGAAACGCCAATGGTACTCGACCTAAAAGCAAGTGCGTGAATACAGTCCCGCTATTTCCGGCTTGCTCCCTGCGACCATGCGCGACTTCAAGACTATTGTACACCGGAAACTTCAATACACCGCATTGGCGGTAGCTATGGGCTACAAATGAACGGCCTCGGATTGCTATAATCCAGTGTGCCGGCAACACAATTTACGATTCCCGTTCATATTTGGCTTCGTATCCGCACTGCTCACTGCCGGTAGATCAAGTTTTGGTATGGCGACCTACAGTGGGCACTGTTAACAAAGAAAGCATTGAACGCAAGTTCAATCCAAAATCTGGCTGGATATTACTGAAAAAGATATATCTCGATACCCGGGTAAATATACTATGGCAGAACATGAATTCCCAAGTGGTGCTGCATTAATTTATGGAGGAAGCGGCGGCCTCGGTAGTAGCTGTGCCGAACGAATCGCGGCCTATGGCAGCGATATTGCCATTACCTATAGAAGTAATGTTGAAAAAGCGCGTCAACTTTCTGAACAAATCAAATCCATGGATCGTCAATGCTCTATTCATCGGGCCGATTTATCCGACGCAAACAGTATTAACAACGCCTTTCATTCTGCTGTCAAAATGCACCACCGGGTGCATACTGTGATTGTGGCAGCCGGATCAGACATTGCTCAACCCTTTTTTAATGACATCACTGATCAACAGTGGGAAGAAGTGATCCACAACGATCTCAACGGTTTTTATCGGATAGCCAAAGCAGCCATTCCTCATATGCGCACCCAGGGTGGCGGCAGCTTTGTACACATATCTTCTGCGGGGTTAAACCGTATCCCGCCCAGAGATGCGCTATCGGTTGCCCCTAAAGCCGGTATTGAAGCCATTATGCAATACATTGCCAAAGAAGAGGGTGTTCACAATATTCGTGCAAACTCTGTTGCAATCGGTGTGATTGAGGCTGGTATCTATCTACGTCTTGAAAAAGAAGGCATCTTTGACGAACAGTGGAAACAAGCCGTTAAAGCAACGCTTTGTCTGAAACGCTTCGGTAAAACCAGGGATGTCGGCGAAGCTGCCGCCTACTTTGCCTCGGACCGCGCAAATTACGTCACCGGGCAGATACTCTGCGTGGATGGCGGATACAGTGTTTAATCCATCCAATTGTATTTTCCTTACCCTTCGCCTGACTTATTCCTGTAATTCCGCCGCTAACTCAGCTGGTTTAGCAAGGCCTTTTAGGTGGTGCTTACCATCCACCTTAGCATGAAATTCATTCGCTTTTTCGATCGGATTGTAGAACTGCTTGTACCAAATTCTCCCCAACCGAAAATTGCGCTCGACAGGTAAAGCCATAATTTGTAATGCCGGCTTTTTATTCGCCCATATTTGCAGGTCCTGAGCAAAAGCCGCAAGTGCACCCTCTTGTGCCATTTTTGCATTTGCGATGTCTTGCTCATCGGGATTGGCACTTGGCGCCAGTGAAAGATTATTGTGCCAGGCTTTAACCACGCCCTCATCAACCGGCGTATGGAAAATAAACTCATAGCCATTGGTATCACCGAAGCGCTGCCTAGACAATAACAGACCCGGCCCGGTATACCAGGTCAATGTCGTCAGATGGGCGCCATACATCCGGTGGAAGCCGCCCTGACGCTGGTAATATTTATGACCTATATATTCGTTTTCAAAATACTCACAGGGCGCACCATGCGTTGGGCCCAAATGATGCGCATCGGCCATATTATCGATAATCTCTTGCGGGTGAATACCTATTTCACCCAGATGGTCGTAGCGCCCATTAATCCACTGTGAGTCATGCCACGCCTCCAAGTCCGGGGCCTCGTAATCAGGCTCACCCCCAGCAGGATCGTGCCACATCATAATGGCACCAAGCGTTTCAACGACAGGGTAACTTTGAATTCTAGCCTTGGGACACGGGCCGTCAAAATAAGGAATATCGTCTACCTGGCCCTCTGCGTTATAGCGCCAACCGTGATAGGGACAGCGAATTGAGTCTCCTTCAAGTTGCTCACTGTTGGTCACGATGGAGGCACTGTTGCTTTTTGCCAGGTGTGTCCCCATGTGCAAACAGTAGGCATCAAGTAACACAAGCCGACCGCTTGCACCACGATACAGAGCAAAATCCTTGCCAAAAAACCGCACACCCTTGGGGCCATCATCCAGCTCATTGGCCTCAGCGATCATAAACCAACCCCGAGGAAAGGTGTATACCCCCAAATCAAACCCTTTAACAAGTGCCATATTTTCTCCAATTGACTATTTATGTAACTGGTTATGACTCATTTTCACTGCCATAAATCCGGAACACCGGGATCGGATTTCCGGATAAAGCGCTGCAGAAAATCCCGTGTATCCGCCACTTCCTCAGGCGAAAAGTCATCTAACAATTCTTCTTCAATTGCTTTCGATTTTGCCAGCAGACTAACGTAGAGCTCACGCCCTTTAACAGATAAGGAAAACTTGATCTTATCCCTAGTACCCCTTGTCGTCTCCACAATCAGTCCGCGCTCGAACATATCTTGAAGCATCGCATGACTAGGTTTATGCCCGGTATGCTCCATGCGAACATGCAAGTCCTGTAAAGAAAGCCCACCCCCCATACCAAACAATGTCAGAGCAAGATACTTTTCCTTATTCAAATTACTTTCACGCAAATCTTTTTGCAGCTTATGAGCAGCCTGGAAATGTGAGCGAGATAACAAGTATAAAAAAAACTGATCCGAAAAAGTACCCGCCTCGATATTGACAGCCTCTCTATATTTTTCATTGCCATGTTTAGTTTTTGCAAGCGCGTATTTACCACCATGAAAAACCAGTGGCAATTCTTCAACCCGGTCACATTCCAGCACTTCTCCAACAAAAATAATATGATCACCACCTTCATACTGATAACTTGTCTTACACTGAAAGCGTGCAGCGTACTTAGATAAAATTGGCAAATTACCAATACCCCTCCCCCAGTCAATACCTGCGAACTTATCTACGCCCCTGGAAGCAAATTGATCTGAGGTATCCTGCTGGCTGGCCGCCAGTATATGCACACAAAAATACCCTGAGCTTTGAAAAGAAGACAGCGACATTGCATTTTTAGCCAATGACCAAAGCACCAGCGGTGGATCGAGTGATACCGAGTTAAAGCTCGACGCCGTGACCCCGACCGGGTTATTGCCAGGATCAATAGAGGTAATTACCGTAACACCCGTAGCAAAACTGCCTAGAGCCTGGCGAAATTCCAATGGATCTATTTTACTCATGGTAAATATTTTTTAAATATTTGAGTAGTATTCTACGCAAAAGCTAAGTATGATTTCAATTACTTGTTAATATCGTTTTTTATAATTCACGCAAAAATAAATGCGCCAATATATTCTGAGCCTGGCAGTTATATAGTGATGATTAAATACAGAAATGATCAATAAAATTTCCGCAACACACCATCACTACCTGACCGCCGGGTTACTATGAGCGCACTTCAGTTCCACGGCAAAACAGCGTTGATCACAGGTGGATCCCGCGGCATCGGTAAAGGTATTGCAGAACAGTTTCTCAATGCTGGCGCCAACGTAATCATCTGCGCTCGCGAAAAACCAGCGGTGCTGCCATCCATCAGTGGCAGATCCGTCCTATTCCAAGCCACCGATGTTCGAGACCCTGAGTCAACGCAAAGCCTGATCGATTTCACACTGACTGAAACCGGGCAACTGGATGTACTTATCAATAACGCTGGAGGCAGCCCGGAGGTCGATGCAAAAAAAGCTTCCCCTCGATTTACGTTCTCCATTATCACCCTCAACCTTATTGCACCCGCGGTGCTGTGTCAGCAGGCATATAAGGCAATGGTCGATACCGCTGAGAATGCCTCTATTATCAATATCGCCAGTATTTCCGCCGGCAGGCCCTCTCCCGGCACCGCTGCTTACGGTGCCGCCAAAGCGGGCCTGGTAAACCTGACGCAATCACTGGCCCAAGAATGGGCGCCAGTTGTTCGCGTAAACGCGATCATCGCTGGAATGGCAAAAACCGAAGCGGCATTTAAGCACTATGGCGGCGCAGAGGGTATTACTAAAATTGAGGAGCATCTGCCAATGAAACGTATGGCCGCCGCTGATGATATTGGCAAAGCCTGCTTATACCTGGCATCGGACGACGCAGCTTATATTTCAGGCGCTTCACTTGCGGTACATGGCGGCGGCGAACCGCCCTCGTTTTTATCTCTGCAAAGCGACACTTAGAAGCGCCTAGAAAATAATCTAAGCCGAATTACCCTGGTGAAAATCATGGGCAATTGCGTGGTTACAGGAAGCCGTTCTGGTATCGGCGCAGCCATAAAGCCGCAGATGATTGATAAAGGATATTCAGTCATTGTTGCCGAGATAAAACATACCGATTTATCCACCGAACCAACCACCAACTCGTCGTAGTCTCAATACCCAAACCATGTACTTAAGGCTTAGATGGCCTAATTGCAGCACGCCACTGTATGATCGTACAAAGTCCCCAGTTATTGATCATAAGATTTTGCAATTTTATGCCCCAATGTCCCGACTATGATCACAGCCTCAATCGAGTTTTCCACTCTGGTATCTTGCGATACCTCTAATCTTGCCACCAGCAGAATATTTCCGGCTTTCTGACAACAAAAAAGGGAGGTTCGAAGAGGGGCCTCGGCGCGCCGTACAGATCATAAGTCTCTGAATCCAGGGGGATAATCCAGCGCTTGCTTTTCAGGCTCATTCGGGCATCCAAAAACGTCCGATCCCAGCGCAATCCGTTGAAAATCAGCCAACTCCGGGGAACATCCAGAAAGTACAGCGCCCCTGAAAACCCTGCCACGCCTGGGTTTCAGGGAGGAGTGAATATGCCGCTTTGCGGGCAGCGGGCATAGTGCGAACAGGAATCACCGTGAGCCGCAGGCGGGAGCGGCAAAGGCACTCCCGGGCAACAAAGGCCCGCTAGTGCACTTCCACTTTTTTAATCGCTGAACCCCGCCTCGACCTGCGGCCCGATATCAGCATTGTAATCAATACCCTCCACACCAAACCCAAACAGCTTGAGGAAGTCCTCTTGGTAGCCCTTGAAGTCGGTCAAGTCGAAGAGGTTTTCCCCAGTCACTGCAGGCCAGAGTTTCTCGATCTTGGCCTGGGTCTCCCGGCGCAGTTCCCTATCGTCCATGCGCAGGCGGTTATCCCTGTCCAGACGCGGTGTATCCGTATAGAGCCCTTCGGTAAAGAGGCGATACAGCTGCTCGATACAGCCCTCATGAGTCCCCTCCTCCTTCATCACTTTATAGATCAGAGAGATATACAGGGACATGACCGGGATAGCGGAACTGGACTGGGTCACCAGGGCTTTGAGCACTGCCACATTGGCGGAGGCCCGGCCACTCGTGCTGATGGCCTTTGCCGCACGGTCCAGATCTTCCTTGGCCTTGCCGATAGTGGCGTTGCCGTATATCGGCCAGGTGAGCTTGTCACCGATATAGGTGTAGGCCACCGTTTTGCAACTTTCCGCCAGTACCCCGGCATCACCGAGGGCCTGCATCCACAGTTCCCAATCCTCGCCACCCATCACTTTTACTGTGGAGGTGATTTCCTCCTCGGTGGCAGGCTCGACAGTGATATCGGTGATTTCCAGCTTGTCGGTGTTGAGGTTCTTGGCGGTGTAGGATTCACCGATGGGCTTTAGTACCGAACTGTACAATGCACCAGTTTTGGGGTCAGTACGGCGCGGAGAAGCCAGGCTGTAGACAACCAGGTCCACCTGTCCCAGATCCTCTTTAATCGAATCGATGGCCTGAGCCTTCACCTTGTCGGAGAAGGCGTCACCATTAATACTCTTGGCGTAGAGCCCTGCCTGGTGCGCTTCGGCCTCGAAAGCGGCGGCATTGTAATAGCCGGCGGAGGCGGTGCGTTTGTCTGTTGGTGGTTTCTCGAAGAAAACCCCCAGGGTTTTGGCGCCGCAGGCAAAAGTGGCTGTAATTCGCGAGGCCAGCCCGTAACCGGTGGAGGCACCGACAACCAATACCCGCTTGGGTCCCTTCTCAAGGGTCGGCTGCGACTGGATATACGCAATCTGCTCGCGCACGTTGGCTGCACAACCCTGTGGATGGGCATTGGTACAAATAAACCCGCGTACTTTTGGCTGGATGATCATCCTTACTGTCTCTCCCTTCGCAGTTGGGGAATCGTGGTTGTGTAATCACAGATACGCCGATGGCGTACCAGGGGAAACGATGACCGAAATACAAGCGTACCGACGCCTGGGCCATCTCGACGCGCCATTCTAATGGTTGTGGCTCGGGAGTCCCATAGCGGCATTCCACCGCGCGACCCCGGCTTGTCCAAAATATCCGGGCCACCGGCCAAAGCAGCCACCTGCCCCATCGCCCAACCCCGCGCCAGGTCGCGTTGAGAGACGTGTTCAGGCGCAACCCATTGCGCACAATGGTGTATGCTGGCGCGGATTCACCTTGTCTGCAGTGGGGTTTCCGCCGTTATGTTCACACTCCGCCAACATGGATTCCACCTGTCTTTACTGGTCGTTTTTGCCCTTACCTGGGGCTGGTCCGCCTGGCAGCCCCTGCATCCGGACGACTGGTTGCTGGAAAATTACCTAGTATTCGCCGCGCTGCCGGTGATTTTGATCAGCACACACGCTTTCCCGCTCTCCAAAGTGTCCTATACGCTGATAACCCTGTTTATGTGCCTGCATCTGGTCGGCTCCCACTATACCTATGCGGAAGTGCCCTTCGGCTTTACCCTGCAGGAGTGGATCGGTGCCGAACGCAATATGTACGATCGGCTGGTGCATTTCAGTTTTGGATTGTTGCTGGCCTATCCGGTACGGGAAATACTGGTGCGTATGGCGGGCCTGCATGGGTTCTGGGCCTACTTCTTTCCCGTTGACATGACCTTCGCCCTGTCTTCCATCTATGAAATCATCGAATGGCTGGCAGCCCGCACTGTCTCACCGGAACTGGGCATTGCCTATCTAGGTTCCCAGGGAGATATCTGGGACGCTCAAAAAGACATGCTGCTGGCCGGGCTGGGCTCCATTGTTGCGATGCTGGTGGTTCTGGCCTTAAACCGCTGGCGCAGCGCCAATGCCTTGGGGGATATTCGCAATAGCCTGTCTGTACCGGCGCACGACCAGGCCCTGGGCGAGGCGAAACACCGGCGATAATCGCGCGGACGCCACAGCCATTGTGTGTCATTTGCCCATAGCATGTTTCAATGGCAGGCGGGTTGTCTGCTTCATGGTTTCCATCACAAAACTGGAGCTGACATCGAACAGGTCGGCCTTGATCAGCTCCTTATACAGACGGTCGTAACCGGGCATATCGGTGACCACCGCCTTGAGCAGGTAATCCAGGTCCCCGCTCATGCGGTGGACCTCCAGAATCTCTGCAATCCCCTGCACCAGCTCACCAAACCGTGCCGCCCATTGATCATTGTGCTGGTTGGTGCGGACAGAAATGTACACCGTCAGCGGCAGGTTTAACTTGTGCTGGTTCAGAAGGGTCACCCGTTCGGCAATCACGCCATCCGCCTCCATCCGGTGTATGCGCCGCCAACAGGCAGACTTGGACAAGCCTACCCGCTCGGCAACCTCCCCCACGGAAAGCGTCGCATCCCGCTGCAGCCATTCCAGAATCTGTCTGTCCTGTTTACTGAATCCCATTGCCTATCCCCTCGCCGCCCCACATTAGCCAAAACCCCATACGTCTCGCAATTAACAAATATTATATCTTATCGTTCCAATTAAGAAATTTTTCCGGCACATTGTTTCGATAATTATCAAAATAGAGACACCAAGAGACATGTTGTTTCGCCTGTAAAGCCCTAGAATAAGGCCCGATCAAACAGGGGAATGCAACATGATAACGCTGATAAAACGCATCCGCGATTCGGTGATCGGTGATATGCAACCGATCGATACCCCCTTTGGCCCGAAGCCATTGATCTATGCAGACTACACGGCTTCCGGGCGTTCCCTGACCTTTATCGAGGACGCGATCCGCCAGTGGGTATTGCCCTACTACGCCAATACACACAGCGAGACTTCCTACACAGGAGCACAGACCACCGCCCTGCGCGAAGAAGCGCGCGAGGAAATCCGGCGCACGATCAATGCCGGCCCCGAGCACAAGATCATTTTCTGCGGTTCCGGCGCCACCGCGGCAATCAATAAACTGATCGATATCCTCAACCTGCGCTTGCCCGCCGACCTGGACCGGCAGTACCGCCTGCGGGACAGTATCCCTGCGAAGCGGCGACCGGTGGTCTTTATCGGCCCCTATGAGCATCACTCCAACGAATTGCCCTGGCGGGAGAGCATTGCCGATCTGGTTTCCATACCCCTGAACAATGCCGGCACCCTGGACCTGAATGCCCTGGAGAGACAGCTGCACACCCACGCCGGCCGCTCCCTCAAGATCGGCAGCTTTTCCGCCGCCTCCAATGTGACAGGCATTGTGACCGATGTGGAAGCTGTGACCCGCCTGCTCCATCGACACGGTGCCCTGTCCTTCTGGGACTATGCTGCGGCCGCCCCCTATCTGGCCATCGATATGTGCGGCCGGCGGGATGCCCAGGGGGACAGCGGCAAGGACGCGGTATTTATTTCACCCCACAAATTTGTTGGCGGACCCGGCACTCCGGGGATACTCGTGGTGCATAAGCGGCTGCTGCAAAACACGGTACCGGCGACGCCCGGCGGGGGCACGGTACTTTACGTCACTCCCGAGGATCACCGCTATCTGGCCGACCCCGAGCGCCGGGAGGAAGGGGGCACCCCGGCCATCATCGAATCCATCCGCGCCGGCATGGTATTCAAGTTGCAGCGGGCGGTGGGCATTGATGAGATTACCCGACGGGAAAAAGCGCTGGTGGATCGCGCCTTGGCGCACTGGTCCAGGGAGGAAAATATCGAGATTCTCGGCAATCCGGACGTACCGCGCCTCTCCATTGTTTCGCTGCGCATCAAATGGCGCGGAGGCGATTTGCACTACGGCTTCGTGGTGGCGCTGCTCAACGATCTTTTCGGTATCCAGGCCCGCGGTGGGTGTTCCTGTGCCGGCCCTTACGGCCACACGCTGTTGGGCATCGATATGGCCTACAGCCGCGCTCTGGAAGAACAGATACTCAAGGGACAGAAGCTGATGCGCCCCGGTTGGGTACGCCTGAATTTTAACTACTTTATCAGTGAGGAGGTGTTTGCCTACTTGCTGGATGCCGTATCACTGGTGGCGCAGCACGGCTGGAAACTGCTGCCTTACTACTGCTTCGATGAAGCCCAGGGCGTTTGGCGCTACCAGGGCAAAAAACCGCTTGCGACCTCCTGTCTGGCGCAGCCGGACTTCAGCGACTTGCCAACAATGCCGACAGAAACGAAGCCGCCGCTGTGCGCCCTCGACAAGTACCTGGCCCTTGCCGAGCGGGAGCTGTGTCGCAAGCAGCGCAATGGGCAACACTACGATTTGTCGCTGCCCGCGGACGCGGACAAACTGCGCTGGTTTGTGAGCCCCGAGGAAGCCGCGCTGGCACTTTAAGGGGAACCCCTATCGCAGCAACAGCAGCGGCTGGCGGGTGTTCAGCAGCATCTTGGCGGTAATACTGCCCATCAACAGATCGCGCAAGCGGTTGTGGCTAAAGGCGCCCATTACCGTCAAATCAATCTGATATTCCATCTGATAGGCAATCAGGGCCTCGACGGTATTGCCCTGCAGGTGGCTGGCACTCACTGCCAGGCCCTTCTCATCCAGCTGGGCACTGGCTTCCGCCAGCAGTACTTCCGCCGTTTCTGCAGACCCCACATTCACCAGGTGCAAAGACAGGCTGCGAAAAAGTGCACTCCCGGCGACCAAAGACAACGCTTTGCGCGCCGCCTCGCTGCCATCGTATGCGAGCATCACCCGATGTGGCGTCCGGAATTCCCGGTTTACCACCAGGATCGGTTTGTGCAGGGAGCGCACCACGGTTTCCAATTGCGCCCCCAGGCCCTGCTCGGAATCGCCGTGCTCCTCGCCGCGAATACCCAACACCAGGGCGCGGATACCATCCTCCAAGTCCAGCACAGACTCTGGAAGACTGTCGTGGCGCTGGCAGGTCATCACCTGCCCAACCCCGGCCTCTTCAACGCGTTTGCGCGCGGCCTGCAACATCAGTTTGCCCTGCTTCACCAATAGCTGCGCGCGCTCCTGCTCCAGCGCGGTCAGCTCTTCCAACAGCTCCTCCTGGCTGCCAAGGCCGATACTGCCAGTAAAGTCCGTCAACGCAGGGACATTGCTGCGCTCGATGTTGTGCAACAGTTTCAACGGCGCCTGCAGATTGCCCGCCAGCCAGGCTGAGTAATCGCACACCGCACCGGTGTAATGGGAACCGTCGATACAGGAGAGTACCGACGGCGGGGTGCCACCATTACAGGTTGTCTTATTGTTATTGTCTCTGTTGCTTACAGCCATCAATGCCCTCCAAGAACCCGTTCAATTTCCTCGGGTTTATCGTGTACGCCGAATCGGTCGACGATGGTTTCACTGGCTTCATTCAACCCTACCAGCGTCACTTCTGCGCCCTCACGGCGGAACTTCAGCACGACCTTGTCCAGCGCATACACAGCGGAAACATCCCAGAAATGCGCCCGGCTCAGGTCGACCACCACCGTGTCCACCACTTCTTTGAAATCAAACGAAGCGGTAAATTTGTCCGCGGAATTGAAAAACACCTGCCCCATAACCTTATAGGTGCGGCGGCTTTTCACCGCATCCAGCGTGCTGCTGACATACATAAAATGGCTGACCTTATTGGCGAAGAACAAAGCCGCCAGCAACACGCCGACAAATACACCATAGGCCAGGTTGTGGGTCCACACTACCACAATCACTGTCGCCAGCATCACCAGATTGGTGGAGAGGGGATGGTGCTTAAGATTGCGGATGGAGTCCCAGCTAAACGTACCGATAGAGACCATGATCATGACCGCAACCAGCGCCGCCATGGGGATCACCGCCACCCAGTCACTGAGGAAGACCACCAGCGCCAACAGGCCAATACCCGCCACCAGAGTGGAGAGGCGGCCGCGACCGCCGGATTTCACGTTGATCACCGACTGCCCGATCATCGCACAGCCGGCCATTCCACCCAGGGTGCCCGCGGCAATATTGGCGATGCCCTGCCCCTTGCATTCGCGGTTCTTATCGCTCGGAGTGTCGGTGAGTTCATCGACGATGGTCGCAGTCATCAAAGATTCCAGCAGCCCCACCACCGCCAAACCGGCGGAATAGGGGAAAATAATCTGCAGGGTCTCGAAGTTTATCGGCACCTCCGGCCAGAGGAAAATCGGCAGGGTATCCGGCAGCGCACCCATATCGCCTACGGTACGGATATCCAGGTCCATGGTCATGGCAATAGCGGTCAGTAACAGGATACATACCAGCGGTGAAGGCACGGCTTTGCCGATCACAGGAATATACGGAAACAGATAGATAATACCCAGGCCCGCAGCCGTCATGGCGTAGACTTCCCAGGAGCCTCCAGTCAGCTCGGGCATCTGCGCCAGGAAGATCAAAATGGCCAGGGCGTTCACAAACCCCGTGACCACCGCACGGGAGACAAAGCTCATCAGGCTACCCAGCTTCAGATAGCCGGCAATGATCTGCAATACCCCGGTGAGCAGTGTCGCCGCCAGCAGATACTGCAGACCGTGCTCCTTCACCAGGGTGACCATTAGCAGGGCCATGGCGCCGGTGGCAGCGGAGATCATCCCCGGTCGACCGCCCACAAAGGCGATCACCACAGCGATACAAAATGAAGCGTAGAGACCGACCCGCGGGTCTACCCCGGCAATAATGGAAAAGGCGATGGCCTCGGGGATCAGTGCCAGGGCCACCACCAGGCCCGCAAGTACGTCACGACGGATATTCCCGAACCAATCGGCCCGGGTGGAAGACAACAACGAAGGGAGAAACATAAAATGCAATACAGCTGAAAGGATCGGAAAAAGACCGCGCACTCTACCACAAACCACCCGCCCCTGCATGGCCGCACCCCAGACGGCCATATCCTGAATCACCGACACCTTCAACAGCACCTGTTACATCTTGAGGAATGTTGTCCCCCTCCCGTACAAGGCGGACAGCGGACACTTTTAGCGGACACCTCGGCAGCGATACACAATCCCAGAAAAACGATAAAACCTTTAACTATTAATAGGTTATTTGCATTTGAAAATTTGGCACGGCTATTGCCATCTATTCCATAAAGCAGATTTTCCTGATTTGCATCCAAAACAGAAATGCGCTGCATCCAAATTATCAAAGCAGACGCAACCACACAGAGAGATGGAAAGCCGCAATGATAAGAGACACTTCCAGGCAGGACACAAGAATCGAAGCCGTACCGCTTTGGAAGAACCCGAAAACCTATCAGGCTTCCGCTCTGCTCGGTATCACCGTCGCCTTTTTAACCTGGGGCATTGGCGCCTGGCATAACACCGGGTCTGTAGACGGCACCCTCTCGCTGGCGCGGATCAATATCGCCCAGGTCCAGCGCGGCGACCTGATCCGCGACCTGGTAGTCCAGGGCAGAGTGGTCGCCGCCAACAGCCCCACCCTGTACAGCCCGGCCCAGGGCATTGTGAAGTTCGCGGTAAAGGCAGGCGATACCGTGGAGGCGGGTCAACTGCTGGCCTCAGTCGAAAGCCCCGCGTTGTCCAACCAACTGGCCCAGGGGGAAGCTCAGTTCAACCAACTAACCGTGGAGTTACAGCGACAAAAGATCCAGGCCAAACGCCAACGGATGGAAAACCGACAAAAGGCCGATCTTGCCAGGGTCAATCTCACCGCTGCCAAACGGGAATTAAAACGCGCTGAGCTTTCCAGGGAAAAGCAGATTATTTCCCTGCTCGATTTTGAAAAAAATAAGGACGATATGGCCCGTGCACAGTTGGAATATGAGCAAGCCGTACAAAATGCCGAGTTGGAAAAAGAATCCCTCCACTTTGATACCCAGACACTCCACCTACAGGTCTCCCAGCAGAAATTACAGGTAGAGGAGCTGCAGCGTCGCGTACGCGAACTGGAGATCCTCTCCCCCGTGAGCGGCACCATCGGCAGCCTAGCCGCATCACAACGCAGTGCCGTTGCGGCCAACGCCCCCTTGATCACAGTGGTGGATCTCACCAGTTTTGAACTGGAGGCCGCTGTGCCTGAAAACTATGCCGATGACCTGGGTCTGGACATGGCCGTCGCTATCAATCTCGGCGGCAAAGAATTACCCGGCGAGATTACCGCCATTTCCCCCGAAGTGATCAATAACCAGGTCATTGCGCGGGTGCGCTTTACCGAAGGGCAGCCCCAGAACCTGCGCCAGAACCTGCGCCTCACCGCCCGCATCCTACTGGAAAACCGCAACGGTGTACTGCTGGTGAAACGGGGAGGATTTCTCCACCAAAGCGGTGGTCGTCATGTATTCCGTCTCAATAACGCACAACAGGCGGAGCGGGTATCCATCCAGATCGGCGCCCTGGGATTGAAACAGGTGGAGATTGTTTCCGGCCTGCAGGAAGGGGATCAAATCATAATCTCTTCCGCCGAGGAACTGGAAAACGCGCAGCTGGTTGCCTTGAAGGAATAACGCCGCGCAAATAGGGTGCCGCCCACACAAAGACCGCAAAAAAAATTCAGTGATCAACAAGGAACATCGCCATGCTCAAAATGCATAACATCCGCAAGAGTTTCCGCACAGACACTATCGAAACCCACGCGTTGCGCGACTTCAGCCTGGAAGTCAAAGAAGGCGAGTTTGTGTCCGTGACCGGCCCCAGCGGCTCCGGCAAGACCACCTTCCTGAATATCGCCGGACTGCTTGAGCCCTCCACCGACGGCCAATACCTGCTCGATGGCGAGGACGTCAGCAACCTCAATGATCGCCAGCGCTCGCACCTGCGCAACGAGAAAATCGGCTTTATTTTCCAGGGGTTCAACCTGATTCCCGATCTGAACCTGTTCGACAATATCGACGTGCCGCTGCGTTACCGCGGCTTTAATGCCAAAGAGCGCCGTAAGCGTATTGAAAAAGTACTGGAGCAGGTGGGCCTGTCGGCCCGCGCCAGACACCTGCCGGCACAGCTCTCCGGCGGGCAGCAGCAGCGTATCGCCATCGCTCGCGCCCTGGCCGGCGAACCGCGCTTTCTGCTCGCGGACGAACCCACCGGCAATCTCGACTCCCTGATGGCCCGCCAGGTGATGGAACTGCTGGAATTTGTCAACGAATGGGGCACCACCATCGTCATGGTTACCCACGACCCGGACCTGGCCCGCCGCGCCCAGCGCAATATCCAGATTGTGGATGGGCAGGTCTGCGATCTGCGCCCGGTCACCGAACAATCCGATGCCGTCAGCGCTTAGGGAGCCCACAGAATGATCATCTACTATATTTCTCTCGCGCTGCGCAGCCTGCGCAGCACCCCCATTCTCAGCGCATTAATGGTTGCCGCGATCGCAGTCGGTGTGGGCGCCGCCATGACGGTGTTGACCCTCAACTATATGATGTCACGGAATGCCTTGCAGCATAAAGACAACGTCCTCTACGCTGTGCAGTTGGACAGCTGGGATCCCAATAAAGCCAATGACACGGCCAATGAAATACCCTGGCAGCTGACCTACCAGGATGCCCAGGCACTGCTGCGCTCGGATATTCCCACCCGCCAGGTCGCCATGCACCGTTTCGGCTTCACTGTCGAACGGGAAGATTCGCATCTGCGCCCCTTTGTGGCCTCGGCACGGGTGACCAGCCGCGACTTCTTCGCCCTGTTCGATGTCCCTTTTCTGTATGGCGGCACCTGGGATAGCGCGGCTGACCAGGCGCATACGCAAGTGGTGGTGCTGCCGAAGGCCACCAATGACAGGGTCTTTGCCGGGGAAAACAGTATGGGCAAGAGCATTACCCTGAATGGCGAACCCTTTACCGTGGTGGGGGTGATCGACCACTGGAACCCCGCCCCCAAGGTCTACGACCTCACTAACAGTCCCTTTGCAGATGCGGAATCCCTGTTCGTGCCATTCGGCCTGCACCGACAATTTGAAATAGACACCTGGGGCAATGACAGCGGATGGGATAGTGGTTCCAAATCAGAGGGCTATGAGGGCTTTCTGCAGAGCGAATCTGTGTGGATTCAATACTGGGTGGAGCTGCGCGATGGCGAGCAAAAACAACAATACGAGACATTCCTCACCGCCTATATCCAGGGTGAAAAGGCCCAGGGGCGCTTTCAGCGGCCACTGAAATTCGCTTTGAGCAGACCCTCCGAATGGCTGCGGCTCAACAAAGTCCTCAGAAACGACAACCGCGTGCTGGGGTGGGTCTCCCTGGCGTTTCTGCTGGTGTGCGTAATCAATGGGGTAGCCCTGCTGCTGGCCAAATTCCTACGCAAGGCCCCCGAGGCGGGCGTGCGCCGTGCCCTGGGAGCGAGCCGCAGCGCCCTGTTTATCCAGCACCTGATCGAGAGTGCCGCGATCGGGGTCATAGGCGGTATTGCCGGTATTGTTGTCGCCCTGGTTGGTATCCGCACCAGTCGCCATCTTGCGATGGGATGGATCGACACCGTGGCTTCCATGGACTGGCTGATGATGCTCGCCGCCATTGGACTGGCATTATTCGCCAGCCTGCTCGCGGGTTTCTACCCGGCCTGGCGCATCAGCCACACCAATCCCGCCATTTACCTGAAAACCCAGTGAGATCCGCCCATGTTCGAATTCAAACCCATATTATCGACCCTATGGCATCACAAGGCTTCCGCGCTGTTGATTGCCTTGCAACTGGCGCTAACCCTGGTCATTGTGAGCAATACCCTGCTGATCATCACGGATCGCATGGAGAAAATGGCTCGCCCAAGCGGCATGGACATCGAGAATATTCTTACAGTGAATTTCCTCGCGATCCCGCAGGACTATGATATGGCCGGTGCGGTGCGCGCCGACCTGGATATGCTGCGCGCCCTGCCCGGTGTGGTGGATGCCACACACAGCCACCAGATTCCGCTATCCGGTTCCGGCTCTGCAAATGCATTTCAAACCCAGCCGAACCAGGAAACCGGGGGAGAAGTTGCCAATTATTACAGGACCGACCCCCATTTTATCGAGTCGCTAGGCTTGGCCCTGGTGACCGGGCGCAATTTTACTGAAACAGAAATGCAGGTTTTGGCCCCCAATGAGCAACGTCAAGCACCTGTTATTATTGTTACGCGGCAACTGGCGGATAAGCTGTTTCCCGGCGAGGATGCCCTGGGCAAGCCCCTGTACAATGGCGACAGTCCCATGGAGATTATCGGTATTGTGGAGCGCCACCTGGGCGCCTGGCCAGAATGGTCAAAAGCCGGCAACGTGGTATTTTTTCCAGCCCTGCGAACCACTCAGTCCATGAACTATCTGGTACGCACAGAGAGCGGTGAACGCGACGCGCTCTTCAAGCTACTGGCCGACAAGCTCGCGGAGCGGGATTCGGAAAGAGTAATCGAGGTGAATACTCTGTCGAATCATATGGCCCGTAGCTACGCCGTGGACAATATGATGGTCAAGGTCCTGTCCACGGTTGGCGCCATGCTCGGCTTTATCGTGGCACTGGGCATTGTGGGCCTCACCAGCTTCTGGATAAACCAGCGCACCAAACAAATAGGTGTACGTCGGGCTCTGGGGGCCACACGCACCAATATCAGCCGCTATTTTCTGGTCGAAAACAGCTTGATTGCCGCTACCGGTATCGCTCTGGGCGCCGCCGCCGCTTTGATCGCAAACCAGTATCTGGTACGTGATTATTCGCAGCCGGTGCTGACCCTGTTACCGCTGGGCATCTGTGCCCTGGTGATTTTACTGGTCAGCCTGGGCGCCGCTCTGGCTCCCGCGCTGCGCGCCGCCAATATTTCCCCGGCAACCGCCACCAGAAGTGTGTAGTGCCAATACACCATGGCACCGGCAGCCAGACAGGCTGCCGGGATACTAAAACAAGCAATTGCCGATCACCCAAACTATACGCTTTGAAGAGTTTGTGAGGTTCGAACCGGTATCCATTTTACTTACAGCAAAACGCGCTACTTTCAGCTTGCCCGGTTATACAAACAAACCCGGTCATTTCCGCAACCGCGACCCCCATGAGTTGATTGAGGAAGCAACCAACATTGAGCAGATATTTTTCGATACAGTGTTCAACCACTGCAACCTGGCAACCTCCCGGGATCTGGCCAAAGTTCCCACCCCTGCCCGGTCATTGCATAATGGGCACACAGCAACCGAATCCCAACACTTATGGATAAAATACTGATTATCGACGACAACAACGGTATCCTCTCTGCGCTGGAGATATTGCTGTCTCTGCACAATTTACAATCCCTTTGCGCCATCACACCCCAGGCCGGCCTGCAGTTATTGCGTGAAAATCGGGATATTCGCCTGGTCATCCAGGATATGAATTTCACTGCCGATACTACCTCCGGTGAAGAGGGCCGTGCGTTGTTTTTCGCCATCCGGGAAATCCATCCGGACTTGCCGATTATCCTACTGACTGCCTGGACGCAGCTGGAGATGGCAGTCGCGCTGGTCAAGTCCGGAGCGGCGGATTACCTGGGCAAGCCCTGGGATGACAACAAGCTGATTGCCACTATCAACAACCTGTTGGAACTGGGCGAGTTGCAAAGGCGCCAGCAGGTGTCTCAGCAGCAGGCTCTGGATGCGCGCAACGCGCTGGCAAAAACATTTGACCTTCAGGGCATTATCTATCGCAGTGACAAAATGCAGAAACTGCTGGAGATGACCACCCAGGTGGCCAGATCCGATGTACCGGTACTGATTACCGGGCCCAATGGCGCCGGCAAGGAAAAGATCGCGGATATCGTACAGGCCAACTCCCGAGTGCAGGATGGCCCCTATATCAAGGTCAATGTGGGCGCCCTGCCGGAAGAATTGATGGAGGCGGAACTGTTCGGCGCCGAGCCCGGCGCCTATACCGGAGCCGGCAACCGGGCCCGCGAGGGACGTTTCGAGGCCGCCGATGGCGGTACTCTGTTTCTCGACGAGATCGGCGAACTCTCTGCCAGCGGCCAGGTAAAGTTGTTGCGCGTGCTGCAAACTGGAGAATTCCAGCGCCTCGGCAGCAGCCAGACCCGCAGGGTTAAGGTGCGCGTTATCAGTGCCACCAATAGTGATCTGCCCAAAGCCATTGCCGGGGGCAGCTTCCGCCAGGACCTGTTTTACCGCCTGAATGTGATCGAGCTGCGCCTGCCACCACTTTGTGAACGCCCCGAGGATATCGCTCCTCTGGCAATGGGTTTTTTAGCCGAAAACGGCAACACCAAGAAACTCTCTGCGCAGGCGCTGACTACCATGACCCGCTATACGTGGCCAGGCAATGTGCGGGAACTGCAGAATGTGATGCAGCGTGTCACTGTTTTATGTCTGGAAGACACGATTGACGACGCCATCCTGGCTTTGCCGGAACCGCCAACAGCCAAAAGAAGAGAGGTGGATTTTGAACCCAGTCGCGAACTATTAGAGCAGACCCTTGCCCGCTGCAACGGCATTATTGCTCAGGCGGCACGGGAGTTGGGCATGAGTCGGCAAGCGCTGTACCGCCGATTGGAAAAACACGGGATTGCCTGTTGATGTCCAAGGTTTTCTCCCTGGAGGGCCGCATTGTCGCCATCGCGATCCCGGCACTCGCCCTAGGCACCGCCCTTCCCTGGCTATTGGCGTATCTCGGCCTCGGTGCGCACTTTTCCTGGGCTTTTGGCTTACTATTGGGCGTACTCTTACTGATTGGCTTTATACGCTTGGCTCTGCGCCCGCTGACCTCTACCCTGAAGGCCCTGCGGTGGGGCCTGCTGAATTTTCGCGATGGTGATTTCTCCATTTCCCTGGTTCCTCCAGGGGATATTGAGCTACGCCAAATCACAAATCTTTACAACGACATTGGTCAGCATCTGCGGCGCGAGCGTGCCCATATCTACCAGCGTGAATTGCTCCTCGATACCGTGATCCAGAGTTCCCCACAAGCCCTGTTACTTGTGGACCAGAACAATCATATTATTTACTCCAATAGCAGTGCGAGACAACTTTTGAACCAGGGCAGACCCCTCCAGGGCCTGCTTTTGCAGAAACTGCTCCCGAACAGCCCCAGGGAAATTGCCAAGGCCATTGAGAACTGGGAAAACGGCCTGTTTAATTTCACCGATAACAATGGTGTCCATTCCATGCATATCGGTAACAGCACTTTTGTGCTCAACGCCCACAAGCACCGGCTGATTGTTTTGCGCGAAATGACCCGGGAGTTGACCCGCGCGGAAGTGGCCGTGTGGAAAAAAGTGATCCGGCTCATCAGCCATGAGTTGAATAACTCCCTGGCGCCAATATCATCTCTGGCACATTCCGGCAAACTGCTGACCACCCAACCGGATAAGGCCGCTGCACTGGAAAAGGTCTTCGATATTATCGCCGAGCGCTGCGAACATCTCACCGAGTTTACCCAGGGCTATGCCACCTTCGCCAAACTGCCTGCACCCAGTTGTGAAATTGTGGATTGGCCACAATTGATAGGGCGTATAGCCCCCCTGCAACAATTGACCCTATCGGGCAAACTGCCGGAACGCCCCGGCTATTTTGATCCCATACAAATTGAACAAGCGTTGCTAAACCTTATCAAGAATGCCCGCGAAGCCGGAAGCGATAGCAAGGATATTGAACTGCACATTACCACAGACGGACTCGGCCAACGGCTGGTGATCGCAGACCGAGGCTGCGGCATGAGTGAAAAGATACTGCAACAAGCGCTACTCCCCTTTTTTTCCACCAAGGAACAGGGGGTTGGCCTGGGACTCGCCCTTTGCCGGGAAATTGTCGATGCCCATGACGGCCATATTCAACTTCTCAATCGCTCTGACGGCGGTCTGCAGATCACCCTGTGGCTACCCTGGGTAAGGAAAGAAAGCTGAGAGGCTTTCCCTAGTCCAAAAGGGAGACCCCCGGCTTTGCCGGGGAGGCACGCATAGTTTGACAGATCCGGAAGTCCCATAGTAACTCCAATGTGTGAGCCGCCAAGCAACACACAAAGGAGTCACTATGAGACAAGTGGACAGTTTAAGTCACACGAAATGGGAGTGTAAGTACCACATAGTTTTTATCCCAAAGTATCGTAGAAAGGTGCTGTTTGGACGGGTGCGCAGAGAGTTGCCCACGGTATTTCACCAGTTGGCCCGGCAAAAGGAGAGCCTGATTGAGGAGGGGCACGTAATGCCGGATCATGTCCATATGATGATATCGATTCCGCCCAAATATGCTGTCTCCCAGGTGGTGGGATATATCAAAGGTAAAAGTGCTATTTACAGTGCGAGGACCCACTCTGGCCGGCATATAAATTATGTAGGGCAACACTTCTGAGCGAGAGGTTACTTTGCGTCCACCGTTGATCGTGATGAGAATGTGATCAGGGAGCATATTTGTCATCAGGAGAAGAGAAGATCGCGAGTAGAGCAACTGAACTTGGTATGAAGATATAGGCAGCCTCCTTTGGGGGCTCAGGGAACGTTAGTTCCCTACAGACCGCTTTGAGCGGTTCACGATTAAAGCCACCGGCTTTGCCGGTGGCTATTTACTGGTTTCCTTCTCATTTGTATATAAAGCTGACCTGAATCAGCAGCTCCTGGCAGTCACCGAAAATGAATGACCCGCACGGGAGCAACGCTTATCGGCTATAGTCCCAAGCTTCTGCTTTGGCTTCACTGGCAAGCGATAAAGACGAGGGGTAGAGCGTTAGCCGGAATTTTGCATCAACAATCTGACTTGGCAGAATATTATTCTGGCAGCCAGTGATCCGCTAGAGCAGCGTGGGAAATGGTTATCATTTGCTCTCTTTGATTAAGCTTAAGGCAGCCCAGTTTTTTCTGGATACCACTACACCATTGTTTTCTTTGCCGGGAATAGCACACTTTTTGACTACGTCGGCTTTAGACGGGATACCAACGCGCAGAAGGTTTCCCTGTCCGGCATCGCTGCTGGTAACCGAAAGCGCAGGCGGCGTGTGTTCTTAATCACCACAGCGGCAATGTTGATCAGGCGATTACGTAATGTGGCCACCGATGCCTTGGCAAGTTTGGTGTTGTGCAGGTGATCCCGCAGGTATTCGAACAGTACCCACGTCAGGGCCGAAAGTAGTAGTCGCCATTGATTCGGCCACCAATGATGACAGGAGGTCCGGTCAGCAAACAAATCTCTCTGTTGATCCTTAATGCGGCTCTCCATGTCGCCGCGAGCGCAATAGACTTCGCGATAGAGCTTTTCCGCATCCTCGTCTTCGAGGTTGGTAGTGATAAAGCGGGGGTTGGGGCCGCTCTGGGTGTACTCGGTCTTGCCGATCACTCGTCGTTTGTGTTTCCAGGTGCCGGCAGCGTACAGGAAGCTCCGGAACAGACTGAATTCGAAAGTACCGTTGAGACTCCAGCGTTTCGCAAGTTCCAGATAGCCACTAATCGACCTTTCCAGGCGCCTTTTGCGGGCGATACCGATAATGTATTTCACTCGGTTAGATTGCATCAGTCGAGCATCCGGTGACGGCAAAAGCCGCTGTCACCTCGAAAAAGGATCTCCTCCACGGGCCACTGTTGGCATAGGGCTTTAACCACCAAAGCGAGAATGGCCCAACTGTGCTTAGCAGTGTCTTGTCGGCAGTGGCGTAAATAGCTCACCAACAGGTGCCGTCCACGGTAGACATAGAGTGGTATGAAGCAATGGCTGTCGTAATAGCCATGAAAGAAACGTTGCTCCTGCTCCCCATGCACCGGAATATCCGTGGTATCGAAGTCCGGAATCAGGCGCCTGGGCGATTTCTTATGGCGAGCCACGAACTGGTCAAAGAGCAGCTTGTGCAAGTTGCCCGCCACGGAGCGATTCTGCTGCTGCTCAAAGCGACACAGGGTAGCCGTGCTCGCGAGTGTTTTCGGGCGCTGGAAACCGAACTGGAACGCGGAATCGAAGCGTAACTGACCATGATCGTTCAGGTCTTCAAAGCCAGCAGCCTCTGTCGCGCCAGTTGTACGGTGCTGTGTCAACCCAGGAGGATCTCGCAGATCATGGACGTCATCCGCGACGGAGCGAGCCAAGCCCAGATGGCAGTCGCACTCTCTCAGAAGCAGCAGGCTGACGTTGGAGGTCAAATCACCGCCAGTAAAATCTGCGGTGGTTTTGCGACGGGAAAGAGATGAAAAACTGAGTTCAGGCTGGTAGCATTTTAGCACGGCGGAAGTTCTTATTGGGCTGTTTTAAATACCAAAATAATAAGACTTTCCGCCGCTTTTGTATCTGAAGTAGTGCAAAATCCGGGCTAGGGCTTGTTTCGGTAAGGGATGTATGGGTGAAATTTCACTATCTGAACAGATAGTTTTAATGAACCGCAGTATGCGGACCCACATGTACGGTGGTGTGGGGAGGGAGGGCTAGAAACCCGCCTTTACCAGATTGTATTAGGTCGATAGCCGCACCAAAATAAAATTTAGCATCGGGAATATGCCCCAGCTGGTATAGCCGAAGCAGAACGAGATAAGCGTTAAGAGGTACTATGAACAGTAGGAGTTCATTTAGGAATACGGGCGGGTAAACCCACCCAATAGGTAAGAGGCATTTATCTGCGCAAAAATTCCAGCATCCACTTGGCAACGACACTTTCGTGGATATCGTTTTGCAGGGAGATCTGCCCCTTTTCAACCACTTTCTCACCAAAGGTCTCGCGGCGCAATTCCATCAGGCTGTTGGAATAGGGTTTGCTAAATTCCGGATGGGCCTGGAAGCTGAGCATATGGTCGTCCACCTGCAGCATCGCCATCGGGCAGAATTCGCTCGAGGCCAACACCCGGCCACCTGGCGGTAATGTTGCTACCTGGTCCTGGTGGGTCACCAGTAAGCTGAATTTGGTCATGGGCTCCGACATCCACGAGGGCGTCTCCTGCATCTCATAGGTATGCACCCCCAACCCCCAGCCCTTATCTGATTTACAGGTTTTGCCGCCCAGTGCCTGAGCGATCAGCTGGTGGCCAAAACAAATACCGATCGTGGGTTTTCTGGCCTCATGCAACTTGCGCACAAAGTCCATCAGAGGTGAAATCCAGTCTTTGTTATCATAGACACCGGCCTTGCTTCCGGTTATCAGATAAGCATCCACCTCATCCATTTGATCCGGGTAGTGGCCGTGCTGAACCTCATAGGTAGTGAACGCCAGTTCCGGGTCTTGGCTGCGCAACAGGTCGGCGAACATTTCCGGATACTCGCCAAACTCGCCCACCAGCTCTTTGCGTACATCGTCGGTTTTTAACACTCCAATCTTCATTATTTCACCGCTCGGTTGACTGCTGAGTATTGGGATTATGGCATATCCGGGCATGCCGGGTCGTATCAGTGATCCTTTTGGATGCTACCCCCCACCCGCCTAGAGCCCAGGGGCCCTAGCGCCTCTTTGTAGATCAGCAGGAATAAGTCAGGCGCCATATCCCCTACCCTAGGATCTTTTCCCAGAGGGCAGACCAGGCCTGCATTTCCCCGACCGTCCAGTCGGCCGCATCCCTACCCGGGCATTCTTACCCACAAGACTTTTGTGTATGATCGCGACCTTAGAACATTTTTCAGCCAATTATTGGGCTGCCGGACGGCTCGGAAGCCATTAGAGCCCGCCCGTAATTCAACGATCGAGGACAAACAATGACCACAACGACCTCCCCGAATGATCGGCAGGATAGCCCTGCCGGGCGCAAGACGCCCTTTACCCGCTTTCTGGATGCAGTGGAATGGCTTGGCAATCTCCTGCCCCACCCCATCACCCTGTTTGCGCTCTTCGCGATAGGCGTGATACTGATTAGCGGCGTGGCCTCCTATTTCGGGCTGTCTGTGGCAGACCCGCGGCCGGTTGGGTCCGCGGGCCGCGACCCCGATGGTGTCATTGAAGTCTTTAACCTGATGAGCGGTGACGGCCTCAGGATAATCGTGACCAGCCTGGTGAAAAACTTCACCGGCTTTGCCCCCTTGGGAACGGTGCTGGTGGCCCTGCTGGGCGTGGGTATTGCCGAGCGCTCCGGCCTGCTCAGCGCCGCTGTACGCGGGCTGGTACTGCAGGCATCCAAGCGCACCGTGACCATTATCGTGGTCTTTGCCGGCATCATCTCCAACACCGCATCCGAACTCGGATACGTGGTACTGATTCCGTTGGCGGCAATGATCTTTCACTCCCTGGGACGCCACCCACTTGCCGGCCTGGCTGCCGCTTTTGCCGGCGTTTCCGGCGGCTACAGCGCCAACCTGCTATTGGGCACCGTGGACCCGTTGCTGTCGGGAATCACCGAGGCCGCGGCCCATATCATAAACCCCACCTATACAGTGGGCCCGGAAGTGAACTGGTACTTTATGTTCGTGAGCACCTTCCTGATTACCGCCATAGGCAGTTGGGTTACCCTGTCAATCGTGGAACCCAAACTTGGCAAGTACGATCCCAGGGAAGCCTCTGTAGATTTGAGCCAGGACAAGTTGGGAACCCTCACCGATGCCGAGAAACGCGGCCTGAAGTACGCCGGCCTCGCCGTCCTCGCCGTGTCAGCCCTGTTTGCGCTGTCAGTGGTGCCCTCCTGGGGCGTGCTGCGCAACCCCGAAACCGGCGCGGTAGCCGGCTCTCCCTTCCTCAAGGGTATAGTGTCACTCATCCTGGTCTTCTTCGCCGTTCCAGGCTTCGTATACGGTAAAACTGTCGGCACCATGCAGAATGACCGTGACGTAATCGACGCTATGGCCAAAAGTATGAACAGCATGGGCATGTACATCGTACTGGTGTTCTTCGCCGCACAATTTGTCGCTTTCTTCAAGGTGACCAACCTGGGCACTATTTTCGCCGTGCTGGGGGCGGATGCATTGCAAAACATCGGCCTGACCGGGCCGCTTCTGTTTCTGTTCTTTATTATGATGTGCGGCTTTGTAAACCTGATGCTGGGCAGCGCTTCAGCACAGTGGGCGGTGACCGCGCCTATCTTTGTGCCAATGTTGATGCTCGTGGGTTACGCGCCGGAAGTGATCCAGGCGGCTTACCGCATTGGCGACTCGGTAACCAATATCATCACCCCGATGATGAGCTATTTTGGCCTGATCATCACCTTCGCCGCCCGCTATAAGAAAGACCTGGGTATGGGCACGCTGATCGCCACGATGATTCCCTATTCCATCTTCTTTTTTGTTGGGTGGACCATTCTATTCTATCTCTGGGTATTCGTTTTCGGCCTGCCCGTTGGTCCGAGTGCGGCCACCTACTACGCCAACTAAGATAAACGCAACCGGGAAGCCCGCGCCAGCGGGCTTTTTTATTCCACACTCCATCTCCCTACCCATACCCTGAGATGCACCCCCCAGCCGGCAAGAGCCTCAAGAGACAAAGGTGCTGCGCAAATCCACCGCTATCACAAAAGCCGTGTTCAAACAGGTCCTGTAGGGCAGGGCCCATTGGGTAGCCGGACTAACCGACCCCCCCGGGAGACTGCCCCAATCGGATATTGCCTGGTATCGGTCCAGCCAACCGCCCGCAAATGGGGCCACCCGCGCCGGGATTAACTGTGGAGAATCCACTGACAGCCAAAAGAGGAAAAAACTTATATTCCCAAATACGCGTCCACCTTAAAACAAAAAAAAAAAAACAATGAAATGCAGAAACACTATTCCTTAATGAAGGCTTATAGGGGTATTTTTTTTCATTAGGCGACATTCATGTATTCCCGATGCGATTTATAGCCTTCAAAAACGTGGAATAAAACAAGTAATATAGTTTCCTGTAAAAACGTTTAGCGGAGATGGATACGCGGATTATCGCCACCGGCAAAATCTGCCCTGACCTAGCGATCATTATTTTTCCGCTCAGGACGAGCACCTTGGTTGTACCCTGATTTGCCTTCATCTCGATGAGAAACAGATAGCTATTGCGCTCCTTCGCCAGCATAGCAGGGTATCAAAACAGCGCAGGCCTTTGTCGGCGAGACTGTTCAAAAACCAGTCGCAGTATTGCCATTAGAGACAACGATTGAAAACGACACCGTAATATTCTGGTTGTCTTTAATATCCGGGCATCGCAAAAACCCGATCGATTCCGCCTGAACATATTCTTCTCAACAGAAAGATTCAGCGACTTTAGTTTTGCGGATGACACACAGGACTCACAGGAATTGACTCAACAAATAAAAACGACGCTGCTGACAGGTTTCTGCGATCTGGTCGACCAGCTGCACCACAACCCGGAGATACTGCTGACCAGCACCGGCATTAATCCGCACCAGATTGCACGCCTGTCAGGGTACCTCCCCCTGAGTTCTGTCACCACACTACTGCAAAAGTCGGCACAGCAACTGGACTGTGCCGACTTTGGCCTGCGCCTGGCACACAGTCAGGGAGTGGCCGCACTGGCCTTCCTGGGCCCAGCAATATTGCAGTCTTTGACTTTGGAAGAGTTCCTGAAAGTTGCCATAGATCTGTTGGGCAACCCACCCTACGGTCTGCGCTTGGCATTAGAGAACAACGGCGACAGAGCCTGTATCAGCTTTCACTGTCTGGAGGACCCACAAGAACAGGTGGAAACCCCGCAGGCTCCCGAGCAGTGCCGGGAATTTCTGATGGGTGTGTGTCTAATTGCCTTGCAAACCTTGTGTGGTGATCACTTTCAGCTGGAAGCTGTGCATTTGAAAACACAACGGCCTCTGCACGGACGATACCAGGAATATTTCAAGGCGCCGGTGCGTTTTGACAGTGACTGCAACCTATTCGTTCTCAGCAGCAACGCCCTGTTATTGCCGACAGAAAAGTGCGGTACGGGCCTGCGTGCACTGTTCAAAGCCTATATCGATGACTTGCTCCAGCAAGGTGCGACGGACTTGCCAGGACAGGTTGAGCAATTGATTGACTGCCTAATGCCGCTGAAACGTTGCAGCCTGCAGGAAGTGGCCAACCAGTTGGGCTTGCACAAGCGCACCCTGCAGCGCAGGTTGCGGAATCGTGGGCTGGTATTTGAGGATATACTGGATCGTATACGCCGGGAGCGTGCGGAATACTATTTAAGTGGCAAACAGCCGCCTATGTCGCAGATATCCAGTATGTTGGGGTACCGCGAGCAGAGCTCTTTCAACCGCGCCTGCGCCCGGTGGTTCAAGGCTACGCCAATGCGGGTAAGACGCAGGTTATTGGCCAATGCAGCACTCGGGACTTGTGAGGCCGAATAAGGCCATCTTCTATCGCGTGGGCAATACTGGCTAGGAATGGGCGGGGTATACCAATACCAACCCGCTCACCATTCGATACCCTTGCGAGCGGCAAGTCCACTGGCAAAAGCAAGCTTGCCTGCACGCATCTCACTGGCAGTATCGGCAATCTCCTTGAGTTACTGCTTGGCGCCCCGCCCGATGATTATCACTGTTTGCTCCCCGGGGAATCGCCCCGCCTCAGCTCAAATCAATGGCCGCAAGCGCTTCTGCCAGGGTTTGCACCGGCTGCATCTCCATGCCCTCGATATCATTTTTAAGGCGGTTGGCAGCGGGCACTATGGCCTTGCGAAAACCGTGCTTGGCGGCCTCGCGCAAACGCTCCTGACCGGAAGGCACCGGGCGGATTTCCCCGGACAGGCCCACCTCACCGAACACCACCAGATCCCGCGGCAGGGGATGGTTGCGGAAGCTGGAGACCACCGCCAGCAGCAGGGTTAGATCGGCACTTGTTTCCACCACCTTGACGCCACCTACCACATTAATGAACACATCCTGGTCCCCCACCAGCACCCCGCCGTGGCGATGCAGTACCGCCAGCAGCATATTCAGGCGATTCTGGTCCAGCCCCACCGCCACCCGACGCGGGTTGCCCAGGCTGCTGTCGTCCACCAGCGCCTGCAGTTCCACCAGCAGGGGGCGGGTGCCCTCCCACACCCCAGTCACCACCGAGCCGGCTGCCACCTCCTCAGCGCGCTGCAGGAAAATGGCGGAGGGGTTGGAAATCTCTTTCAGGCCCTGCTCGGTCATGGCAAACACCCCAAGCTCGTTCACCGCACCAAAGCGGTTTTTATGGGCGCGCAGGGTACGGAAGCGGGAATCGTGGCTGCCTTCGAGCAGGATGGAGCAGTCGATAATATGCTCCAGCACCTTGGGGCCCGCCAGGCTGCCGTCTTTGGTGACATGGCCCACCAGGATCAGTGCGGTACCGGTCTGTTTGGCATAGCGGGTGAGGAAGGCTGCGCTTTCGCGCACCTGAGCCACGGAACCCGGTGCCGATTGCACCTCGCTCATATGCATCACCTGGATGGAGTCCACCACCATCACGCGCGGATTGACGCTCTTGGCCACATGGCAGATACGTTCTACACCGGTCTCGCTGAGAACCTGTAGGGAATCCGTGGGCAGCCCCAGACGCTTGGCGCGCATCGCCACCTGCTGCAGAGATTCCTCACCGGTGATATACAGCGCGGGCATGCCCGCGGCCAGGTGACACAGGGTCTGCAGCAGCACCGTGGATTTACCCGCGCCGGGGTGACCTCCGATCAATACCACCGAGCCCGGCACCAGGCCGCCGCCCAGCACCCGGTCCAGCTCCGCGGCAGAGGTGGGGATACGCGGCAATTCGCTCAGGTCGATTTCCGAGAGTTTCTGCACCTTGCCGCTACCGGCTGCACCGGCATAGCCGCTCTGGGTATCGGTAAAATCGGCCGCGCGGCTGTCTTTATACCCCGACCCCGAGCGCACTTCTGACAGACTGTTCCAGGCACCGCAGGCACTACACTGCCCTGCCCACTTGGTGTAATCGGCCCCACAGTCATTGCACACATAGGCCGTTTTGCGTTTTGTGGCCAAGATTTTCTCCCGAAAAGTCGCCCATCATTTGTTTGGCGCACAGTTTACCCCGGACAGGCCACTTCTGGGCAGGGCCTACACCGAGGGATAAAGCACTGACACATCCTGCTCCCAATGGCAGATTTTTCCTCATTCAGGGGACTCTGCCCGATTGATCCAGATCAATTCACCGCATTTTCAGCAAGATACTATCCGCCGCGGTCCGTAACTGCGATTGGGTGGGTACAGACAAAACACCGGCAAGCCATCAAACAGGAAGTCAAAATGCCGTCTATTTTTCTTCGCAGTGCGATATTGGTACTCATCTTCACTTCAACCTCCGCCCTGGCTGCGAATGAGCAGCTCCAGATGCTGAACCGGGGCAAGCACGGCATGATGGCTTTTGAGCCCACCTTCCTGAAAGTTGCCCCCGACGACACCGTCACCTTCCTGCCCACCGATATAGCCCATAACACCCGCTCGGTATTCTCACCGGCAAACGGGGCCAGTTGGAATGGCAACATGCGCGAGGAGGTAACGGTGATGCTCGAAGAGGAGGGCGTCTTTGTGTACCAGTGTGACCTCCACCTGGCGCTCGGCATAGTGGGTGTCTTCCAGGTGGGCAAAGCCGGCAACCTGGAGAATACCGGGAAACAGGCTCTGACAATGCGTGGCCTCATTGCCGTCAACAAGGCACGGCTCGAACAATACCCAGACCAGGTGAAATAAGGGGAGCCGCAGTGTGGATATTCTATTTGAACAGGGAAATCACCTGGTTGCGCGGTTTTGCGATCTTGTTAAGGAGCAACATGACAGTGACGGCATACAGGCCAATCAATTCGTGATCCGACGCGGTGCCAAAGGAGCGCTTATCGATCCCGGCGGCGATCTCACCTACACACACCTGACGATCGAACTCAGTCGTCACCTGAACCTGAGCGACCTGGAATATATCCTGGCCTCGCACCAGGACCCGGACATTATCACCTCCCTGCCCCGCTGGATGTTGCACTCCCGCTGCAAAGTGGCAGTATCAAAACTGTGGTCGCGCTTCCTGCCGCACCTGGTGTCCGGTTTTGTAGCCTCCCGTGCCGGTAATGAAAGATGGCACGATCGCATAGTGCCACTGGATGACCGGGGCCAGGTACTGAGCTTTGCCGGCGGTGAAATCTGGGCCCTGCCCGCCCACTTTCTCCACTCCTGCGGCAATTTCAGCTTTTATGACCCGGTCAGCCAAATCCTTTTTTCCGGCGATATCGGCGCCTCATTGGGAGGAGAAGAGGGGGAGGTGACGGATTTCGACGCCCAGTTACAGTCCATGGAAGGCTTCCATCGACGTTATATGGGCGGCAATCGGGCCTGCCGCTTATGGGTACAGATGGTGCGCGAATTAAACCCCGCAATGATCGTGCCGCAGCACGGTGGCTATTTCGTGTCAGAAGCAGTCAAGAAGCGCTTTTTGGACTGGTTTGAGCAGCTGGAGTGCGGGCCGGATCTGCTGCGTCATCAGGACTTTCAACTGCCAATAGACAAGGCCTGATTCAAAAATTCAACAGTGCATCCACACGCTCTCATTGATGCAAAGCCATTGTCGTGCCGATTCGCCCTGCCAGGCACTCAACCGGCCCTTCTGTCACCCGGGACCGCCTGTACTTCGCAACGATTTACCTAAACCGCTGAAATACAGTGGCTTTGGCTGGTTTATAGAGCGGCCAACTTTTATCGGAGTCACAACCTGATGTTTCAGCCCTGGCACCACGGGAGCACCGCGCCATTTGCGAGGAATAAGAAGACCGATAATTTCCGCCTGTGGAGCCTGATCCGTACAGCCTCCTGATAGTGGAATGCACCATGTCGAAAAGCATGACGCCCATATTGGCTCGGAATGTGCTGATTGAATTTATAACGGCATAGAATAACTGCGCACGCTCCCAGCCACACTAAGAGAGGACACTATTACCACCCCCGAGGGGGTTCAAAGATCGAGACACAGACACTACGTTGCAATTGGCGTGTAACCGGCAATTGCTATAATAACGCTGCGTCGGGATATCATTTCACGCGCTTAAAATAACGGGAGCAGGGAAAACGGCTTGTCAGCCGGAAAAATGCTGGAGATGGCTTTTGAATACATACTACCGGGTCGGAAGGAAAGAATACCCCTCTCCCAGGACACGCTGTGAATACTTCCTTGTACGCTCGTAATCGGCATCCATGCCTCATACGATCCTGACAGAGGGGTATTCTTCCCTCCTGCTTTACTAGTAACTCCAATCAAGCATAAAAATACGGCATGATGACACTACTTTCACCGTTGGGTCGCATCACGTCTTGACGGCGAAAAGTGCCTATGCTCAGGAGATGCCTCCTCGATGGCCCTTCATTGAAAACTCAATCCTCAAAAAATGCAATTTAGGTGACAGTCATTTTCAATAAAGATAGAATTAACAGACAGTGCCTGCTTTGAGCAGACGATCAAAACCGCAAAGCCATATGAACTGACTGTTCCACCTGTATTGCAGGCACCCTACTTGAACAAAAGGAGCTACAAATGGTATCCAGACGGCACGGGCTATCCATCGGCATTGAAAGAGCCGGTGATCTTTTTTTCCTGTCTTTAAAAGCCCAGGGGAAGCTTACCCATCAGGATTATGAAACAATAACCCCAATGATTGATTCAGCTCTGAAAGAAGTTAAAGACCCCAGAGTCAAGGTCTTCCTGGATGGCACAGAACTCGAGGGTTGGGAGCCAAGAGCGGCATGGGATGACTTCAAGCTCGGGCTCAAACATGGCAATGAGTTTCAGAAAATTGCCATTTACGGCAATAAAAAATGGCAGGAGGTCGCGGCAAAACTGAGCCACTGGTTCATCTCGGGCGAGGCCAAGTATTTTGAAGATGAAAGCGAGGCTATGCGTTGGCTGAGCGAATAATATCATCCGCTTATCGACGTCAGGCCTGGCTTGACGTCACCCTATTCGCACCCGTATTACATGCATCAGCCCCCTGGAGCCAGCCATGTCATCCATACCAATGAATAAGCAGGCGTTATACGATTCGATCCAACATGCCTATGACAAGCTGAGTGCTGACTATAAAACCATTCCCGATAGCTATTCCCGGAAGACTGGTGTCGAGGGAAATGTAAAAGGTACTGAAATTAGCGTATGTGATACTCTGGCCTATCTTATTGGCTGGGGAAAATTGGTCCTAAAGTGGCACAAACAGACTTCTATCGGACAACCCGTTACGCTGCCAGCTACTGGATACAAATGGAATCAACTGGGAAAACTTGCCCAGCATTTTCATGCGCATTACAAAGACTGGTCCTACCCATGCCTTCTTCATGAATTTAAAGTCACAACCAATAAAATTTTAACCCTGGTTAACTCATTGACTGAAGAGGAGCTTTATGGTGACAATTGGTATAGGAAATATACTCTCGGAAGGATGATTCAATTTAACACCACCTCACCAATGCGAAATATGCGAACCAGAGTTAGAACATTCAAAAAGAAAAACGAACTAATGTGAACCTCTCAACAGACAGCGCCATCAAAGGGTACGCACACCGCTGTTTCTGATATTACCCATCCATTGAAACAAGAATAGTTACGGAGCCTTTCATGAAAAAAGCCATCTTGCTTGGCACGATTTACTTCTTGACATCCTGCGCTTCTACCAAGTTAACTTCTGGTGCTGAACAAGTGCGTTTTACCAAAGGCATCCCTAACGCAGATGAATACGAATATATTACTGATGTGTCCTGCAGCTACACAGGAAGTTTCAGCTCCATTTTGGATATTATTAAAAGTTGTCGCAACGATATGAAAAATCAGGCTGCCCAACAGGCCGGAACCCTGGTGTTTATTGAAAATGAGCAAATGGGATCAGGAAATTGCTTAAAATGTATATATATGGTTGGATCAGCATACAGGAAAAAACAACCCGGCATGTAGATAAAAAAAACCGGAGTATTGAACCCACTGACAAACAAGCAGGAAGTCATTCCGGCATAAAGCATAAGGGTTTTCACACCTCAAACTAAAGACCAATGAATGGGCTGCAAAGAGGATTCATCTATCCATGTCTGGCAAGGTGTACGAGATTCTGATTTGCAGTATTTAAGTCAGGCATTTATACCGGCACCGGTCAGAGGCGCTGAAAGCCTCAATTATGGCCCACCTGAAAAGGTCACAGCCTCAAAGGGCCTCCAGGCGTCCCCAGACCGGACCCGCTCAATGCCAGACGGTAGAGCGGTTTTATTGTCGGAACCCTGCCGTGAACTCTAAAATTTCTAGAAGGGGAATATGCACTTGACTCAATCGTGTTTCGCTCTGAAGCTTCCATTACTCGCTTTTTTCCTGACTCCCAACGCTGCGCTTACGGGTACGGAGGAGCAATATATCGCTGGCCATGGCGCCTTAGAAGTATTCAATGCCCATGGATTTATGCAGACCCCGACATGGGTACAGATTTGGGTTTGCTTTCTGGCGATCACATTTTTAGTAGGATTTTACTTTGCCTGGAAGCACCCACTGGCCCGGTGGACTTCGGGTGGCTTCATCCTTTCAGCAGCAGGCGGGTCTATGGCTTTTGCGCTGTTGAGACTGCCTTTCCTGGGTGGTTCCATCGCATTAATGCATATTCTCTGCTGGTTGCCGGGGCTAATTCTTTTACTCATGCACCGGCCATTCCTGAATACAAATGAACCGGCCGGGTTTCGAATTTGGACGGGCACCATCACAGGCGTCATCCTATTTTCTTTTATCTTTGATATCAGAGACGCAGTGATTTATATCGGTCATATCAGTGGCACAGGCTGAAAACCCCGCTCACAGGATTGTATAAAAAAACCCAGGACAACATTGGTGCGTAACTTTTCCCTTTCAGGCGTTACCTATGGATATTTTAAACCGGGCAATCTGATTGCTCTGCCAAGACCTCTATACATACCGCCATTGAAAGGCTGCCGGCTTTTTGAGATCTCACGACAGCAAACCCGCTTAGTAGGTACACCGCGGCGGATTGCAAGCCGGATTAAGGCTCCAGCACCAGTACTCCCCGGTACATTTGCATCTGGCAGGTAAAAGGGTACTCACCCGGCGCACTCGCCGGAATTTCTACCAGTGTCTCCTGATGGAGCGCCAGTTCCGCACTGATTTCCAGGTCCGGAAAAAGCACCCACTCCGAACAGGGATTGGGATCCTCGCGGCAAAAGTGCAAGGTGGCGGGGCGGCCTGCCGGCATGCGGATACGATCCGGCTCATAGACACCGTCTTTGACCAGGATATGCAGTTTCTCACCCCCGGCGACCTCTTTGCCTGCTTTATGCTTAGGGCCCAACCAGAACCACCAGATAATCCAGGCAATCAGCAAAAGACCAATAATGTTTACCCATAACACTTCCATCAATGTGGCTCCGAGGGTTTGAAAAGGCGCAATCGATTGGCGTTACTGACCACCGTGAGGGAAGACAATGCCATCGCAGCACCGGCAACAATCGGGCTGAGCAGCATGCCGGTGAGGGGATACAAAATACCGGCGGCAATGGGGATGCCAAGGGTATTATAAATAAATGCACCAAACAGGTTTTGCTTGATATTGCGCAGTGTTGCCCGCGAGAGTTCCACCGCATTGGCCACGCCGTGCAGGGAAGAGCGCATCAGGGTGACATCGGCACTTTCGATGGCGACATCGGTGCCGGCACCAATTGCAAAGCCCACATCGGCACGGGCCAGGGCCGGGGCATCGTTAATTCCGTCTCCCACCATTCCCACGCGTTCGCCGCCGCGTTGCAGCTCCGCGACAATCCGCTCCTTGTCTTCAGGCAAAAGCTCCGCATGCACCTGGTTAATTTTCAGGCGCCTGGCGACGGCTTCGGCGCTGGCCCGATTGTCGCCGGTCAGCATTTCGATACGCAGGCCCAGTCTGCGCAGGCGCCCAATGGCTGCCTCGGCATCGCCCCGGACGGGATCGGCGATGGCGACGACGCCTTTCAACTCGCCGTCCACGGCCGCATATATGATGCTGCGCCCGCCCTCCGCCAACTGGTCGGCGCGGGCCTGCCAGGTGCCCATGGGAATGTTTTCCCGCCGTATTAATTTCGTGTTGCCCAGCACTACGCGCCTGCCGGCAATAGTGCCGCTGACCCCATGGGCGGTGATTGCTTCGAAATCACCCAGTGTTTGCAGCGCCAGCTTTTTCTCGTGGGCCGCACTGACGATGGCCTCTGCCAGGGGGTGCTCAGAACCCTGCTCCAGGCTTGCAAGCAACTGCAAAAGTTCATCGCTGTCGCCATCCGTGTCGATAGCGGTAAGGCGTGGCGATCCCTCGGTGAGGGTTCCGGTTTTATCCACAACCAGGACATCCAGGTTGCAGGATTGCTGCAGCGCCTTGCCATTGCGCACCAGCACACCGTATTCGGCCCCCTTGCCCACCCCCACCATCACGGACATGGGGGTGGCCAGCCCGAGCGCACAGGGGCAGGCGATGATGAGCACAGAGGTGAGCACCACCAGCATATGTGCGGCGCGGGGTTCGGGGCCCGCATTGAACCAGATCAGTGCCGCCACCACGGCGATAACCATAACCACCGGCACAAAGATTGCAGAAATTTTATCCGCCAGGCGTGCAATGGGAACCCGGGAACCCTGTGCGTTTTTGACCATCTCAATAATCTGCGCGAGACGGGTCTCGTCGCCGACCTTATCCGCGCGAAACAGCAGGCTGCCATTCTTGTTCAGGGTGCCCGCAACCAGGCTGTCGCCGGCGCTTTTCTTTTCCGGCACCGGTTCCCCGGTGAGCATGGATTCGTCCACCCGGCTGTTTCCCTCGATCACCTCACCGTCCACCGGGATTTTTTCCCCGGGACGCACGCGCAACCGGTCTCCCACCTGTACCTGTTCGATGGGAATATCCACCTCTTTGCCATCGCGCAATACCCGCGCCGAGCTATCCTGCAGCTGTAGTAATTTTTCCACCGCCGCATTGGTGCGCCCGCGTGCCCGTACCTCCAGGGCCTGTCCAAGGCTGATCAGGCCGACAATCATGGCACTGGCCTCAAAGTACACGTGTCGCGCCGACTCCGGCAGTAGCTGGGGCAGCACAACGACCCCCATGGAAAACAGCCAGGCCGCACCGGTACCGAGCGCTACCAGCGTGTCCATTGTGGCACTGTGATGGCGCAGTGCCTTCCAGGCACCACTGAAAAAATGCCCACCACAAAAGATCAGCACCGCCAGAGTGATCAGTCCCATCGTGCCCCAGACAAGCTGATCTGTGGGGGTATTCACCGATACCTTGGCGGTAACCAAACCCCAGGCCATGAGTGGAACACCCACAAGCAGGGCAAATGCTGAGCGCCACAACAGCTGGTGGTAGTGGTATATCTCTTCTTTATGCTGTTGCGCGCGCAGCTCGCGCTCGCTCTGCTTTGCAACCTCGGCGTCATAACCTGCCGAGCGCACCGCCTCTATACAGGCCCGAGGCTCGGCTTCACCGCGCACGGTCAGTGTTTTCCCGGCAAGATTGACGCGGGCATCGCGCACCCCCACCACCCGCTGCACGGCGGTTTCAATTTTGTGCACACAGCCGGCGCAAGTGATGCCATACAGGCGGAAGACCCTTGGCGCTGACTGTTGCTCTCTGGTCATATTGCGCTCTCGCATTACTGTTTCCAGCGACAAACCGCCAATCGCACCGCGCAGGCAGGGCAACCCTTTGCATCGGCGGCCCCTTTGTTACCCGAATTGGAAATAGGGATTGCCGGACTGATAGCAAAATAAAAGCGATACCGCCTTCGGCCTCCTGCAGAGGGCCTGCAGCAATATTAACAACCCATCCCTTGCAGCGGAATTTCAAGGGCAGCGCTTCAAGCGGCCGCATCAGGCCCCGGAAAGCCGATTGAATTACCAGGTTAATGATAACACTGTGGCCCCGCCCATAGTCAGCTTAGTGACTGGAGCAGCTCTTTAGTGCCGGGACCACAGATCTGGCGCAATAGCTGCGCAAGCCCACCGACGGAGTGTTATTATCACGCCATGACACACCCCCTGCTCCCGGAACGACCCCTCTGTATCTCCCCTGCCCTGGCGGCTACTGTCGGCCTTGAGGAGGCGGTATTGCTCACCGCACTTGGCGACCTGCTCCCCTTCCTGCCCCAGCAACCCTACGCTGGGCGGGACTGGTATACGGCAGAGGGGGAACAGCTGTACCCGCTGGTGCCCTTCTGGCAAGCGGCGGATATCCAGCGGGTGGCCACCAGCCTGCGCAACCAAGGGACCCTGCTTCTGGGCGCGGCCCCCTTCGGCAGCGGCGAGATCCTCAAGTTTGCCCTGCCCACGGGACAGACCCGCCCCGCCCCGGCACCGCAGACACCCGCTAGCCGCAGTGCCAACACCATTGCGCCCAACTGGCAACCCGACGCAGAGACCCTGATGCGCATCGGCCAGTTGGGGATTCCGGAGCACTTTGTACGCGAGCATTTACCGGAATTCGTCACTTACTGGCGCGAACGGGGCGAGCCCCGGCATTCATTCGGCGCCCTTTTCCTGCGCCAGATCAAGGGTAAATGGGAAGCTTTTCGCGCCACCACCCAGCGCAAGCAGGCCCTGCCCGACAGCTGGCAGCCGAACAGCGACACCCTGCAAAAATTGGCCGATGAAGGTGTCCCCAGCACCTTTGTCAGCCGTGCTCTGCAACGCTTCCTGGATTATCATCGCTCCAGTGGCAAGCAATCCATTTCCTGGGATCTGGAATTCAATGACTGGGTCATGGAAGATTGGGAAAAACAGGAAACGCCATTTATCGAGAAGCGCAAACCCACCGCCATGTGCCGCGACTGGCAACCGAGCGAGCACACCTGGGAACAACTGCAGCGCCTGGCCATCAATCCGCGCTTCTGCGCAGAATTACTGCCGGAATTTATCTACCAGTGGTTAGAGCGCGGCGGACACAGCGCGCGCTGGGGCGAACTGTTTATTGAATACGCCCGCGAGGAATGGGCCTATTACTGTCAGGGTATCGATAAGAACCCTGTCGCCAAGTCCATTTCGCGCAACTGGCGGCCAGGGGACGACTGCCTCAATCACCTGGTGAACCAGTGCGAGATAGAGCGCGACTTCGCCCTGTCTCTGGTTGCGGAATTTATTATTTACTGGCGCGGCCAGAACGCCGCGCGCAAGAGCTGGGACGCCGTCTTTGTGCGTCACGCGCGCCACCAGTGGGCGCAGCGCAACAAGTTGGCAATTGGAGACTCCTATGGCAAGCGGCAAGACCCCAAAAACAGCGCAAACCAGCGCACCCGCGACCGCCCAATCGGCGACATCCTCACAGACACAAGCTGGTAATACCGCGGAGCAGGGACTGCTGAATGAAAAAAAGCGCGCGATCAACGAGGTTTTCGCACTGTTCAAGCTGAACTACCACAACCAGTTCAGCGCGGCTTTCCCCGACACCGAAACGCTGCACCACGCCAAGCGCCTGTGGCTGGAAGCCCTCGTTGCCTTTGCGCCGCAGAAGATTATGCAGGGCGCCAAACGCGCTATTCTGCACAGTGAGTACCTTCCCACGATACACAAAATGCTGCTGCTTTGCGCCGCTGGAGAAAACGGTTTTCCAGACACCCGCGCCGCCTACCGCGAAGCCTGCAACGCACCCAGCCCGAAAACCAACCACACCTGGAGCCACCCGGCGGTGTATTATGCAGGGCGCGAATCCAACTGGTTTTTTCTCTCCAATAATCCGGAGTCAGTGGCCTACCCGGTCTTTGCCGACCACTATCGCAAACTCTGTGCGCGGGTATTGGAGGGAGAAAAGCTCACCGCTCCGGAGCCCCTGAAGCTGGAAGAGAACCCAGGTAAACCGCTGTCGAAACGGGAAAATGCCCATAAACTGGCCGAACTTCGCGAGGAATTAGGGCTCTAGCCCCGTAACCGCTCATTCTACGGCGTCATTGCCCCAGCCATGGATATCTAATCGCAACGGATTACTGGCGAACGTTTCCTTGCATACCCTGCAGAATGCTGTTTAGTTGCGGCGCGGCTGAGGGTGATTCCCGCCTGCCCCAGATGCTGGTGCTGGTGGTACAACGGCAGATGGTACTGGAACTTGTCGACCAGCATGTCCACCAGGAAGCTGGCATCGGCGATACTGTTGTCCAGCACATTGCCCGGTACCGGGCTGGGCAGCGGTTTGCCCCCACCCCTGCGCTTGAGTACCAACCGGCGACACTCCTGCACCACGTAACTGGCCGGTTGCTGGTCTAGACGGTGGGTGGTCTTGATGCCGATCACTTCCTTATCCGCGACTGGGCCTGCGAATTCCGTTGGAGTTTGCGCAATCTCCCGCACCGGCACTTCCGGGCCGAAACGCAAGTCGCTAGCATTAACACAGTCGTTGTTGCGCTGCTTGGATGCCTTGCCCCGCTCGTAGATGACCGTGATCTTCTCGCCTTCCGCCGAGGCAAGTTCGGCGGCAGCGCCCAGCAGGGAGGGCTGATGGAGATTGGTATCCGCGGGACGTTTTTCCGGCTTCTGGCCGAAGATCTGCTTCTCAAATCAGGCGAGACGGTTTTTTAGTGAGACGTCTTCTTCGCGCAGGCCAGTATTTTCTTCAAGCTTCTCGGAGAGGGGCTTCTGGACTTGAATGATTTCCTCGGAGCATATCTTCGCTGATTTTTCTGCGCGTTTCATGGCCTGGATTATACCAAGATGGCGCTAAACATTGTGCTTATAGCGCTTTAATTTCCGTGACTTTTGCACCCCAATCCCATCAAAGATCAGCTGTAATCGGAGCAGCTCAGCCAGCGTTTGCCGGAGCTCGACGGGCGCAGCGGAAAATGGCCCTGCTACATCAAAACGGGAACAGCCCCTAGCGTTACCCGGCAACCCGGCAGGTGTGGGGCTCCGGCTCAACCCCCGCAGGAACGCCCCGTATTTACCAGTCGGCGGACACCGAAAGGCAGAGTGCGCGCCGCGCACCGGGTAAATACCGCTCGCCGCCAAAACGGCTGTAATCCGCCCGCTCCGCATAGGCTTTATTGGCGAGGTTCAGTGCCCGTACAGACAGCACCCAGCGCTCCACGGCCCAGCGCAGGCGCAGGTTGAGCAGATTGTGGCCGGGATACTCGTGCCGGTTCTGCGGATCGGTGTAGTAACGCCCCTGGTGCAGCCACTCCAACTCGGCGGCCATCCCCGCCAGTGGCTGCCAGCGCAGGCGGGCGCTGCCAAACACCCTCGGCGCCGAATCCACAAGCCGGCCATCCAGTGCCACACCCTGCAACCGGCGCGAGTCCCGGTAACGGTGCTCGGCATAACTGGCGGCAGTCTCTATCCGCCAGCGGCTGGCGAATGCGTACTCGAACGCAAGTTCCAGGCCGCGGTGGACGGTTTTTCCATTGGCGCGGTTAAAGTACTCAGTATCCCGAAAAATCACATTGCGCTTGCGCATCCCGTAGGCCACCAGCTCGTATGAAAACCCACTGTCGCGGCCGCGCAAACCCAGCTCAATACTTTTTATCCGCTCCGAATCCAGCGCCGCAGCGCGCTGCTCCCGCTGCAGGCGGTAGAGTTCCGTAGTCTGAGGGACTCGGTACCCCTGGGCCAGATTGGTAAATAGCTGCAGGCCCGGCGCGGCCCGGAAAATAGCACCCAGTTTCGGGGACCCATTCATAAAGTGGTCCTCCCGGTCTTGCGGGCGGCTGAACCTGCAGCCGCCAAACCCACAGGGTGTGCCGTCCTCCCTGGTGCGCCCGGTCAGCATGTTATTGTCGTAGTGGTAATTGACCGCTTCAAAGCGCAGGCCTCCGAGAAGATCCCATCGCTCGTTCGGGCGCCAGGTGGCCAGGGCAAAGGGGGCAATACTCCAGGCGTCGACCTCGTAATCGTAGTGTTTGCCAGTGGGAATTGTCGCCTGCAGAAAATCCGACCCTTCCGTTGGATGTGCCTGGCTCTCGCGCAGATAGCCCCGGGTAAACTCCCCGTCGACCCCCGCAACCAGTTCCAACAGGTCTCCGCTAGCAACGCGGTAACGGCTTCTAATTCCCGCACTTTCCTGGCCGTTTTCCTCCAGGGCCTGCCCGGGCAGATAGTGTTGTAAAAAACGCATCTCTGTTTTTCGCAGGTAGGGCGTCAGTACCAACGCCCGATCCCCGTCCAAATCGATATCTATCCGCGAATACAGCCGCAGGGCGCCGGCATCGCGAAAAGCCTCCGGGTTGGGGTTTTCCCGACTGGCCCGGCGGCTTCGATAGGCACCGGTACCTTCAATATATCCCGCCGTCTCCTGATTGACATTGGTTGCGGCCAGACGTGTCCGGGCCTCAAGAGGGCCAGCCTGCACCAGGTGCTGCAGGCTGAGTTTCTGCTGGTCGTAGCCGGAGCGGTCTCGGTAGCCACCGTCTGTGGACAGCGACAGATCCATACGCAGGCCCCAAGGGTTTTCGGTACCGGTGTCTGCCGAGAGTTTCGCCCGGTAAAACGCCTCGGGACCAGCTTCAAGCCCAACCGCAGCCGAGGCCCCGCCCGCCTGCTCTCCCACGGTGGGACTGATCACATTCACCACGCCGTGCAGGGCATTGGCACCAAACAGGATGCCAGCGGGCCCCCGTATCACCTCAATACTCCGGGCCGTCTCACTGTGGGACTCGAAGAGTTCATTGATATTGCAAAAGCCCTTCGCCCGCAGTGGTATGCCGTCCTCGGCGCTCAGCACACTGCCACAGGCCCCGGCACCGGACAGCACCGGCGAACGCAGCGCCGGCAGGTATTCCTGGCCATTGCCCCTGGCCAGATTCACACCGGGCACCCGCACCAGGCTCTGTTGAATATGGCTATGTCCCACCAGGGCCAGGGCCTCATCGCCAACTTCAGAGAAGCGCTCCGGCGCTGCCCCTGTGGGTGCCCCGGCGCGGCTGGCAGTTACCAGCAAGGTCTCGATGCGCTCCTGCTCGGCCATGCCGCTGCCCGGCAGCATAAGCCATCCCAGCAGACCGATCATGCAATACAGGTTTGTCCCCTGCCGCATTAACCGGGCTATCCCCCTTAGCATCTGAAACCCCCTATAGCATTTTCAATGCCCGCTCTCTCCCTGACCAAAAGGAAAGTTCAGCGTCATTATGTGTATGAATGGTCACTTGGGCGGCCCACGGAGGTTTCGACCAAAGTATCACTAATAAATACAGTCAATAAAATCCTGAAATTTCCGGGCCAAGTAAACCACTACAGGCACCGGTGTAGTTGGCTTTTTTACGCAATCACTTTGCTTTACAACTCCCCTGAAAAATTCGCCAAGGATTTCTACGGTATCAAATTCACAGGGCAAAAATACTACCTGATAACCCCATCCAGCAGGTCCGGATAGATAACAGAATATCAACACAACAGGGCCCGGAATACACTCAGCGACAGCAATTAAACCCGGTTTGCCCTGTGCAATCCCTCTTTGAGCAGGACCGGTTTTGCCCAGACTGTACAGCAACTGGATGGGTTTCGGCTGTTTGGCGTACATCGCCCAGGGCCTTATGTGTGTGGCGTGGATACCGTTAACGTGCCTATAGGGGTTACCCTTACTGCACACCCCGAAAGAAAGAACCTCGCTGCTTGCGCCTTGGCTATATATTAAGGGGAGCGCGCGGGCGTATACTTATCCGCCCGGATACACAACCCTGCGTCTCGAAGAGGAAAAAATGGCCTGGTTCTACCTGATACTGGCGGGCCTGTGTGAAATCGGCTGGGTCTTCGGGCTAAAGATTTCCCAGGACAACACCACGCGCCTTTTGGGCATCCTGATGGCCGCGGTCTTTATTGGGGCCAGCGGATTGCTGCTGTGGCTGGCGCAACGGGAGATACCCATCGGCACCTCCTACGCGGTCTGGACCGGTATCGGCGCCGCCGGGGCATTTCTGGTAGGCATTCTCTTTTTTGGGGACCCCGCCAGTTTGAGCCGCTACCTCGGTGTGTTGCTGATTATAGTTGGGGTGGTCACATTAAAGCTGGCGCACTAGACCTTCATTAAAGAAAAAATCGATCACATGTATGGGGTCACATGCACAAATAGGCTCAGATCAACATACCTGTCCGTACCGAATTCAGTGTGTAGTGGTCAACTTTTTCCGGACAGTAAGTTAAGATTTTCTTCCGCCTTTGCAGGTGGTATACCATCGTTGTGCTGATGGGGACGCTCCCAGTTGTAGTAGGTCATCAGATAGTGACTGATGTCCCGGCTTGCCTCTGCGATGGAGGCGTAGCCAAGAGACGGTACCCATTCGCTTTTCAGGCTGCGGAACAGTCTTTCCATCGGAGCATTGTCCCAGCAATTTCCACGACGACTCATACTCTGAGTCATCCGATAGCGCCACAGCCGCTGCCGGAACTTACGGCTCCCATATTGACTCCCTTGGTCCGAGTGGAACATGACACCTTTCGGCTGACCTCGTTGCTCCCAGGCCATTTCCAGCGCCTTTATCGTCAGAGCTGCATCCGGCTGTGCTGCTGCTCAGGGGTAAGGGCCTTACTGGTAGGCGTCTCACCACCACGTTCAGCCACAAGCTGCTTTACCCGGCGACGGATGCCGGTGGTACCGACATCCAGTGACCGGGCCGCCTCTGAAATCGAATAGCCCTGATCGACGACCAGGCGGGCAGCATCTAATTTGAACTCGGGTGAGAAGGATCTACGTTGTTTACTCATTGAACACCTCTGTCTCAGGCAGCGACTTTACCACCTAAATTGGTGTCCGGGATTAGTAGACCACTACAGTCAGACTCTTGCATTGAAATATTATTAAGGTTTGTTTCAGTGATGAAAAACTTTAGTTTATTACTAGATACCCAATGCACACTACTTCGTGCCCAGACGTCAGGCTTGGCATCATATATTAATGATGGCTCATTATTGATTAATTTGTAAATTTGTAACATGTTTGGGCTGTAGTTTGCTTCAAGATCTGACTCGGCAACAACAATATAGTTGTTATCAGGTGAAACATTTGCATACCGCCATATTTTTGTTTCTTTGCCCGACTTGAGATTGAGTAAAGTATATGCGCTGCCCCCCAAAATTGCCTATGGATAAGCAGGTAGTCGATTGCCACCATTAATTCGATGGCAGTATAAGAAGCATTCTCTACATATACTTTACTGTCAGTTCTGTCTTTGTAGGTTATCGTTTTCCCACTAGGTATCTTTATTTGTAGCTCAGTTTCGCTAATCCTATTAAGGAACCTCTGAATAATTCCCCAAGTATCGGATAGAATCGTACTACTCCTCAAGGCTACCCAAAATCATGCATCAAGTCACCTTCGCCGAAGCCGAATACCGCAGCAAGCGTCGCCAAACCCGGCGTGAAAAATTTCTGGCAAAGATGGATGCGCTCATTCCCTGGCAGCGCCTGCTTGACCGTAGTGAGCCCTTCTACCACAACAACGACCGCGGCCCACGGGCGTAGTCTCTGGATGTCATGCTGCGCATCCACTGCATGCAGCTGTTTTACAACCTCAGCGACCCGGCAATGGAAGATGCGCTCTACGAAATAGAATCTATGTGCAATTTCGCCGGGCTGCGTTTGGCGGGCAGAATTCCGGATGAAACCACCATCCTTAACTTCCGCCGCCTGCTGGAAAAGAACGGCCTTGGGCGTAAACTTTTCGAAGAGATCAACAGCTACTTGCGGGAAAAAGGCATGATGTTGCGCGAGGGCACCATCGTCGATGCCACCATTATTTCTGCACCCAGCTCGACAAAAAACCAAGCCAAAGAACGCGATCCGGAAATGCACCAAACAAAAAAGGCAACACCTGGCACTTCGGAATGAAAGCGCACATTGGTACCGACGACGTGCTCGGACTTATCCACAGCCTCGAAACCACGACCGTCAATGCGCACGACGTGACAGCGACAGAACAACTGCTGCACGGCGAGGAAAAGCATGTTTGGGGTGATTTCGGCTATACCGGTGCCGAGAAGCGTGAGGAATTAAAAGATAAGGAGGTTGAGTGGCATATCGCCATGAAACCGAGCAGGCTGAAGACGCTGCCGGGCAAAGAAGAGCTGAAAGCGGCGGAAAAAATCAAAGCGCAGATCCGGGCTAAAGTGGAGCACCCGTTCCGCTATATCAAATGCATCTTTAGCTACTGCAAAGTGCGCTACCGGGGACTGGAGAAAAATACCCAACGCTTGTGCCTGTTGACGGGCTTCACCAATTTGTTGATTGGGAAAAAATATCTGCCCGCATAGGGGCAGTGCGCCCAAAATCCGTGAAAAGCGGATTTTGGGTGGGAAAACGGAGGTTATTTGCTGTGAAAACGTGATTTTTGACTGATCCTTGATCAACTTCTCCCGTTTTGGTGTAGGAGCGCGGGAGG
>NZ_CANLDD010000016.1 GCF_947489355.1 uncultured Microbulbifer sp. | reverse complement strand
GCGGGGTGGAGCAGCCTGGTAGCTCGTCGGGCTCATAACCCGAAGGTCGTAGGTTCAAATCCTGCCCCCGCTACCAAATTTGCATTCGCGTATACTGACTGCGCGAATGTGCGGTCAAAGCCCCGTCAGGGGCTTTTTCGTATCTGCAAAGAAAATTGCAGAGGTATTTCGAAGTGGGCCGCAGGCCCATTTTTTGTATGTGGTGACGTGGATGGCGGGCAAACGCGAATTGCTGGAAGAACTTCTGGCGCCGGTGGTGGCATCGCTGGGGTGCGAGCTTTGGGGCATTGAATACCAGACCCACGGCCGAAATGCGCTGCTGCGTATCTATATCGACTCTGAAAACGGCATTGCGGTGGAAGACTGCGAAAAAGTGAGCCGTCAGGCCAGTGCGGTGCTGGATGTGGAAGACCCCATCAGCAGCCGGTACACGCTTGAGGTCTCTTCGCCGGGACTCGACCGCCCCCTGTATACCCTGGGGCAGTATGCGCGTTTTGCCGGCGCCCAGATCGAGGTCCGCCTGCGACTGCCCCTGGCTGGCCAGCGCAAATGGCGCGGCCTGTTGGCCGGTATAGAGGGAGATGAAGTGGTGCTGCGTGTGGACAGTGAAAATGAGTATCTGTTGCCAATCGATAGTATCGAAAAGGCAAATATTATTCCCCAATTTACCAAGTAACCTGTTAGGCGCCTAAACGCAGGCGAATTTGAGGCACAGTTGCATGAACAAAGAGATCTTGCTGGTAGCCGAGGCGGTATCCAACGAGAAGGGTGTTGACCAGGAGATTATATTCCAGGCCATCGAAGCGGCACTGGCAACGGCCACGAAGAAACGCTACGACGAAGATTCAACCATAGAGGTGATCATTGACCGCCTTACCGGTGACTACGAGACTTTCCGCAGCTGGGAAGTTGTGAGTGATGACACCCTGGCCGAACTGGGTACCCAGTTCACCCTGGAGGAAGCCCATGAGAAAGATCCGCAACTGGGCGCTGGCGACCTCTATCGCGAGCAGGTGGAAAATGTAGAATTCGGCCGCATCGCTGCACAGACCGCGAAACAGGTGATCGTGCAGAAGGTGCGCGAAGCCGAGCGCGCCAAGGTTGTGGATGAGTATCGCGACCGCGTTGGCGAAATGGTGAGCGGTACCGTCAAAAAAGTAACGCGCGACTTTATTGCCGTGGATCTCGGCAACAACGCCGAGGCACGCCTGCCCCGGGACCAGTTGGTTGGCCGTGAGATTTTCCGTTTGGGGGATCGGGTGCGTGCCATTTTGCTGGAAATCCAGCCGGAAGCCCGCGGTCCTCAGCTAATGCTGAGCCGCTCCTGCGCGGAGATGATTATCGAGCTGTTTCGCATCGAAGTGCCGGAAATCGCTGAACAGGTGATCGAGATTAAGGGCGCAGCCCGCGATCCGGGCCTGCGCGCCAAGATCGCAGTAACCACCAATGATGGCCGTATCGATCCGGTGGGCGCCTGTGTGGGTATGCGCGGTGCGCGTGTACAGGCGGTATCCAATGAGCTGTCCGGTGAACGGGTGGACATCGTGCTGTGGGATGAGAACCCGGCCCAGTTTGTCATCAACGCCATGGCACCGGCAGAAATTGAATCCATTGTTGTCGACGAAGACACCGGCGCCATGGACGTGGCGGTGGCCGAGGAAAACCTCGCCATGGCCATTGGCCGCAGCGGCCAGAATGTGCGTCTCGCCTCCGAACTGACCCAGTGGCAGATCAATGTCATGAGTTCCGATGAGTGGCAGAACAAGCAGGAGGCAGAATCCAGTTCCATCATGCAGGTGTTTATGGACCGCCTGGATATCGACGAAGATGTGGCCACGGTGTTAGTCGACGAAGGCTTCACCTCTCTTGAGGAGGTAGCCTACGTGCCGATTGAGGAAATGCTCGAGATCGAAGGCTTTGACGAAGACATCGCCGAAGAGCTGCGCGCCCGTGCCAAGGACTCCCTGTTAACCCAGGCACTGGCCTCAGAGGAGAAACTGGACGCTTCTGAGCCCCAGGAAGACCTGCTCACGATGGAAGGTATGGAACGCCACCTGGCGTTCCAACTGGCGAGTCGCGGCATTGCCACCATGGAAGACCTGGCGGAGCAGGCAGTGGACGATCTGCTCGATATCGGTGGTCTCGACCAGGAGCGCGCCGCGGCGCTGATTATGAAAGCGCGTGAGCCCTGGTTTGCCGATGACAGCGGTGAGCAAACCTAGGTGCGAAGGCACAAGACAGACAAATAAGTAAACCCCCTCCGACCAAGTGACTTTTAGGAGAGAGAATGGCCCAAGTAACAGTTAGCGAACTCGCCAAATCGGTAGGTGCCACCGAAGACCGTCTGCTCACGCAGATGAAGGAAGCGGGTTTGTCTCACACCTCTGCGAGCGCGGTGGTGTCAGATGAGGAAAAGCAGGTCCTGCTCAACTTCCTGAAAAGCAGTCACGGGGAGCAGGGCGCCAGCCCGCGCAAGATCACGCTGAAGCGCAAGACTACCACGACGCTGAAGACCGGCTCTGGCACCGGCCGTAAGACCGTGAATGTGGAAGTGCGCAAGAAGCGTACCTACGTGAAGCGCCCCCAGGCCGATCTTGCTGCGGAAGCAAGCGAAGGCAGTGCTGCCACAGCAGAATTGGAAGCCCAGGCAATCGAGCAGGAGCGACTGCGGGTCGAGGCGGAAGCAGAAGCTGCCCGCCTTGCGGAGGAAGCACAGCGGAAAGCCGAGGCGGAGGCCAAAGCAGCTGAAACTGAAGTCAAGGCCGCCGAGCAGCCGGAAATTTCGCAAGGCACAGAGGATAACACGGCACAAAGTGTGGAGAAAAAAGCGGAGCCCGCAGCACCGATTCGCTCCAGCTATGTGGATGATATCGAAGCGATGCGTATCGCTGCAATGGAGCGCCGCAAGCAGCAGGCCAAGCAGGATAAGCTTGAGCTCGATGAGAAAAAAGCGAAAGTAGAGGCTGAGCGGCAGCGCACTGCACAAAAGAAAGTGGAAGCCTCCACCAAGGCCAAAGCTGCCAAATCCGAGAAAACTGAAGAGGTTAAACCTTCCTTGCGCCGCAAGCTGGAGGCCGCGCCACCGGGCGACGGTGATCGCACTGAGGAGCAACCGCGCAAGCGTCGCGGCCGCCGTTCCAAGTCCGGCCCGAAAAAATCCAGCAAGACCGCTCTGTTCGATCAGGCGCTGGAAGTGTTTGAAGAGAATGAAGCAGAGAAGCGCAGTACGCGCTCCCTTTCCCGACCCACCCTGAAGATTAAACCGACTCACGGTTTTAAAAGGCCCACGGTGAAGCAGGTATACGAAGTACAACTGGGCGAAATCATCACCGTAGGTGAACTGGCCAAACAGATGAATGTGAAGGCCGGCGAGTTGATCAAGCGCCTGATGAAGATGGGTGAAATGGCCACCATCAACCAGAGCCTGGATCGCGAAACCGCACAGCTGCTTGCCGAGGAAATGGGGCATTCAGTGGTCATGCGCTCCGAGAGCGAACTGGAAGAACGTCTGGTAGCTGAATCCCAGTCACAAGAGGGTGACGATGTTTCCCGTGCTCCGGTTGTTACTGTAATGGGACACGTAGACCACGGTAAAACGTCCCTGCTGGACTACATTCGCAAAACCAAAGTGGCCTCCGGTGAAGCCGGTGGTATTACCCAACACATCGGTGCTTACCGTGTGAAAACCAGCCAGGGCGAGATCGCTTTCCTGGATACTCCCGGACACGCCGCCTTTACCGCCATGCGCGCCCGCGGCGCCCAGGCCACCGATGTGGTGATCCTGGTGGTTGCCGCCGATGACGGTGTCATGCCGCAGACTGAAGAGGCTGTTAATCACGCCCGCGCTGCCGGTGTGCCGCTGGTTGTGGCGATCAACAAGTGCGATAAGGAAGGCGCGGACCCTGATCGCGTTAAGAACGAGCTGGCGGCGAAAGACGTCATTCCAGAAGACTGGGGCGGTGATACCCAGTTTATCAATGTCTCCGCGCACACGGGCCAGGGCATTGACGATTTGTTGGAGGCCGTTTCCCTGCAAGCGGAGATTCTGGAGTTGAAAGCCAGGATCAAGGTGCCGGCCACCGGTGTGGTGGTGGAATCCCGCCTGGAAAAAGGCCGCGGTGTGGTTGCTACCTTGCTGGTGCAAAACGGCGAGCTGAAGCGCGGCGATATTATTCTGGCAGGCCAGAGTTACGGGCGCGTGCGCGCCATGACCAATGAGCACGGCAAGCAGGTGAAGGAAGCCGGCCCCTCCACGCCGGTGGAGTTGCTGGGCCTGGACTCAACTCCGAATGCCGGGGACGAATTCCTGGTGGTGGCGGACGAACGCAAGGCCCGCGAAGTGGCCGAACAACGCGCGCACAAAGAGCGCCGTGAGCGTATGCAGCGTCAGCAGGCAGCCAAACTGGAAAACATGTTTGCCGACATGGAAGCCGGCGAGCGCAAAGTGCTGCCAGTTGTCATCAAAGCCGACGTGCGCGGCTCTCTGGAAGCGATCCTGAGTGCTCTGGCGGATATCGGCAACGAAGAAGTTTCCGTTAACGTGGTATCCAGTGGTGTTGGTGGTATCGCTGAAAACGATATCAACCTGGCCCTGACCGCCGGCGCTATCGTACTGGGCTTCAATACCCGTGCCGATGTTTCTGCGCGTAAGGTCGCCGAAACCGAGGCTGTGGAGATTCGTTACTACAGCGTCATCTACAACCTGCTCGACGAAGTGAAGCAGGCTCTGTCCGGCATGCTGGAGCCGGAAATTCGTGAGGATATCGTGGGTATTGCCCAGGTGCGCGACGTATTCCGCTCTCCGAAGTTTGGCGCCATTGCCGGCTGTATGGTTACCGAGGGTACCGTATACCGCAACAAGCCGATCCGTGTTCTGCGAGACAATGTTGTAATTTACCAGGGCGAACTGGAATCCCTGCGCCGTTTCAAGGACGATGTCCAGGAAGTGCGAAATGGTATGGAGTGTGGTATCGGGGTGAAGGACTACAACGACGTGAAATCCGGTGACCAGATCGAAGTCTACGATATCGTCAAGGTTGCCCGCGAACTGTAAGACTTGCGGCTCGAATCACAGTGAAACCCGCCCGGCTGCTGCCGTGCGGGTTTTCCTGTCTTTGAACTGCCATCTGCTATAGGTAAAAAATGGCAAGAGAATTTCATCGTGCTGATCGCGTCGCTGATGCCATGCGTCGCGAGTTGGCACAACTGATTCAAAAGGAAGTGCGTGACCCGCGCCTGGGTATGGTTAATATCAACGATGTGGAAGTCAGTCGCGACCTGACCGTTGCCAAGGTATTTGTCACATTTGTGGGCGAGGATGACCGCAGCCAAATCAACACTTCGATGGAGGTGCTGAACAAGGCTGCGGGTTTCCTGCGCAGACTGCTGGCACACTCGATCCAGATGCGGGCTATTCCACGCCTGCAATTCCACTACGATGAAACCTCCATGCGAGGCCAGGCACTCTCGGCACTGATTGACAAGGCGGTGAGTTCTGATCGCGAGCACCAAGACAACAGCGACTCTAAGGAAGATTGATCCATGGGCCGCAGACCAAAATGGGGCCGGCCGGTGCACGGTGTGCTGTTATTGAACAAGCCCACTGGTATTACTGCCAACGATGCCCTACAAAAAGCCAAACGCCTTTTTTTTGCCAACCGCGCGGGGCACACCGGCGCACTGGATCCAATGGCAACTGGTGTGCTGCCGATCTGTTTCGGTGAAGCCACCAAGTTTTCCCAGTACCTGCTCAATGCCGACAAGCGCTATCGCAGCACTTTTTGCTTCGGCATGACCACTACCAGTGGCGATGCCGATGGCGATGTGCTGGAAACCAGGGATGCCTCGGATCTCACTGAGCAGGATGTGCTCAAGGCTATGGAAGGGTTCCGCGGTCTTATCAAGCAGATCCCTTCCATGTTCTCTGCCCTCAAACACAAGGGTCAGCCTCTGTACAGGTTGGCGCGCCAGGGGATTGAGGTGGAACGAGAGGCGCGCGAAGTGGAGATTTTTGAATTTGAGTTGCTGGGATTTACGCCCGGCAGCCAGCCCTGCGCCAAAGTGGAGGTGCACTGTTCCAAGGGCACCTATATTCGCAGTATTGCCGAAGACCTGGGCCACGCCCTGGGCGTCGGTGCCTATGTGGCGGCACTGCACCGCAGCGGGGCCGGCGCCTATGACGAGGCCGGCGCAATCACGCTCGATGCGCTTGCCGAGGAGCGTGGCGAAGGCAGGGCGGAAGTGCTGGACTACCACCTGTTATCGGTGGACTCCCCTGCCTCTTCTCTGCCGAAACTCACCCTGCCGGATGACTCCGGCTACTATGTGCGTCAGGGACAGCCGGTAATGGATTTACAGGTCTATCGTGTCGGTGCAGAAGGTGATATGGTGCGCCTCTTCCTGGAAAGCGGTGATTTTCTGGGCGTGGGAGAGGTTACCGACGACGGGTGCGTAGCTCCGCGGCGTCTGGTAACTGGCACTTGAGTGACGGCTGCTCTATTGGTGAAAGCCGGGATGGCGCTGTGAGTGAAAGTGTCCGCGCGGGTTTGCCCGCAATAGCGATTAGCTGGTCTGTAAATATGCACGGGCCAGCCGAATCTTTTAAAGCATATTACGATGAGGTAATGCGTTATGGCACTGACTGCCACTGAAAAAGCAGCCATTCTGAATGAGCACGGCCAATCCGAAGGCGACACCGGTTCCCCGGAAGTCCAGGTAGCTCTGCTGACAGCCAATATCAACAAACTGCAGGGTCACTTCTCTGCGCACAAGCAGGATCACCACTCCCGCCGGGGGCTGATCCGCATGGTAAATCAGCGCCGCAAGCTGCTGGATTACCTCAAGCGCAAGGATCTGAACCGTTACGCACAGCTGATTGCCAAACTCGGCCTGCGTCGCTAAGACCCTGGAATGCCCGCCTCTGGCGGGCATTCTTTTTCATGCTTACTGAAAAGTGGCGCCTTGTCGCTTTTCAGAAGTCGCGCTGCACAGCCCCTCGGAGATTGCCGAGCTGGGGTGCGGCGCCAGCACCGGTCACCCTGGCCGGTGGCGGTACGCCCGCGTACCATCCCGGGCAAGGGGCTTGAACCTCCGCTCGGGCAACTATTGTAGGGGTTACTGGAATGGGCCAGTAACCGTAAGGAAATAGGAAAGAACTAGTGAATCCAGTAAGCAAAACCTTCCAGTACGGACAGCATCAGGTCACCATCGAGACTGGCCGTATCGCGCGCCAAGCCACCGGCGCAGCCCTGGTGACCATGGGTGAAACCGTTGTTTTGTGTACCGTTGTTGGTGCCAAAGAAGCCAAGCCTGATCAGGGCTTTTTCCCGTTGTCCGTGCATTACCAGGAAAAAGCCTATGCGGCCGGCAAGATTCCCGGTGGTTTCTTCAAGCGCGAAGGTCGCCCGTCTGAAAAAGAAACCCTGACCTCCCGCTTGATTGATCGCCCGATTCGCCCGCTGTTCCCCAAGGGCTTTATGAATGAAGTCCAGGTGATGCTCACGGTCCTGTCCGCAGAGAAGGATGTGGACCCGGATATCGCCGGTATGATCGGTACTTCCGCAGCACTGTCAGTATCCGGTATCCCCTTCGCCGGCCCGATCGGTGCTGCGCGTGTTGGCTACACCCAGCAGAATGGTTACTTGCTGAATCCGAGCTACAGTGCCCTGAAAACCTCCGAACTGGATATGGTGGTAGCAGGTACCAAAGACGCTGTACTGATGGTGGAATCTGAGGCTAAAGAGCTGCCGGAAGATATCATGTTGGGTGCGGTGCTGTACGCGCACCAGGAAATGCAGGCCATTATCAAGGTCTGTGAAGAGCTGAAGGCGGAAGCCGGGAAGCCCACCTGGGACTGGCAGCCAGAAGCGGAAAACACCGCACTGAAAGCCGCTCTGGAAGGCCAGTTTGGCGATAAGGTAGCGGAAGCTTACCGCATCACCGACAAGCAACAGCGCACCGCCCGCCTGGCCGAACTGCGCAGTGAAGCGGCAGAGACTCTGACCTTTGAAGAGGTCGATGCCGGCGCTATAAAGAGCGACTTTGGCAAGCTGGAAAAGAAAATTGTCCGTGGTGCAGTAGTGCGCGGCGAGCCGCGTATTGACGGTCGCGACACCAAGACAGTACGCCCGATTAGCGTTGAGATTGGTGTGTTGCCGAAAGGCCATGGTTCGGCACTGTTCACCCGTGGTGAAACCCAGGCCCTGGTCGTTGCAACCCTCGGTGCTACCCGTGATGCACAGATCATTGATGCTTTGGAGGGTGAGCGCAAAGACTACTTTATGCTGCACTATAACTTCCCGCCCTACTCTGTCGGTGAGACGGGTCGTGTTGGCGCTACCGGTCGCCGTGAAATCGGTCACGGCCGCCTGGCCCGTCGCGGTATTGCGGCTGTGTTGCCCGATCCGGAGAAATTCCCGTATACCTTGCGTGTCGTTTCCGAAATCACTGAATCCAACGGTTCCAGTTCCATGGCTTCCGTTTGCGGTTCCAGTTTGGCGCTGATGGATGCGGGTGTGCCCCTGAAGGCGCCGGTGGCCGGTATTGCCATGGGCCTGGTGAAGGAAGATGAAGGCTATGCGGTGCTGACCGATATCCTCGGCGACGAGGACCATTTGGGTGATATGGACTTCAAAGTGGCCGGTACCGCCTCCGGTGTAACCGCGCTGCAAATGGATATCAAAATCGAAGGGATCACCGAAGAGATTATGGAAACCGCCCTGGAACAAGCCTTGCAGGCGCGCCTGCACATCCTTGCGGAAATGAACCGGGTGATTGAATCCTCCCGCGCCAGCGTGAATGAGAATGCGCCGCGCTATGCAACCCTGAAAATCCAGCCGGACAAAATTCGCGATGTGATTGGCAAAGGCGGTGCGACTATCCGTTCCATCACCGAAGAGACCGGTGCCTCTATCGATATCGAAGATGATGGCACTATCAAGGTCTTCGGGGAAGATGGTGAGAGCCTGGAAACCGCAGTGACCCGCATTGAGGAAATCACTGCGGAAGCCGAGATCGGGACTATCTACGAGGGCACTGTGGTGCGTATCGTGGATTTTGGTGCTTTCGTTAACTTCCTTCCGGGTAAAGACGGCCTGGTACACATCTCACAGATTGCCGATGAGCGTGTGAATGCGGTCACCGACTATCTGAGCGAGGGCCAGAAAGTGTTTGTGAAGGTGCTTGATGTTGACCAGCGCGGACGTATTAAGCTGTCCATCAAGGAAGCCAAAGCCGAGCAGACAGCCGCGGCAGAGACGGCGGGACAGGGAACCGACAAACTGTGAGCCTGCAAAGCTGAAAAAAACCCGGCCTCGCGCCGGGTTTTTTTATGGCTTTTTTTGCGGATGAAAGGGCCGGGTCATTGTCTGTTCCCACGGATTTTCAGCTAGAATTTGGGCGAAAAGGAGAGGGTAACCGTGCACAATCTTTGGCTTCTGGACCTGATGCTCGGTCTCACTGCCCTGTTGATTGCCAATCAGTATTGGTATTTGACCCGCGCGCACTTTCAGTCGGCGGCCCTGATGATGGTTGTTGCTCTTGTCCTTATGGCCCTTGCTGCGATTGCGGGCGCCTACCGCTACGGTATAGACCCCGGCGTGACTGAACTGCACCGGGCACTCACTCGCCTTTCCGGCTTCGCCGTTCTCCTGCTAATTGGCATCGGCCTGTTTTGGGTGCGTCTGGGTTTGCGCTGGGGTACGGACAAGCGCGCGCCAGCCTATGCGGTGGTGGCAGTGGTCCTCGCATCATCGATCGGTCTCGGGGAAAGCGGCCTGATGGCGCCCCGTTCGGTAGTCGATCTGTACTCGACGCTGGGTCTGCTGTTGTGGCTGCTGGTGGCGTTACTGGAATGGGTTTCACCACGCCGACTGAGCCGTACACAGGCTTTTGTGCTGGGTGGTGGCGCTGTGCTGGTGGCCGTTAACGGACTGTTTGTCGGCACCGGTGCCACACAACTACTGGGCCTGGCGCGCACCAACTGGTTCCATCTGTTGTTGGCTCTCTCGCTGTTCTCCCTTTTGAGTGCGCGTCCCTTGTTTGGTCTGGATAAATCTGCCGGTGCGTGAGATAACAACCAAACTACAAGGTGGTTACCACTGCGGCGCCGAGCGTTTTCGTGGATTACACAGGCACAAAGACGGTGAGCCCAGGCCTGTCACTACTCCATGGGCAAAAAGTGCGCTTACCTGCACCTGATTGTGCCTACACAGAATATTGAGCTGATATGCCGGGATGCGGCCCGCAGTGGTTACACTTTTAATATCGGCGTAGCAAAACACTATTTCTGTTGTCACCGCAGGGTGAAATCTTTTTACATTCCGCATTCAAATCTGGATGGCTACAGTCTCAATACGCGCTGCCTGGATGAATGCCTGCGGGACATGCGGGGAGAGTCTTTCGACGAGCAGAACCGGGAGCAACCTGCGGCTGAGGTGGCGCACCTGAGTATGATTGGGTAGCCCATCCGGCGTAACAGTTTGCAGCAGCGCGGCCAAATGGGCTGGTGCAAAGCGATTAAACACTCCCCCTGGGATGCGTGCAGTTCCGGGGAGGAATTGCAAAAGGAAGCGCATATCCGTGCAACCTGAGTATATTCATGCAACGCTGCTGGATCGAAAGGGCTCAGGGCGGGAAATGACCTGGCTTGAGGTGGAGGGTTGGCATCCTGGCCAGGGAGTGATGTGGCTCCACTTTGATCACGCTGAGGAAGCGGTCGTACAGTGGATAAGCACTGCCAGCGGGCTGGCGCCAATCGTGGTGGAAGCTCTGCTGGCGCGGCCGATACGACCTCGCACTCTTGCAGTGGGTGACGGGCTCTTCCTGGCCCTGTGTGGGGTGGACCCAAAGCACAAGTCACGTCGGGAGGACCGGGTCTCGATCCGTGTGTGGGTCGAGGAAAATCGTGTCATCAGTATCGGCAAACGGCGCCTGCTGGCAGAGGAGGACCTGATAGCCCGTTTGGAGAGTGGCTGCGGTCCCCAGGGTACCGCCGCGCTGGTGGTTTCCCTTGCGGATTTACTCGTACTGCGCATGAGTGACCGGGTTGAGGAGTTTGAAGAGGGAGTGGATGACTTGGAGGACCGGCTTCTGGAGAGAGGGATGGGGGGCCTGGGAGTGAATCTGGTGCAGTTTCGTAAGAGGACAATTGCACTGCGCCGCTATCTGTGCCTGCAAAGAGAGGTCCTGTCGCGCATGCAGCAAGAGTCTGTACCCTGGTTCGACAAGGAGAGTCATGCATTATTGGGTGATGTCAACGAGCGCCTGCAGCGGAATATCGATGATATTGATACCGTGCGAGAGCGCGCCGCTATTGCCCAGGAGGAACTCCTGAGCCGCAATTCCGACCAGCTCAACAGCCGCATGTACGTATTGTCGATAGTCGCCGCTGTATTCCTGCCTTTGGGATTTTTGACCAGTTTGTTCGGCGTTAATGTCGGCGGTATCCCCTGGGAGGAGTCCGCCAGTGGCTTTATCGTCTTCTGTATTTTTCTGATGGTGGCCTTTGCGGGGCAAATAGCCTTTTTTCGCTGGAAAAAGTGGCTATAGCAATTCTTGTACGCGGGTGTCTGTCGCACTGTTGCAGGTAAAAATTGTAACCATTTGCTGCGAGAGGGCACTGATCATGACCCCACAGATAGCGCGTAGCCCTTTCCGCTTCGGCAAGCTATTGCCAGCCGTCTGAGCCCCGTGTTTCAACAAGGATTCCAAAAATATCTCACCCCAGAAGAGGAAACTGGCCGGAGTCTTCAGTACCGGTAGGATGGCAGGTGGCCAAATGCTGTGGGATTCCGGGGGAGGCCAACGGCAAGCTCATTTGAAAATATGCGAATCGCCGGGGAAGATTCCGAGTTTGACGTCTTCCGCGTATTTGCGCAGTGCACCGGGAATATCCTCGGCTTCCACCAGAAAGTTTTTGGAGAACTTTGGGGGTTGCTCGGTGAGGCCGAGAATATCGTTGATGACCAGCACCTGGGCGTCGGTGTTGCGCCCGGCACCGATACCGATGGTGGGCATGGCAACCGATTCGGTGATGCTTTTGGCCAGGGTTGCGGGAACACACTCGAGTACCAATAGGTCGGCGCCGGCCTGATCCAGTTGGATCGCATCATCCAGGATCTGTTTGGCGTGTTCTGCATCGCGCCCCTGTACCCGGTAACCCCCCAGTTTGTGGACAGACTGTGGGGTTAGCCCCAGGTGGGCACAAACCGGAATACCGCGATCAGTGAGCATCTTCACGGTTTCGGTAAGCCAGGCGCCGCCCTCAATCTTTACCATATGGGCGCCAGCCTGCATGATGCGGGTGGCGTTGGCGATGGCCTGCTCTGGCGTGGCGTAGGTCATAAACGGCATGTCACCCATAATCAGGGACTTCCTGTTGCCCCGTGCCACCGCTTCCACATGGTAGATCATCTGTTCCATGGTAACCGGTACAGTGCTGTCATAACCGAGTACGGTCATCCCGAGGGAGTCCCCCACCAGTACCGCCTCGACACCACTCCTTTGGGCCATGGTGGCCATAGGTGCGTCATAGAGCGCAACGACAGTAAACTTCTCTCCCTTCTCCTTTTTTTTGCACAGGGTTTGAGCAGTGACGAGCCGTTCTAGTTCAAAGGATGTATACATAAGCATTAACTTCCCGGATTGTAATAGTGTCGGCCGTTGCTGACAGTGAGCATGTACTCGACTAGTTGGCGGTAATCTTCTGGATGATTGACAAAATCGATTTCCTCACTGTTGACGATAAGCAGGGGTGCACTGTCGTAGTGGTGGAAAAACCGGGTATAGGCTTCGTTGAGGGTGGCCAGATACTCGTTGCTGATGACGCGCTCGGCGGGGATGCCGCGGTTGCGGATCCGGGTTTGCAGCACATCCAGAGGTGCTTGCAGGTAGATAACCAGGTCCGGCCTGGGTGCTTCCAAGGTGAGATGCTGGAATACCTGCTGGTAGAGCGCGAGTTCATTTTTATCCAGGGTCACCTGGGCGAACAACTGGTCTTTTTCAATCAGGAAATCCGCTACGCGTACCGGTTCGAAGAGGTCGTTCTGGCGCAATGCCTGGATTTGCTGGGAGCGCTGCAGGAGAAAGTGCAGCTGGGTCGGTAGGGCCGCGCCTCTGGAATCGCGGTAAAAACGTGCCAAAAAAGGGTTTTCCTCCGCCCGCTCCAGCAGGGTGTCGTAATTGAAAGTGGCGGCCAGCTTCTTCGCAAGCGTGGTTTTACCCACGCCGATATTGCCTTCCACGGCGATAAACTTGGGCAATGGCTTGCCCGACAGGCTGAACTCACTCGGAGTGTCGCTGTTGTCGATAACCACGTATACAATTCCTATGGCTGGGGCGTCTTCCCGATGGGTTTCAGGCGCAAAAGTACTATCAAGTGGGGCGCTCAGTCGAGTACTTTTCAGGGGCTGAGGTGGTCGATCAGATTTTCTCCAGGCGGTTGTGTGGGCAATTCTGCAGCAGCTGTGCCAATGTCTCCCCTGAGGGCAGTCGCAAATTGGGTGTCAGCTCGGCTAACGGCACCAGTACAAAGTTGCGTTCGAACATGCGTGGGTGCGGCACCTGCAGGCGCAGGCTGTCTATTTGTTTTGGGCCGAACAGCAGTATATCCAGATCCAGGGTGCGGGCGCCCCAGCGCACGGATCGCTCGCGCCCGTGTGCCGCCTCAATGGCCTGCAGTTGCTCGAGCAGGGAAAGCGGACAGAGTTCTGTGTGCAGCTCTGTTACCGCATTGATGTAGTCCGGTTGCGCGCTTGGGCCAAGGGGCGCGCTGCGATAGAAACCGGAGCAGCGCAGCAGTTGGCTTTGCGGGATTTCCCCCATTGCCACCAGGGCATTGCGCAGTTGTTTTTGCGGCTGCGCCAGATTGCTGCCGAGCCCAATATAGGCTGTGTCCATTACCCGCTTGTCCGGGGTTTGCGGTGGCGTCCACCACGGGAGCTGCGGCCGCGCTGATGGCCGCCGCCGTTGCGCTGTAGCTTGCGTACCATTTGCTCGCGCTGCTCTTCATCGGCCTGTTGGAACTGGGTCCACCACTGGCCAAGTCCAGCCTCAATCTCGCCGCACTCTTCGCGCAGCAACAGGAAGTCGTAGGCAGCGCGAAATCGGGGGTGTTCCGCCAGGCGTTGGGCACGACTGCCACCACGCTGGGGCAGGCGGTATTGCAGGTCCCAGATTTCGCGCATGGGGATAGAGAAGCGTTTCGGGATCGCGGTGTGTGCCAACTGGGCACTTGTGATCTTTTGTGCGGCCTGGATCAGCGCCGGTACCGGTGGAATTCCCTTCTCCACCAGCTTCTGCTGTTCCGCGTTCACCGCCGGCCAGAGCAGGGCTGCATACAGGAACGCAGGGGTGACCCGCATGTCCGAGCGAATGCGCTGGTCAGTATTGCGCAGGGCTTGCCGGGTCAGCGCCAGGGCTGTCGCGCTCTGCTCGATCTGGACGGCATTGTCGGGGAACAGATGCTGCCACAATTCGTAACGTCGCAATAATTCAAAGGTGCTTTCACCCTGGCCGCTCATCAGCAGCTTGAGCATTTCGTCGAAGAGGCGGGCGGGGGCGATATTGCGCAATAGGGGCGCCAACTCCCTTAAGGGGGCCTCGGTTTTATTTTCTATGGTGAAATCCAGTTTGGCGGCGAAGCGCACCGCGCGCAGCATACGCACCGGGTCTTCCTTATAGCGCGTAACCGGTGTGCCAATCATGCGGATCAGGCGCCTGTCTATATCCTTTACACCACCGGTGTAATCGTGAATGGCGAAGCCGTTCGTGGTGTAGTAGAGGGCATTGACGGTAAAGTCCCGGCGCTTTGCATCGCTTTCCAAATCTCCGTACACATTGTCTCGCAGCAGCATCCCGTGCTCCGATTGCCTGGCGTTGTGCTCTCCACCGTCAGTGTGGTGACCGCGGAAAGTGGTCACTTCTATGACTTCGCGACCGATACGGGCGTGCAGGATACGGAAACGCCGCCCCACAATACGTGCACCCCGAAACAGTACCTTGGCCTGCTCTGGGGTGGCATCTGTGGCGATATCAAAGTCCTTGGGGTGGCCGTCGAGCATCAGGTCACGCACCCCGCCGCCGACAATAAAGGCTTGGTAACCCGCGTCCTGCAGGCGTTTCATAACCGTCAGTGCTGCGCGGCTGATGTTTTGCCGGGAGATATTGTGGTTGTTGCGGGCGATGACCCTGGGGCCTTGCTTGGCCGGCTTGCGCCAGCGCTGAATACGAGTAATCAAATTGTTGAGCATACGGCTGTCTGTCTCGACTGCTGCCATTCGTGGATGACCGGAAAAACCCTGCTGCGCTTTGGCCACACGGCAGTGGGGGCAGGCTCTGTGCCCATGCTTTTCCACCCTGGGACCCAGAGGGGTGGGGATACTGCTGCTTCTACAGCCCCGGGCTGGCCAGAGTTGAAGTACAAATTAAGGCACTAAAGTGACGCCTGTCTCCAGCGAGCTGGATGTGTGGGCGCGATTCTAACATACCCCATACAATGCGCCCGCAATCTGCGGATGTCGGGTGTTTTGATAATGAAAATAAGAATTATTACAGGTTGGAGAATCCGGGAATCCTTCCATAGCCAGCGGGATAATTTTCCCTGGCACACCAGGCGTTTGTGTATGGGGTTGCCAGGCCTTTTATGAATTGCTCTTTTTTATCCAAACTTGACCCTACGGGCAGCGCAATGTCGTTGCAAGATAAAACAGCAGGCATTCAGCTCAAGCCGGGTGTAACCGGGATCGTTAAATGAAGAAGGGGCTCGCTACCCCCGGGTACCATAGCGGTGAAGACTTCACATGTCTGCTCTGCGGGCGAGACTATCGTGTAAATGGTAAGAGATCTGAGACATGGTTTGAAAGGCCCCATGAAAGTCTGCTCACGTCGCTTGGTATTACAGGAATAACTGTGTACCTAAAGGAAAGCCGCTGATAGAAGGGAGGTGGAGGAAAACGCTTCTTGTGAGAAATGCGGTTGGCAGAACACCCTCGGAACAACTGGTGACTGCCCGACCGAATGAGAATCACTCTTATTTTCTGTATGAAGGTAGCGGCTTCCTTGCGCTCTCAATTTGCAGTCAAGCAAACACCCTATCCCAGGTACAATTCAGTCAGTTTGCAACGCGCTTTTTGTTATTCTTGATTGGGACTTATTCTTATTGTTTATTGTTGTTTTTTCGGTTTTGGTCTCTCATTGCTCTTATTGTCGACCGCCCCATTATTATTATTCTCTTTTGCCCGCTTATTGTGAGTCATTTTAGGGCTTACAACGGTCATTTATTTTTATTGTTGGCCGTTTTTAATTTTTGTATCAAGAATAAAGCACTTTATGTGCCAACTTTAAAAATATTATAAAAATCAATAAGTTATAATCTTTACATATTTTCACGGAACTTTTCTCTGGCTTGTTGCGTTACGGAAGGTGCGGCAATTGTTACTTGTGGATGGGTTGGGTAACACTTGCCCCGATCAGCCTTGGGTTGGCTGCGGCAGTAGGGGTGGGTACGGACGCTGCCGGGCGGGGAGAAGACAGGAAACCCCGAAGAAGATGGGGGAGGTCAGGCCTCGGCGACGGTGCTACGGCGGGTCCTCTTGCGTGGAATCCCCAGTTTTTGCCGCCGCTCCCACAGGCACTTGCGGCTGACACCCAATTTCTTGGCCAGTTCGGTTTCGCTCATGGTGTCCTGGTGCTCGATAACAAAGCGGGCGAAATAATCTTCCAGGGACAGGTCCTCGCGGGGGTCTGTATGCAAGCTGCGAGGACGCGTTGAGCTTCTGGCCTCTTCCACGGGTACCAGGTCGAGATCAATATCCAGAATTTTATGATCGATTTCTTCACTGCTGCTGTCGGTGAGGATCACCGCGCGCTGGATCGCGTTCTCCAGTTCCCGCACATTGCCGGGCCAGGCGTAAGTGGTGACCGCCTGGATGGCCTCAGGGGACAGGCGCAGGAGCGGGCGCTCTATTTTTTTGCAAAATTTTTCCAGCAGGTGCTCAGCCAGTGCCAGAATGTCCCGACCGCGCTCCCGCAGGGGGGCGAGGGTCATCTGTACCACGTTGATGCGATAGTAGAGATCTTCACGAAATTTGCGTTCTGCCGCCAGCTGGCGCAGGTTGCGGTGCGTGGCAGCTACCAGTCGCACATTCACCTTGCGCGATTCAATCGCGCCGATGGGGCGCACTTCGCCCTCCTGAATCACTCGCAGCAGGCGCGCCTGGGCCTCCAGGGGGAGTTCGCCGATTTCATCGAGGAATAAGGTGCCGCCATCTGCGGCAGCTACCAGCCCTTCGCGGGCGCTCTGTGCCCCGGTAAAAGCGCCTTTTTCATAACCGAACAGTTCCGATTCGATCAGGGTCTCGGGGATGGCGGCACAGTTCACCGATATCAGTGGTTTGCCGACACGGTGACTCTCCTCGTGGATGGCGCGGGCAACCAGCTCCTTACCGGTACCCGTTTCACCGTGTACCAGTACTGTGGCATCGGTAGGTGCCACTTTGTGGATGCGGCCATACAGCTCGCGCATTATCCGGCTGTTACCGATCATTCCGGCGATGGAGCCGGTACTCTCTTTCTCCGCCGGGGCCTGGATGCGGCTCTGCTCAGCTTTGCCGACTACCCGGCGTATGGTGGTGATCATCTCATCGTGATCGAAGGGCTTGGCGATGTAGTCCGCAGCCCCCATACGCATCGAGTCCACGGCGGACCTGAGGCTGGCGTAGCTGGTCATGATCAGCACGGGGATATCGCCGGCGGGTTTGAGTAAATCGGTGCCGGGTGCACCGGGGAGGCGCAGGTCCGAGATGATCAGGTCCACCGTGTTCAGGCGATACTTACTGAGTGCTTCGCGAACGGAACCCGCCTCACTGACCTTGTAGCGGTGCCGCTCCAGAAGCTTGCGCAGCGCCGTTCGAATAATGGCTTCATCTTCGACGATCAGGATGTGGCTCATGTGTTACGCCTGGTTACAAAATACTCAGCAAGCGCCTAGTTTTACCTGTGCGCCGTTTCTATGCAACTCAAAAACTGAGAATCGAGCTATATTTGCACAAAATTTAATCGTTTTGAGCCTCCTTCCTTACCCAGCCAGCGGTAGCTGCACGATAAATTTTGCACCGCGTCCACTTTCCTTGTTGGCCGGACTGACCAGTTCCAACTGTCCACCATGTTCCTCGATAATGCTGTACACCATCGCCAATCCCAGCCCGGTGCCCTCTCCGGGCTCCTTGGTGGTGAAGAAGGGCTCGAGGATGCGCTCCCGGTGCTTTGGGGAGATCCCCGGGCCGTCATCGGTAACCGAAACACAGGCGCTACCCTTGCAGATATGGCCTTCAATGCGGATATGGCCTCCGTCGGGGCTGGCGTCACGCGCGTTGCTGAGCAGGTTGATAAATACCTGGATTAGGCGCTGGTTGTCGCCGGGAGCAATCAGGTCTTCTGGCACTGTGTTATCGAAGCGTACCTCAGTCTTGTCCCGCTGCAGCGACAACAGCTGTACCGCCTCCTGCACACAGGCGTACAGATCCACCGGTGCCCGTTCACTCTCCTGGCTACCGCTGTGGGAGAAGTTGACCAGTGAGTGCACAATACGGCTGATGCGCTGGGTCTGGCTGAGAATCTGGTCGGCGGTCTCCAGGACCTCCGGATTGTCGCAGTCGAACTGGAGATTCTGTGCCAGGCAGGCGATACCGGTGACCGGATTGCCCACCTCGTGGGCGACACCCGCGGCAAGACGGCCGACCGAGGCGAGGCGTTCGCTGTGCATCAGCTCCTGCTCCAGAACCTGTGTCTCGGTAATATCTTCCAACAACAGCATCTGGGCATCACCGCGCTCGTTGTGGGTGCGGTTGTTGCGGTCGCGCTTCTGCCGGGTCTTGTGCAGATTGAGCCAGTGGCTGATGCCTCCCAGGTTGACCTGCTGCTTGAAGCGACTGGCATTGGCGGACTGGGCGAACTCTGTCAACAGACCGCGCCAGGGTTCGGTCAGGTAATCCAGTTTGGAGCCGACCACTCCGCTGGCGGTGATGCCGGTGAGATCCTGCATGGCGTAGTTCCACAGCAATATCTCGCCGTCGCGACCGAGTGAGCAGGCAGCCATGGGCAATTCTTCGAGCATCTGGCGGTGGTACAGGCGCAGATTGTTGAGTTCTGCAGCGAGTCCGGTGAGTTGGTGTTTGTAGCGCCCCAGGCGCGTCTCGATCAGGTGAATATCCTTATTGGCCGGTTGATCACTGTTTTTGAAGGGGAAGTGGCGGTCGATAATCTGCCCGGCCAGCACCCGCCCGAGCAGCCCTGAGAGGTTCGCTTCCAGCCGATTGCGCAACTGGCGCAGGGCGTAGGGACGCCGCTCATCGTCCGGCAGGTTGAGTTGGTTGAGGGCGCGTTTGACCTCCAGGCTGGCGGTGGCTGCGCCCAGGCTTTCCGCCAGGCGCAGGCGGAAGTCCGTGGCGGACTCCACGTCCAGCCCCAGGCGCAGGGCCTGGGCGATGGTGTCATCGCTGCACAGGTCGGCGGCGTACTGCTCCAGGCTGCCGGTGCGGGTAAACAGTGACAGGCAGACGAACAGCAGTATGTTGGCACCCAGTGACAGGGTGGTGATCTGGGTCCATATAGACATCCCCAGAGGCATTCGTATTGACGTGCCGGGCAGGGTGATACCATTCAGGTCGAGGATCGACGGCAGCATCAGGCCGCAGCCCCAAATCAGCATGCCCGCGAGCAGACCGCCAATAAACCCGCGGCGATTGCCCCTCGGCCAGTGGATAACCGCAAAGATACCCGGCAGGAACTGCAGGGAACCGATAAACGCCAGCAGGGCCAGATCCGACAGGGACAATCGATTGTTCAGCAGCAGGTAAAAAGCAAAGCCGGCAACGAATAACGCGGCAATCAGGGTGCGGCGCAGCCACACCAGTTGCCGGTACATATTGTCTTCGGAATGCCAGCGGGTGCCCGGCAGCAGCCAGTGGTTCATCACCATGGTGGAGAGTGCCAGGGTGATCATGATCAGTGCGCCGGTGGCGGCGGAAAGACCGCCGATAAACGCGAGCGCGGTGAGCAGTGCGGAGCCGCTGGTGCGGGGTACCGCCAGGGAGAAATACTGTACGGGCTCGGCCACGCCCAGGGCAAAGCCCGCCCACATGATTGGGAAGATCGGCAGTGCCATCAGCAGCAAAAACAGCGGGAAGCCCCAGCTGGCAGTGCGCAGAGCCTGCCTTGTTGGGCGCTCGGCGACACTCAGATAGAAGATGTGCGGCATGGCCACAGCCGTGGCAATAAATACCAGCAGCAGCGTGTGCGAGGAGCCTTGTTCGATGGGGGTGTAGAGCCGCTGCTGCATATCACTGTTTTCCAGCAACCACTGGTCGAGGCCGGAGAAGCCGCCGAATACACCGAACACCGCATAGCCCCCAACGGAGGTAAGGGCAACCAGCTTAACCAGGGATTCCAGTGCCATGGCACTGGCCAGCCCCTCACCGCGCTCGCGGGTGGCACCGTACATACTGGTGAACACTGCGAGTAATACACAGTAAAGGAAGGCGATCAGGTTTTTGCTGGACACGTCGCTGTCCGGCAGTGCCAGTACGGTAGCGCTGTCATGGGACAGCAGTGCCAGGGTTTCCGACACCGCCTGGATCTGCAGGGCCACCAGGGGCATCAGAGCCAACAGCATAAACAGTGTGGTGAGGATGCCCGCCTGGCGACTGTGGTAGCGAAATACCAGCAGGTCCGCGGGAGAGTACAGCTGGTAACGTTGGGCCAGTCGCGCCAGGGGTTCCAGGGCCACCGGGGCGAACAGGAACATGGCGCCGGTGCCCAGGTAGTAGGCCAGCACGCCGTAGCCGTATTGCCAGGCTAAATCGACAATGCCGTAGAAGGTCCAGGCGGATAGGGAGACCCCCAGGGAGAGCACGTATACCACAGGGTGGCGCATCCAGCGCGACGGCATCCAGCCCTTGGACGCGGCGAAGGCGACAAAGAACAGGATGGCGATATAGGCGACACCCACAAAAGCGATATGGGCTATCTCAAAGCTCATTCGACTTGCGCCTCCACTGGATAAAAATCGCCAGCAGGATTAGGACAAACCAGAGGATAAAGGGCCGGTACCAAGCTCCGAAGGGGTTGATCATCCAGGTAAAAATGGTGGGGGAAAACACATAGCCCACCAGCACGAGCAGGATTAACAGAGTGCGGTTGCTCATAAGTCGCTTTGGAAACCCGCTTTGCAGTAAAAATATTCAGTTGCCAGGCCAGGTAGTTGTGCGCAGGGGTAAACCGGCTGTTGCCTGGGGCCGAGCATGACTGGCATAAAAAGGGTAATTGTCAACGCAATTCAGTGCAATTGCCGGTTGTGCCTATCGACCTGGTGGCGCTGCCAGTGGGTTGCGGCCCAGTTGAGAATTGTTTCCGGCATCTCCTGCGCCAGGGACGCGGGCACATGAAAGCCGAGAAATGCCAGCGCGGTACAGAGATTGCCAGCTGCATTGGCGTTATCGACAGCCGGGGCGCGATTTTGTTTGCTCAGTTTTTGCCGGCCTCCCGGCCCCATCACCAGGGGCAGGTGTCCGAATACTGGTGGCGCAGCGGAGAGTGCCCCGAACAGGCGTATCTGCGCGCCGGTGGTGTCGAGGAGGTCCGCACCGCGTACCACATGGGTGATGCCCAGAGAGATATCGTCAACCACCACGGCCAATTGATAGGCGTAGAGGCCGTCGCGGCGTTTGAGGAGGGTATCGTCTCGGATGTACTGGCGCTGCTCCCCGTGCCAGATATCCAAAAAATGCTCCTCGCCGCCGGCACAGACCAGGCGCAGGGCACAGGTGCCCTTGCCGGGATTTACGGTGCGGCAGCGGCTGTTGTTGTGCCCGCCGCTCTGGCGAATCCGGTTGCGCGAGCAGTAGCAGGGGTACAACAGACCCTGTTTGCGCAACTGCTGCAGGGTATCCTCATAGAGTGGGGTGCGTTTACTTTGCCATTTAACAGTACCGTGCCAATGCAAGCCGTGGGCCTCCAGGGCGCTCAGAATGCGCGCCGCTGCGCCTGGGGCTTCGCGCGGGGGGTCCAGGTCCTCCATACGCAGCAGCCAGTGACCGCCGTGGGCTCTGGCATCGAGGAAGCTGCCGAGTGCGCACACCAGCGACCCGAAATGCAGGGGGCCGCTGGGTGAGGGCGCAAAACGGCCAATATAGGGCTTAGCACTTTCCAAGGTGATTGGCGGTGGTCCCACAGACGGCCCTTTCGCGCCGGGCTACCTCGGGCGCTTTGGGCTGTTACCGGTTGGAAATCAGCCGGAAATCTGCCGTTCCTTGATTTCCGCCAGGGTTTTGCAGTCCACGCATAAGGTGGCGGTGGGGCGTGCCTCCAGGCGGCGGATACCAATCTCAACCCCGCAGGCTTCGCAATAGCCGTAGTCCTCCTGATCGATCAACTCCAGGGTGGCATCGATTTTCTTGATCAGCTTGCGTTCGCGGTCGCGGGTACGAAGCTCGAGGCTGAATTCCTCCTCCTGACTGGCACGGTCGGCGGGATCGGGAAAGTTGGCAGCCTCATCTTTCATATGGGAAACGGTGCGGTCCACTTCCGCCATGAGTTCGGCCTTCCAGGCCAACAGCAAGTTGCGAAAATGCGCCTGCTGCTTCTCATTCATGTACTCCTCGCCCTTGACCTCGTGGTAGGGCTCAAAGCCGTGCAGAGAATCGGCGCTCGCAGCAGTTTTGGGCATAGTCGGTGCCTCTCTTTCTATACGGGCCCCCGATAATGGGGGCGATACCACCAAATTCAATCTAGCCTAGACCGGAAACCTGTTGGGTGATGCTTTTATCACCAGCCAAAACGGTTGTGGTGGCAGGCTAATCCTTGCCCCGGTTGCCGATACCCCTCGGTGACCGGGAGCGTGGAAGCTATCAAATCTGCGCGATTCGCGCTACAAATAGTTGTCTGCTATTTTGCGGCGTTCAAAAGTACCAAAAGGCTTGGCCCGTGAAGTTTACCCCCCCGCTACAAGAGGCAACCCTGTTGCGTCGCTACAAGCGTTTCCTTGCCGATGTAGCGTCACCGGAGGGAGAGGTTTTCACCATTCACTGCCCAAATACCGGCTCCATGAAGAATTGCTGGATTGAGGGGGGCGTCTGCTGGTACTCGGATTCCGGCAACCCCAAGCGCAAGTATCGCCATACGCTGGAGATCAGCACCACGCCAGAGGGGGCACTGGCTGGGGTGAATACAGCACGCGCCAACGCGCTGGTGGAAGAGGCTATTCGCGCCGGCATCGTCAGCGAACTGCAAGGCTACGAGTCCCTGCGCAGAGAGGTGCGCTACGGCGAGGAGAACAGCCGGATTGATTTTCTCTTGTCCGGCTGTGACGGCGATTGTTATGTCGAGGTGAAAAATGTCACCCTGGCGGAGGCGCGCCGGGGTTTCTTTCCCGATGCAGTCAGCGCCCGGGGCGCCAAGCACTTGCGCGAGTTACAGAAGCTGGCCGGTAGCGGCGTGCGCGCGGTGCTTTTCTATTGCGTGCAGCACAATGGCATTGACAGTGTGGAGGTCGCGCGGGAAATTGATCCGGGCTATGCAGAGGCCTTCCATAGTGCAGTGTCGACAGGGGTGCAAGTACTCGCCTACAAGGCGCGACTGAGTGCCGAGGAGATAGTTTTGGCGGAGAGGCTGCCGTTTGCCTGAGTGCCTCTCGGGGCTGCCTTACTCCGGCAGCAGGACATAGAGCCCGTCCTGGGCATACTCGACCGGTATGGGGGTCAGTGCATCGCCGCTACAGGGGCCGGCAATGCACTCACCGGTTTCAATCAGGAACAGGGCGCCGTGGGACGCACACTGGATCAGTGCGCCGTCTGGATCGAGAAACTGGTCTTCCTGCCAGTCGAGATTAATGCCTCTGTGCGGGCAGGTATTGCTGTAAACATAAATCTCACCTCCTTTCATCACCGCGAACACATTGTCAGTGCCGGTGGTATTGTCGCCGAGAGAGAAGCCCCTGGATTGCCCTTCGCTCAATGTATCGTAGCGGCACAGGAAGTATTTCTGCATAAATGTCCGACTCTTGGGGGTGGTTGTTCCTTGTGAAACGATTCGCCAATGGGAATTTCCTGCGCACAGGCTGTGTGTGCCGTTACTGGGGCGCGGCGAGTGTAATGGCGGTGTAGCGTATAATCCCATCGCGCATGATACCCAGGGTGACCTCATCCCCGGCGCGGTGTTTTTCCAGTGCGTTGAGCAGGTCGTCGTAACTGCGAATGGCTTGACGCTCCACTTCCACTATCACATCCCCCAGTTGCCAGCCGCCCTGGCGAGTGCGGTGGATACCGCGCAGGCCCGCTTTTTCCGCAGGCATCCCCGGCGCTGTTCGCAATATCGCCACACCCTCGAATCCGTAGCGGTTGCGCCATTGGTCGGGCGCGGACTCAATGCCGAGAATCGGGCGTACCAGGCGGCCGTGTTTGATCAGTTCCGGTACAATTTTCTTGACCGTATCTACCGGAATGGCGAAGCCGATACCCACGCTGGTGCCACTGGGGCTGTAGATGGCGGTGTTGACACCGATCAGACGGCCGAGGGAATCCAGCAGCGGGCCGCCGGAATTTCCCGGATTGATGGCGGCGTCGGTCTGAATCACGTTGCGGATGGTGCGGTTGTTGGCCGCCTCAATTTCGCGCCCCAGGGCGCTGACCACACCGGTTGTCAGGGTGGTATCGAGGCCAAAGGGATTGCCGATGGCGAGTACCTTGCGCCCCACCGACAGGTTGCTGGACGTGCCTACCACCAGTGGTTTCAACAGTGCTCTGGGGGCCTCGATCTCCAGTACGGCCAGGTCTTTTTCCGGCGCTGATCCCACCAGTTTTGCCGGCCATTCGCTGCGGTCCTGCAGGGTGATGGTCACCTTGCGCGCACCCTCGATCACATGGAAATTGGTGACCACGTGACCGTGTTCATCCCAGATAAAGCCGCTGCCGGCGCCTTTGGGCACTGTGTGCAGCCGCAGGGTTCTGCGATCGCGCACCAGGGTTTCATTGGTGACATACACCACCGAGGGGCTGGCGAAATTGAACACCTGCATGGTGTTGCGCTCGTCATCGGTGGCAAACTCCTGTACTTCCTCTGCAAACAGCAGGGTAGCGGCACAGAGCAGTAGCGTGGAGAGAAGCGTTATTAGTGTGTTCAGCGGTGTCATGGATGGCACTGTTGCTTTGGGGTCGGGTCGGTAAGTTTACCGTGCCCGCGGCAGAGGCGGGAAGATGCGGCTTATACAGTGCCTGCTCCCGCGGTTGCTTTGTCCTAACCGGTGGACCCTGTGGGCCAAAGCCTTGACAGGCACTGGGGGAGGGGGTTGCCCCCAGGTGCCGGGTATGGCTTTTTACACGAGGCTATTTGCGGAAGTTTTTCAGTGCGAGGATGCGGTCGGTCAGGGGCGGGTGCGTGGCCATCAGCGCGCCCATATTGCCGAAGATACCGAAGGCCTTCATATTGCCTGGCAGCGGTTCCTCCTGGCCCCGCTCCGATTCCACCTTGAGGGTCTCCAGGGCGGCGATCATGGCGTTGGGGCTGGCCAGGGTGGCACCGGCATGATCCGCCCTGTATTCCCGGCGACGGCTGAACCAGGCCACAACCATCATGGCGAAAAAGCCGAATACAATATCCATCACGATGGAAGTGATAAAGTAGCCGATACCCAGGCCCTGTTCATTGCGCAGTATCACCCGGTCTACAAAGAAACCCACCAGGCGCGCAAAGAACATGACAAATGTATTCACCACCCCCTGGATCAGTGCCAGGGTCACCATATCGCCGTTGGCCACATGACCGATTTCGTGTCCGATCACCGCCCGCGCCTCTTCGCGCCCAAAGCGCTGTAACAGTCCGGCACTGACCGATACCAAAGCGTTGTTGCGGTTCCAGCCGGTGGCGAAGGCATTGGCCTGGGGCATGGGGAATATGCCCACATCCGGCATGCCGATACCGGCTTTGCGCGAGAGTTCCCGCACGGTTTCCACCAACCACTGCTCATCGGCGCTGCGCGGTTCCGTGATCACCTGGGTACGGGTACTCCTACGTGCGATGGTCTTGGAGAGCAACAGCGAAATAAAAGAGCCACCAAAGCCGAATAGGCCACACAGGAGCAGCAGGGCACCCAGGTTCAGGTCCACCCCGTTGGCCTGAAGGATGCCCCCGATACCGAAGATATTGAAAATAATGCCAACCAGGACCAAAACAGCCAAATTGGTCAGCAAGAATAGCCCAATGCGCAACATCGGCGCTCTCCTTCTAAGTTATCCAAGGGAAGTTTAGATAGCACCGGGTTGGGCGTATACCCACCGTGGGACAAACTGACCCGGGCCCCTAAAATACACGCAACTCTACCCAGTTGCGCCAGCTTTTCAAGGGCACAATCCATTAGACCGAGGGTGGCCCACTGGCTGACAGGGCGAATGGACTCTGGGCTGTCTGTTAAACTATTCGGGATTTTGCGTGGCGAGCAGCCGGTCAACTTCGCTGGTCAGTTGCTGCTTTAGGTTGGGGTCCAGGTCGTTCCAGTGTACGTCCATCAGCGCGCCCTGCAGGGCGTAGAGCATGACTCTGGAAGCGTTGATACCGCGGTTGCGAATACTGATAAATGCCTCTACCGGACCTATGCGGTGCAGGTCGTCGTAGGAGCGGATACCGATAGAGTGCAGAATATTGACAGAGGCCAGGCCCAGGTTCTTCAGTTTCAGTAGTTCTGATTGGCTCGGATGCATTCAGTTTTCCCTACTAGGTTTAACGTCCAGGTAATGCGATTACTCCTTCAATCGCGCGACTGAACTTAACATAATTCAACGGTCCGCCAATAAACATTATTGCCGACGCACAGCGGGCAGCGTCTGTTGTACTCCCCGGCAAAGCCTGGCGGACCCGCATATTTCGGCACGCTCTTTGGTAAAGTAGGCAGCGGGGTGTGTTTACTTTAGCCCGCAATGCAAAAATTGGCTGCTACGGAACACTAATGTTAGACGTATCTCTTCGGCGTATCCTCTTCGGTCTCGGTGATACGCATGTCATCCTCGATCCCGAATCCGACCAGCTGCTGCACCCCGAGGCCCTGGTGGCTTTTCAGCGCCTGTGCAGGGATGCCCAGGATGCGGGTTTCGCCCCCAGGGTTGTCTCCGGTTTCCGCGACTTCAAGCGCCAGCGCATTATCTGGAACGGCAAAGCTCAGGGATTGCGGCCAGTACTCGACAGCCGTGGGGTAGCCTTGGAAATTTCCCGCCTGACGCCGCGGGATCTGGTATTTGCCATCCTGCGCTGGTCGGCACTGCCCGGTGCTTCCCGACACCACTGGGGTACGGATTTCGACGTTATCGATGCTGCTGCGGTACCCGAAGATTATCGCCCGCAACTGACACCGCAGGAAGCGGCCGGCGATGGTGTTTTTGGCCCCTTCCATCGATGGCTAGATGCGCGTATTGCCTCAGGCCGGAGTTACGGCCTGTTTCGCCCTTACGCCGAGGACAACGGCGGCATAGCCCCAGAGCGCTGGCATCTCAGCTATGCACCGCGCGCCTGGGAACTGCAACAACTACTCACGCTTGAGCGCTTGGATGAACAGCTGCGTCGCAGCAATCTGGCCCTGTATGATACGGTGTGTGAGCAGCTCCTGGAAATCTATACGCGCTTTATATGGGTCCCGGATCACTGTTACCCCAAATTTTCGCAGCGTTGAGGATAGGGGTGTTTATCGTCTGATCCACCGGTTCTGACAACCGGGAGCGATGGTTGAAAGTGCCCACTATTCCTGCCAAGCTCCAAGCTGTGGTGGCAAAAGGCCCTGACATACTCTCTGTTACAGCCTATGGGACATCGTGGAATAGTGGATACAAAAGGCGAGAAGCTTATTATCGACAGCCAGACAAATCCTCGTGATGTGTGGGGCTCCATGCGCGCCGAGGCCGCTGTAGCGGCCAGTGGCGAGCCAATTCTGGCGAGCTATTTCCACAATACCATTTTGCGCCACCGGTCTCTCGAGCACGCCATTGCCGACCAGCTTGCCACTATCTTGAACCACAATGCCCTGACCGCCGCTTCCCTGCAGGAAGTGATTGCCGCAGCCCTGGAGAGCGATCCCGATATTGCCCGCTGCATGCTCGCTGATATTTGTGCCTGGTACGACCGGGACCCGGCTTGTAACCAGTACCTGATCCCCTTCCTTTACTTCAAGGGGTTTCACGCCCTGCAGTCGCACCGGATTGCCCACTGGCTCTGGCAGCAGGGGCGCACCACCCTGTCTCTGTATTTCCAGAGCCGGGTATCGGAGCAGCTCGCTGTGGATATCCACCCGGCGGCGACATTTGGCAGCGGTATTATGATTGACCACGCTTCCGGTCTGGTGGTGGGGGAAACCTGTGTGGTGGGGGACGACGTTTCCATACTGCACTCGGTCACGCTGGGCGGCAGTGGTCGGGGCTCTGGGGATCGCCACCCGAAAATCGGTCGCGGGGTGATGATCGGCGCGGGTGCCAAGGTGCTGGGGCCGGTACGGGTGGGGTCTGATGTTAAAATTGCCGCCGGCAGCCTGGTGTTGCAGGATGTACCGGATCACACCACGGTGGCGGGGGTACCGGCGCGCCAGGTTGGTGGCCGAACCGGGGATGCCCCTGCCTTTAGCATGGATCAGACCCTGGACCCAGATGCATAACAGAGAGATCAAAGGATGTCAGAACCCACCTATAGCCTGATCTTTCGCGGTGACCTGCTTGATGGATTTACCGCCAATGACGTAAAAGCCAATATGGCCCGCCTTTTCAAGATTCAGGCACAGTCTGTTGAAAATTTGTTTAGTGGGCGCCCGTTAATCTTAAAAAAAGGGCTCAGCCGCGGCCATGCCGAGCAGTTCCAGGTTACCCTTGGCAAAATCGGCGCGCAGGTGAGCATCAGAAATGAATGCAGCGGCGAAACTATCCAGGCTGTGCCCGCAACCAAGCCACAACCCGCTGACGGGCTGAACGCCTCCGCTGTGGTGGTGCCCAACTGGACGCTCGCACCAATGGAGGGGAATCTGATCAGGGATCAAGAGCGCAGGCAGGTGGTGCCGGTGCAGGTTTCTGTGGAGCATATCAGCCTGCGTGCGGCAGAGGGCTTCCTGCTCGATGAGATGGAGCGGGACCGGGGCGAGGTCGTGCCGGTGCAGGTTCCGCAGTGGGAGGTCAATTGAGTAATTCTGATGAGGCGCTCTTACCCTGGCGGGTTGCAAATCAATACCGGCCAGTGGCCGGTATTGATGTCTTTATCCCCGCGGTAGTTTGCCAGAGCAATCAGCAGCGGCGCGCTTAGCCTTCTTCCAGGTAGCGCTCGCGAGAGGCCAGCACTTCTCTGCGCGCGGCTTCCCCATCGGCCCAGCCTTCCACTTTCACCCACTTGCCGGGTTCCAGCGTCTTGTAGTTCTCAAAGTAGTGTTCGATCTGCTTGATCAGTAGCTCCGGCAGGTCGCCAATTTCCTGAACATGGTCGTACAGCTTGGTCAGTTTGCTGTGGGGTACGGCCAACAGTTTGGCGTCAACACCGGATTCGTCGGTCATATTCAGCACGCCGATCACGCGAGAGCGGATTACGGCGCCAACCATGACCGGATAGGGTGCGACCACCAGCACGTCCAGGGGATCTCCGTCTTCAGACAAAGTCTGGGGTATATAGCCGTAGTTGGCCGGGTAGAACATCGGAGTGGCCACAAAGCGGTCTACAAAAACTGCGTCGGAATCCTTGTCAACCTCGTATTTTATCGGGTCGTGGTTGGCAGGGATCTCAATGATTACGTTGATATCGTTGGGCAGGTCCACACCTGCGGGAATTTTGTCGAAGCTCATCGCTGGTCCTGACTGGATAAAAGGAAAACTTTTGAGCGCGGATTATATACGCTGGCCAACCAGGCGGAAAGCCGCGACCTTCTGGTAACGCTTTGGCGTCGAAGGCGTTTGGCGGGTCTATCCTGTAATGCATTGATAACAACAGCGGGGCAGAGCGGTCATGGTAAAAGCTCGGGAGGTGAAAACCGTACAAGAGGCCCGCGCTATTGTGGAGGGACGCGGTCTCAGTCATGTCAAAGTGGGCCTTTTCGATATCGACGGGGTATTGCGTGGCAAGTATATGAGCCGCGACAAGTTTTTTTCCGCACTGGCTAAGGGCTTTTCATTTTGCGATGTGGTTCTGGGCTGGGACCTGAAGGACCAACTCTACGATAACGTTCGTTACACCGGCTGGCATACGGGCTACCCGGATGCGCCAGTACGTATCCTGCCCCACAGCTGTCGCGATATTCCTTTCGAAGACACTATGCTGCTGTTTTTGGCCGAATTTGACGGTCGCGCCCAGGCAGTGTGTCCGCGCGCACTTCTGCGCCGTGTGGTGGAACGCTGCAAAGCCATGGGGTTTGCGCCTTTTGCGGCGCTGGAGTACGAGTTCTTCCTATTTGATGAAACGCCCGAATCGGTGCGCAGCAAAGGCTTTCGCAACCTCAAACCCTTCACTCCGGACTGGTTTGGCTATTCGTTACTGCGCAACTCGGTACACTCGGGGCTCTACCGGGAGATTCTCGACCTGGGTGAGCGTATGGATTTCCCGCTGGAAGGACTGCATACAGAGACGGGCCCTGGGGTTTTGGAAGCGGCCATCGCTGTGGATAGTGCCGAGGCGGCAGCAGACAAGGCCGCTCTCTTTAAAACCTTTATAAAGGTGCTGGCCCAGCGCATGGGCCTGATGGCGACTTTTATGTCCCGCTGGTCCAGCCACTATCCCGGACAGAGTGGCCATATTCATTTATCCCTGCGCGATAACGACAGCGGGGAATCCGCATTTGTCGACTCGCACCAGGCTCAGGGGATGAGCGAGACCATGTGCCAGTTCCTCGCCGGGCAGCAGCGCCTGATGCCGGAATTTCTGGCACTGCTCGCCCCCACAATAAACAGTTACCGTCGCCTGGTACCCGGTTTCTGGGCACCCACCGGTGCCAATTGGGGCGTGGAAAACCGCACCGCCGCCCTGCGCGCCATTCCGGGAAATAGCCAGTCCCAGCGTATTGAATACCGGCTGGGTGCCGCTGATGCCAACCCTTATCTGGCCTTAGCCGCTGCCCTGGGCTCCGGCCTTTACGGCATCATGCAGCAGTGGCAGCCCAGTGACCCCATTACTGGCAATGCCTATGCGCTGGCCCCGCAGGCCCAGCAGGCACTACCCAATACCCTATGGGATTCAGCGCAGAAACTGAAAAGTTCGCAGGCCGCGCGTGAGTTGTTCGGCTGCGATTTTATCGAACACTTTGCCGCAAGCCGGGAGTGGGAGGAGCGTGAGTACCGGCGTCATGTGAGTGACTGGGAGCTGGACAGGTATTTCGAAATCATCTGACCCAGAATAGTTATGTTCATCCTATATCCGGCGGTCAGCCCGGTTCCAGGTCAATGCCAAGCAGAAAAATTCCCGCCGACAGTGTTCGGGTGGTCATGCGCTGGTCGGGGGGTCTATCACAGGACAAAATAAAAAAGGAACTTTTCAAGCATGCATTTTCTGCAATGTATTTCACCGGTTGATAACAGTGTGTACCTGGAGCGGGCCCTGGCTGGCGAGGTGGAGATTCGTGTGGCCCTGGACAGGGCCGCGTCTGCCCAGCGGGCCTGGCGGCTGACACCAATAGCCGAACGTATTGCCGTGGTGCATCGGGCGGTGGAATTTTTCTGTGATCGCAAGAAGCGCCTTGGCGAGGAACTCTGCTGGATGATGGGACGCCCCATTCGTTACTCAGGGGGAGAGATTGACGGTTTTGCCAAACGCGCCTGCGCCATGGCAGATATTGCCGAAGCGGCTTTGGCAGATATCCCATTGTCGTTCAAGCCGGGCTTTTCTCGCTTTATCCGTCGCGACCCCCTGGGTATTTCCCTGATAATTGCCCCCTGGAATTATCCCTATTTAACCGCGGTCAACGCGGTGGTGCCCTCACTGCTGGCAGGCAATGCGGTTATCTTAAAGCACTCCGCACAAACCCCTCTCTGTGCCGAGCGTATGGTGGAGGCCTTTCGAGAGGCGGGGCTTCCCTACGGTGTCTTCCAGTATCTGCATCTCGATCATCCCTGTACCCAGCGGCTGGCATGCGCCGGCGAAATCCAGCATATCGCCTTTACCGGCTCTGTAGATGGCGGTGTGGCTATAGAGCGCAGTGTGGCTGGCCGTTTTGTTCAGCTGGGTTTGGAGTTGGGTGGCAAGGATCCCGCTTATGTGCGCGCGGATGCCGACCTGCAGTCGGCGGTTGAGTCAATAGTGGATGGTGCTTACTTTAATTCCGGGCAGTCTTGCTGTGGCATTGAACGAGCCTATGTCCACGAGCAGCTATTCGACGAATTTGTCGAGTGTGCGGTCGCCATCATACGTCAATATCGTCTCGGGCGCCCGCAAGAACCACAGACCACGCTGGGGCCACTGGTGTGCGCAGCTGCAGCCGACAGGGTGCGGGTACAAATCGACGAGGCGGTGGCAGAGGGGGCTCTGGCGCACCTGCAAACTGGCGATTTCTCAATGGATCGGCGCGGCACTCAGTATATGGCACCGCAGTTACTCACCGGAGTGCGGCATAAAATGCGTGTCATGCGTGAGGAATCTTTTGGGCCGGTGCTGGGGGTGCAAAAAGTGCATGACGATGGCGAGGCGCTGGAACTGATGAACAACAGCCAGTTCGGTCTTTCTGCTGCGATATTCAGTCGCGATGAAGAGGCTGCCTTAATGATCGGAGATCACCTGGAAACAGGTACGGTTTTTCTGAATAGGTGTGACTATCTGGATCCGGAACTGGCCTGGAGCGGGGTAAAACAGTCGGGCAGGGGGTGTACTCTGTCCTGTATCGGTTTCGAGCAGTTGACTCGGCCCAAGTCTTTTCATTTTAAAATTGGCGAATAGGAAGGGCCGTTTTCTGTGAGATGGTAGGGTTGTGGGCGTATTGGAGCAGTTTTTTTGCCCTCCCTGAATATGAAGGCTGGGGAATGTTGCTTAAGAACAGGACGTTATACACTCCAAGCAGGTGGCTTTTTTTGTTCAGGGGGAAAGCAGTGAATCAGGTGTGCTTCCCCCCTGCCTTACTAGTAAGCAGGTTGAGCACGCATCTGACCTGACCCGATCGCTCAGGCCCAATGTGCCGGCAGGCAGTTGATTGCTATTGGGCAGTTATTTGCAAATTTTCAGGATCTGAGAAGCCGAGCGAGGGTGATGTGGATCAATACTGGGTAAAATGGAATTATCCCACTGCTATTTGGGTAGGGCCTGGCAGGGTGGCAGAACTTGCCAAGGCCTGTGCAGAACTTGGAGTAATGCACCCCCTGCTGGTCACTGACCCCATCCTCGCCGAGCTGCCCCTGATTGAGCGTGTACTCAATCCCTGCAGTGACAATGGTCTGAACCTTGAAATTTTCTCAGCGATCAAGGGCAACCCCAACAGCGAAAATATTGAGTGTGGTGTTGAGCTGTTGCGGGAAAAGAAGTGCGATGGGGTGATAGCTTTTGGCGGTGGCTCCGCTATAGACGCCGGTAAGGCCATTGCCCTGATGGCCGGGCAGAGCCGACCGATTTGGGATTTCGAGGATGTTGGTGAAAACTACCGGCGTGTAGATACCAATGGCATGCTGCCGGTGATAGCGGTACCCACGACTGCGGGGACTGGCTCGGAAGTGGGGCGGGTGGCGGTCATCACCGATGAAAAGGCGCATATCAAACGCCTGATTTTTCATCCGGAACTCCTGCCGGATATTGTGATTCTGGATGCGGAGTTGACTCTGAGCCTGCCGCCCGGGATCACCGCGGCCACGGGAATGGATGCACTGTCCCATCATCTCGAGTCCTACTGTTCACCCATGTACCACCCCATGGCGGAGGGTATCGCTCTGGAGGGGATGCGCATGGTCAAGGAATACCTGCCACGGGCCTATACGATTGGTACAGATTTGGCAGCGCGTCAGCAGATGCTGGTGGCCGCCAGTATGGGTGCTACCGCCTTCCAGCGCGGGCTGGGTGCGATCCATGCGCTGGCACATCCGCTCGGTGCCCTTCATGACAAACACCATGGTTTGCTCAACGCGGTGTTGATACCCTATGTACTGGTGGCCAATCGCCCGGCGATTGAGACGCCTATGGCGCGTTTGGCGCGCTATCTGCAACTTGTCGGTAAGACGGCGTCTGCCAATGGGTTTGAGTCAGTGCTCACCTGGATCCTCGGGTTGCGCAAACAGTTGGGGATTCCCCATAACCTCGCTGACATCGGCATAGATACCGTCAATGCCAATAAAATAGCTCAGATGGCCGCGGCAGATCCCTCCGCCACCAGCAATCCCATGTCGTTTGGTGCAGGGGAATATCGCGAAATTTTTCTGCGCGCCTGCGCAGGCACTGTCAAACTGTAAGAGTTTCCTCCTCTGCATCGACAGAAGAGTATCGATCAACCGGACCTATCATCAGGATACAACTATGCGCGGTATCTTTGCCCTTTTCATGCTTCTGGCTGCCACACTTGGCAGCGCCCAGGAATCCTCCAATATCCGCACCGCCGTCTTTGCCGGCGGTTGCTTCTGGTGTATGGAACCCCCCTACGACAAGGTCAATGGTGTGCTTGAAACCACATCCGGTTACAGTGGTGGCCATGTGAAGAACCCGACCTACGAACAGGTCTCTGCGGGGGGTACCGGTCACGCCGAGGTGATACAGATAAAATATGATGCCAATAAAGTCAGTTATTCCGATTTGCTCACGATCTTTTGGCATAATATTGATCCTTTCGATGCCGGTGGCCAGTTCTGTGACCGTGGAGGTCAGTACCGTAGTGAAATATTTTACAGTAATGAGCAGGAAAGGGAGTTGGCGGAAGCGAGCAAGAAAAAGGTGGAGGCGGAGTTGGGTAAAACAGTGGTGACCCAGATAAAACCGGCCAGTACCTTTTATCCCGCTGAGGGCTACCATCAGAACTACTACCAGCGCAATCCCCTGCGCTACAAGTATTACCGCTTCCGCTGTGGACGGGATCAGCGTTTGGAGGAAGTTTGGGGATAATGCAGAGGCTGGTTGTGGCGGTTATGCAGTTCGGGCCAGCAAGCCTTAATGGGTTTGCTCCCCTTGAGAAATCTGTGCAGCTGCGTGTAATGGTGTGTTTTTTATGCTTTCCCCTGGTCTGCCGCTGATGGTGGAGGCCTCTGAAGGTAGTAATCCGGCAATCTGCTAGTTTGCCGGGTAGCAGAGAGCACAATAGCTTCTGGTCTTGGTGCCGATAGCGGGCCTAGGGGCTTTGTATTCTCTTTCTCTGTCTGGTGAGAGGAGGTTCTTTCCTTCCGGCCCGGGAATATTTATCCTTCACAAGGTATTTTGCCGAAAGTGAAGAATCCATGGCCCTGAGTGAATCTATTGTCGCCGGTATTTTTTTACTGGTCATTTTTTCCCTGATTTTTACCCGTATCCGCCCCTCTCAGGTGTTCGCTTCGGCTGCTGTTGTCTGTTTTTTGACCGGCCTGGTGCCCGCAGAATCCGTCCTGCAAAAGGCGGTAAACCCCGGCCTGGTCACCTTGGTAGTGCTTCTTCTAACCTCCCTAGGGCTGGAGAAAGCCCGTTGGCTACGCAGTATCTCAGATGGGTTGATTGGCGGTTCACTGAGAGGTAGTTTGCTTAAGTTGACCAGCGCAACCGCTCTCAGTTCTGCGTTCTTAAATAACACCGCAGTAGTTGCCGCGCTGGCTTCCAGTGTCAAAGCGCAGAGACGCCACCCGCCCGCCAAGCTGCTATTGCCACTCTCCTATGCGGCAATCCTCGGCGGTACACTGACACTGATTGGTACCTCTACAAACCTGATTGTGAACAGCTTTGTACTGGACCGGGGCATGCCCGCGCTGGATTTTTTCGCTTTTCTGCCCATAGGGGCCTGTGCAACCATTATTGGACTTATCGTATTACTGATTGCCAATCGCTTGTTGCCCGAAGGGCCGGTCGATGAGGAGACGTTTGCACATTACCTGTTGGAGGCCGAAGTGGCTGCCAACTCTCCTCTTGATGGCCGCAGTGTTGAGCAAAACAAGTTGCGCCGGTTGGAGACGCTCTACCTGATTGAGATAGTGCGCGGCGGGCAGACGATCAGCCCGGTAGCACCTACAGAAGTGCTGCGCAACGGCGACAAGCTGATCTTCAGTGGAGATATTCGCGACCTCGAACGACTGAAGGATATAGAGGGCTTGCGCTTGTTCGCCTTTGAGGACGAGGCGCTGCATCTGGATTTGACCGAGGTGGTGCTCACTCCAGGTTCCAGTATTATCGGTGAGTCCTTGAAGAGTTGTCAGTTCCGCACACGATTCGATGCTGCGGTGGTGGCCATGCGCCGCGGTGGTGACCGCATTTCCGGAAAGCTTGGTGAAATTCCGCTCCAGGCAGGTGATGCATTGCTTCTGGCGGTGGGGCAGGATTTCAAACATCACCGTAATATTGACAAGAACTTCTACGTAATCAGTGGCTCAGAGGTGCAAAGGCAGTTGTCCTGGCGGGACAGTTGGCTGCTCGGGGCAGGCTTCGCATTGGTGGTGGCAGGTGCGGCATTGGGGGTGTTTTCCCTGCTGAAAGGGCTTGTGGTTTTACTGGGCTGTATGATTGGTCTAAATATAGTCTCCAGCTCTGAATTGCAGCGGAGATTTCCGTTCCAGATCTGGATTATTATTGCTAGTGCCCTGGTGTTGGCCGAAGCTTTTTCCGCGAGTGGTTTGGCAGATACTCTGGTAGGAGGAATGCGTGATACCCTCGAGGATGCAGGCCCCTCTGTGGGTTTGATCGCTATCTTTCTCTTGACGCTGTTGTTGACCGAGTTGATGACAAATAACGCTGCCGCAGCCTTGGTGTTTCCATTGGCATGGGGTCTTGCAGAGGGCTTTGGCGTTAGTTGGATGCCCTTTGTAATGGCAGTGGCTTATGGTGCGAGTGCCAGTTTTTTAACGCCATTCGGTTATCAGACCCATTTGATCGTGCAAAACCTCGGCGGTTACCATTTGCGGGATTTTATGCGTTCCGGATTGCCTTTAACGATTGCCTATAGCCTGACGGTATTAACACTTTTGCCTCTGGTGTTTCCTTTCCACCATTGAGGTAATTTCCCTGCGAAAGTGTACGGAGTTCACGCTCTCATTGGGTGAGTGGACTGTATTTGTGAACGTTTGTTAAGCTGATAAATGAATACCTGCAATACAGGTTGGACGGCCTTCCTGTTGAAGGCTGTATTTTTGTTCGTGTCCTATCACTTTTTCTTTACGGGCTGTCCAGGTTTGTTTGACATTAGAGTCAAGCTTTCCGTGCTGTTCAATCGCTGTTTCTAATATGCCGCGTAATTTGTTGGGGTAATTATAGTTAGAGGATGCGTGCCAGACTGTGTCCGATGACGATATCTTCCTTTGCCGTACGGGCTTTAAAGGTTATTTGTGTGCAGGAGTGGTCAGGATATTTATATACGAACGCGAAAAGTAAATTGATAATGGAGGGTTAGACGATAATTTTTTATTTGTGAGAGTTATCTTATAGCACGATGCTTTTAGAAGGGATCGTTTTTAGTAATTTGTTATTAAAGTGTTCTGGCTGCCAGTGCAATGATCCGTTAAAGTGGAATCTCTTCACTTGGCGCTGATATGTGTGCAGCGTGTGTTGGAGTATGGCCAGGGAGTAGACTGGCGTCTAAGACAATTATAGAGAACTAACAGGGTAGTTATATGAAAGAAAATAAGAGGCGCCGGTTAACCGCCTGTGGCGCGCCATCACTGCTGGCAATATCCATTGCCGCATTGTCAAGTCCCGCTATTGCACAGGAAGCCCTTCTCGAGGAAGTCATTACCATCGGTACCCGTGTGGAAGGGCGTTCCGCCACAGATTCTGCCGCCCCCATTGATATCGTATCCGGCGAGGCGTTTGTCAATCAGGGAGATGGAGATCTCAACAATCTGCTGCGCAATCTTGTGCCCTCTTACAACGTCAATACAATGCCGATTTCGGATGCGGCTTCCATTGTGCGCCCGGCAAATCTGCGTGGCTTGCCGTCGGATAGTACCCTGGTGCTGGTGAACGGTAAGCGCCGTCATCGCGCCGCTGTGATTTCCTTTCTCGGCAATGGTGTCTCCGATGGCGCTCAGGGGCCGGATATTTCCTCTATCCCTGCGATCGCCCTGAAGCAGGTTGAGGTGTTGCGCGATGGCGCCGCCGCCCAGTACGGCTCTGATGCTATCGCCGGGGTGATCAACTTTCAGCTGAAGGATGCGGCCGAGGGTGGCGCGGTGGAAGTGAAGCATGCAACCACCAACGCGGGGGATGGTGACCAGAGTATGGTGGCCGCGAATGTTGGTCTGCCATTGACCGGCGATGGCTTCGTGAATTTCAGCATGGAATATCGCGAACAGGATGCCACCAGTCGCAGTGTACAGCGTGATGACGCAGCGCAGCTGATTGAGAATGGTAATAGTTTTGTCGCCAGTCCGGCGCAAATCTGGGGCCAGCCGGAAGTGGAGGATGACACCAAGTTCTTTGTCAACAGTGCCATTGAACTGAGCGATGCCGTTGAGCTTTATGCTTTTGGTAACTATGCCAGCCGCTCTACCGACGGGGGGTTTTATTTCCGTAACCCTGAAACTCGCGAAGGGGTTTTTGCTACCAAGGTTTTACGAGATGAAGATGGAGATGGGATTCCTGAAGAAATACTCGTGCCTTTAATAGGGGATCTTGATGCGAGTAATGGCATCGACGATTGCGCGGGCTTCACTGTTGCAGAGGCGCACGATAGTAATGAATGTTTCTCCTTTGTAGAAATGTTTCCCGGTGGATTTACCCCCCGTTTTGGCGGAGAGCTGGAGGATTACTCCATGGTCTTCGGCCTGCGCGGTGAGCTTGCCAATGGTATCGGCTACGATGTCAGTGCCAGCAGGGGCCATAACCGGGTGGATTTTAATATCTATAACACCGTGAATGCGTCGCTGGGGCCGGATTCGCCCACTGCGTTTAGCCCCGGTAGCTATGCTCAAAATGAAACGAATTTTAATATCGACCTGAGCAAGACGACCGAGTTCGCTGGCATGCCTCTGTATTTGGCCGGTGGTTTCGAGTGGCGCGAAGAGGAGTTCCAGGTAAAAATGGGCGATAGGGCCTCTTGGGAAGTGGGCCCGCTGACCGAGCAGGGTTTTCTGATCGGTTCCAACGGTTTCTCCGGGTTTGGGCCGGAAGTGGCCGGTGCTTTCGAGCGGGACAATATCGCGCTTTACTCTGATTCCGAATTGCAGGCCACCGATAACCTGCGCTTTGGCGCCGCCCTGCGCTGGGAGGACTTCTCTGATTTCGGCAGCACCTTTAACTTCAAGCTGTCAGGGCACTATGTTGTCAGTGATATGCTGGCGCTGCGTTCTACTCTCAGTACCGGTTTCCGCGCGCCAACGCCCGGCCAGTCCAATATCAGCAATGTGACGACAGCTTTTACGGATGGCAAGTTGCAAAACCTGGGCACCATTCCCCCCACAAACCCGATCGCGGTCCTCAAAGGCGGCAAGCAGTTACAGCCGGAGGAGTCCGGGAGCTTTACCCTGGGGGCGATTGTCGCGGCAGGTGACTGGGAGGTTACCCTCGACTACTTCCTGATTGCGGTTAGTGATCGTCTTAGCCAGTCCGCAGAGCAAGAGCTCAGTGACGAAGAACGCGCCCAGTTGGTGGCGGAGGGCATCAGTGGAGCCGATTCTCTCAACTTTTTCCGTTTCTATACCAATGACTTTGATACCAAAACCCAGGGAATCGACTTGGTGGCCACTTATCCCTTGGGAGATGCTACCGATTTGAGTTTCGCCATGAACTGGAAGGATACCGAGGTTACGGATTTCAACCCGGAGACCATGGATGACAAGCGCATCAGGCAACTGGAAGATGGTCTGCCAAATCTGCGTGGTAATGCAACGATCACCCATGCTGGAGACGGCTGGCGTGGCCTGGTGCGCCTGAATTACTACGGCAGCTATTGGGAGGCGCATCTGGATGATAAAGACTTTCCCCTTACTGCTGGAGAGGAGTGGACGGTGGACCTTGAGGGGGCCTATGATTTCAGCGAATCCCTGTCTCTGATTGCCGGTGCCGAGAATTTGTTGAACAATTATCCCGATAAAAATCCCTGGGCGGGTGTGGCCGGTGCCGAGTACCCGGAAACCGCTCCCATGGGCTTTAACGGCGCACTCTATTATGTGCGCGCACAATGGAATTTCTAAGGCGTCGCAAGTCAGCCTCCCAAGTTGAGGGGGCAAACGACGCGCTTTGATTACTCCGGCAATCAAACTGGTATTTCAAACCTGTTTGATTGCCGCTTTTGAAAAGTCCGCGCAAATGGGCGGGAATGCATGAATTCAAACAAATTGCACCGGTCCTGAACCGGTGGCGACATGTTTTTGTGTCGCGTTTCGGTGGGCTACATGTCCCACAGGGAGTTGGTGGCCATGGAGAGCGTGATGCGTTCCTTGTCTTGTATTTGCTTTAGATCATCGAAGACTTCCTTCACCTCCATGGATTCTATCGCACCGTAAACGGCTTCGTAGAGACCGGAGAAATAGCGGTCCACTTCCCGCCCCAAATTGTTGATTTCCCTGATGGTGGGGGGATCGCTCAAGGGCAGATGGCGAATAAAGTCCTGTGCGCTCTCTTCATGGGTGTATTGCAGCCAGGTCTGCATGACTTTTTGTTGCGCTACTGCGCCATAGTTGGAGAGGTTTCTCGCCATACGCTGTTCGTGTTCCAGCATATGTCTCAATAGAAGCCCCGTTCGGTAGTCCTCTGATTTATTCAGCAGATCCTGGTAGAGTTCGGCCATATCCAGATGGAACTTTTCTGCGTCTTTTATAATCTCGAATGCCTGCTTGAAGGTTTTCATAAGCTTGCCCTTTGCTCGCTGGTGGCTTTTTATTGGGCAGGAAAAACAGGTCGTGTGCTTTTGCAGCCATACCCTTATGTATCGTTATAGTGCATTTATCCAGTTGATCAAGAGTTGTGGAAATATCCCAAACAGCAGCAGGATCGCGGTTAATACAACCAGCAGCCATTGGCCGGATACTGCAATTTGTACGCTGCCGGTGGATTCCGCGGTAAGCGTGGGGTCGCGCTGTACCATGGTTAACAGCAGTCTCAGGTAGTAGAAAAGACCCAGCGCGCTGCCGATCACAACAGCTGCCAGAAGTACCCACAGCTGTCCCTCCACACCGGCGGTGAATATATAGAATTTGCCGATAAAGCCGATGGTCAGGGGGATGCCTGCAAGGGACAGTAACATGGCCGCGAGGCAGCTGGCGAGCCAGGGTGAGCGCCACAACAATCCGCGGTAAAAGTCCCTATGGTAGGGGTTGTCGGCATCGGACGGTGGACTTTCCGGATATTCCCCCTTGAGAATCCTGTCTTCGACGGAATCCGCTACCAGGCCAACCACGGCAAAAGCGCCCAGTGTCGTGATGATATAGGCCACCAGATAATAGATAACGGCTTCGGTTCCGAAGGTGCTCTTGCCGATGATAAAGGCTACCACCAGATAGCCGATATGGGCGATGGAGGAGTAGGCCAGGAGTCGCTTGATATTGGTTTGCATCAGCGCCAACAGGTTGCCGACCAGCATACTTGCGATGGCCGCGATGGAAAGCAGGTTGATCAAAACGGGACTTCCATAAAGGTCCAGGGTGTTAAAGAAGCGCAGCAGGAATCCGATTACTGCGCCTTTGCTCACAGTGGCAATAAGGGCGGTTGTCGGTGTCGGAGCGCCCTGGTAAACATCAGGTGTCCAGATATGAAATGGTACCAGCGATAGTTTAAAAGCGACCGAGATTAAAAACAGGGTGATTCCTGTGGCAAACAGCGCAGAGGTCTGTGCCAGTTCCGGCATAAGAGCAGCGATACCACTGAAGTCCAGCGCGCCGCCTGCGCTGTAGACCAGTGCAATACCAAACAGGCCGAGCGCTGTGGAAAGCGCGGATAACAACAGGTACTTGATCGCCGATTCCAGCGACTGCGCCTGCTCTCGCGCAGGAGATAAATCGCCGGTGACCGCGAAGCCGAGCATGGGGTAAAGTGCCAGGCTGATCAGTTCGAGGCCCAGGAAGAAGGTGGCGAAATGGCTGGCGCAAACGAGCGTGGTTGTACCCAACATCGCCAGTAGCAGCAGTATGTAGAATTCTTCCGGGTAACTGCCGGGGTTTCTCTCCGGGTTGCAGCGCAGGCGCAGGTAGCTATAGCCCATGATACTGACGGCAGTGGCCGTCAGTAACAGCAATAGACAGAAAAACAGAGCGGTGTGATCTACCAGCAGTAGCCCGGTGGCTTGGACAGAACTGACACCGCCAGAGAGTGTAGCGCCAACCCAAAAGCAGGAGCCTGCTGCGAGCAACAGGGTGATTAAAGTCGTCGCCAGTGCACTCCGATGTCCGCGCCAAAAGGAAACCTGCAGTAGGAGAATGACAATGCCCGCACTCAGTAGCAGCAGTGGCAGTATTGCGAAAAGTTCCTGCGTGCTCATGGGGATTCACTCTCTTTTGGATGTGGCTTTGCCCAGGTCTGTTCCTGGGAAGTAAAGCGAGTGCCGATACCCTGGTCTTTGGCATACTGCGCTCTGGCAGTTTCAATGTGTGCCAGGGAACGGGCGACGGTGGGGCTGGCGATATCGAATACCGGTTGCGGGCGCAGGCCCAGCAGCACCAACAGTGCGGCGAGAGAGAGCAGGGCACAGGATTCCCGCAAATTCAGATCCGCTATTGGGGCCTGCGGGGAAAGTTTCTGGAGCCGCTTGTTCAGTGCACCAAAAAACCCCCTCTGCATCATGATGAGTGCGTACAGGGCGGCGCCAATCAGACCTGTGGCGGCAAGTACGGCAATCCAGTGACTGCTGCGAAAACTGCCCACCAAAACTGTGAATTCGGCGACAAAGTTCCCCAGCCCCGGGAGACCCAGGGAGGCCACTGCGAAGAACAGCGCAATTGCGGACAGCTTGGGCAGGATGGCCCAGACTCCGCCCAACTGCGTCATATCTCGGGTATGCAACCGGTGTTGCAGGGCGCCCACCAGCGCAAACAGGGCGGCGGTACTGAGTCCGTGGGCAATCATCTGCATCACGGCCCCCTGCATGGCAATCGTATTCAGCGCGTAGAGTCCGAGCAGAACAAACCCCATATGGCTGACGCTGGAATAGGCGACCAGCCGCTTCATGTCACTTTGGGCAAAGGCGAGCATAGCGCCGTAGATTACACTAACAGCGCCGATGCTCATTGCCACCGGTGCAAATGCCGCAGAGCTCTCGGGAAACAGAGGCAGGTTAAACCGCAAAAGACCATAGGCACCGGTTTTCAGCAGAATGGCCGCCAGCAGGATACTGCCGGCCGTCGGCGCCTGGGTGTGCGCATCGGGCAGCCAGGGGTGGAATGGAAGCGCGGGTAACTTGACAATAAATGCCACGAAAAAGCCCAGCATCAGCCAGTAGGCGGTCGAGGGTGCCAATTGGGCGTCGAGCAGGTCATTGTAATTGAAGGTCAGTTGCCCGGAATTGCCGTAGTGGAGGTAAGCCAGTGCCACGATGGCGATGAGCATCAGCAGGCTACTGGCCTGGGTAAAAATAAAGAATTTGATGGCGGCGAAGAGGCGCTGCTCATACCCCCATACCGCGATAAGGAAAAGCATGGGAACCAGCATCACTTCCCAAAAGAAAAAAAACAGGAAGAGGTCCATGGCCGTGAATACACCGACTACACCGGCGAGGGTCCACAGGTAGTTAAAATAGAAAAAACCACGGCGAAAATGTATATCGTTCCAGGTCATGACCAGCCCGAAAATACCCATCGCCATGGTCAGAGCCAGCATCAGGAAGCCCAAACCATCAATGGCCAGGTGAAAGCTGATCCCAAATCTGGGAATCCAGTTGATTTGCACACTGTCCCACCAGGGACCACTGCCGATCACTTGTGCCGCACCTAAATAGGGCCAGTAACTGGCCAGCAGCAAACTGGCCAGCAGTAGGCTGACAAGGCCGATCCAGTGCCCGCCCCGCTGCAGATAACGCTCCGAAAGCCAGGCTAGTATACCGCCAGCGAACAACAGAATAATGATTGCCATTAGTGTCATAGGGCCACCAAAAGTGCGAGGAATAGAATAGAACCCGCAGCAAAGGTTGCCAGGTACCAGCGCACCTGGCCGTTTTGTGAAGCGCTCAGTAGCGTATTCAACTGGCGGCTGAACGCGGCAGTGCCTTTGTATAACGCGTCGATCATGTCGTTGTGGTTCAGGCGCGCGAGCATGTTGAATGGCCTTACCAGCAGGTGATCGTAGAGCCAGTCGAAGCCCCAGCCACTGAACCAGAATTGCGTAACCCGGGAGCGCTGTTCGCCCGTCTTTTTTTCGCGCCGATACAGCTGCCAGGCCACGCCCAGGCCAATCAGCGGCATGGCAATGGCCACACCTTCGACCCATGCCGCGGGGTGCCTCTCTGCAGTAGTGCCGAATACCGCCTGGAGAGGCGGCGTCAACAGCCCACCGAGCAGTGCGAGTATTGCGAGAATGGCCAAAGGTATCGTCATTGCCGGCGTATTGGCATCTTTACAGTGTCTTGAGGCGGCCCCCTCACTGCCGGCAAATACCAGGAAGAGTACGCGAAACGTATAGATACCGGTGATCAGGGCGCCGAGGACTCCCGCAAGCCAGAGACTGTTAAAACCCTGGTGGAATTCCCAGGCACGCAGCAATATTTGGTCTTTGCTGTAAAACCCGGAAGTCAAGGGCAGGGCTGCCAGGGAAGCGCAGCCGATGGTAAAGCAGAGAAAAGTAAACGGAATTTTCCGGTATAGACCGCCCATACGGAAAATATTCTGCTCGTGGTGCAGACTCAGAATAACCGACCCGGCGGAGAGGAAAAGCAGTGCCTTGAAAAAGGCGTGGGTCATCAAGTGGAAAATGGCCCCGGACCAGGCGCCCACACCCAGAGCCAGAAACATATAACCAATCTGGCTGATGGTGGAATAAGCCAGCACTCGTTTGATGTCACTTTGGGCGATGGCGCTGAATCCGGCGAGAAGTAGTGTGAGAGCGCCGACAATGGCCACTGCGGTCATCGCCGTTTCAGAGAGTGTATACAAGGGGTGCATACGGGCGATCAGGTAGACACCTGCAGTGACCATGGTGGCCGCGTGGATCAAAGCGCTCACCGGGGTTGGGCCGGCCATGGCATCGGGCAGCCAGGTCTGCAGTGGCAGCTGTGCCGATTTGCCCACTGCGCCGCCAAGTAGCAGCAGGGTGGCGATAGTAATTATTTCCCGGTCTGCGCCAGGGTCGCCCGCTGCATTGATCAGTTCTGGGATATTGAGGGTCGAGAACTCGTAAAACAGCAGGAACAGGCCGATGGCCATGGCGGTATCGCCGATACGGGTGACAATAAAGGCTTTGCACGCGGCGGTGCCATTGACAGGGTCTTTGTACCAGAAGCCGATCAGCAGATAGCTGCAAAGCCCTACGCCCTCCCAGCCCAGATAAAGCAGCACCAGGTTATCGGCCATCACCAGGGTCAGCATGGCAAAGATAAACAGGTTCAGGTAGGCAAAATAGCGGCGGAAATCCGGGTCCTTGCGCATATACCCGGCAGAATAGAGATGAATCAGAAAACCGACACCGGTAACGATCATCAGCATCACGAGTGTCAGCCAGTCTACATGGAAGTTGATGCCGAGTTTAAGCTCCCCCAGTTGCATCCACTGCCAGAGGGCAATATTGACCACTCCGGACGGGGTTTGCCAAAAAACAGCGGCCGTTGCGACTGCCGTGAACAGTGCCGCAATGCCGACACTGCCCACCCCGATCACCGTGATCACGCTCTCCGGAGGTTCGCGCCGATAAAACAACGGGATACCCACCAGTATCAAAAAGCCAATCAGCGGTAGAAGTGGCACCCAGGCCAAAAGCCCCTGCATATTACCCTCTCAGGTCGTTCAATTGATCGATATCGACGGTGTGTTTGCGGTGGTAGAACTGCAGGACCAGAGCGAGGGCTATGGCGACTTCCGCTGCCGCCAGGGTCACCACAAAAATAAACATCACCTGGCCGTCGGCATTGCCCCAGTGGGCGCCGGCGACGACGAACATCAGGGCCGCAGCATTGGTACAGATCTCGACACACATCAGCATAAAAATGACATTGCGCCGCATCATCAGCCCGGCCAAACCCAGGCAAAAGAGTGTCGAGGCCAGAAGGATTCCGGCCTCTAGCCCAGGTGCCGTCTCAATTGGCATTGCCGGATCTCCCTGTTTCTGGTTTTCGATGTCGGGCCAAGTGAAAGGCACCAACCAATCCTGCCAGCAGAAGCATTGAAGCCAGCTCCACGGCGAGGACATAGTGACTGAACAGAGCAATGCCCACCTGCTTGGGACCGATATAGTGGAAGGCCCGGACTGCAGAGAACGGAGCGCTGCTGACCAATAAAATCAGTTGAATCAGCAATAGTGCGGATAACAGGGCCGGGCCGACCCAGGTGCTGGGCTGCAACCAGGCCCGTTCCTGAACCACCGTGGAATCCCCCTGGTTGAGCATCATGATGACAAATATGATCAGCACCATAATGGCACCGGCATAGATAATGACTTCCAAAGCCGCAGCCAGGGGGGCACCATACTGGTAAAAAATAACAGCCACGGCCAGCAGGGAAGTGACCAGATACAAAAGTGCATGGACCGCGTTGCGGTGAAAAATCACCATAGTGGTAGAAAGTACCGCGATTGCCGCGGTGAGATAGAATAGGTAATTCACAAAAACCCTCCCACTGTAATGAGCATCTGCAGGTACTTTTCACGCCTGGATGAAAATCGGTATTTTTATCCAGGGGTTTGTTGACGCTTTATAGATTAAGGCTCTTTATGTCGATGGGCTCGGCTTCATTTTGTGCCTCGCCTTTCCCTTTGCCCCGGATTGCCTTGCCCGCTACCTGATAAAAACTGTAATCGTGATATTTTCCCGGACCGTCGATCAGCAGGTCTTCTTTTTCGTACACCATATTTTGCCGGTCGTATTCACACATCTCAAAATCCGGTGTCAACTGGATTGCATAGGTGGGACAGGCATCTTCACACAGGCCGCACATGATGCAGCGTGAGAAATTAATGCGAAAATACGCGGGTCGCCAGCGTCCGTCCGGATCTTCGGTTTTTTGCAGGGAGATGCAGTCCGGTGGGCAGGCCACTGCACAGAGGTTACAGGCTACGCAGCGTTCATCCCCGTTGGGGTCCCGGGTCAAAATGATCCGTCCGCGATAGCGTGGGGCCAGGTAGGGCTTTTGGTCTGGATATTGTACTGTGACATTGCGCCGAAACAGGTGCTTGAACACCAGCCACAGGCTGCGGATTTGGCTTGCGATCATCTTTTTCCTCCCGCCGGTTTTTCCTGAGGTTGGCTGGTGCTCAAGCGATCCATAGTAGTATCCCTGCGGTGGCGAGCAGATTAACCAGTGACAGGGGCAGCATCACTTTCCAGCCAAATTTCATCAGTTGATCGTAGCGGGGGCGTGGCAGGGAAGCGCGCAGCAGGATAAACAGGGCCACCAAAAATGCGGTTTTCAGGCAAAACCAGACAATGGGTGGCAGCCAGGGGCCGTGCCAGCCGCCCAGAAACAACGTGGTGATCAGTGCCGAGATCAGGATTACGGCAAGATATTCGCCGACAAAGAACATGCCGAATTTCATTCCGGAATATTCGGTGTGAAATCCGGCAGTAAGCTCGTGTTCCGCCTCGGGAAGATCAAACGGTGTGCGCCGGCTCTCAGCGATTCCGGCGATAAAAAATACAATAAACCCGAGGAACTGGGGCAGGATAAACCAGTAACCTGCCTGGGCGTCGACAATATCCCGCAGGTTGAAGCTGCCGGACAGCATCACGACACCCATCAGGCTCAATCCCATAAACACTTCATAGGAGACTGTCTGAGCGGCGGCACGCAGGCTGCCGAGCAGGGCGTATTTGTTGTTGGAGGCATAGCCACCGAGAATAATGCTGTAGACCGCAATGGAACTCATGGCGAGCACAAACAGTAATCCGATATTGAGATCCGCCACGCCGATACTGGGGGACATGGGTACGACGGCAAAGGCGATCAACATGGTGGCCATCACCACGGTGGGTGCCAGCACGAACACCGGAATGTCCGCAAAGCGTGGTATGAAGTCCTCTTTGAAAAAGAGTTTGATCATATCGGCAACGACCTGCAGGGTGCCGAAGGGGCCTACCCGGTTGGGGCCGGGCCTGTCCTGCCAGAATCCCAGAAGGCGCCGTTCCCCCCAGGTGAGTACTGCCGCCAGCAGGACTGTGGCGATCAATACACCGAAGATATTCAGCAGTGTTATCCAAAGTGGCGTGCTCATCGGTCTCTCAGTCCTCAATACTGGCGGACGCTTCCGCTGGGCGCAGGGAAGCGTATCCGGGGAGTAGGGGGGTCAGGGTTTCAAGGCCTGGCAATCCATAGGGTACGCCTACGTTGCCCGGCGGTATTGTGGGGGCTGAGCGCGCCTCGGCCCGATAGGTGCCGCAACTGGTCACAAGTTCGATCGGTTGTCCGTCGTGGATACCGGGTATTTTTGCCTCCGCCAGATTAATGAGCACAAAGGGCGCTTCAGTTGCTTCAACAATGCACTTCGACTGGTTGCTCAGTTCTCCGGAGCCAAACAGCCGATAGACCGGCTGCATCTGTACGGGGTTGGGGATGTCCGGTAATTCCTCTGTTGCTGTTTCCTTTGCAGGAGTGATCCATTCTGGCATCGGGTGTTTGGAACGTTTGATGGCCAGACCGGAAGGCCCCCCCTTACGCTCGCCGCCAATCTGTTCCTGAAATTTGTTGATAGATTGATTGGAGTTCCAGCCGGGGGACCAGATATTGGCTTGGAGCTGTGTCTTGTCAGGGTTGTGTATCCCCTCCATGCTGAAATTCATGGGGGCATCCGGGTCCTGGATGGGTGGCTCTTCCGAGACATGTTCTTGCGCATGGACAGCTGTGCGGCCACTGTAACGGCCACTTTGGCGGGCGACTTTGAGTCCATCGATACGGTAGTTTTCGTCCGGCCCGAGTACATTGAGGACCTCTAAAGTTTTGAACTCCCTGGCGATGGCTTCACTGAGATCGGTACTGTGTTTCCAACTGGTGATTTGCGACAGCGCTCCGGATTTTTCCGTACAGAATTCCACGGCATCCACCAGCCAGCGCCAGCTTTCCTGTATAAAGCCTTTGCCTTCATAAATTGCGTAAAAGCGCTGGGCCAGCCCGTTGGCGTTCACAACAGTTCCCTGGGATTCCGCCGTGGCAGCTGCGGGAAAAATCCAGTCTGCGCGCTTGGACGTGGAGTGGAACAGCGTGTCCAGGAGCACGACCTCATCGATGTGCTCAAACAAGTGCGCAAGCGATTTTCTATCCAGGCGTCTGTAGAGATCATTTTCCAATACAATCAGGGTAGTGGGTACTTCACTTTGTTCCCTTTCCCTGAGTGTTTGCAACAGCTGCTCGAGATAACCGCTTTCTCCGCTAAAAAACTGACTGAGCCCCAGGCTGTTGACTTCGTCACAGGCCAGATACAGCATAACGGGCACGGTTTTTTGTTCGCTCAAGGTGGTGGCGATTTGTGCCGCAGCATGCAGTATTTCTGCGTGCTTGCTGGAGGTTCCCGAGATGATCAGTGGATTTTTGGCGTTGCGGAGTATTTCTGCCGCATGCACAGCGATTTCCTGCTGTTGTGGTTCCAGTCCGGTCTGAGCGTTTTCTGGATTGGAAAGCAGAAGGGCCAGGGATCGGGCAAACTGTGCTACTTTTTCCGGTGTCTCAAACAGGGTGGTGGAGGCTATGTTCTCTAAATCAGTGAGTTCTGTACCGGCGAAAATAATCGGGCTGCCATTCCCCTCCAATTGTCGGACAGAAGCATCCTGCCACAGGGGGATTTTTAGTGATTGTGCTTGTTGTTTTTGACGATTGCGGGCAGCTTGGCGTATTGCCAGGGAAATACGCGGTGCGGTGTTATAGATATCCTCAGCAAGAATGAACACTGCGTCGGCGGCCTCAATTTCCGGTGTGGTCGGGCACAGGATTCGGTTGTCGCTTTGGATATTATTGACCAGCTGAAGCAACTCCTGGTCTCTTTGATTGAGGCCGGAGAAGAAATTTTCCGGGCCCACCAGCTGTCTCAGGGCGAAATTATTTTCCAGGGAGGTGCGCGGTGAGCCAATGCCGAGCATGTGTCTCCTGTTGTCTTGGGCTGCCGATATCTGTTGTGCCAAATGCAGGAGCGCTTTTTGTGGTGCGACCTCCCTGTGTAGTCGATCGCCACTTTGTGCCGTGGAGCTGATGACCGTTTCGTGTCTGGCTGAGAATACTTTCTCAATGCGTGTCGCGCTATTGATGTATTCATAGCCAAAGCGACCACGGTCGCAGAGGAAATAGCCGTTGATATCCCGGTGATAGAGGTTGATCACCCTGCGCAGTATCGGCTCGTGCCCATTGCCGGGTTCCCGTGCACCCGGAGCGGTGTTGCAGCCCACCGCGCAGTGTTCACAGATAGAGGGAGCGGTCTGCAAGTCCCACTTGCGTACAAAGTGTGCACTGAAGGTTTTATCGGTAAAGACTCCCGTGGGGCAGACTTCGACCAAGTTACCACTAAAGCCATTTTCCAGCCGCCCCTCTTCCTGGCGCCCGAAATACACCTGGTCATTCCTGCCGAGCGCTTGAAGATCCATCCCACCTGCATAGTCATCGTAAAACCGCACACAGCGATAGCAGGTAATACAGCGGTTCATTTCGTGGTTAATAAAGGGCCCCAGATATTGGTTGCGGTGGGTGCGCTTGGTGCCCCGGTAGCGGCGCAGGGTGTGCCCGGACATTTCCGTCATGTCCTGCAGATGGCACTCGCCGCCCTCTTCACAGACGGGGCAGTCGTGCGGGTGGTTGATCATCAGGTTTTCGATAATACTACCGCGAAACGTTTCTGCGGCCTCGGCCTCAATACTGTAAATGGCGCCGTCACGGATGGGGGTCATGCAGCTTATGATCAGGCGGCCGCTCTGATCCTCTTTGCCCTTGTATTCGATCATCGCGCACTGTCGACAGGCACCTACGGAGCCCATTGCCGGATGCCAGCAAAAATAAGGAATATCGAGGCCCAGAGACAGACAGGTGTTGAGCAGGTTCTGTTCTCCGTCGACCTGATATTTTTCGCCGTCAATCGTGATGGTTGGCATTGTCAGTCCGTTGTGGTTGTATCGCCTGGGTTTCGCTAAACGCTACCGGTAGGGGCAGCGGTGCTGATTTATATGGTTGAAAAAGTCCTGTTCAAAACGCACCAGAGCACTTTGTAATGGTTCCGCAGCTCCGGGTGCGAGGGCGCAGAAAGTATTGCCGGGGCCTATGCGTTTGCACTGTTCGTGCAGCAGATCGAGGTCCTCGGAGCGTCCTTCGCCCGCTTCTATACGCTGTAATATTTTCACGACCCAGGGCAGCCCGTCGCGGCAGGGGGTGCACCAGCCGCAGGATTCGCGGGCGAAAAACTGGGAGAGGTTCAGCACCAGTCCCACCGGGCAGGTCTTGTTGTCGAGCACAATTATGGTGCCGGTACCCATACGGCTGCCTGCTTTGCCGATCACGTCGTAATCCATCGGCAGGTCCAGGTGCTCGGGCCCGAGAAAATCCGTAGAGCCGCCGCCCGGCAGAAGGCCTCTCAGCCGCAAGCCGTCGTGCATGCCGCCGGCATGCTGTTCGATGATTTCCCGGATAGGTGTGCCCATAGGCAACTCCCAGGTACCAGGATTCTTGACATGGCCGCTCACACCGAACAGCTTGCTGCCGGCATCCTCTCCGCGCCCCAGTCCCCGATACCAGTCAACGCCAAATTCCACCAGATGGGGAATATTGCAAAATGTTTCTACGTTGTTGACCACGGTGGGCTTACCCCAAAGCCCGCTGACCTGGGGGAAGGGCGGCTTTGCCCGGGGAATCGCGCGCCGACCTTCCAGCGCATTCAACAGCGCGGTTTCCTCGCCACAGATATAATTTCCGGCGCTGCGATGCACGAAGATTTCCAGGCTGAATCCGCTCGCGCAGATGTCGGTACCGAGAAGCCCCTGCGCTTTTGCCTCTTCGATGGCATATTCCAGACGCTCTGCAGCCAAGTGGTATTCACCCCGGATAAAAATGTAACCGATGGAAGCGCCAATGGCGTAGGCGGCAATAGCCATACCCTCGAGCAGCAGATGGGGGTCGCGCTCCATCAGCAGCCGGTCTTTGAAGGTCCCCGGTTCCATTTCGTCTGCGTTGCAGACAATAAATTTCTGTTCCGGTGCATCTGCTCCGCGGGGGACAAAACTCCATTTGAGTCCGGTATTGAATCCCGCGCCACCGCGCCCGCGCAGGCCACCGTCTTTGACCAGATCAATAATCTTGTCTGGATCTATGGTGTGGGCTTTGCGCCAGCCCACGTAGCCCCCGTTGCCCAGGTAGCGCTCGAGATCGGTGGCGATATTCTGATCGGTGACATTTTTAGTCAGGGGATTGATCAGCATGGTATTTCTTCTTTTTTTTGATCAGATTCTCTAGGGCGGCTTCATCGAGATTGCGGAACATCTCTTCGCCGAGCATCAATACCGGAGCCTTGTCACAGTCCCCCAGGCAGGGAGCTTCCAGCAGGGTGAAGATGCCGTCTGCAGAGGTTTGTCCAGGTTGGATTTTCAGGTGTTCGCAAATGCGTTGTTGCAGGCGGTCACAGCCCTTAATCCAGCAGCTGACACTTTTGCACAGGTAGATGACCTCCTTGCCCACGGGCTGGCGAAAGATCAACTGGAAATAAGTGGCCACAGATTCCAGTTGTGCTACGGGAATATCCAGGTAGGTGGAGATCGCCTGTAGGGTGTCATCGGAAATCCAGCCACGATATTTCTGTACGATTCTGAGTGCTTCCAGCCCCACGGCTGATTTGTTCTCGTAGTGAGAAGATTCGCGATCGATTTCCTCTTTTTCCACGGCTGTGAGGCCACCGGGGCTTTTTTTTGGGTCCGCGCTGCTGTGCTCCATTACTTCAATCAATTCCGGTTCTAGTAAGCTGGACATATATGCTTCCTCGGCCGACTTCGGAGAGGCATATGTGAAGTGACTGTGCCGCTGAAATATTCTTCTGCGGCAGGGGTGTACGGCTCTCTCCCGTGCACTGGTCTCCTCCGTTGTGATGGCGGCTTGAGCCGCGCACTGCTATAGTTTTTACCGATCCACATCCGCCATCACAAAATCAATGCTGGCAATAATTGCAATCAGGTCGGCGATCAGCAGCCCCCGTGACATCAATGGAATCATCTGCAGATGCGGGAACGATGGGGCGCGAATTCGGGTTCGATATGAGGCGGTGCCGCCGTCACTGACAATCTGATAACTGTTTAGGCCCTTGGTGGCCTCTATGGGAAAGCAGACCTCGCCGGCGGGCATTACCGGGCCCCAGCTGTTATTTACAAAGTGTTGGATCAGTGTCTCGATATCCTGCATGGTGCGCCCCTTGCGTGGCGGGGTAGTCAGCGGGTGATCGGATTTATAGGGACCGGGGGGCATGTTTTCCAGGCACTGTCGAATAATGCGCAGGCTCTGCCACATTTCGTCGACCCGTACGCGGCAGCGATCAAAACAATCGCCACCATCGTAGCTGGGGATATCGAATTCATACTGGTCGTAACCGCTGTAAGGGCGCTTCTTGCGCAGGTCCCATGCCAATCCGGTGGCGCGCAGACCCGGTCCGGTCACCCCCCATTCCAGCGCTTCGGCGGTATCATAGACGCCAATCCCTCGGGTACGCTTTTGCACTAATTTGTTTTTGATCACCAAACCGTCGTAGTCACGCAGGCGGGCGGGCATGTAATCAAGAAATTCACGCAGCATTTTGTCCCAGCCCTCGGGCAGGTCCTGGGCGACACCACCAATGCGAAACCAAGCCGGATGCATGCGTCCGCCGGTGATTGCTTCGATAACGCCAAACAGTTTTTCCCGGTCGATAAACATATAAAAGACCGGCGACATCTGTCCGATATCCTGAGCAAAGGTGCCGAAGAACACCAGGTGGCTGGAGATGCGGAACAGCTCGCACAGCATCACGCGGATCACCTGAGCCCGCGGTGGTATCTGTATGCCCGCCAGCTGTTCCAGCGCGAGTAGGTAGGGCAGGTTATTCATTACCCCGCCCAGATAATCGATGCGGTCCGTATAGGGCACATAGGTGTGCCAGGCCTGGCGCTCGGCCATCTTCTCAGCACCGCGGTGGTGGTAGCCGATATCCGGTACGGCATCCACAATCTGTTCGCCATCGAGTTGCAGGGCCACGCGAAAAACGCCGTGGACGCTGGGGTGGTTGGGCCCCAGATTCAGGAACATAAATTCCGAGTCTTCACTGGCACGCGCCATGCCCCAGTCCTCCGGGCAAAACAACAGGGCCTCCTGTTCCCTGCGCTCCTTTTCCTCGGAAAGGGTATAGGGATCCACTTCGGTGGCACGGGCATGATGGTCCTTGCGCAGGGGATGCCCTTTCCAGGTCGTGGGCATCAGAATACGTTGCAAATTGGGATGACCGGTAAAATTGATCCCAAACAAATCCCAGGCTTCCCGCTCGTACCAGTTCGCATTTTTCCAAACCCCGGTGATGGAAGGCACGGACAGATTGGATTCTGGCAGGGCGACCTTAATGCTGATAAATAAATTGCGCGTGAAAGACAGCAACTGGTAAACCAGGGTAAAGTCACTGGCTGGCTGTCTCTCTTTCCCCCTTCCCCGGTTGGCCCGCAGGCGCTCGTCGATGGCGCTGAGGTCATAGAGCATGGCGAAGGGACGGGAAATCTCCTGCTTGAGGAAATGCAGCAGAGGAATCAATGCGTGGGCGTCTATCCACAGAATGGGCATATCGGGGCTATCGTGCTGCAGCCAATAATTGTGCCAGCGATACTCCAGTGCCAGGTCCCGCACAAAGACCTTGGCCTCTTTTGTATAGGGGGTCTTGCTATGCACACTTTTTGCTATGACGCCACTCATCGGGATTTCCGTTATCAGAGGTCTGTTTCTCGGCGACAACTGCGCACTTAGACTGTATCCGGCGAGCGCAAAACCGTTGCGCGCATGCGCTCTTCACGGTTCAGATCGCGCTGGCTGGGTTTGGGGGTCTTTCTGGCGCCCTGTTCGTCCACCACCCAGCTGAAGTTTCGTCGCTCGGCGGCAACCGAGGCCTGTAGTAGGGTGAGCCCCTGTAACAGCGCCTCGGGGCGGGGTGGGCATCCGGGTACGTAGACGTCTACCGGGAGAAACTTATCTACGCCCTGCACCACACTATAAATGTCATACATTCCGCCGGAGTTGGCACAGGAACCCATGGATATCACCCAGCGCGGCTCAATCATCTGTTCGTACAGACGCTGCAACACCGGTGCCATTTTTAAAAATACCGTACCGGAAATCACAATCAGGTCTGCCTGGCGTGGTGTGGCACGGATAACCTCTGCGCCAAAACGCGAGATATCGTGACGACTGGTAAAGGCGGTGGCCATTTCCACATAACAACAGGAGAGGCCAAAATTGAATGGCCAGAGTGAATTGGCCCTGCCCCAGGCAACCAGTTCCTCCAGTTTCGCCAGCAGAATATTTTTTTTCAGGTCCTCGGCAATTGCGCCTTCTTCTGCCTGGGTAGAATCTGCGGCAATCACATCCCGTGCTTTGCTAAGCTGCCAGCGCATAGTGTCTTCCTGTCTATTTTTAGCGATGATCTTTGCGGCCGACCAGGCTTTCCTGATGCCCACCCCACTCCAATGCGCCGAGGCGCCAGAGGTAAATCAGACCCACCAGCAGTATCACGATAAAAACAGTGGCCTCGATAAATCCGAGCAGCCCGGTTTCGAAAAATGCTATGGACCAGCTGAAAAGGTAGATCGCCTCCAAATCGAAGACGATAAATAAAATGGCAACCAGATAGTAGGCGACAGAAATACGCAGCCGCGCGCTACCCTGGGAGATAATGCCGGATTCAAAGGGTTCGTCGGTTGCGGGATCTCTGCGTTTTTGACCGAGAAAATAGGAAAGGCCGAGCATTAAGGCGATCAACCCAAATACGGCAAGGCAGTAAACTACAAGTGGCCATACTTCCGGGTTGAACTGGTCTGGGTGGTTCAACGTTACTCTCCCCCGAGTTTATGCCGGGACCTGGCCCGGATAAATTACTGGTACCTCGGTTAACTACACTGCGTTAAAAAGGTTTCATAGAGAGACTTTCATTTAAAATGAAAGTCTCTTGAGTAAAGCGTTCTTTTTCTCGGCGTGTGCGCAGTTTCTGAGTTCCCGGTCGGATTCTGCGAGCAGGCGCGGTTGTGTTCTTTTTATAAAGCGTTGCGGCAGATAGCGCCAGCATCACTAAAGAACGTTTGTTTCTTAGGGGTGTTTTTTTTATTTACTATAATTCTGTAATATTTAGCGACAACCGTTTTTTAGAACAAAAGGAAGGGGAAATCTAAGGAATAAAGGGTAGAGAAAAGCACGGCTGTGATGCCCTAAAGTATGGATATTGCCTCTGTATGTTGTTCTCACGCAGCAATCATCGCATCATATTGATCAACTTTCTTCCAGAATGGATCTCGTCGTCCAGCTGTTTGGGTCAGTTCACACAAGCTGAGAGCCGTCTTCGGGCCCTTTTCCTTCCAGCGTATGCGGGAACAAGAGGAGCGTTGCTGGATCAACCTGTTGCAAGCCGCCTTAGTCACGCCCGAGCCGATGGCGAAATTCGGCTTTACATTGGTTGCATAATCCATGCGTGGCATTTGGTGCTCAAAGCGGGTAATAGCCGCTTGCAACTGCTCGCGGTGCAGGCCGGGGGAATGGCTGCACGAATGATGCATACTGTCGAGTCCAGGGAGCAGTATTTTCCTACCACGCGACGTCTGATACATGTGACGCTTGAAATCCACTTCGCCATAGAGGATTTGGTAATTCCCCGATGAAAGTATGACTGTATTCCACAGGATTACAGAATACTTTTTAAGAACCTAAAAACCGGAGATAAGCTTGAGCATTGGCCTGGCAGAACTTGGTGACTGAGAAGCCCGACTGCTGCCAGACGGAATTTGCTGCTGTCAGTATTCTGCTTGTGATTCTGGTTGGGGTTGGTATCCATAGCGTGCCTCCTTGAAGGTACTGGTAAGGCAAGAGGGAAGACTACCCCTCTGCCAGGATCGTATGAGGCATGGATGCCGATTGCGAGCGTACAGGGATGTATTTACGGCGCGTCTTGGGAGGGGGATATTCTTTCCTTCCAGCCTAGTAGTAATTGAGCCGGGAGCAATTTTGCGCGTGGGATTGGGCGGGGAAAAGGCGTTGACTTAAAGATGCTTACGGCCCAGGCGAAGGATTTCTCGTATATGACGCATTGTGACTCTCAACCTGGTCACGCTCGCTCCTCCAAGAAGTACGAAACGTAGCAAAAAATATGGATAAATACTGCTTTAAGAGGAATTTCGGTTCCTCGTGAACACTGATATCAGAAAATTTGCCAAACGTGTTCACGAAGAACTGGAATAGAGGTTCAGGGTAGGCCGGAATATACCGGTAATAAAGTGGATGCAGCGACGGAGGTGGGTTTTCAATCACGATATCGAAATCTTTGAGCGTTGCAGTGGAAAGGTTAAGGTGACTGCCAGTATCGAAGGCCCGGCTGTGATTGCACATATTCTAAAACGCGTGAAACAGAAGGAAGTCTTGAGAACCGGTATGTAGCCGTACGAACTCCCGTAGGAATGCGCACTACCAGTGATGCGGTTGTTCGATGAACCTTTTCCATTTACACTGCGAGCCCGATGGGTCCCAGTTCGTGGGTCAGTCGTCCAGGTTGTTCAATGCAAGCTAAAGCCAGTGAAAATCCGTCCGATCTTCACCCGGAAATGCTACAAAAAGACAAGAAAAGGGCCGCAAATCAGAGTCTGTGCTTGCTTGTGAATGACCAAATAAGGTGTTTATTCTCCTTAAACTCACAGAGCTAGAGAGGAATCAAAATTCATGAAAATCACCACCGCAACAGTGATGCTCGCCCTTGGCCTTGTGGCTTGTGGCGAGTCTGGTGATGAAGCAGCCAAAACCGATCAGAAAGTGACAGCATCTGCAGAGCTGCCATCGGCTCCGGTTGCCAAGAAAGTACCCTACAAGATGTCCATCCATGGTCATGAACGGGTCGATAATTATTATTGGATGCGCGATGATGAACGTAAGGCTCCTGAGGTTATCGCTCATCTCGAGGCGGAAAATACCTACACCGATTCTGTTATGCAGCACACTAAGGAGTTGCAGGAAACGCTGTTTGAGGAGATGACCGGACGCCTGGAGAAAGACAAATCCACTGCGCCGGTATTTCACAATGGCTATTGGTATTACACCCGTTATCTGCCTGAAAGAGAATATGCTATCCACGCACGCCGTAAAGGTAACTTGGAGGCTACCGAGCAAGTATTGCTGGATGTCAATAAGCTTGCTGAAGACACTGGCTACTTCAGTGTTGGGCCCTTGGCGGTTTCCCCCAGCAACCAGCTGCTGGCATATCCCGAAGATAATATGGGACGCCGTGTCTATACTATTCGCTTCAAGGATTTAAAAACCGGGGAATTGTTGCCGGATAAATTGCAGAATGCGTCTCCTGTAGCGGTTTGGGCTAATGACAACCAGACCGTTTTTTATATTAATAAAGACCGTCAGACCTTGCTCGGCTACCAGGTACTGCGCCACAAGTTGGGAACGCCACAAAGTGAGGATGTTGTTGTTTATGAGGAGCGTGACAAGGCGTTCTATACCTGGATTTCAAAATCCAGGGATGGGGAGCTGGTTAATATTCACCACGATTCCACCACGACTAGCGGCCAGTCCATCCTCAGTGCTGATTCACCACAGGGAGAGTTCTCTCCTCTGTATCCGCGCGAGGAAAACCATGAATACTCAGCCCTGAAGCTTGGGAATGACTTTTATATCCTGACCAACTGGCAGGCTGAAAACTTCCGTCTGATGAAAGTCGCCATGGGAGATGTTTCGAATAAATCCAAGTGGCTTGAAGTTATCCCCCATGACAAGGCTGTGTTGCTCGAGGATTTTACCCTGTTCGACCGGCATCTTGCCGTTATAGAACGGAAAGCGGGGCAAGCAAGTTTGCGTATTATCAACCTGAAAGACAACAAAGACTTGCAGGTTGGTTTTAATGATCCGGTTTATCAATTGAGTTTAAGCGCCAACCCCAGCCCTGACTCGGATCGTGTGCGGGTTTCTTATTCCAGCTTAACCACTCCCCGCAGTATTTATGAAGCAAAGTTGGACAATGGAGAGTTGAGTTTACTCAAGCAGGATAAAGTTCCCGGTGGCTTTGACCCCGAGCACTACCAGAGCGAAGGTATCCTGATCACTGTTCGGGATGGAGTGAAAGTGCCGGTATCCCTGGTATATCGTAAGGATAAATTCAAGCAGGATGGCTCCAATCCGCTGCTGCAATACGCCTATGGCTCTTACGGTAGTACCGTTGATCCCTGGTTCCGTTCTTCAATCGTTTCCCTGCTCGATCGTGGCTTTGTTTTTGCTATTGCTCATATTCGAGGCGGACAAAAATTGGGGCGGGCCTGGTATGAAGATGGAAAAATGTTCAATAAGAAGAACACGTTTACCGACTTTATCGACGTGACCAAAGGTCTTACCAAGATGAAGTATGGCGCACACGATAAAATATTTGCATCCGGTGGCAGTGCTGGGGGCTTGCTGATGGGGGCCGTGGTGAATTTGGCTCCGGAGCTATATCGTGGTGTGACTGCAGCCGTTCCATTTGTCGATGTTGTGACCACAATGCTGGATGAGTCCATTCCCCTGACGGTCAATGAATATGATGAGTGGGGGAACCCCAATAATAAGGACAGCTATGAATATATGCTGTCTTATTCTCCTTACGACCAGATCCGGGCCCAGGACTACCCCAACCTGCTTGTGACTACCGGTTTGCATGATTCCCAAGTGCAATATTTTGAGCCCATGAAATGGGTGGCCAAGTTACGCGAGCTAAAAACCGATAAAAACCAGCTTTTATTTCAAGTAAATATGGAGGCTGGGCATGGAGGTTCTTCTGGTCGCTTCCGCCGTTACCACGAAACTGCCTTACAGTATGCATTTTACCTCGACCTTATTGGTCAGAGTGCGAACGCTACTTCCAGGGAGTAACTGGAACTTCATTTAAGGGCAGTTATAAAAATTACTTTTTTGTTGCCCATAAGCACCGAATAATGGGGGCTCCAGGGCGATAAAACCAAGGAAAACTCAATTTATAGAGATGCCCTTAAATAGAAATCCATTTCCGGGAGTTGCGGAAGTGGTGAAGGTGTAGAAAGAAAATGGTAGGTGGCAGTAAGGGCGGCAAGACTGTGTACGCCGAGAAGCCCGGGGTGATTCACTGTTCAAACTGTGCATGACACTGGGCTGCAGCAAGAATTTCTATGCAATTTTGGCACTGCAAAATATCCAGCCTGGTTGACTGGGTTTAGCTATCCCGAGGGAGCGGCGACTAAAAGCGGCCCGGTTCAGTGTTCCAATGGCGATGATACTAGCCATAATAATAGCTAGCGCTGCTGACATGAACAGTCACTATGTCCATCACCAGCACCATAACATCAGTTCCTGACCGCTGTGGTAATGTCCTGTTGCCTTGCCTTTGTGAGCAACCGGGTATGCATTATCTAATTTGAGAACCAAATGCCAGCTATGGATGATGCGGCGAATGTGAAGACAGGGTTACCGATTAATCCGGGTGTCACCGGTGGCTGGCCCGAGCGCCTGAGAGACAGGTATCTTCAAGCCGTTGTATTCCTGTTCAACAGCGACGCCCAAACAGGCAGCAGAAGCGCTGTTTGAGCGACGGTTCAATAGCCGTTTCGAAACGATCAACACCGACCCGCCTTGTGGACTAAAGCCGGCTAAGTGCTTCCAGCTGCTGCTGCAGGCGCTTCCGGGCACTTTCTGTCTCCGCCAGTTTGTCTTTTTCCCTGGACACCACTTCTGCCGGCGCCTTGCTTACAAACTTGGGGTTATTGAGTTTGCCCTGGCCTCGCTGGAATTCTTTTGTCAGCTTGTCGATTTCTTTTTGTAAGCGCGCGCTCTCGGCTTTCACATCAATCAGGCCAGCCATAGGCACCAGCAGTTCCATCTCTCCCACCAGTGCGGTAGCCGAGGTGGGAGTGGGTTCACCGGCGCCGAGCCAGGTAATGGCTTCCAGACTGACCAGCTGCATTAACAGGCTGTGAGCCTGCTCCAGCAGCGCCTTGTCCCGGATGGAACCGCTGCGCAGGATCAGCGGAATTTTCCTGGCTGGGGAGATGTTCATTTCTCCGCGGATATTGCGCACCGCTTCAACGACCTGCTTAAGCCAGGCAATAGCGGTTTCGGCTTCTTCGTCGACCTTGTGGCTATCGGCCTTCGGGTAAGGCTGCAGCATGATGGTGTCACCTGTGGCACAGGCCAGGGTTTTCACCCGCTGCCAGATTTCCTCGGTGATAAACGGCATCAATGGGTGTGCCAGGCGCAGCAGGGTCTCCAATACGCGGATCAAGGTGCGGCGTGTGCCTATCTTGATGGTGTTGGAGGCATTTTCGTCTTTGAGAATTGGCTTTGAAAGCTCCAGGTACCAGCTGCAGTACTCGCCCCAGATAAAGTCGTACAGTGTTTGCGAGGCGAGATCAAAACGGTAGCTGTCCAAGGCTTGACGCACAGAGGTTTCGGTGCGCTGCAACTGGGAAACAATCCAGCGGTCGGCGATGGTCAGTTCGAAATCGCCGTTGTTGTCCTGTCCACAGTCGTACCCCTCGCAATTTTGTAATACGTAGCGGGAAGCGTTCCAGATTTTATTGCAGAAATTGCGGAAGCCTTCGATACGGCCCACGTCGAACCGGATATCGCGACCGGTAGAGGCCAGCGAGTAATAGGTGTAGCGCAGGGCATCGGTGCCGAAGGCGGAAAAACCGTGTGGGAAATCCTTGCGGGTCAGCTTTTCAATCTTGGGGGCGTCCTGTGGGTGCATCAGCCCGGTGGTGCGCTTTTGGACCAAACGCTCCAGGTCAATGCCGTCGATCAGGTCGATGGGGTCAATCACATTGCCCTTGGATTTGGACATCTTCTGGCCGTGGCTGTCGCGTACCAGACCGTGGACATACACGGTGTGGAAGGGCACTTCCTTTTTGAAATACAGGGTCAGCATGATCATGCGCGCGACCCAGAAGAAGATGATGTCGAAGCCGGTGACCAGCACGGAGCTTGGGTGGAATGCCTGCAGTGCTTTGGTCTCTTCGGGCCAACCGAGGGTACCGAAGGTCCACAGGCCGGAGGAGAACCAGGTATCCAGTACATCGTCGTCCTGGCGCAGGGCGACATCGGCATCGAGCGTGTATTTTTCACGCACTTCCTCCTCGGAGCGGCCCACAAACACATTGCCCTCATTGTCGTACCAGGCCGGAATGCGGTGGCCCCACCACAACTGGCGGGAAATACACCAGTCCTGGAGATCGCGCATCCAGGAGAAGTACATATTTTCGTAGTTCTTCGGTACGAAGTTTACCCGGCCGTCTTCCACGGCGGCGATAGCTTCTTCCGCTAGGGGCTGGGTTTTTACATACCATTGGTCGGTGAGCCAGGGTTCGATAACGGCGCCGGAGCGGTCGCCATGGGGCACCTTGAGGGTGTGGGGCTCCACCTTCTCCAGCAGGCCGAGGGCGTCCAGGTCGTCGGCGATCTGGACGCGCGCGGCAAAGCGTTCCATACCGCGGTATTGCGCCGGCACGGCATCATTCAGGTTGGCGTCCGCGTCGAGGATATTGATAATCTCAAGACTGTGACGCTGCCCCATTTCGTAGTCGTTGAAGTCGTGGGCCGGAGTGATTTTCACGCAGCCGGTGCCGAATGCCCGGTCTACATACTCATCGGCGATAATAGGGATCTCGCGATCGGTGAGGGGCAGTTTGACGGTCTTGCCGACCAGGTGCCGGTAGCGCGCATCTTCCGGGTGTACAGCTACCGCGGTATCGCCGAGCATGGTTTCCGGGCGGGTGGTGGCAACCACCAGGTGCCCGGAGCCATCGGCGAGCGGGTAGCGGAAGTGCCACAGATGGCCCTGTTTCTCCTCGTTGAGCACTTCGAGATCGGAAATCGCCGTGTGGAATTTGGGGTCCCAGTTCACCAGGCGCTTGCCGCGGTAGATCAGGCCATCCTCGTACAGCTTGATAAAAACTTCCTGTACCGCCTTGTAGAAGCCGTCGTCCATGGTGAAACGCTCGCGCGACCAGTCCGGGCTGGCACCCAGGCGGCGCAACTGGCGGGTAATGGTGCCGCCGGATTGCGCCTTCCACTGCCACACTTTCTCGATGAACTGTTCGCGGCCCAGTTCGTGGCGCGAGGTGCCTTCCGCTGCCAGCATGCGCTCCACCACCATCTGTGTGGCGATACCGGCATGGTCGGTGCCCACCTGCCAGAGCGTGTTGTCCCCTTGCATGCGGTGGTAGCGGATCAGCGCGTCCATGATGGACTCCTGAAAGCCGTGGCCCATATGCAGACTGCCGGTGACGTTCGGCGGCGGGATTATAATGCAGAAGGGCTTGGCCTCTGTGTCGCCGCTCGGTTTGAAGTAACCGTTCTCCTCCCAGGTCTTGTACCACTTTTGTTCTATGGTGTTGGGTTGGTATGTTTTGTCCATGGGGGTGGGAAGCCTTGTGTTAACTGACAGCGGGCGCAGCGGTTTGGTCCGGGATGCCCGACCGTGGCTGCGTCGAAAAGGCGGGAATTATACCGCCGGGGGTGCGGTGGGCAAAAGGCAGGTGTTGTCCTTAGTGACGATCACTCCCAGATCTCAAGCTCATCGACCACTTTTTCGATCTGGGCACGCAACTGGCGCTCCAGTTCCGGTAGTTGCTGTGAGACCAGTTGCTCCACCAGCGCCCGGCGCTGGCGTTTTTTACCCGAAGTCTCCAGCTGGTCCGCAGGACCCTCCCGCTCGGCCATGGCCTGAGCCATCACCAGAGCCTGGGTACGGGTACCGGCACTTACTGTACTTGTGGTTTCGGGCCTGGAAGCGGTATTCGGTGCTGCCAGGCTGTTGTCTGCGGGAGGGCAGCCACCGGTCAGGCGCGCGCGAATATGGGCGGGCAGGAAGGGGTTCTCCGGTATTTCTTTGCTATTCGGCGCTTGGAGCTGTGTATCTGTGGCCCGCTCGGGGGCAGGTTCGTCGTGCTCTTCGGATACCGTATCAGTAATGGGAGCTTCCCCTCCCTTCCCGGCGAGAGTGCAGGCAGTTGTAGCCTCGCTATCCTGTCTGGGCAGGTTTTGCAAAGGGCGCAACAGAGCCAAATCGGAGTCCGCGAGCCGAACCCTGTGTTCTTCGGGCAGTTGCTCTTTGAGTGGAGAGAATAGAATGGGCAGGTCGGCGTCCTCATCCGGCGGCGCCTCCGGGGAGGTTTTGGTTTGGACATTCGCCTGCGGACGCTCCTCTTTGGCAGCGAACTCAGGGGTCTCCTGGCCGCGGGGGTTGGCCACTTGATTCAGCAGGGGAATTGCATCCGGGCCGCCACGGTCGAGCAGGGCATGCAGTGCGCTTAGCTCGTCGAGTAATTCTCTGGGCTGCCGGTGCTGCTGTCCGCGGTGCTTGTGTTTGTTCTTTCGACCGGACATGGCGGTATTGGTGATTTAGTTGCTCTGGTTGATCTTGTGGGATTTTAACGGATATCCGCGCTCGCGGAAGAGGCCGAATCGCGTGCGTGAGCGCTGCAGGGCCTGCGGTTGCTGCACGACGATCTCGGCGAGCCGTTCGAAGCGGCTAAACCAGTTGGGCACCGCGCTGCACAGGTTGATCATGAGCCCGTGGTGCGCTCCCGGATCTTCACCACAGTTGATCTCCACCGCCGCAGGGGGCTCCTCGCCCTGGGGTGCGTGGGGTACGAAGCTATCTTCGCGAAAGGTCCACAGCAACCGGTTTAGCTGCTCTGCGCGCTCCGGATGATCCACAGCCAGCAGTACACCCAGCCCTGTGCGGTACGCCTTCTCCGCCAGGCGACAGGCGAAGATATCAGCCTGCTCGATTCGTTGGGAGGAAAGAATGTAAAAGTCGATTTGGGTCATTCAGGTTGCCGGTGCATCAGTTTATTGTCCTTACTGTGGCTTCAACCTGCTGAGGCAGGCGCCCCGCGCGCGGGGTCGCCACCCATTACTGCGGGCGACTTTTTTGCGCCCGGGGTATTTATTGTCCCAGCAGGTATTCCACCAATAGGGGAACCGGACGGCCGGTAGCGCCCTTGGCGGCGCCGGATTTCCAGGCACTGCCGGCGATATCCAGATGCGCCCAGTTGTAGTCCCTGGCAAAGCGCGATAGGAAGCAGGCGGCCGTCACTGAGCCCGCTTCGCGACCACCGATATTCTGGAGGTCTGCGAAGTTGGAATCCAGAGAGGGTTGGTACTCATCCCACAGTGGCATCTGCCAGGCGCGATCGCCGGTGGTTTCGCCGGCACTCAGCAGTGCCTGGGCAAGCGCTTGGTTATTGGCATAGAGGCCGCTGGCATGGTGGCCCAGGGCGATGACACAAGCACCGGTAAGGGTGGCGATGTCAATCACAGCACGGGGTTTATACTTGCCCGCATAGGTGAGGGTGTCGCAGAGCACCAGGCGGCCCTCGGCGTCGGTATTCAGAATCTCAATGGTTTTGCCGGACATAGAGGTGACAATGTCGCCGGGCTTGCTGGCGCCCCCACTGGGCATGTTTTCGGCTGCGGCCACCAGCCCTACGACATTGATGGAGGGCTGCAGTTCGACCAGGGCGTTCATGACGCCGAATACACAGGCGGCGCCACCCATATCGTATTTCATTTCATCCATGGCCAGGCCCGGCTTGATACTGATGCCGCCACTGTCAAAGGTTATGCCCTTGCCTACGAGCACAACGGGTTTGTCACTGGCTTTGCCCCCTTTGTAATGCATGGCGATCAGCGCAGGTGGCTGGTCGCTGCCTTTGGACACGCTGAGCAGGGCGCCCATGCCCAGGGATTGCATCTTTTTCTCGTCGAGCACAGTCGCAGTCAGCTTTGCCTGTTTCTTGGCCAGCTTGCGGGCTTCTGCTGCCAGGTAGGACGGTGTACAGATATTGCCGGGCAGATCGCCCAACTCCCGGGCGACATTACTACCCAAAGCCTGGGCGGCACCCAGTTTCATACCGTCCTGCAGGGCTTTGAGCTGTTTGCGCTCCAGGGCGTGCAGTGTAAATTTTGTCAGGGGATAGGGTCTGGCATCGCTGCGGCACTGGATGAAGCGGTAGCCGGCCAGTCCCGCGGCCATGGTGACCTGCTGGGCCTGCCAGGCTTTGTTTTCGCCCTCAACCTCCAGTTCACACAGGTAGCTGATGGCATCCTTACAGTGTTTCACCCCATTGGCACTGGCCATTGCCAACTTGCGAAACTCTGCCTGAGTGAGGGGGGCTTTACCTGCGCGTACGATCAGTATGCGCTCGCTGGGGCCCTCGAAAAGATTGATCAGCTGAGTGCTGCCCAGCTTGGAGCCCAGGTCGCCGCGTTTCAGGATTTTGCCGATCACCCCCCCGGTGAGCTGGTCGAGTCTTTTGCCGCTGCTACTGAGGCCGTTTTTGGCATCTGCCGAAATAATGGAACAGGCACTGCGTTGTTTGGTGATATCTGAAACCTTGGCGGAGAACTGCATGTTTCGCTTTCCTTAAAATCTGACAGTGGATGCATGGCCCCGAGCCGAGACATAGCAAGAATTTTTAGTGATAATGCGTCGCGCTAGTTTAACCCGACCGTGTGTGGATTGCTGTACCCAGTGGGAAACTTGTGCAGTATCACACCATTGCCATCGAGGAATGTCTTCGCCCCGTGATTATCTTCCGCTATCTCTGTCGCGAGCTGCTTTTTGCCACGCTGGCAGTCAGCGCAGTCCTGCTGTTAATGGTGATGAGCGGCCGATTTGTAAAATATCTGGCGGAGGCTGCGGCAGGTGATATTTCGGCCGATATCCTTTTCTCCCTGATGGGGTTCCGCCTGCCGGGTTTTCTGGAGTTGGTATTGCCGCTGGGTTTGTTTGTTGGAATTCTCCTCGCCTACGGACGGCTCTATATAGAGAGTGAAATGACGGTGCTGCACGCTTGCGGGTTCAGCGAGTGGCGTCTGCTGATGTACACCCTGGCGCCGGCGTTGATGGTGGCTCTGCCGGTGGCTTCCATGAGTTTGTACTTCTCACCGGCAGGGGTGGAACAATCTTCGAGCCTGTTAAATGCGGAAAAAGCCCGCAATGAGTTTGACCATCTGGTGCCGAGAAAATTTGTCTCTACCGGGGATGGTCGCGCGGTGTATTACGCCGATTTCCTCAGTAAGGACAAATCCACCATGCAGGGGGTATTTCTTGCCGAGCTGGGCGACGCGGGTGCCGGGACTGAAGCGGGTCACCAGGTAGTGATTCGCGCTCGTGAAGGTGTGCAGGAGATAGATCCGGAGACGGGATTGCGCTACCTGGTATTGCGTGACGGCTACCGCTACGAGGGTGTTCCCGGTCAGCGGGATTACCGCCGGATGGCGTTTGCCAGTTATGCGGTACTGTTGGAAGCGCCGCAAATGCGCAATCGCTGGCGCGACCAGATGGAGTCGGCTTCGACTCTGCAACTGCTGGGTAGTGACGATCCCAAGGAAAAGGCCTTTCTGTACTGGCGCTTGAGCCTTCCGCTATTGGTACTGGTTGTTGCAGTATTGGCAGTGCCGCTGTCACGCACCAACCCGAGACAGGGGCGGTTTGCCAAAATGATCCCTGCGGTGCTGCTGTATATCACTTATCTGGTGACGTTGCAGGGGGTTCGCGGCGCGATTGAAGACGGCGAGATTGCCATTCCGGGGGTGATCTGGCTGGTGCATCTGCCTTTTCTGCTGCTTGGGTTGTTACTCCTCACTGGCAGAGGGTGGTGGCGCAGACCCGGACGCCTGCCGGAAGGGACAAAGGAGTCGGCAGATGCTTAAGCTGGATCTCTATATTGGGCGCACCATCGCCCTGGCAATAGGTGCCGTACTGCTGGTTATTCTCGGCCTCGATATCGTCTTTGCCATTGTCGATCAGTTGGGTGAGTTCGAGAGGGGCTATGGCTTAGCTGAGGCAGTGCAGTATGTGATCTGGACGCTACCTGCTCGAATCTATGGGCAGTTGGGTTTTTCGGCACTTGTGGGCTGTATGGTTGGACTGGGTACCCTGGCCGGTACCAGCGAACTGACCGTCATGCGCGCCGCCGGTGTGTCCATTGGCCGTATTGCCTGGGCGGTGATGAAACCGATTCTCGTGCTCATTATGTCGGGGCTCGCCCTGGCGGAGTTTGTGATTCCCAAGACCAATGCGATTGCGGAGGGCAACAAGGCCCGGGCGCTTGGTGAGCTTGAGGCCAGTGGTCTGGAGCGGGGGCTCTGGCTGAGAGACAGCGGTGAATTCGTGCACTTCAATGCCGCCTTGCCGGATGGAGCACTCTACGGGGTGACCCGCTACCAGTTCGGTGACAACCGGGAGCTGGAGAGAGTGGAATTCTCCGAGCGCGGCCAGTTTACCGGACAGCAGTGGTCGCTGGAGAACAGCCGTATTACCTCGTTTTCCGCACAAAACTCCCACAGCGCACAGTTGCCAACCAGTGCGTGGAAAGCGGAAATCTCACCGGAATTGTTTGCGCTGATTGTGCCGCTGCCCTCGGATCTCTCGCCGCGGAATCTGTGGTCCTATGCCACTTTCCTCGATCGCAAAGGGGAAGACGCCAGCCGCTATTGGCTGCAATTCTGGAAAAAACTCCTGCAGCCACTCACGATTGCCGCCCTGGTGATGGTGGCTATTTCCTTTATATTCGGTCCACTCCGGGAAGTGACCACCGGGCTTCGGGTCTTTGCCGGCATTATTGTGGGCATCGTTTTCCAGACCGTGCAGGATATGCTCGGCCCCTCCTCGCTAGTGTTTGGCTTCCCGCCATTTCTCGCGGTACTACTGCCGATCGTGCTGTGCTTTGCCGCTGGCTGGTTATTGCTCAAGCGTGCGCGCTGAGCAGGCGGGCTATTTTTGCTTCTTGGGCAGCAGGCGCACCTGGGACTTGGAGATCAGATCGTGCCAGCTGGCCTTATCCGGCCTGGCCCAAGCGGAAAAATAGCCGAGGCCCAGGCAGGCGATAGAGAGAGGGCCCACTGTGGCACGCAGGAGGCATTGCCCCCAGGTCAATTGGGTGCCGTCTGGGTTGGCCAACAACAGCCGCCAGGCACGCATGCCGACTGTTTGTCCCGCCGCACGCCACGACCAGAAAAAATAACCGGCAATAACCGCCACTGCACCCAGTTGGAAGAGGGGGCCACCCACGCAGGGGCTGTAATCGAGGGTTTCCGGTTGGCAATTCAATCCCCCGAACACCGATGCCACAGGTAGGGCGACAAAGCCGTAGACCATCATTAGACCCGTCAAAATCAGGAGGTCGTAAAGCAGTGCCGCCAGGCGCCGTCCGACACCGGCGATGGGCAGTTTCGGGAACGAGGTCGCACGGGTTGAGGTACTCAAGGTTGTCTCCGCCAATACCAGTTGGCGGAGATTCTAACAAACTTGGGGGCAATCAGGAGGGGCCTTCAAGCGCTAAAACTCATACTCAAAGGAAAAACGAAACTTGTCGTTGGAGAGTCTGATGTCGTAATCGATGACACTGCTGATTTTACCTTGATGGGTGGTATAGCGAAGCAGGCTGTTCTGCACAGTCCGCTTGTTGTGCTGTTTGTAGGTTTCCCAGCCCATTTTCAGGATTTTGGAAAGCACTTTGCCGCCGGTAGTGGGACGGAATTCATCCGGGTTGGTATGCATTTGCAGCCACTGGTAGTTAAGGCGTCGCTGCACGCCGCTCATGGTGTTATTCCTGAGGTAATCTGCGGCCTGGAATAAGGCCGTGTTATCCATGGCAAAGGCACTGTCGGAGAAAAATACGCTTTCCGATTGTATATTCAGTGCCTGGTGGGAATCGGGGATAAACAGGTCGTCGGCGGAGCAGAGGCAGCAGGCGGGAAGTAAGAGTAGTCCGAATGTCTTTGCCAGGGTGCTGTGCAAACTGATTCGGAAACTGCAGAGTACCATTCTATCTCCCCCAAAGGCATGACGATTCACTTAGGTGGCCGCAAGCGGTGGTTGAATTAATTATGGGACACCTATGTCAATGTGTTTTCCTGTATTAATTAGGCGGCTGTTGCAACTTTTCATACTGGACAGTCGGGAAATGGCAGTTCCTTCCCCGGAGACCGCATGAATTGGGGAGTTTTCCATTTTTGTCCAAGGGGTCGGATCTGTGAGCAGGATGGCGCCAAGGTTTTTTTATTATTTTTTTGATATTGTGGCGCCAGACTTGATGAAAAATTGATCTTGTGCACCGGGTCGGTCGATCTTGGCGGCCGCCCGGTCTATCGTTTCCACAGAGCATCTGGCGTGCATCGTATCTATACTGAGAGGCCAGTAAAGCCCTTCAGGGCGAAACGCCGGTGTCAGATTTAAGCTGTCCACACAGGATCAGGGAGGCGGGTTTGCCTGTATCCGGATGGAGAGGCTCCTGTAGCGCAGTCAATGCGAAACCATTGTCGATAAACAGTCTGACCCAGCTCGACAGCGTACGAAAATACCAGGGTGGTGTATCTGCAAAGCACCCTTCAATGCCCTCCCAGGTTCCCGCCCTCCAGCCGTCCCGATAGCAGAATTCGCCGCAACAGAGCGGGGGATGTAAAGTTTGCACCACCAGATGTCCTCCCGGATACAGCAGTTCTCTCGCCTCTGTGAAGAAACCCTTTATGGACTCACCAAACAGTGAGAAATTGCACACCGCCAGGTCAAAGTCTCGCTGTAGAGTGCTGGCGCATAAATTATCGTAACAAAGCAGCCGAAACTCCTGGTGTTTTCCCGCGCGGTGCTGTGCCACTTCGATCAGCCGGGCGACGCCATCGATGCCGCAGACCTCAATCCCCTCTGCCGCAAGGGCCCGGGCCAGCCAGCCCTCCCCGCAACCCACATCCAACACGCTTTTGGGTTTGCACGCCCGCACCGCATCGATAATTGCCTGGTCGGTTACCCGCCTGCGGCTGGGGATTGCGGCCTCTTCTATTACCCGCACCCACTCTCTGGCATTTTTGTGCCAACTCTGCAGGATTTTCCTATCGCTGAATTCGCAATCCCTCACAATGGATTCCCCGCCTGGCTGTTATTCGCTTCTGGTTGAGTGTACCGTCGTGGGAAATCCAGTTGCAAAGGGGCCACGCTCTTATGTCTGCTCAAATGGTGTTTGATTATGTGATCGTAGGTGCCGGTTCTGCCGGCTGTGTACTGGCCAACCGACTGAGCGCCGATGAGCAACACCGGGTTTGCCTGCTGGAGGCAGGGCCATCCGATAGCAGTCCGCTGATTTCAATGCCTTTGGGTATCGGTCACCTGCTGCCGGGTACCCGCTACAACCTTCACCACTACACCGAGCCCCAGGTGCATTTGCTGAATCGCCGCCTGTTCTGGCCGCGGGGACGCACTCTGGGCGGCAGCAGCGCTATCAATGCCATGGTTTATATTCGCGGTAGTGGTGAGGACTATGATGCCTGGGAGGCTGCCGGCAACCCCGGTTGGGGGTGGCGGAACCTGTTGCCGTACTTCCTTTTGGCCGAGGGCAATGAACGGGGAAGCGATGCCCACCACAGCGGCTATGGCCCCCTGTCTGTTGCGGACTTGAAGTGGAAGACGGAGGCGGGGCAGGCATTTGTTCGGGCTGCGCAGTCCGCGGGGCACAGGCTTAACCCGGATTTCAATGGCAGTCAGCAGTCGGGCGTCGGTTTTTATCAGGTCACCCAGCGCAGGGGGCGTCGCTGTTCTGCGGCTGCAGCGTATTTGCATCCGGTCAAGAGACGGCCGAATTTGCGTATCCGTACCCGAAGCCCGGTTGCCCGCCTGATTTTAAGGGGAGACAGGGCGGCGGGGGTGGAATTGATCAACGGCAAGCAGATTCTGGCCAACAAGGAGGTTCTGCTCTGTGCCGGGGCGATCCAGTCTCCACAGATTCTCCTGCTTTCCGGCATTGGCCCACAGGAAGAACTGAGCAAATTCGACCTGCTGCCCCAGAATCATTTGCCCGGTGTCGGGAAGAATCTGCAGGATCACCTGGATATCACCCAGGTCATGGAGGCGTCGGCGCCGGTGAGCTTTTCTGAGTCTTTGTGGCCCAAACTGCAAAGCGCCTTGCGCGCGCCCGAGTATTGGTTTCTGAATCGGGGACCGCTCACCAGTAACGTGGCCGAAGCCGGGGGATTTGCCAGCTCCACCCTGGCCAACGGCTGTCCGGATATTCAATTTCATCTGACTGCGGCACCGCTATTTCATCACGGCCTGATCAAGAAGCCCGGGTACGGGTATTCCCTGCACGCCTGTGCGCTGCGCCCCAGAAGCCGCGGAGAAATCACCCTGGATACGCAAGATCCGCGGGCGCTGCCGCGTATTCAGCCCCGTTATCTCAGTGAGGCCGAGGACCTGCAGGTGATGTTGGAGGCATTTGAGATGGCCAGGGATATTCTCTCCCAGAAGGATTTACTGCGCTATCAGAAACGCCACTGGCTGCCGGAGCAAAAGCTCACTAGCAAGGCTGCTATAGAACACTATATTCGCCAGAATGCAGAGACCATCTACCACCCGGCGGGGACCTGCAAAATGGGCAATGACGAACTTGCCGTGGTTGATGCAGAGTTAAAAGTGTATGGGGTGGATGGACTGAGGGTTGTGGACGCCTCCATAATGCCCACCCTGATCAGCGGCAACACCAATGCGCCTGTGATCGCCATTGCGGAAAAGGCGGCGGATCTTATCCTGCAGCGCGATTCGCTGTCATTGATGAAGCATATACAACATCAGGAAACTGAATGATCTGGCAATGTCCTCTCTGTGCAAAGCCATTGATACCCGATAATAAGCGCTGGCACTGCAGTAACCGGCACAGTTTCGACTGTGCCCGCGAGGGATATGTCAATCTTCTGCCCGTGTACCGCAAACGCTGTAAAGAACCCGGGGATTCGGCACAGATGCTGCGCGCGCGGCGGCGCTTTCTCAAGGCGGGACACTACCGCCCGCTGGTAGAGGCGATTACAGCGCTGCTTCCCTATAAACCGGGAGGCAACCTGTTGGATATCGGTTGTGGCGAGGGCTATTATCTGCGCCAATTGGAGTCTGCCGGCTGGCACGGGCACGCGCTTGCCGGGGTGGATATTGCCAAGTTTGGGGTGCGTATGGCGGCCAAGTCGGACAGCGGCGCCCAGTTTGTCGTGGCGAGCAATGTCAATTTGCCAGTTGCCTCGGATAGCGTGGACCACCTGTTGCGTATTTTTGCACCAGCACCGGATAGCGAAATGTTGCGGGTCATAAAAGCCGGGGGATGTCTGTTGGATGTCTCCCCCGGCCCGGATCATCTATGGACCCTGAAAGGCCGACTGTATAAAGAGCCGCGCAAGCACCCTGTGCCCAGGGTTGTGAAAGGGCTTTATCCCGAAGTGGATCTGCGTTGCTGCTTTCCACTTGAGCTGCGAGGCTGTGCGGCAATTGCCGACTTCCTCGCCATGACACCGCTCGCCTGGAGGGGAAATCGGGAGGTCCGTGCTGCATTGGCTCAGCAGGACAGCCTGACACTGGAAGCCGACTTTATCGTACGCCGTTTTATTAACCCTGCATCCTGATAGCGTTTTCACGGCCTGTCTGGTGATCGCTATTGAAATATCGGTACAATTGCCGGAGCTGCCCGTATCCCAGGGCGCGTGTCATTCCCTCGGTGGCATTAAGACCCACCTCAGGGCTGTACATGGGTGAAGCAGAGGTAACAAGAAAGATTCATGGCAACACCAAAAGATTACGGATTTATGCGCAGAGCCCTGGATCTGGCAGAAATTGCTGCCTCGCGTGGCGAGGTGCCGGTAGGGGCGGTTTTGGTGCATGACGGTAAGGTAATCGGTGAGGGCAGCAATCGCCCTATCGGAGACTGCGATCCCAGCGCTCACGCGGAAATTGTCGCCTTGCGCCACGCTGCCGCAGGGCTGCAAAATTACCGTCTGCCAAATACTACGCTGTATGTAACCATCGAGCCCTGCACCATGTGTTTTGGTGCATTGGTGCATGCGCGGGTGCGGCGCCTGGTCTACGGTGCCTGCGAACCCCGCGCAGGCGTTGTAGAGAGTCACTTAAGTTTGGGCCAGATGGACTTTTTCAATCATAAAATTTATATAGAATCCGGGATTATGGCTGAGGAAGCGGGAAGACTGGTGCGCGAGTTTTTTTATGATCGACGCTGAAACAGCCTTTGCCTTTGTGATCAATTGCATTGTTACCGCGGCCGTCGTGCTGATTCACCAGACAGTACTCAATGTGCTCGCTCGTATCGGGCAATGGCACTCCCTGCGGTACAATGTGGGGCTTATGATCGGGGTATTTGGCGCACTGCTGGCCCATGTGGCGGAGATCTGGCTGTTCGCCTACAGCTATTACTTTATGGTGAATTCACCGTATTTTGGCACACTGATTGGTAACTTTAATGGCAGCCTGCTGGACTGTGCCTATTTCTCATTCACCACTTACACTTCACTCGGTTTCGGGGATATCGAACCGCACGGGCACCTGCGTTTTACTGCGGGTCTGGAGGCGCTGACGGGATTGATGATGATTACCTGGACCGCTTCGTTTATGTTCGTGAAAATGCAAAGGCACTGGGAGAGCTAGCACTGCCGCTCTCTGAAGCGGGTGTCAGGGTTTTATTCTCATCGTGCGCCCGGTACGTCGATGGGGTTTTTGTGCCGGATAGAATGCGCGCGTATGGCGGATCAGATAGTAATGCCGCCCGACACTGCGCCACAGTTTTCCAATAGGGTGCAACCAGTACAGCCATGAGGTGACCTTGGTCCTGCCCATATTGGACTTCACGATGCTGGAAGCGTGTTCGGTCTCCCACAGCAAATGTGGTTCGACGCCATACAGGTGCAGATCGAATTGCCAGAAGTGATCAAAAACTTTGTCGATGGGTTTCAAGATACGGTTGGCATAATTCAACACTTTCTGCATCCCCTCCCGGTTGATGAGGTATCCCTGGGCTCCGCACCAGCCGCGCTCGGGGCGCACAAGTTTGTGGATACCATCCCCCAGGATTTTTACTACCCGGCGCTTCCTGAGCTTGAGCCCCATCAGGCGGATCATCTCCACCTCGGGGGGCAGGCGCTCCAGCTCTGCCAGGACCCTGCCAAAATCCGGCTCCAGCTGTACATCGTCCTCCAGAATACAGATCCTGTTGAATCCGGCCCGGTATGCGCGGTTTATGGTGCGAAGGTGGGCCAGATAGCAGCCGATTTCAGAACTTGTCAGCTCGCATAAGTGGCGCCAGCGGGTGGCTGCATTGGCGATATATTCACCCGTTTCAAGCTGGGGAAAATCCGTGCGGCCGTCGATACCGGCAACAAGACCAGTGCGCAGACGCTGGCTCCTAAGGACGTCCAGCAGGCCGTGTACACCCTCACCTCGGGGATGGAGAGTGATCACCCAGCAGGGGGTTTGGGCGATATAAGCGGTGACTTTTTGCGCCCGACGCTCCAGTGTCGAGGGGCTGGGCGGAGGTCGTCGCAGTCGCTGGTTATGCTGGGAAACTCTGGGTTTCCGTCTCCCGCCAGGCTTTGCCAGCGCTTGCATCTGTCGGGCGTTGGATGGCGCCGCTTGGCGGCCGGCGCTTCTACGGGGGGGGATTGCTGCCCATGGGGTTGGGGGATAGCAAGGACTGGGCCTGCCGGCGGCTTGAAGGGTGAACTGGCGCTTCAACTCTTGCCAGTACTGCTGGAGCATCATGGCTGGCTTCTACTATCCGCCAACAGATAGAGCCACGGGTTGGTACAGCACCACAATTCAGGTGGGGCGGTGTATGACATGGGAGGGTCCCCTGTATCTGCCACAAGACACCTGAGCACCGGGGAGTTCTACTATCCGGGCTCGGAGTAGTCTGATAACAACCTGTCCAGGTGTGTTCCCTATTGCCCCCTGGCATTGTCTTTCTAGAAGCAGCCCATTTTCACTCAACGCACTCTCCATGCGGCCGATGTCGCAACTACAATTGGATACTAATGTTTGACTTTGGGGTCGGGTGTTTTTTGTGCTACCGCTGCCAGTATTGCTGGGGGATGGTCGTTGTTCTCTCCCCTGACACAAGCGATAGCCGGTCTGGTGAATGGGCATTGGCAGGGCGGGTGACCGGCAGTGCAGCGTTTGCAGGTCTGTGTGGACTGTTGGTGCGCGGAGTATGTGTTCCGTGATTCTTGGTTCGTTTTTTAATATCTACACAGTGATCGAATACATCAATGCAATCATGCACGATTGCCATGGCAATCGTTGTGGATAAAGCCCCTGGGAATCAGTAACAAGAGCGTCAAAAATTTCCGGGCAATCAAGAGGCAGGGAGCAAAATGGACCGGGGTACGCATGGCATACTTTTTGAGAAAATAAAAAATTGAGTGATAAGAGAAAAAATGGCTCTTATTGTACAAGTTGCCGACTAATTTTTCCGGCTTGTTCAAGATGTGCCCTTGTCAGTTAGGGCTGGGTGTGTTTTAGAGATAGCAACATGAAAATTCTGCTTTTATGGATAAGTTGGATTCTGCTGATGTTGATATCACTGCCGACGTTATCAAAACGTGTGGAATACACCTTGGTGGTGGATCGTGAGCCCAGAAGTATTACAGGAAAAACAGTGCAGGCGATCACCATTAACAGCCAGCTACCTGGTCCGACACTGGAATTTATCGAAGGTGATTACGCTGTAATGCATGTGGAAAACCACATGGAAAAACCCATTACAATCCACTGGCACGGCCTTTTGGTGCCCGACAATATGGATGGTGTGCCCTATGTAACCAATGTCCCCATTATGCCTGGCACTGCTTTCACCTATGAATTCCCGATCAAGCAGAGCGGCACTTATTGGTATCATTCGCACTTTGGGTTGCAGGAGCAGTACGGTCTGACTGGTCCTATCATTATTCACCCCAAAGAGCGCCCTCCCAATGCACCAGTTGATCAGATCATTATGCTGGCGGATTGGAATGATGAGCGCCCGGAAGAGACACTGCGAAAGCTCAAACGCGATAACGAAGGCTTTGCCATCCGCACCGGTAACTCGCAAACCCTGGTTGGCGCCATTCGGGCGGGAACCATCGATAATGTGACTAAACGCAACCTGTATTCCCTGATCAATGCGGAGGTTTCCGATATCGCTTACGACAGGGTCATCACCAATGGCCGAAAGGACTGGGTTGTGGATCAGCCAGCCGGTCGGCAGGTCCGGTTGCGGGTTATTAATGGCAGTACTTCCACATATTTTTACCTGAACTATGCAGGCGGTCCAATGACCGTTATTGCTGCTGATGGCCAGGATATTGAACCGATTGAGTTGGAGCGGATGTTGATTGCCGTCGCGGAGACCTACGACATACTGGTCACGGTGCCCGAGGGCAAAAGCCTGGAGTTTCGCGCCACCAATTACGATGGTTCCAACCATACATCCAGTTGGATCGGGCGTGGCGAAAAAGTCTATGCGCTGGCTATCGAGAAACCGAATATCTATACCTATGCAGCCAACGTGGGCACTGAAATGATTCAGCGTATCCAGAAGAAGCATAAAAGCCCCGGGGGGATGCCTAAATCAGATATGGGGCATATCACTAATATCGAGGGCCCCATATTGACCGGTGGCGATGCGCAACAACGTCCACCAGCCCCTTACCAGCAACTGCGCTCAGTCACTTCCACCGCCCTGCCCAAACACGCCCCTACCCGTATTGTGAAATTGATGCTGACCGGTGATATGAAACGCTATGTGTGGTCCATGAATGGCAAAACCCTGAGTGAAGATGCCTATATCAAGATCAAGAAAGGAGAAAATGTGCGGTTTGTGTTGGTAAACAACACCATGATGCGCCACCCCATGCACCTGCATGGCCACTTTTTCCGGGTGGTGAATGGCCAGGGCGATTATTCGCCCCTAAAACACACGGTGGATGTGGCACCGATGAACACCACCATGATCGAATTTAAAGCCAACGAGGAGAAAGACTGGTTCTTCCACTGCCATATTCTGTATCACCTGGAGTCAGGTATGGCGCGAATCGTTCACTACGAAGGCACGGAAGTGTCCCCGGAAATTCAGGCGATTCGCTATAAAGCACTGGAAGGCCCCTGGTATGCCTGGGCGGATATTGGCCTGCAGACCAATATGAACACAGGCTTCATGATAACGCGCAACAATCGTAACGATGTATTTCTGACCTGGGAGAGCAACTGGGACAACGAGTATCAAGCAACGCTCGGGTACTATCGCTTTGTGAACCGCTTTTTCTCCGGTTTTGCGGGCATTAATACCGATACCGATCTTGACCCCCACCGCACCCGTGCCGTGGCAGGCTTCTACTGTCTTTTGCCTTTCAAAATTAATGCCCTGTTGTGGGCGGATGACCGCGGCAACGGACGGATCACGATTAGTCGAGAGCTGGCGATTATTGACCGGTTCGGGTTAGGTTTTGAGTACGAGTACGATTCCTTCTCCAAATCCGAATACGTCGTGGAACTCACTTATTGGCATTCGGATTTTTTATCCTTTGCTGCCAGCTATCACAATGAATATCACGGTGGCGTGGGTGTGTTACTCCGGTTTTGAAGTTTGTTTTGCGCATGCTCCTCCCCGTATAAGCACTCCGCTCAATGGTTTGATCAGTGAGATAAAGGTGCTATCTGAACTCCTGAAAATTCCTGTCTGGTGGAGTTCTTAGAGCACGGCATTCATGCCGGTAGTGGATTTGGCTTTGGAAACTCTATAGTCGGTAAAATGACGCTGCGAGCAAAACCCAAAGGCAGGGGAACAATCAGGCTGGCTATGTGAATACTACCCGGCCTACCGGTCAGCCTCACCCTTGGCGGCAGTGGCTTACAAGACCAAGCTGTATACACATACAGTATTTGAGTAGTGCCCCCTGAATGAGACGCCTTTCCTTATATGGCTGTAGCATTGCTTGCAGCTTCCCGTCCCCAGCAGATGATCACAAAGAGCCCAGCCTTAGGGGCTGTTCCCGTTTCACATGGGTAGCCATAGGAAGGCACAAGCCATAGCTACTGTGCTTTGATAGCACCTCTT
>NZ_CANLDD010000015.1 GCF_947489355.1 uncultured Microbulbifer sp. | reverse complement strand
AACTTGATATGTGGCAGCATCATGTTTTTAATGATGGCAGCTAATAGAGTCGAGGAGGTAAACTGGGTCGGAAATATATTCGTGCAGTATTTAATTGCTGGAGTTATCTGGTATTTAATGCCCAGGCACGTTAAGTTGCTACAACAACCGGGCAGCGATGGGAAGTAACTGGCGTCTGGTATTGCAAAGCATCCGAGTATTTCATCCATAGAACGGCCGAACAGCCGAATTACAGCCATAAAAAAGCCCCGCCGGATTAACCAGACGGGGCTTTCAAAGGGGGGTATGGTCCCGCTGCGCATACTTCGCGACAGCTTATACAAAGTTAGTCCATATGGACGTATGGTGTCAATACATACAGGCTGTTTTTAAATACAGTTATGCGGCATTCTGCGACAAAAAGAAAGCTTCCACCGTTGCTTCAACAATTTGACACATTTTTTCAACCCAGGGCTTTGACTTTTTGACCTTCCTGGCCACATCCTGCATTTCCCATCTGTAATAATACCGCAACCAAAAAACCTTCTTCTCCAGCGCGGCTTTCTCCTTGTCCTGGCGCCTAGCTATCACATTCAACGGTTTGTAAACGGCTGTCAACGGATGCTCAACCGTTGTCAACGGCTTGTAAACGGCCGTTAACAACTTGTAAACAGCTGTTAACACATTTGTTAACGGTCGGTAAACGGTCGCCAACGGAGCCGAAACGGTTGCCATCTGACGCTAAACAGCTGTTAACAGTAGGTAAACGGTTGTTAACGGAAGAGCAAGATTCCTCAACGCCTTCTAAACAGTTGTCAACGGGCTGTAAACGGCCTTCAACGCCAGCTAAACGGCTGTCAACGGTCGGTAAACGGCATGTAAACGCCGACCTAAGCCAGGAACAGATTGATCTGGCTGACCGTATTTGCGCCGGTGAATTCGGCGCCCGTCCCGTGTTGAGGCGCATCAACAACGCCGTGCGCGGCGGCAACAGATTCGTTAAACCCATTTTCGATGCCCTGGAGCAGGCAGGAAAACTCACCCGGGACGGCCATGGATTTTGTTTGGCTGAAGACCAAAGGATAGGAGAGCCCACATGACAGAACTGACTACCCACACCCGCGCTAACAAGGAATTTTTTGCCAGGGGGTCTGCACCGAGCCGAAAACAGTGGTGCGAGTGGATTGAGCAGGGTGCGATTCGCGGTAAAGTAATAGACGGCAAGCCATACGTTGACGCCAACCATTTCGCCGCGAATGATTTCTTATCCCCGCTTAGTGAAGCTGAACAAGTCACCGCAATGGACTTATTGAGATAAGAGCATGGCCAGGCCCAAAAAACCCCGCATAGTAGATGGGGTAGAATTGGTAGATAATCTTTACCCGGACCCCCGCAAGCGTCCGGGCTATTACCGTTATTTACGCGCCGATGGTTCCAACAAAATTTTTAAAGCGTCTTCTGTGGTGGAGGCCAACAAAATAGCCTCTGATGCCAATACAATCAGGGACATCATTGTACCTCCCACCACACATAGCCCCAGCCGTCAGCAGCTTGCCTACCATATCCCACTCTATATCGCTTATCAGCAGCGTTTGAACCCTTTACTTAGAGATAAGAAAAGCTGGAAAAACCAGGTATATGCCCTTAACCAGTTTGCTGAGCAGTTTAACAAATTCAACCTTGGCCAGATTGCCTGGGTGAACATATCAAACTGGTGGGATGAGCTGACTTTCAACCAACAGAAACTTCGCCATGCAGAGTTTAGAAAGCTGTTTAACTGGTTGATGTCACAGAATCTCTTACCAAAACTGAAATACAACCCGTTTACCACTGCCGATGATCGCCCTCGCCTGCTGCCCAAGCAGAAACCCTACAAAGCACGCAACACCCTGACACAGAAAGAATACTGGGCCATTTACCGCCAAGCCGGGGAAATGGAGCTGGAGGGGCTTCAGGTTGCCATGGCATTGTCTTTGTTGACCGCCTGGCGTAGGGAGGATATATGCAATCTGCGTTGGGACAAAAATCTCAAGGGCCGCACCCTACAGCTGGTCATTGGTAAGTCTGCCGCACAGAAAGGATCTGCCAGAGCAGCGCGCCATGCTTGGAATCTTACCCTGTACCCTCAGTTGGCCAAGGTTATCAACCGGGCACGGGAACTGAGCCTGAAAAACCGTTGCTGCCCCTTTGTAGTTAGCCATTGGCCAAAGCGGAGAGTCTGGAACCAGGGGAAGGTGCATATGGCCCAGATAATGCCTGGGCGCCTAAGCAACTTGTTTGCCGAAGCTCGCGATGCAACCGGGCTGTTTACTCGGCTGAATGAGGGTGCCCCGCCCTCATTCCATGAAGTCCGCGGCCTGGCTTCCACCCTGTATCGGGTTGCAGGATACAAGGTCGAGGAGATTCAGGATCTCATGGCACATGAGAGTAAAGGCACTACGCTGGACTACCAGGACGAGGAAGCGCTGCCCTTCACACAGATGGATATCCGATTGAGCGATGATGTGTTAGGTGGGGAGTTTTAGAGTTTTTGTGCAGGGTTTTTGTGCAGTTTTTGTGCGTTGTTGAATTCAACGCATGAGGGTTTTTAGAATACTTTTATAAAACAATAAGTTATTGGTCGGAGCGGCCGGATTTGAACCGACGACCACCACACCCCCAGTGTGGTGCGCTACCAGGCTGCGCTACGCTCCGAAACTTTTCAATGATCCATCTCTCTAACTAATTGATTTTTAAAGAGATAGTGAATTATTAAGGCGCAAATCATACAGGAGTGGTAGGGGATTGCAAGTCTGGATTAGAGTATTGCTATCAATTATTTCAGAAGGGTCAAAACGCTTTTCAGTTCTGCAATAACCCCGGTCAACACTTGCTGAAGCTGCGCGACTTCTGCCTTCTCGCTGCCAACCTCAATCTGCTGGCGGGCCCCACCGATGGTATAGCCCTCTTCATACAAAAGCGCACGAATCTGGCGTATCATGATGACGTCCTGATGCTGATAATAACGGCGGTTACCTCGACGCTTGACGGGCTTCAAGTGTGGGAACTCCTGCTCCCAGTAACGCAGGACATGGGGTTTGACAGCGCAGAGTTCACTGACTTCGCCGATAGTGAAGTAGCGCTTACCGGGAATAGCTGGCAATTCGGAGCTATTACTCGCTTCCAGCATATTCCTCTACTCGCGCCTTGAGTTTTTGGCCCGGTTTAAAGGTAACAACCCTGCGGGCGGAGATGGGAATTTCCTCACCGGTTTTGGGATTGCGGCCGGGGCGCTGACTTTTGTCGCGTAGATCAAAGTTGCCAAAGCCCGAGAGTTTTACCTGTTCGTTACTTTCCAGCGCATTGCGGATTTCCTCGAAGAAGTATTCGACAATCTCTTTCGCTTCGCGCTTGTTAAAGCCCAGCTCTTCGTACAGTCTCTCGGCAAGCCCGGCCTTGGTCAGTGCCTCTGTCATTGGATCCCACCAATTGATTCAGAGGCGTCGACTTCAGATCGTAAGCAGACCAAACCTCGGCAGCTCTCAACCCGATAGCAGACGCTCTCAGGGTGCAATTCAGCCTTCACCAAAGAGCATCATGCTCTATTAGCGCAAACTAGCGTTATACATTTCTTCCAGTTTTCCGACCACCGCCTCTATAGCGGCATTGATTTCTTCGTCATTAAGGGTGCGTGAGGAATGCTGAAAGGTCAAGCCCAATGCGACACTTTTTCTATTTAAATCAATGCCTTTACCCTGATAGACATCAAATATTTTGAGGTCGATCAAGGTTTCGCCAGCTGCGGCAACAGTGGCTTTCACCAAGCTGTTGGCAGGTACATCCGCATCGATCAGCAAGGCAAGATCACGGCGCACTTCCGGAAACTTGGACAAGGGGCTGAAAACAGGCACCCGCCCTTTTCCCATCGCTTCAAGACTGAGCTCGAACACAAAGGCGGGCTTCCGGAGGGCAAGTTTCTTTTGTACCTGAGGATGTAGGGCACCGATTATCCCCATTTCGCAATTACCACGCATAATCTTAGCGGTCTGTCCGGGGTGCAGTGCTGGGTGCTTAGCGGTCTCAAAGTGGAACTCCTCAGAGGCACCAGTATGGGCCAACAGGGCCTCAACATCGGCTTTGATGTCATAGAAGTCCACAGCATCTTTATTTCCCGTCCAGTTTTCCGCGAAACGGCTCCCATAAACTAAACCGGCAAGCATTTGTTCCTGGCGCAGCTGGGGGCCGGGTACAAAACGTAAACCTGTCTCAAACAGACGCGCTCGATTCTGCTGGCGGTTGAGATTGTATTGCAAAACCTTGCACAGACCCGGTAACAAGCTTGTGCGCATCACCGCTAGCTCTGCACTAATCGGATTTTGCAGCGCAACCGGCTCTGCTTGCGGATCGAACAATACAGCACTGTCGCTATCGATAAAGCTGAAGGTGATCGCCTCGAAGTAGCCATGGGCCAGCAAGATCTGCTCGAATTCGCGCTGGGCAGTCTCGCTCTCAGGTCGCGGGGCAATTTCCAACTGGGCAGCAAAGCTCTCACCTGGAATTCGATTGTAGCCATACACGCGGGCCAGCTCTTCGAGCAAGTCCGCCTCAATCGCGAGGTCAAATCGAAAGCTCGGGGCGAGAAAGGTCCACCCCTCTTCATTTTGGTCGATTTTTTCCAGGCCCAGGCGGGTGAGGATATCGACGATTTCATTATCAGTCAGGGTAACACCAAGACCCTGCTGAACCCTTGCACGTCGCAGGGTAATGTGGCGCTCGGCGGGCATGGTTTCACTCAGTTCGCGTATATGTACCGGACCAGGCTCACCGCCAACAATATCCAGCAACAACTGGGTGGCCCGCTCGACAGCCTTTTCCTGTAAGCGATAATCGACACCGCGCTCGAAGCGGTGGGAGGAATCCGTATGTAACCCATATGAGCGCGCCTTCCCGGCAATAGCAACCGGATTAAAGAAGGCACTCTCAAGAAAAAGATGCTGAGTGTCTCCGGTTACCGAGGTATCCAGGCCACCCATAATACCGGCTATTGCCAGGGGCTTTTCCTCATCTGCAATCAGAAGGGTACCCTCTTGCAGTTTGACCTTCTGGCTATCGAGCAAGGTCAGTTCCTCACCAGGCTCTGTCATGCGCACTTTGATACCACCGGAAAGCTTCTCTAGGTCGAAAGCGTGCATGGGTTGGCCCAGTTCCAGTAAGACATAGTTAGTGACATCAACCACCGGATCAATACTGCGTAAACCGCCGCGGCGCAGGCGTTCCTGCATCCAAAGAGGCGTCTGGGCCTTGATATCAATATTGCGAATCACCCTGCCTACATAACGCGGGCAGGCAGCCTCTGCCAGCAGGGATACCGGCAGGCTTTGGTCATTCTGCTGGGATACCGGGCCAATTTCCGGCCCCTGTACTGTACAGCGGTTCAGCACCCCAACTTCGCGAGCAATACCGGCTACGCTGAGACAGTCAGAACGGTTGGGGGTAAGATCCACCTCAATGGTTTCATCATCCAATTCCAGGTATTCGTACAGGTCGGTACCGGTGGGTGCCATTTCCGGCAGCTCCCAAATACCGTCACCGCCTTCTCCAAGCTCCAATTCTGCCTGCGCACAAAGCATACCGAAGCTCTCTACGCCGCGCAGTTTGGCCCTCTTGATCCTGACACCACCCGGCAGTTTGGCGCCCACCAGAGCGAAGGGTACCTTGATGCCGATGCGAGCATTTGAAGCGCCGCACACCACCTGCATCTCCCCTTCGGGATGCCCCGCCACTTTACACACCCTCAGTTTGTCTGCATCCGGGTGCTGCTCGCAGGTGACAATCTCACCAACAACCACGCCAGAGAAATCGCCCGCAACTTTCTCAACACCTTCCACTTCCAAGCCAGCCATGGTGATTTGATCGGCCAGATCCTGAGTGGTCAACTCTGGATTTACCCATTCCCGCAGCCAGGAGTTACTGAATTTCATAGTCAATCTCTTTCTGTATTCCATCAGCGCAGCTTTATGCGCAACTAATCAAAGGCGCAAAAACTTGCAGCGCAGGCACTTACAATTTGGACCCGCATATCAATACGAGTAGCCCCGCGCTACTCGCTCTCATATATTCAGCTAGAACTGTTTTAGGAAGCGCAGATCATTGTCGAAAAATAAGCGCAGATCATTGACGCCATAACGCAGCATGGCGAGACGTTCAATGCCGACACCAAAAGCAAAACCCGAGTATCGCTCACTGTCGATATCACAGGCGGCAAAAACATTCGGATGCACCATGCCGCAACCGAGAATCTCCAACCAGCCACTACCAGAGCACACACGACAGCCCTCTCCGCCACAGGCAGTACACTGAATATCGACCTCCGCGGAGGGTTCGGTAAAAGGGAAGTAAGAAGGGCGAAAGCGCACCGGGACTTCTGCTTCAAAGAAAGCGCGCAGAAACTGGTCGATACAACCCTTCAGATGGGCGAAGCTAATATTCTCTCCAATAACCAAACCTTCCACTTGATGGAACATGGGGGAGTGAGTGACATCTGAGTCGCATCGATACACACGTCCCGGACAGATAATGCGAAGCGGTGGGGATTTCTTCTCCATAGTGCGAATCTGCACAGAAGAAGTGTGGGTTCTCAGTACGGTTGCCGGATCTATGTAGAAAGTATCATGCATCGCCCGCGCCGGGTGATGAGCGGGAATATTCAGCGCTTCGAAGTTGTAGTAGTCCTGCTCTATCTCTGGGCCAGTTTCAATGGAGAAACCGATGCTTATGAAAAACGCTTCTACCCGCTTTAAGGTGCGGGTAATAGGGTGAGCATTACCCTGCTCTTCGCCGCGCCCAGGCAAAGTGACATCAATGGTCTCCAGCGCCAGCTTCGCATCAATTGCCTCTTGCTCCAGCATAGTGCGGCGCAGGTTAATCTTGTCCTGCACCAGCCGTGTAGCTTCGTTGATTTTGGCTCCCGCTGCCGGGCGCTCACCCGCAGACAACCTGCCCAGCCCCTTCAGCAGCGCCGTCAGTAAGCCCTTCTTGCCCAGATAATCAATACGTACCTGATCTAATACGGCCAGGTCGTCGGCCCTCTTCACCAGTCCCAAAGCCTGCTCTGTGAGGAGCTGCAACTCTTCTACTCTGTCCATAAAATAACAATAAAATCAATTAGTTGACAATTTTTGATGCAGAATAGCTATCATTCATACACCTGCCGGGAAGAGCATTATAACAGTGCCAGTAACTTGCGCGCCTACCCCTCGATTCCCAGCAACCCGAATTCCAGACCATGCCCAGGGAAGTACGATATATAGATCGCCTACCTGCCTGCATATCTACATCGAGAGCACAGCCGACAAAAATGCATCAAACAAAACAAAGTCACTTGCAAGCAGCAATTATCCTGTATAGTAAAATCGGGGCATCACCTCATGAATCGCCCTGGGTTTCTCGGAGGCTAACTTTCTTGAGAGAATTAGCCAATGATCAAACAATCTGGATACTCCCCCGAGGTACGAGAACGTGCAGTTCGCATGGTGTTAACCGGCGAGAACGAACATAAATCACGCTGGGAAGCGATTACATCTATCGCCTCCAAGATCGGCTGTACGCCTGAGACTCTACGATCATGGGTCAACAAGATGGAAGTCGATCACGGCACTAAGCCCGGCACCACTAGTGGTGCTGCAGCCCGCCTTAAAGAGCTGGAGCGCGAAGTCCGCGAGCCGCTTCCAAGCGTCAGTCGGCAGCGTTGGCGACTCCTACGACAACGCACTGGCAGAAACCATCAACGGCTTATTCAAGGCGGAGGTCATCCACAGAACAGGCCCCTGGAAAGAGCTGGATGAGGTTGAACGCGCAACCTTGACCTGGGTCGACTGGTTTAACCATCGCCACATTCTCGAGCCGATTGGCGATATGCCTCCAGCCGAATACGAAAAGCTGTATTATCAGCAAGCCGAGTCTGCCCAAGCGGCATGACTCAAATCAAATTGCCTCCGGCAAACCCAGGGTGATTCAATGTAAGGCGAACCGGGAGGTTTGGATGGTGCCGTGACTATGCCTTCCATTATCCATAAATTTGGTTATGTGACCTAGGGTGCCAGTAAATGGCATATGTACAAGAATCAGGGCTCACTGCCGCAGAATGTTGGTTACGGCGACTTCCGCGGCCTCTTCGGTGTGTCCGATATGTATACGGAATGGCAGGACGTGTATTTCAACCCGGAATTGGCGTTGTCACCCGAGCGCTTTGCGATGATGGAAAAGAAGCAGTTCAATCACAACGATGTTCACTGTACTCCACTAGATAGGAATACAAGCAAAGATATCCGACTGATCAACCTGGACTATATCACAGTCCTCGATGAAGCCTAAATGCAATACAGCATCAAACGCATGAAGGATTCTGACAACCCCTTTTTTCTGTACCACGCAACCCGCGGTTGCCGTTTCGACAACTAACCCTCTGACAAGTGGGCCGGCAAGTCCAGAGTCTGAACCGTATATGGTGACTTTATGGTACAAATGGACTACGTACTGGCGCAACTGGTGAAAGCATTGCAGGAAACCGGGCAATCGGAAAATACACTGGTTTTCCTGACTTCCGATAATGGCCCAGGCTGCGAGGTTCCACCCCACGGTCGCACGCCCTTCAGGGGCTGCAAGGGATCCAGCCAGTTGGGAAGGAGGTATCAGAGTGCCGAGCTTCGCCTACTGGGCGGATAACGGCCAGTCCGCACACCGCAGCCGCCCCTAGACAATGAACCAGTACTTTTCCCCATACGTGTCGACAAATTCAAATATGTCAGAACCGCTAAAGTCCAGGATGGCGCCGTACAGCGGGGCTACTGGGGCGGGTTTAGTGACCCCATCTTCGTCGAAAGTGGCGGGACCACCCTGTTCAATCTGTTCGCCAACCCTCAGGAGGACATCAATAATGGAGTGCGCCATATCCCGATGTTGGTACCGGTGATGGCGGCAGCCGCTGACTATATGAAAGACCTGATCAAGTACCCATCGCAGTTCAAGATCGGCTTTATCTCCAACAACCCCCGATCTACGATCCACTTCCCCAGGCAAAAGAAAAACTTGAACGGTTTGAGCAGGAGGATGCGGGCAGGTACCAGCGGCCATAAATAAACGCCAGTGGACGCCCACATCTCCTCTGCGGTGACTCATCTTCAGTAAAACGGCAAAAAATACCTCCCGGAAATTTGTAGCAGCGAGTACCCGGCAGGTTCCTCCTGCATGACAGAACCAAGCCCGGTCTTAGACGCCATAACCATGCGCACTCGTGCTCTGAAGGAGGGCATTGCATATAGATGAAACCGCAGTCAACTTTTTATCAGCACGAATGTGTGGCTGCTTTTGCTGTGCTGCCGCGAACCGCGCCTGGTAGCGGTGCCACCGCCTATACCAGCGCTTAGTAGCTGGCGAATACTGCAGCTAAATACTCGCATTCACCTCAACTTTAATGCCCACCGGATCATAAAAGATCAGTTGTTCAATCGCTCCGCCGGGAACCAGCACCTGCTCACAGACAATACGGAGACAGTCCAAGCGTTCCTTTATCGGCCGCAGGTCATCAGTGTGGAAGGCTATATGATCCAGGTAAGTTGTTGCTGGCTGTTGTTCCCCGGTATCCCCCTCAATCAGATGCACTATGGGCCTGCCATTCCCATAGAGCCAGAAGCCTCTGCGAGCGAAATGAGGGCGGTTGCCCTCAGTAAGGCCGAGGACTGTTTTGTAAAAATCCCGCACGCGAATGAGTATTTCCATGGGTGCGGTGATGTTGAAATGATCCAGCTGTATCACATTCTACCCAGTTTTTCTTTGGCAAATAAATGAGTCTCACCGCTTAGTTTGCAGTATCAATAAGGTTTATCCATGCACGTCCCGGTGAGCCCGATTACAAAAACCAGCTGCCACACAAAACAATTATAGCGCCCCGTTTTCACGCAGCTTGACGATCTGTTCTGCACTTTTACCCAGTAATTCGCGCAGAACTTCTTCTGTGTGCTCCCCCAACAACGGCGGGGCCTGTCGGTAATCCAGGGCAGTTTCGGAAAAGCGTACCGGATTGCGCACAGTCTTGACTTTGCCGGCTCTGGGATGGTCCTGCTCAATTACCATCCCGCGCATTTGTACCTGGGGATCGGCAAACACTTCATCCAGGGTGTTAATCGGGCCGCAGGGAACATGGACGTCGCTTAATTGCTTCAGCCACCAGGCTGATTCCTGTTGGCGAGTGGCCTCTTCGATTTGCGGTATCAACTGGGCGCGGGCGATGACGCGCGCGGCATTGGTGGCGTACGCGGGATTTTCGGCGATATCTGCTACCCCGGCGATATTGCAGAAGCGTTTAAACTGGTCATCGTTACCCACTGCCAGCATAAAATAGCCATCTCTGGACGGCACCGCCTGATAGGGCACGATATTGGGATGACCAGTGCCCTGCCGCTCGGGATTTTTACCAGAGGTCAGGTAGTTCTGTGCCTGGTTGGCGAGCCAGGCCACCTGGGTGTCCAGCAGCGCCAGATCGATATGCTGCCCTAGACCGGTCTTCTGGCGGTACACCACTGCAGCAAGGACTGCGGATACGGCGTACATACCCGTCATCAGATCGGCGACGGCAACCCCCACTTTTTGCGGGCCGGCGCCGGGCTGGCCCTCCGCCACACCGGTGATACTCATAAGGCCGCCCATACCCTGAATCATGGCATCATAGCCGGCATGGTTTTTATAGGGGCCTGTCTGGCCGAATCCGGTGATAGAGCAATAGATCACAGCGGGATTGAACGCCTTGATAGACGCGTAATCCAGGCCATATTTTTGCAGACCGCCCACCTTATAGTTTTCCAGCACTATGTCACAGCGCGCCGCCATCTGCCTGATCAAATCCTGGCCCACCTCAGTGGTGATATCCACGGTAACGGATTTCTTACCTCGATTGGCGCTGAGGTAGTAAGCAGCGTCAGGGGTATCCTTACCCCTCTCGTCTTTCAGGTAGGGAGGGCCCCAGTGGCGGGTATCATCGCCGCGCCCCGGTCTCTCCACTTTGATCACTTCCGCACCAAAATCGGCAAATACCTGGCCGGCCCAGGGGCCGGCGAGAATACGACTGAGATCGAGTACCTTTAAATGCGCGAGCGGACCTGCCATAACTTCCTCTTTTCACTGGTATCAGGGGCAACCCCAAGAAAAATTATGCGGCAGCCTAGCAGATAACCCGCGATAGCGCCCAGCTTGGAAGTCCGCAGCAATCGCCGTACACTGGGACGAAAATAAAAGGAGGCGTAGCATGGCCGCTCAGGAAACCGAAACATTCAAATCCTTTCGCGACTTCTACCCTTTCTACCTGCAGGAGCACCGCAACCTGACCTGTCGGCGCCTGCACTTTGTCGGCACCGGCCTGGTGATTACCTGTGTAATTGTGGCAGCCGTCACCTTCAATTTGCTGTGGCTGGCAGCAACCCCCATCGCGGGATACGGTTTTGCCTGGGCCGGACACTTTTTCTTCGAGCACAACCGTCCGGCCACCTTCAAATACCCGCTCTACAGCCTCCTGGGTGATTTTGTGATGTTCAGGGATATGTTGCTTGGGCGCATCGCGCGTTGAGCGGTCCCCTTACTTTTTCTGCGGCGGCAAGCCGTACTTGCGCAACTTGTTGGCAACGGTGGTATGAGAAATCCCGAGCTCCTTTGCCAGCTCCCTGGTAGAGAGGCGACTGGCAGCCAGGTCCCCAAGTACTGCCCGCTCCAATTGCTCCATGATTTCCCTGTATGTGAGCCCCCGGCCCCAATCCCGCCAGGGCAACAGGGCCTGCGGGAACAATTCCGGCGCATCCTGTCTGTCAATGCGACGGGTACCGCGCCTTCGACAACGGGCAGCCGCAGCCACCAGGTAATCGCGCAAACCATGAAAATTCTCCGGCCAGTCGTGCCGCCTGATCAGGTCCTGTACCGCCTCGCCCAAATCCAGTGCATCCATTTCTGGGTATTCCTGCCGCAACAGTGTTGCGGCGAAGCGCGAGAGTGCCGGGCGCATCCTGCGCAGGGGCGGCAGTGTTATCGCCAGGGATGAAAACATCTGCGCCAGTGCCGGTATCAGTGCGTGCAAGTCGCCGCAGGTAGCTACCAGGCGAACACTTGGCGGCAGTTCCTGTAACTGCCGCCGCAGCCCGATCTGGGCTTCCTCACTAAGGCGGTGCAGATCCTCCAGTATCAAAGTCTCTGTGGCGTGCAGGTGAGTGGGAAGCGCAAAGTTCCCTTCGCAGGGCGCAATGCGGACACCACCCGCGCGGGCAGCCGAGGGAGACAAATAGTGCACCGCACTGGCAAACGTACTTTTGCCAGTGCCACGCTCCCCGACAATCAGTAACGGCACGGTCAATGCCGCCAGATCCCGCAGCTGTAAACAGCTCTGCCGGCGCAGGTCAAAATCCCAAAGCGCCATGGGGCGAAGTGGTTGGGAAATAAGTGCGTTCTGCTCTTGGGCATGCAGCCTCAATACCGCACCGGCCATGGAATCCACGCCAGAGGGATCATCTCCCAGGGCAATAGGTGACCAGTTGAGGTAAAAATTCTGCCCGCGCACTACTGCCTGCAGGCCGTAGCGGGGTACGGAAAAATCCCGCAACAACTCGGCCACCTGCATCAAGGGCAGAAAGCGCTGCAGTTGCAACCCCGGAACCCGGTCCAGACTGACGCCAAAAACCCGCGCCGCAGCGAGATTAGCGGCAACCACCCTACCCTCGCGGTCCACACTGAGGACTGGGTCAGTCACGTGTCGCAACAGGATATCCAGCTCAAAGTAGCGCCGCTCCAGGGGCAAAAGCGCGATGCGTCGCACCCGCTTGACGCCAGGCACCCGATGCAGTGACCGCTCTATGCTCTGGTACTGGGTCGCAAGCATACCCGGCGCCAATAGGTAGACCTTGTCACCACTGTCTCCTCCAAGCTCCCCGGAAGTGACATTTATTCGATATTCACCGAAGATTTGCATGATTTCATGGAGAATACCCACTCTGTTCGCACAAGTTATCTCAACTCTCACCGCCGCACCCGTAAAGAAATCTTTACAAGAAGTGTAAATGGATCGCCCCAGGCTGCGCAATACGGCGTTCACAGCCCTCCCCTGCGGGCAGGTAACTGACTAAAAATAGGGGTAGGTATAACAACAAAGGTTCAGCGGCCGGCTGTTAGGCTCCTTCATCGGGAGTGACAGCCCGCAGGAGGCAACAGCATGAAAAAAGCAACAGCGCAAAAAAGCAGTAAATACACAGCACGCGAGCCCAACGCACAGGGCTTTATTGACTACACAGACGGGGAACACCAAACCTGGCAGCGTCTGATAGAACGCCAGTTGGACATTTTGCCCGGTCGCGCCTGCGATGAGTATATGCGCGGCCTGGCGCTTCTGGACCTGCCCCGTGAGCGCATCCCACAACTGGAGGAAGTCTCTTGCGTTCTGCGCCGGGAAACCGGCTGGGAGGTTGCAAGAGTGCCCGCACTCATCGGTTTCGAGACCTTTTTTGGCCTGCTTGCCGAGCGCAAATTCCCGGTCGCCACCTTTATCCGCACCCCAGAGGAGTTTGACTACCTACAGGAACCGGATATCTTCCATGAGATTTTTGGCCACTGCGCCATGCTGACCAATCCGGCCTTTGCCAATTTCACCGAAAAATATGGCCAGTTGGGGCTCAATGCCTCGCCCAAGGAACGCGCTTACCTGGCCCGTCTTTATTGGTTTACCGTTGAATTTGGCCTGCTCAAAACCGAGGATGGGCTGCGCATCTATGGCGGTGGCATTCTGTCTTCTCCCAAAGAGACCCTCTATGCCCTGAGCAGCGAGCCGGAGCACTTCGATTTCTCGTCGCTGTGCACATTGCGCACTCCCTATCGCATCGATATTGTTCAGCCCATTTACTATGTGCTGAACAATCTGCAACAACTGCAGGATCTCACTGAAATCGACCTGATGTCCAAGGTGCGTGAAGCGATTGAGCTGGGCCTGTTTGAACCGCGCTTTCCGCCGAAGAGCGCAGCCTAAAACAGCAGCCGGTGCCCTGCGACACCGGTCTGCCCCCCGCTCTCCCGCTCAATCACCTTATACCACCGCGCCCACCACTATCTTGCAAAATACCCCCGGAAACATTGCAATTCGGGAAAATTCCACTACCAGCACAGTTGGCCTGAGCCTATCGTTACAAAACGTGGTGTGGTTAGAGGCCAACGCCCTTCAGGCAGCGGTCACCCTCTCTACCCCCGTAACACACAGCTACCGCAGGGGCAAAGCCAGTGACGGTGTGACAATGCGCGCAGGGACACAGAGCCCCGTGGTTTTTGGGAGCACTGTAGCACTATGTCCTCACTTGACGCGATTGATAGACAACTTCTTGCTATCCTGCAATCTGACGTCAGCCTTTCCATAGAAGAGCTGGCAGAGCGTGTGGGGCTCACCAAGACGCCCTGTTGGCGCCGGGTGCAGAAGCTGGAAAAAAGCAGGATCATCCGCCGCAAGGTGGCCCTGCTCGATGCGGAAATGCTGGGGCTGCCGGTATCGGTATTTGCCCAGGTAAAAACCGGCCAGCATACCCCGGAGTGGGCGGACGCCTTTGCCGAGCATGTGGCCCAGCTGCCGGAAGTGGTTGACTGTTTTCGCATGGCTGGCAACTACGATTACCTGCTCAGGGTGGTGGTCAGCGATATTGCCGCTTATGATCGCTTCTACAAGGGGTTGATCCGTCGCGTGGGTATCAGCGATATTATTTCCAACTTCGCCCTGGAACAGATCAAGAGCACCACAGAGCTGCCTATCCCTTCGGATAAGCAGGAGTGATCCCCGCACAGACACCGGTGACGAGGTCTTTCCGCGGTTCGCTTGCCTATGGATAATGATGAATTTTCGCGCACCAATAGGGATAGCCAGTGGCGGAAAGCACCTTATTTCAATCCTTTTTCCTGATTTTTAGCGGCGCAGCGGTTGTCGCCTCTCTGGCGCTGTTCGGACGCCAGCCCCTCCTTGTTGCCTATATCGCCCTGGGTATTCTTCTGGGTCCATCCGGCTTGGCGGTGATCGATAACCTGCGCCTGCTCTCGGACATGTCCAGTGTGGGGATTATATTCCTGCTGTTTCTGCTCGGCCTGGATATGCAGCCCCAGGCGCTTGTATCGGTACTGCGCAAGGCCACGTTTGTGGGGCTGGTGAGTTGTGCGACTTTTCTTGGCCTGGGTTTTGGCCTTGGCTGGCTATTCGGCTTTACCCCCTTGGAGTGCTGGGTCATCGGCATGGCCCTGATGTTTTCCAGCACCATTATCGGCATCAAGCTGCTGCCCACTACGGTGTTGCACCACAAACACCTCGGAGAGCTGATGGTGGGGTTGCTGCTGTTTCAGGACTTTGTGGCCATCCTCTGCCTGACGATCCTGCTCAGCGACAATGCCGGCGATATGCACCTGGGGCAACTGGCCCTTTCCTTTGGCTCACTACCCTTGATAGTAATGCTTGCCTGGGGGATGGTGAAATACCTGCTGCTGCCCCTGTTTACCCGCTTCGACCGCTTTCACGAGTATGTCTTTTTGCTGGCGCTGGGTTGGTGCATGGGTATGGCGGAGCTGGCGGAGACCTTGGGCCTGTCGCGGGAGATTGGGGCTTTTATCGCTGGTATTACCCTGGCTGCCAGTCGTATCTCCCAGTACATTGCTCTGAGCCTGAAACCCCTGCGGGATTTCTTTCTCATTCTGTTTTTCTTCAGCCTCGGCGCCCAGTTTGATCTGGCGATGCTGCCGGAGATACTGATTGCGGCACTGGTCACCACAGCGGTGGTTTTACTGGCCAAACCGGTGGTGTTCCGCTACCTGCTGGGCAACCAGAGCGAACAAAAGGTACTGGCCTGGGATATCGGCTTTCGCCTCGGGCAGATCAGCGAGTTTTCCCTGCTGATCGCCCTGCTCGCGTGTGACCGGAACCTGATCGGCAGCGCCGCCTCCCATTTGATTCAGGCCACCGCGATACTGACCTTTCTGGTGTCATCCTATATCGTGGTAATGAACTTCCCCAACCCCATCGCCATCAAAGACGAGCTGCGCAGAGACTGACATGGCACAGCACCTTTTATCGGGTGCCAGCCAACTGCCGTCCCAACAACTGCAGACCACTTTTCAGGCGGCTGAAAAACTGCGGAATATCCCTGGCGACCATCAGGTACAGACAAGGAACCAGCAATAGGGAGATGGCGGTGGCCGCCAAAATTCCGTAGCCAAGGGAAATCGCCATGGGGATCATAAAACGCGCCTGCACCGAGGTTTCAAAAATCATCGGCATCAGTCCGCAGAAAGTGGTCACTGTGGTGAGCACAATCGGGCGGAAGCGGCGCGCAGCCGCCCGCTTGATGGCACTGTCTATTCCAGCCCCCTCTCTGCGCAGGCGGTTGCTGTACTCAAGCATCACCAGGGTATCGTTGATCACTACCCCGGCCAACGCCACCATACCCAGCAGGCTGACCATGCTCATTCCATAGCCCATAACAAGATGGCCCAGTATGGCGCCGATCACGCCGAAGGGGATGGCAACCATGACAATCAATGGCTGCATGTAGCTCTTCAGGGGAATGGCCAGCAACAGATAGAGGACCGCCATTGCCAGCAGAAATGTCAGACTCAGGGAGGCGAGCCCCTCTCGCTCGTCCGCCTGGCGCCCTTCGTAGGAAATGCCGAGGCCGGGAAATTCCACCTGCATCTGCGCAGTCACATTGCGCTCCAATGCATTGATCACCAGCGCCGCCTGGTCACTGGGTTCCACATTCGCGGAAACCGTTAGCACTCGCCGGCCCTCGCGGCGATTGATGGTGGCATAGGCGCGCCCCTGCGACACTTCCACCAGATCCGGCAATGGCAGCCACAGGCCGTTGCCGGCACGGATCATGATGCTGGATACATCCTCCATACCGACCCGTTCACTTTCCGGCAAGCGCACCATCACTTTGACCTGGTCGCGGCCACGCTGCTGGCGCAGGGCTTCGGCGCCGTACAGGGCCGCGCGCAACTGGCGGCCAACCTCTTCCGCCGAAATGCCCAGGCTCTTGGCCCGCTCAGTCAATGTCAGGTCCAGCTGCGACTTGCCCTGGGAGATACCGACATCAATGTCGCTGACATTGGGGAACTTCTCCAGCTCTGTACCCAGACGCTGGGCCGCCCGATCCAACGTGTCGGTATCGGTATGTTGCAGCTCCACCGTGAGAGAGGCGCCCGCTCCGGGACCTCCCCGGTCTGCGACGGTGATTGCACTGAGCGCTCCCGCAATCGAACCCGCCTCCCGCCGCCATGCGCGCACGAACGCGCCGGTGGAAAACCCGCGCTGGTCAGAGGGTACAAAGTAAGCATCCACCTGCACCGAATCGTTGCGGATCAGCCCACGGATGCCGAGAAATACCCGTTCGCGGTCGTAGGTCTCCAGCACCCGGTCGGCCGCAGCCATAATCTGGCTGCGCGCTTTTTCCAACTGCTGTTCGGCGGTGCCGTTGGGAAAGGCCACCTGGAAGCGGCCGGAATCCCGTTCCACCCGCGGCATCAGAGTAAAACCCATACGGCCACTGGCAGCATAACCGGCCACGACCAGCAGGGTGGACAGTGCCACCGCTATGGTGGTGTAGCGATGGCGCACACACAGATCGAGAAAAGGGCGAAAGCGCACTTGTACAAAACGGTCCAACCCCTGCGCCAGCACCTTCTGACGCGCGGCGAAACGACGCGCCCTGCGACTTTTGTAACCGCGGCGGGAATGGGCCAAATGCGCCGGAAGGATGAACAGTGCCTCCACCCAGGAAATCACAAACACCGAAGCCACCACAAAGGGAATCACCCCAAAAATCTTACCCATAAAGCCGGGCAAAGCCATCAGGGGGATAAAAGCCACGATATTGGTAAGAATGGCGAAGGTCAGCGGTACCGCTACCTGCCGCGCGCCGGCCACCGCCGCCTGCAGGTTGCTATAGCCTTTCTGACGCCACTCGTGAATATTTTCCCCCGCGATAATCGCATCATCCACCACAATGCCGAGTGCGATAATAAAGGCGAACATGCTCACCATATTGACAGAGATATCGAGTCCTGGCAGGAACAACAGGGCACCGAGAAAACTGATGGGAATGCCCAACGTGACCCAAAACGCGAGGCGCAACTCCAGGAATGCCCCCAGCACGATAAACACCAGCAAAAGCCCGATAAAGCCGTTTTTCAGCAGCAGCGACAGGCGCTCCTTGAACAGTTCCGCGTCATCATCGCGAATACTGAGGGACACACCCGGCGGCAGCCTGTCCTCCAGTTCCACAATCACCTCGCGCGCCGCCTCGCTCACGCTCATGGGGGTCTGCTCGCCCACGCGAAAAATCCGGATACTCACCGCCGGCTCGCCGTTAAAGACCATGCTGCGCGCTTCATCCACCAGTGCATCGCTGACACTGGCAATATCGCGAAGATACACAGCCCCTCCCCCGCTGCCCTGGGTTACCACGATATCACCGAATTCCCGCGCCCAATCCCGCCGCTCGGTGACCCGAACCAGTATTTCACCAGCGGTAGATTTAACCCCGCCCGCCGGCACATCCACCGCCCCGTTGCGCACCAGCGCCGCCACCTCCGCGAGCGTGAGCCCGTAGCGGCGCAGGTCGTCCCGGCGCACCGCTATCGCCACCTCCAGATCGCGTACCCCGGAAGTTTCCACCTGGGTAATCTCGGGGTGCGCTTCCAGCCTGTCGAACACCTGCATGGCGACAGCGCGTAGACTCCGGTCATCCAGGTCGCCATGCACCACCAGGTCCATTACATCGCGCTTCCGCTCTGCCAGGCTCACCTGGGGTCGCTCAATATCCGCAGGGAAGGTCGTCACCCGATCAATCGCCTGCTGGACATCCTGGTAAACCTGGTTGGCGTTGGCATCGCCCTCCAGCTCCAGAGTCAGCGAAGCCCCCCCCTCGGAGGCCACACCGCGCTTCTGCTTGATACCCACAATGCCCTGCACCGCCTGCTCGGCAGCCACCAGCACACCGCGCTCAACCTCTTCCGGACTGGCGCCGGGGTAAGAGATGGCAATGCTGACAATATCCAGGCTGAATTCCGGGAAGACCTCTTTTTTCACCACAACGGAAAAAATCAGCCCGCCAACAAGAAATACCAGCATCAACAGGTTGGCAGTCACAGAGTTGCGTGCCATCCAGGCAATGGGGCCGGAGCGAGTATCAACTTCCGCGCCAGTTTTTTTGAACTCAGCCATCGGCACCCCCGGTTGCGCCGCTGTGCACGCCCTTCTCCACGACCTTCTGTGCGGATACTGCCGCTTCTATACCGAGGCGCTGTTGCTCTTTGGTATCGGCGGCAATACGCACCGGCATGTCCTCTATCACATTGACCAGCCGTGTGGTCACCAGGGTCTCACCACCGTTCAAGCCCTGTTCCAGCAGCGCGTAGTCCCCATCCATATAAGCCACCTCTACCGGCAGCACCCTTGTGCGGTTGTCTTTGACCACCCACACCCTGTTGCCATCCTGCAGGGCGGTAAGGGGAATTCGAACGCTCTGTTCTTCGCTCTGGGAAACAATCTCCACCCGTGCAAGATCATTCAGCAGCAGCTGTGGCTGGCCCGGATTGTGTACAGACAGGGGGTCCTCCAATTCCACCAGCACGCTGGCAAGCCTGCCCTGCTCTTCCAAAACCGGGATTGTGCGCACAAAGTCACCGCGCCGGTAGACGCCCTGGGGCCACTGGCTGCCATAGATACGCACTTCATTAGTGGCACTACCTAATCTGTGCAGATGCGCTGCCGGCACTTCCACTGCGATCTGGAAGTGGTCGGCACTGGCGAGGCTATAGAGAATATTTCCCGGTGCCACGCGATCACCGACATCGACCGCACGCGCCACCACCAACGCATCGAAGGGCGCATGAATACGGGTGAGGCGCAGATCACGCTCCGCCAGTCCCACGCTCACTTCGGCCGCCTGCACCCGCGCCTGTGCTTGCGCCAGTTGTGGCTCGCGCAGCACCAGTGCGCGATCCGACTGCGGCAGCGAGCTACCCAGCAGGGCATACTCTTCCAATGCCACCTGCTGCTGGCCCCACTCCTGTTGCAGTTCTGCACGGCGCTCGGCAAGGCTGCTGCGTGCCGTCTGCAACGCCAGTTGGTAGGGCTCCGCCTCTATACGCAGCAATACCTGGCCTTTGGGTAAAATAGCCCCCGGCCCCAGGCCATAATCCAGCCATTCCACTTCCCCCTGCACCTGTGGCTGCACTTCTGCCAGCTCCCTTGCAGAGACCTTGCCGAGGGCATTGAAAGTCACCGGGAAGCGGCCGCGCTCAGCCACTGCCACCTCTACAGCGGGTGGCGGCACGCGACGCTCGCTGCGCGCCACCGTAGGTTTTTCGCGCAACATCCAACCGGCGACCTGCAACGCCACCAGTACCAACGCCACGGGCATAATCCAGCGCCAATGGGTTTTCTTTAACATCAATTACTTCCCTCCAGATACAGCACCAGATCCACGGGCTTTGGGGCGGGGAGATCCTCCTGCGGCAGCCCCCCGGAAAGCGCGCGGTAAAGCGTTACACGGTTTTCAATGATTTGGCGCTCGGCGGCAAGCACCTGCCTAGCCAGACTCTGTTGCTCAGTAGTCGCGGTGAGCAAATTGAGAAAATCGACAGCGCCTCGGGCATAGGCGCGGCTGCGGCGCTGGGCAATCAGATCGGAAAGCCCCTTGCGCTCGCGCAAATGCACCAGTTCCTGCACCAGGACGCGCTCGCGAATCAGGGCCAGCTCCACTTCCAACAGTGCCTGGTTCACGGTGCTGCTGTACAGAGACCAACGCTCCTGTAGCTCGGCCTGGCCCTGATCCCGCGCCGAAGCCAGGGCACCACCGTCAAAGAGCACTCCTTCCAGGGAGGCGGCAATTGCCAACAGCCAGTTTTCAGTGATATCGCTGATCAGGCTGGTGCCATTGCTGGCAACGGCAGAAAGGCCCAATACCGGCAGCCGGTCCGCCCAGGTTTGGTCTGCAAGATGGTAGCCCTGTAATAGGCTGCGCTGGGCCTCGCGCACATCGGGGCGGCGCAACAGCAACTGGGAGGGAATGCCGGTATCCGGCAGGGCCGGCAGCAGTGGAAGACCCGCGACTTTGTGGATAACCTCTTCGAGCTGCACCTCAGTGGTACCGAGTAGCGCCGCCAGCTGGACCTTGAGCGTCTCGATATCGGCTTGCGCCTCTAACAACACCTGCTCAGACTGCTGCACCAGTTGGCGCTGCTGCAGCACATCGGCGGCATCGCCGACACCGCGCCCAAAGCGCAGCTCCATTACCTGCAGTGACTTGCGGTTGGTTTCCAACTGCTGTTCGAGCAGATCCAACTGGCCCCAGGCTTCACGCAGTTGCAGCCAGGTAGCGGATACTTCTGCGGCAAGGCTCAGGGCGGCAGTCTGCAGGTTTTGCGCCCGGGCCAAAAACCCCGCCTCAGCGGCGCTGGCACCGGCGCGCACCCGCCCCCACAGGTCCACCTCATAACTGGCCGCAACACGCGTGCTCCAGCTGTTACCTTCATTGGATTCATCAGTAAACTCACCGGAAGAAAAACGCTGTTGCGTATTTTCAGTCTGGGCAGTCACCCTGGGCCAAAGCCCGGAGCGGGCACCGCGGGCCGCTGCGGCTGCCTGCTGCAGGCGCCAGTAACTGGCCTGGATATCCGGGTTATCCTTCAGCGCGAGTAGCACCAAGTGCTCCAGCTGCGGGTCACCGAAGCTGCGCCACCAGCGCAGCTCGGTGGCGACGGTGCCGGAAGCGCGAAAATTTGCTGGTAGCTGTAACTGTTCTTGGGACTGATCAGTCTGAATCGTGGGGGATGAACAGCTGGCGAGAAGTGGAATACAAATTGCCAAAATGCGATGAAAGCACAAGGAATATCACCGAAAGCAGAGTGTGAATTGAACAAAAATAGAGATTTATTGCGGGCATTATCTCGCCACAAAAACACCCCGCAAGGCGATTTACTCTTGTTTACACAGTGGCTAAAAGGGCCGCTGGAATTTTGTGGTCTGTGGGAGTGCCCCGTTACAGTTACTTAGGTATCATGCGCCACACTAAACTGAATGGTCACCGGGACCCTCTGCGGCGGGCTTAAACCCCTGCCACCACCCGCAACGGTGTACATCGATAACGGAAGTAGAAGAGACAAACCATGAGTAAACATCAGCCTCTCGCCCATTGGGACGATATCTTGCTGCTGGACCAACAGCTGACCGACGAAGAGCGCATAGTGCGCGACACTGCACGTGAGTATTGTCAGAGCAAACTGATGCCGAGGATTCTGGAGGCCAACCGCCACGAAATCTTCGACCGTGACATCCTGCGTGAAATGGGCGCACTGGGCCTGCTCGGCGCCACCATCAACGGCTACGGTTGTGCCGGTCTCAACTATGTTTGCTACGGCCTGGTAGCGCGCGAGGTAGAGCGCGTGGATTCCGGTTACCGCTCCGCCATGAGCGTGCAGTCCAGTCTGGTGATGCACCCCATCTATGCCTACGGCAGCGAAAAGCAAAAGCAGAAGTACCTGCCCAAACTGGCCACCGGTGAGTGGGTCGGTTGCTTCGGCCTGACCGAACCGGATGCGGGCTCGGATCCCGGCGGCATGAAAACCCGCGCCAGGAAAGTGGACGGCGGCTATCGCCTGAGCGGTACCAAGATGTGGATTACCAACAGCCCCATCGCCGATGTCTTCGTGGTGTGGGGGAAAGACGATGAGGATGTTATCCGCGGCTTCATCCTCGAACAGGGTATGGATGGCCTGTCCGCACCGAAGATCGAGGGCAAATTCTCCCTGCGTGCCTCCATCACCGGGGAAATCGTCATGGACGGTGTCTTCGTTCCGGAAGAAAACAAGTTCCCGCACATCGGCGGCCTGCGCGGCCCCTTCGGCTGTCTCAATCGCGCCCGTTACGGCATTTCCTGGGGCACTATGGGCGCCAGTGAATTCTGCTGGCACGCCGCCCGCCAGTACGGCCTGGACCGCAAGCAGTTTAACCGCCCACTGGCCCAAACCCAGCTGTTTCAGAAAAAACTGGCCGACATGCAAACCGAAATTGCGCTCGGACTGCAGGCATCTCTGCGCGTCGGGCGCATTATGGATGAGAACAAGCAGTTCGATCCCACCATGATCTCGCTGGTGAAACGCAACAACTGTGGCAAGGCCCTGGATATCGCCCGCGTGGCCCGTGACATGCACGGCGGCAACGGAATTGCCGACGAGTTCCATGTGATTCGTCACGTGATGAATCTGGAAGCGGTCAACACTTACGAAGGTACCCACGACGTACACGCTTTGATCCTCGGTCGCGCCCAGACAGGCCTGCAGGCCTTCGTCTGAACTTGACGACACACCGGGCCCCGCCGTGGGCCCATCCCTCCACCACCAAGCGCACCGCCCTGCTGCTCCGTCTCTCCCCTTGCCAGATCATGAGTGCTATCCTGCCCGGCTTCGCCAGTCTGTAGGTTTAACGACGATATGGATCAGCTGCTGCATTGGTTTGACCTGATCGGCATAGTGGTATTTGCCTTCAGTGGCGTACTTGCCGCGGGGCACAAGCAGATGGACTTGTTCGGCGCGGTGGTGCTCGCCTGTGTCACCGCCACCGGAGGCGGCACGACCAGAGATATCATCCTGAATCTCCCGGTATTCTGGCTGCAGGATACTTACTATCTGTGGATTGCCGCCACTACCGGTGTGCTCAGCTTTTATCTGATACGCTACCTGCAGGTGCCCATGCGCCTGCTGATGGTGGCCGACGCTATCGGTCTCGCCGTGTTTGTCGTGATCGGCACGCAGAAAGGGCTGGAACTTGGTTACTCGGCCACGATTGCCATCGTGATGGGCGTGATGACCGGCACCGTTGGCGGCGTGATCCGGGACCTGCTGTGCGGCGATATCCCGCTGCTGCTGCGCCGTGAGATCTACGCCACCGCCGCTCTAACCGGCGCCGCCGTCCTGGTTCTTCTGGACGCCAGTGGCAAACTTGCTGGAGATCTGGTTGTCGCTATTGCCATGCTTGTCACCCTGTCAATTCGCCTGGCCGCCCTGCGTTGGAACCTGTCGGCTCCCATTGCGCGGGTTGGCCATCGTTAAACGGTATCGGGGAAAAACACTCAACAAAACCCATCACAGTCCAAAGGAATGAGTTCAGTGCACACTTTCCGTCCGTTCACCGCCGTCTCCGTTCTGCTCTGCCTGTTGGTCGGGGCCTGTGAGCGGGCCGGCCAGCAACAGCCCGGGCAGGCAGCGCAGGGTGAGGCCCATACCCGTTTGATTCCCAAACCCTGCTGGTTTGAAACCGGTGACGCCTGGCCCATGACCCAGTGTTTTATGGTGGAAGTCCCAGAGGCTTACGCCCACCCATCCAGACGCAAGATCCGCTTCCCCGCCGTACGCTTTCACGCCAAGGAACCAAATCCCAGCAAGGCGCCCCTGCTGCATCTGGGCGCCGGCGGCCCGGGCGCCAGCATGGGCCTGGAGCCGGAAAATGCCAGCGATTGGTTGTGGCTGAACTATGCGGCCATGTCGGTAGAGGACGGCCGCGACCTGATTGTGATGGACCCCCGCGGCACCGGCATGGCACAGCCGCGTCTCACCTGCAGGGAATTTATCGAGGATGCCCGCACCGCCTTCGAGCGCAACCTCTCCCCGCAAGAGGAGGCCCGTGTATTCGCTTTCAGCATGGAGCGCTGCTATAGCCGCCTGAGCAAGGGCACCGATATGGCCCAGTACAACAGCGCCACCATCGCCAGGGATGTGGAGGCGTTGCGCAAGTTGCTCGGGATCGATAGTTTCGACCTCTACGGGGTGTCCTACGCCGCCCGCTACGCCCTCACCTATGCGCGGGATTACCCTGAATCGGTGCGCGCCCTGGTACTCAACAGCGCCGTTTTCCCTAATATCGTTTACACCCAGCAGCTGGCCCAGGACTCTCTGGCGGCCTATGAGCGCGGCTTGAAACATTGTATCGAGCATAAAACCTGTAACAGCCGCTACCCGGAACTGCGCCGCCGCCTGGAGAATCTGGTGCAGACCCTGGACGAAACACCCCGTACCATTTCCATCAGGCACCGCTATTCCGACCAGCACTACCCCTTCGTTCTCACAGGACAGCGTCTGCTGCGAGTCCTCTTTCAGGCACTGTACAATGAGAATTTCTACAGCGAACTGCCGAAACTGATTGAGGGGCTGGAAAACCCCGCTGATGAAGGCCTCAAACCCGCACAGAAAGCCATCGGACACTTTATGGAGATCGTGCTGGACCCTTACTTCGGTGATGCCGCCGGCGTCAGTCATTTCTGTTACGAGGAAGCCCCCTTTGTGGACTTTGAACAGGCCCGCACCAATGCCGCCAAAACCGGTATCCTGGGAGGCGCTGCGCGTGCGGACCTGAGCCTGCTGCAATTACAGTGCCGCATCTGGGCAATTCCCTCCGCACCGCTGCTGGAGTCACAGGCCATCGCCACACCCGCACCGGTCATGGTGTTGCATGGCGGCCTGGACCCGGTACTGTCCCCGGAGGACGCCAATACTGCGCGCAAGGCATTGCCGAACCACCAGTGGCTGCTGTTCCCGCAACTGGCCCACGATATTATTTCGGCGAGCAACTGCGCCGAACAGGCCGCCGCCCGCTTCCTCAACAACCCGATGGAAGACCAAACCCAGGCCACTCTGGCCTGTCGCCAACAGGAACTGACCCACCAGCAGGCGGCGAAACAGCAGCAAGCGGAGACGCCGGCAGCGCAACTATCGGCACCGGAAAGCGGGCTTTGATCACCCCGTATTTTCACTGGACAACACAAACACTGGATACAGCGCAATGGAAAAGGACAGCGATGACCCGTTAATCGAAGTGGCGGCGCTCATGCAGCTGCAGGCGTCTGCAGATCCGGTGATTCTGGACTGTCGCTACGCACTATCAGACCCCGACCGTGGTGCACGGGCCTTTGCCACCGCACATATTCCCGGAGCCTGTTATGCCAGCCTGCACCGGGACCTCTCCGCACCCCTGCAGCGATACGGGGGCCGCCACCCACTGCCCAGCAGCGCTCAATTCCAGCAGTTCGCGCGCACACTGGGCGTCAGCCGCACTACGCCCGTGGTGGTTTACGACGATAACCGCCTGGGCTTTGCCGCGCGGGCCTGGTTCCTCTTCTTCTTCTTTGGCCATAAAAGCATCCGCATTCTGAACGGTGGTCTGAAGGCCTGGTGTGATGCGGGCCAACCCCTGGAAACCCATGCGCCCGCCTCGCGCCCGGCGGGCAACTTCAAGGCCAAGCCGAAGGAAAACCTGCTGGTTCACTACGCACAGGTGAAAGCCAGGCTGGGCACTGCCCCCTGGCAATTGGTCGATGCGCGCGATCACGAGCGCTTTGCGGGTCTGAAGGAGCCCATCGACCCCATCGCGGGGCATATTCCCACCGCCATCAACCAGCCCTGGCAGGAAATAACTGAAACTGCGAGCGGAAAGGTAAAAGCCCCCGAGGCACTGCGCAAACAATGGGAGCCTCTCTCAAACGGGCGGCCACTGCTCAACTACTGTGGCTCCGGGGTGACCGCCTGTGTGAATTTTTTTGCCCAATATCTGGCCGGCCGGCGCGACTCCCTGCTCTACCCCGGCAGCTGGAGCGACTGGTGCGCGCACCAGCGGGCCCATCAATCACGCTGAAAGCCCACTGGAGAAAGGCGCGAGCGGGGAACCGGGGAGCGGCAGTTCACAAAGCAAACCAGGACGGCAGCGCCGAGCCGCTTTTTCTGGCTTCAGTCGTGCATGGGATTGCGAATCAGCGGACAAGCCGCCTCTTTGTTTTTCGCCATATACTGCTGGTGATACTCCTCGGCGTAATAGAATTCCGGCGCCATACTGATTTCGGTAGTGATCTTGCCGCGATTTTTTGCATCCAGCGCTTCCTGAATCGCCTCTCTGCTGGCTTCGGCTTCCTTTTTCTGCGCTTCGGAACAACAGAAGATACAGGAGCGATACTGAGAACCGATATCATTGCCCTGGCGCATCCCCTGGGTGGGGTCGTGACGGTCCCAGAACAGATGCAGCAGCTCCGCATAGCTGATAACTGCTGGATCGTAGATGACTTTGACCACCTCGGCATGCCCGGTGCGCCCACTGCATACCTCATCGTAATTCGGGTTCTCGGTAGCGCCATCGGTATAGCCAACAGCGGTGGCGAAGACACCCTCGGTGTCCCAAAATAAGCGCTCGGCGCCCCAGAAACAGCCCATGCCAAACAAAGCAACTTCCGTATCCTCGGGGAACGGCGCCTTGATCGGATTGCCATTGACGAAGTGAACACCACTGATTTCCATCGGTTGTGGCCGACCGGGCAAAATCTGATCCGCATCCGGTATCTGGAATTTGTCGTATTGCATACTGTTGTCTCAAATGCTGAAATTTTCTTCCATCAGGATAGCCAAAAAGCGTTTATCCGCCCAGAGCCATACTTAGGCTAAATTAACCGAATTTTCAAATAGATAAGAAAGTTATTTGATCCGTACCCTACAATGTTGGCCTGTCAACCATACAAGGAGCCGCCTTTGGCACGTTTAATTCTACTGTTTCTCATTTTGATCGCCGCCTGGTTTGCCTGGCAGAAGATCAAGTCCCGCGCACCGGGGAACCGGCGCAAACAGATTTTCCTCGCCACCGTACTGGGTGGGGCCATGATTGTGGTGATTCTGGCCCTGAGCGGGCGGCTGCACTGGGTTGGCGCAGCTGCCCTGCTGATACTGCCGGTGCTGGGACGCCTGCTCAACCAGCTCCCCCGCATACTGCCATGGTTATCACCCCTGCTGCAAAAATATACACACAGCCGCCAATCCCCCGGGCAACAGCACCAAAAAGCTGCACAGCAACAGGCGGGGCCCCCTCTCACCGAGTGCGAGGCCCGGCGCATCCTCGGCGTTGGCGCCAGTGCCGGGCGGGATGAGATTGTCGGTGCCCATCGCAGGCTGATGCAAAAGCTGCATCCGGATCGCGGTGGTAACGACTACCTGGCGTCGCGCGTCAACGCCGCCAAGGAGCTTCTGCTACGTATACTTTAGGATTCGCTACCAGGCTTTGCGGAGAGAAAGATGACAGTAACCCAACTGCCAAACGGGCTCTGCCTGGGCAGAGGCCAGATTTTTCGGTGAGGGCAGGCGCCTGACCATACACTTTGGAAATGACTTCAAGAACCACCAGAAACTCACTGTTTTTTATTGGGTTTTGGAATTCAATTACCCTTCAGGATGCCCTCCCTTGCCGCCAGGATTGACTGCAAGGAGCGGGACAGAAATTCGCGGCGGTAAAGTATATAGACCACCAAAAGATAACCGGCGATAAACAGGACAGGGTGGATAAACCACCCCAGCACAGAGATGGAGAAATAATAGGACCGCAGTCCATAGTTGTAACTGTGACCCGCATGGTCGATCACTTTGGCCGCATTGATGGCAAAACACCGCCGCTCCTCTTCAGAAAGCGCGCTATTTTGCGCAGGCGTGGCGCCGATGAGCACATTTGCAAAAGAGTATTGACGCAGAGACCAGGTGAAATTGAAAAAGGCAAAGATGTAAATCAGGATTAGCAACATCACCTTGAGTTCAAACTGCTCAACCGTAGTGGGTTCAGCAAAAGGCAGGCTGGTCAACATTGCAATAGCCGCCTTGTTGGCCGTCAGCGCAGTGACCAGACCCGCCAGAATCAGGATACTGGTAGAGGCGAAGAAGCCGATCACCCGCTCGAGGTTGCCCAGTATGGCGGTATCCGCCATGCGCAGTTCCCGGTCCAGCATACGCAGCATCCACTCCACCCGAAACCATCGCAGAGAGGAGGAAAGGCACCAGGTTTCCCTGGCTTTTTTTCGCGCAAATAAGGTGTAGCCCACCCAGGTCATAAAAAATCCTGAGACACTGGCAATATCCAACCAGGACAACCGCTATCTCCCTGTTCGTCTACATTTATGCCGGGGCCTTGGCCGGCCGAGTCTTTGCCATGCCGGCGCCCTTGTCAACACTGTCTTTCCGGTGTGTGCAAGCGGTAGAATAGCGCCCTTTCGGCGGCGAAGGCCGGCGGCAAGTTTCAGATAACTCCAGGAAGCTGTCCTTTGAGCAATTCACATCCCGCATTTGAACTGGTTACCAGCACAGAAATCGAATCTCTCGGCGTGTGCGTCGAGGAATACCGCCATGCCACCACCGGCGCCCAGCACCTGCATATTGCCGCCGACAACCCGGAGAATGTGTTTCTCGTGGCATTGCGCACGGTACCCGGGGACTCCACCGGTGTGGCGCATATCCTTGAGCACACCGCATTGTGTGGCAGTGACAAATACCCGGTGCGGGACCCCTTCTTTATGATGATCCGCCGCTCTCTCAACACTTTTATGAACGCTTTCACCAGTTCCGACTGGACCGCTTACCCCTTCGCCAGCCAGAATCGCAAGGATTTTGACAATCTGCTCAGCGTGTATCTGGATGCGGTCTTCTTTGCGCGCCTGGACCCGCTGGATTTTGCCCAGGAGGGGCATCGACTGGAATTCACCGAAACCGGTAACCCCGACAGCGATCTGATGTATAAAGGAGTGGTGTTTAACGAGATGAAAGGCGCCATGAGTTCCGTCAGCGCCCAGCTTTGGCACACCCTGAGCAAGTATCTGTTCCCCACCACCACTTACCACTACAACTCCGGTGGTGAACCGACTGATATCCCCAAACTCAGCTACGAACAGCTGGTGGCCTTTTACCGCAGCCACTATCACCCGAGCAACGCCATCTTTATGACCTTCGGCGATATTCCTGCCGCAGAGCACCAGGCGGCCTTCGAGGAAAGGGCCCTGCACAAGTTTGAGCAACTGGAAAAAACCATCGCTGTCGGTCGCGAAGACCGCTACCAGGCACCGCTCAAGGTCGAGGAACACTATCCGTTGAGCGGCGAGGAACCCAGTGGTAAAACCCATATCGTCCTGAGCTGGCTGCTGGGCGATGTCACCGATCTGGATGAGGCCCTGACGGCACACCTGCTCGCTGGTGTACTGCTGGACAATAGCGCCTCACCCCTGATGAAACTGCTCGAGACCACCGACCTGGGCAGCGCCCCTTCCCCACTTGTGGGGCTGGATGATTCCCAGCGGGAGCTGGTCTTTGTCTGCGGTATCGAGGGCAGTGAACGGGAGCGCGCCGACGAGTTGGAGAAACAGATACTCGCGGTATTGGCGGAGGTTGCACAAAACGGCCTCCCTTATGAACAGGTTGCCGCCAGCCTGCACCAGTTGGAATTGCAACAGCGCGAGATCGGCGGCGACGGCTATCCCTATGGCTTGCAGCTGATCCTGACCGCCCTGACCGGCGCCACCCATCGCGGCGATGCCATCGGCCTGTTGAACATCGATACCACCCTGGAGAAGCTGCGCGAGCAGATCAAGGACCCGACATTTATTGCCGGCAAGGCCCGTGAACTGCTGCTGGAAAACCAGCACCGCGTGCGCCTGGTACTGAGCCCCGATGACCAACTGGCGACACGCCGCGCGCAGGCGGAGAAAGACCAGCTTGCGCAGATCAAGTCGCGCCTCAGCGAAAAAGACAGAAATCAGATTATCGAGACCGCCAAAGCTCTGGTAGACCGGCAAAACCGCGAGGACGATGCCTCAATTCTGCCAAAAGTTGGCGTTGAGGATATTCCCGCGGAACTGCCAGATGTAGAGGGTGAAAAGACCTCCTTGGGCGCGCAGAAACTGTCCCGCTACAGCGCCGGCACCAACGGCCTTGTGTACCAGCAGGTGGTGTGTGCCCTGCCGGAACTCAGCGAGGAGGAACACCAGTTGCTCCCCTATTATTGTCAAATCCTGAGTGAAGTCGGCCTGGGGGACAAAGACTACCTGGCAGTCCAGCAGTGGCAGACCCGCGTGGCCGGTGCTCTACACGGTTTTACCAGCAGCCGCACCGCCATCGACAACCTCGATACTCTATCCGGTCACTTTATCCTGTCTGGCAAAGCGCTGGCACGCAATCAGGGTGAACTGACCGACCTGATGCAAGCCACCATGGAGCAGGTGCGTTTCGATGAGTCCACCCGTATGCGGGAATTACTTCAACAGACTTTGGCCCGCCGCGAACAGGGCGTTGTCGACAACGGCCATGCCCTCGCCATGGCCGCGGCCAGCGCAGGGACCAATCGCGCCGCTTTTGAGAACCACGCCAGTGGCGGTCTGCTTGGTTTGCGCAACCTCAAGGGGCTGGTGCGCGATCTCGAGCAAAAAGAAGGGCTGCAGCAACTCTCCACGCAATTCCAGGCGATCCACCGGAAAATACTCGCCGCCCCGCGCCAGTTCCTGTTGATTGGCGAGGCGGAGAAACTCGACGATTTTAGCCAGGCCCTGTCGGCACTCACTGCCATCCCCAGTGAAACGCCAGCCAACCCCGAAGCGCCCTTTGAACGCAAACGTATACAGGCGCTGTGGCTCGTCAACAGCCAGGTAAATTTCTGTGCCAAGGCGTATGCCACTGTTCCACTATCCCATCCGGATGCAGCGCCGCTTTCCGTATTGGGCGGCTTTTTGCGCAATGGTTTCCTGCACCGCGCTATCCGCGAACAGGGTGGCGCCTATGGCAGTGGTGCAGCCCAGGACAGCAATATTGGCGTATTCCGCTTCTTCTCTTATCGCGACCCGCGCCTGGGGGAAACCCTGGATGATTTTAATGCGTCCCTGGAGTGGCTGGCAGAGGGGAGGCACAAAACCGAACAGGTGGAGGAAGCGATTCTCGGTGTCATCGGCGGTCTGGACAAGCCCGCCTCTCCCGCCGGCGAGGCCAAGAAGAATTTTCACTCTGCCCTGTACGGTCGCAGCCACGTGGTACGTCAGGCGTTCCGCAAGCAGGTAACGGAGGTGACCCTGGCCGACCTGCAGCGGGTTGCCGCCTCTTATCTGGACCCGAACACGGCCAGCGTCGCCGTTGTTACCGGCCCTCAGGGCCGCAGCGGCGGCGCACAGCGGAATCTGCGGGAAGAGGAACTCTAGCCAAACCCGACTTCACCGCAGGCATAGGCACGCCTTGCCAAGGAGTTTCCACTGACTATTGGCCGGGAGCCAGCGCAATTTCGATAGATCTGATTTCAACCCGGAGAATTTCACTCCTGGCAGGGACCCTTGAGCTCGGGTTTCAAGCTGTACTGCCCGGTCCAGCTTGCCTCCTGGAAAGACCGATTATCTGTTCGCTACCCACCAGTGTCTGTCCCGCAGGTGGTTTGGCGCATGACTTTGGTTTTGCCAGGACTCAACCCTGTCACCCGGCAGGGCATTGAGACGACCAACCACTCTGTCTATTGCCGGATTACCCATTCGACTCCGACCGTGACCATCTCCAAAAGGCGCCGCAACCGAGGCCGCCGATGGTGAGTAAAATAAGATACCCATTGTTGATATGGTGAATCGCAAAAGCGAGGGACACAGTCATTGTCAGACTTGCCACCAGTTTGGTGCGTCGACTCAGGTAACCGCTGCGGCAGGTTTTCAAGAGATTTCCAAACAGGTGGTGCTCTTCAATCCATCGATGGAGGCGCTGAGAGCTTCGCGAAGCGGCCCAGGCGCCAAGCAGGATAAAAACGGCGGAAGGCAATCCGGGCAGTATGGCCCCGATAACACCGAGAAAAATACAAAAACAGGCGAACCCTCCCCACAGCCACCGCAGCCAACCTGGGCCCAGCTTGGGGGCAAGGCTCGAAAGAGGCTCTTCGGTGGGTACCCTCAAAGGTGGATCTTCATAAGCTATTCACCGGATAACCCAGGTTGCCTTAGCGCAGTGAGCACGAAATGGATTTTGCGTGACTGCCCTCGCCGTCCGGCAATCCCCTCGTATTTGGATAGGCGCCAAAAAGACCCAGAAACGGCTGAAAACCGACTAACTGACAGTGTATTCAAGCGGTTTCGAGGACACAAAAAAGCCGCTCACAGGGGAGCGGCAATAAACGCGCGGGTTTCTAACCGGGAATACCTTCAATCCAATTGGCCGTGTGCCGGATCAAGCGCTAGAAAGCGTAATTAAACGCCAATGCCAAGGTGCGCGGGGCGCCGTAGAAGCCTGTTTGGAAAGGCGCACCGAAATCGTAACCGGCAATGCGATATTCTTGATCGCCGAGGTTTTTACCGATCAGGCTCGCACTCCAGTTGCCTGACCCCGGATAGTAGGTCGCAGTAGCATCCACCAGGGTATAAGCCTTCTGGTCCAGAATGCCCGGCGTTTCAAAAATCTGCGTATCCGCGCGGTAGGACACCGATGGGTTCAGCACCAGCTCACCGTCGGCCACAGGAATAGACCAGTTCAACTGCACCATCGCTGTGGTATCCGGCGTATTCTGCATATCGAGTGTATCGGCGATATTTTCACCTCCGCTGAGAAACTCGATAAATTTCGCGTCGATAAGACCGAGGACCGCATTGGCTGTCAGGCTGTCCGTCACCGCCAAGGACGCTTCCAGCTCGAGCCCCTGGATACGGGCCTCGCCAGCGTTCAGCACCGCACTGGCAAAGCCGCCACCGGGAACCAGGGTCTGCGTGGTAACCTGCATATCCGTATAATCGGCCCGGAACAGAGCGCCATTCAGGCGCAGACGGTTGCCCAACAAATCCAGCTTCCAGCCCAATTCTGCACTGTTGACGGTTTCCGGGTCATAGCCGTCGACCGTTTCCGGGTTCACGCTCGCATCACCGCGCATATCGAAACCACCGGATTTAAAGCCCGCACTGTAAGACAGATACACCATGGCATTGTCATTGATCTGGTAGTCGATGCCTACGCGCGGTGAGAATTGGCCCCAGTCGTTCTCACCGGTGTAATCGGTCAAAGTCGCCAGGAAAACCGGTTCGGGGGTATCGGCATAGTAGAGGGCATGGGGAAAATCACTGCCGAGTCCCAGGTAGTTGCCCTTAAATACCGCTGCCTGTTTTTTGTCCCTGGTGTAGCGGCCACCCAGATTCAAGTTCCATTGATCGGCGAACTGCCAGTTGTAGTGCGCATAGGCGGAAATACTCTGGGTATCGACCTTGCCGGCCACTTTCTGGGTAAACCCGGCTGGCGCCGCAAGATAGCCCAGCACTGCATCGAAGGCACCGGATGCGGTACCGTCATAGTAGTAAATACCGCTCACCAGATCAGCGCTATCCCCCTGCCACAAGAGCTGAAATTCCTGGGTAAACTGCTCGTCGTCGTAGATCGCAGGAACATCAAACCAGGCGCCCTGGGTACTATCAAAATCGATCACGGTATCGGTATTGCCTTCCCGCCTGGCGGTAATGGACTTCACGGTAATCGTGCCGGAAACCTCATACTCGACGGCCAGGGATACACCGGAGGTCTCGACCAGGTTATCGCTGGGCAGATTGGTCTCGGTATCATACACACTGTCGAGGACCGGCTCACCGGCCAAGCCCGGACCGAAGCGGTGACCGTGCTTGGAGGCAGACTCATCCTTTGTCTGATCCGCAGCCAGGCGCAGCCACAGCTTCTCACTCGGATTGAATTCCACAGAGACGCGACCGCTAACAATATCCTTGTTGTACTGGTCTTCCCCGGTAATCACATTTTCGCCAAAGCCATCGCGTTGAAATGTGGCAATAGCACCGCTGACAAAAACAGTATCCGAGAGCGCGGTTTGACCGGACACTTTCAGGTCGCGCTGATTGTAATTGCCAAGGGCTGCGCTGAAGCTCAGTTCACTGTCACCGGTGAGACGCTTGGTAACATATTTCACCGCACCGCCGATGGTATTTTTGCCGTACAGGGTACCCTGGGGGCCACGCAGCACTTCGATGGAAGCCACATCGTACAAATCCAACACAGCGCCCTGGGGGCGGGCAATGTAGATATCGTCGACATAAATACCAACACCCGGCTCGAAGCCCCACAGAGGATCCTGCTGACCAATACCGCGCACAAATGCCGTCAGCGTGGAATTGGTGCCCCGGCTGGCCTGCAAAGTCGTGTTGGGTGCAAGTTTTTGCAGGTCGGTAACGTCGGTGACGCCATTTTGCTGCAGCGCATCCTCATCGAATGCACTCACGGCGACGGGCACTTCCTGCAGGGACTGTTGGCGCTTTTGAGCCGTCACGATAATTTCTTCCAGTACCGGTTCGGCTGAAACGAAGCTGGCACCACTGGCCAGCAGGATGCCGGCAGCGAGCGGGTTGAATTTGCTGTTGGGGCCCATGATCCTCTCCCTCAAGATCCAAATGATTCTTATTTCGGTATTGCTGTGATCTGGAGAAAACACAACCGATGCTGGACTGCGACTCTACCGGCTTGTATCACCCTTGCCTGCTAGACCAAGGTATGAGTCCGAACCACTGTCAACGGGTGCCTTCAGGGGCGACAGATAGTATATTAGCTGCCAACGCGCTCAAATAATGACCAAAGCGGATGCCGTTGTGTTTAGCTTGATGACTCTGGCCTTCCTGGGCCTGGCCTACCTGCTGCTGCTTTTCGCGGTGGCCTACTGGGGTGACCGGCTACCCGTCCGCCGTATTCGTTCCGTAAAACCTCTGCTGCTCGCCCTGGCCGGCACCTATACCAGTGCCTGGATGTTTTTCGGCACCCCGGCGCAGGCCCTGGAGGAGGGCTGGCTACTGCCCCCCACCTTCGTTGGCGCTACCCTAATGCTCGCTTTCGGCGCGCCCCTGCTGCAGCGCTTTGTCAAGCTCACCAAACAGCAGGGCTGCACCTCTATTGCCGACTTTATCAGTGCCCAATACGGTGGCTCGCAACTACTGGCGGCGGCGGTGGCGGTAGTCGCACTGGTGGCGGTATTGCCCTACCTGGCACTCCAATTGCGTGCAATCAGTGACAGTTTCCTGCTGCTGACCGATGCCTCGGAATCCTTCACGCCCACGATCACCCTGGTTATCGGGGTCACCCTGGGTCTGTTTGCGCTGATGTTCGGTGCCCGCAATATCGACAGCGGGGCGCACCGCAATGGCATGCTGATGGCCGTAGCGCTGGAGGCCCTGGTGAAAATCCTCGCCTTTGTCGCTGTCGGCTACTATGCCTCCCACCTTCTGTTCGACGGCCCCTGGGATCTTGCCCGCAGCGCGCTCAACAGCGAGCGATTGCAAGTGCTGGCGGCGAGCCGCCCGGCAGATACCGGTTATTTTGCCACCATCGTGCTGGGCATGGCGGCCATGTTCTGTCTTCCGCGCCAGTTTCATATCCTGATGATCGAAAGCGACAGCGATAAGGATATTCATACGCTGCGCAAATTGATCCCATTCTACCTGGGCATACTGACCCTCTTTATTGCCCCAGTGGGCTACGCCGGTTACCTGTGGCTGCCCGCTCACTACGATAACCCCGAGCGCTTCGTACTGGCTCTGCCACTCGAAAGCGGAAATCCGGGCCTGGCACTATTGGCGTTTATCGGCGGTCTCTCGGCTGGCGCCAGTATGATTATTGTCGCTACTATTGCCCTGTCCACCATGATTGCCAACACCCTGGTGGTTCCCTGGTGGCTGCAGCGGGCGCAGCAAACCCCGCAGCAGATTTTGGGGCATAACCTGCGCCAGGTGCGCCGCGTTATTATCGCCGGCATTATGGGTTGCGCCCTTTTAGTGAATGCCAGTATGGGGGCGGAGGTGCGCCTGGGCACCTTTGGATTGTTGTCGCTGGCACTGGTGGCACAATTAGCCCCAGCCATGATTGCGAGCCTCTACTGGCGCCGGGCGCGCGCAGAGGGCGTTGCTGCGGGGCTGCTCGCCGGTACCGCTGTGTGGGCAGTCTCCCCTCTGGCAATTGCCCTGGGATACCCCGACCTCTTGGGCAGGGCGCTCGGTTTCGGTGCGCTCACCATCAGCTGTGTACTGGGCCTGGGCCTGAACACCCTGCTTTTGTGGTGGGTATCCCAATGGTACAACCGCCACTCAACGAACACAGTCTCCACCGAATCGCCGCGCCAGCCGGATAAAAACGCTTTGTTTCGCCTGCTGGCGCGCTTTATCGGTGCCGACGCCGCACACAAAACCTTTGCCACGGTTAAAAACAGACAAAGTGGCGGCCAGGTACCCTTCACCCCCTACCGGGACATGACGGAAAAAGTGCTCGCCGGTATTGTCGGCTCCTCCAGCGCACAGCGCTTGCTGCGCGAACTGGGCAGCGCGAAAGCACCGGATATCGATGCGGCTTCGGAAATCTACCGATTTGGCCGCGGCCTGCTACAGAGCAGCATCGACAATATTGAGCAGGGTATCAGCGTGATTGACGGCAACCTGAACCTGGTGGCCTGGAACCGTCGCTACCTGGCATTGTTTCACTACCCGGCACCCCTGATTTATGTCGGCCAACCCGTCGCCGAGTTGGTGCGCTACAACGCCGAACGGGGTGAATGCGGTCCGGGTGCGGTCGAAGAGCACGTACGTAAGCGGGTGGCACATTTGCGCCGCGGCACCGCCTACAAGGTGCGCCGCTATCGCCGGGATGACACGGTGCTGGAAATTCGCGGTATGCCACTGCCAGAGGGCGGCTTTGTCACCACCTACACCGATATTTCCGACTACGCGCACGCGGTGCGGGAATTGGAAGACATCCGGAATTCCCTGGAGCAAAAAGTGTCTCAGCGCACAGCTGAAATTGAACTGGTCAACCGCGATTTACAGGAAGCCATGGCCAGCAAAACCCGCTTCCTGGCTTCGGCGAGCCACGATCTGGTGCAACCGCTCAATGCCAGTCGGCTGTTCTTGGACGCACTGGCCGGACACGACCTGGACAGTGACAGCCGCACACTGGTGTGCCGTACCGACGATGCCCTGCGCGCGGCCGAGCGCCTGATTACCGACATGCTGCAACTGGCGCGGATGGACGCCGGGGATATCAAGCCGCAGCTGCAGCCACTCGCCCTCTCCAGTATTCTCGATGTGGCGGTGGCCGAGGCGCGCTTGCAGTTGCGCCAAAAAACGGGGCCACCGCTCCAACTGCACTATCGCCCCAGTCCGTGGTGGGTGGCAAGTGACCCGAACATGTTGCGCCGGGTGGTGCAAAACCTGTTGGAGAATGCCATCAAGTATACCCGCCGCGGCGGTATTCTGATCGGCTGCCGCGCCCATGGCGATCACCTGCGCCTGGAAATCTGGGATACCGGCGTGGGTATTGCGCCAGAACAGCAAAACGCCATCTTTGAAGAATTTACCCGCCTGGGTGGCACCAGTGAAGGTCACGGTTACGGACTGGGCCTCGCCACCGTCAAGCGGCTGTGTCGCCTGCTCAAGGCCCCGCTGGCCCTGCGCTCACGCGTGGGCCGCGGCAGTGTCTTTACACTGAGCCTGCCGCGAACCGGGGCGCGACCCGGACCCCCGGCGGTTGCGACGACCAGGCCGGGGGCCGCGCAGCCCATACATCTGCAGGTGCTGTGTATCGATAACGAACCGCGGGTCCTGCAAGCCATGCAGGCGCTGTTGCAGGGGTGGGGTTGCACGATCCGGGTCAACACGGGCCAGCACACCCGGAACTTGAGCATGCCCGACGTTGTGCTGATGGACTACCATCTCGACGATGCCACTAACGGCATTGCCCTGGCCCGGCAGTTGTTCGTTCAGTGGGGCTGTGGCTGTCCCTGTATCGTGATTTCCGCTGAGAATACCGACCGGGTACGCACCCGTGCCCAGCACGCCGGATTTTACTTTTTGCAAAAACCCATCAGGCCCGCCGCGCTGCGGGCTTTGCTGAGCAGCATCGCCCAGCAAGCCATTCCTACCAAGGTCGAATAGTGAGAGCGCAGAGGGTGCGCTAGCGTATGGGTCAGAGCCACAAAAACCACTGTATCCACAAGCGCGGCAGTCTTTGCACTGTGAACAATATATGAGAAGAATTATCGTAGAAGTCTTAATGTTCAGCGCCTACGCGCTGTTTGCAGCATCCTGGGTGGCCGGGGCCATCCTCACACCGGAAATTCAGCAGTCGTTTGCCCAGATGGGCCTCGCCAACGCCAGTTGGGGCAGCAATGCCATTACTCTGGCAAAGATTCTTGGCAACCTGGCCGCTGCCATCGTGCTGGTCAAACTCGGCATTCGCTATGCGTTCGCCGCCGCCATTTTACTGATTGCCGCCGGCGGCCTGGGGGCCTTTGCCGACAGTTACAACGGTTGGCTACTATCCCGATTGGCCCTTGGCCTCGGGGGTGCCCTGGCGATAGTTTATTTTAATCCAGTGGTCCTGCATTACTTCAGGCCCGGCGAGCGCCCGGTGGTAAACGGGATAAACGCCGCCGCGTTCAATACCGGAAATTTGCTCGCGCTGCTGACGACCAGCGTTCTGTTGCAATGGCTCGGCAGTTGGGAAAACCTGATATTCCTCTACAGTACCATGGCCGCGAGTCTCGCTCTGCTGTGGTGGCTCTGCGCCGAGTCCATTCCCCTTGCCGGTAGCACAGCGGATTCCGAAAGGGCCCGGCCCTACCGCTTGCGCGAAGGGCTGGCAGATCCTTTCAACTGGTGGCTGCCGCTGGCCTACTGCGGCGTACTCTTCTGCTATATCGCCGTATTTGCGCTCTTCCCACTGCTCGATACCTTTGCGGTACAGAGCACCCATTTGTCCGCGGTGATGATTGCCGCGGGGATGGTGGGCACCGTGGCCGGCATCGTCACCACCAAGCGCCTGCCGATGCGCCTACCAGTGATTCGCGCCGGTGGTGCTGGGCTGACGCTCAGTGCAACGGCAATGATTGCCACCAGCTCTCCCACTATTGCCTATAGTGCCGCGGCAATGGCAGGCTTTTTTATGTTTCTGCCGATGACTGCATTAGTCACTCTGCCCCAGGAGCTGCCGGGCATGACACCGGCGCGTATCACCGTCATCTTCGGGATGTTCTGGTCCATTTCTTACGGTATCGAAACCCTGTTGATGTGGAGTGCTACCAGTTTTGCCGATGCCAGCGGAATAGCCGCCAGCGCTGCCTGGATCGCCGTGGCCTGTTCAGCATCGCTATTTGTTGTCTCCTTCAAGCTGCCCGAGACAGGGACCAGCGCCAATACCGAGAGAAGCGTCAATGCCAACACTTGATCCAACCCTGGCAGAGTGGTTGCCAAAAATTCACACACTGGCCGAGCAGGCAAAGACAGCAGGAGTGGAGCCGACCCCCATCAATGCACGCGAGGGCCTCGCCAGCCTCACGCGCCAGTTTGTCGAAACCGGCCCCGACACGGCCGTCAAGGACTTTGTGATTCCCGGCGGCGCCTACCAGGTCCCGGTGCGCACTTACTTACCGCAGCGGGCCAGCGGCGGGCCTGTCATAGTCTATGTGCACGGTGGCGGCCATATGGCAGGCAGCGTGACGGTGTACGATCCGATCTGCCGCCGAATTGCTGAAACCTGTCGGCGGTGCGTGGTTTCCATTGAGTATCGGCGCTCGCCAGAAAACCCCTATCCCGCCGCCCTCTCCGATCTGAATCAGGTGCTGGAAAACCTTGCCCCGGCACTGGCGAACAGGGACATTCCCCACAACGGCCAAGTGATTTTAATGGGGGATTCCGCTGGCGGTGCGCTCTGCGCCACCCTGTGCGCGCGCTACCAGAGCCGCGTCGACTCACCGATCCTCGGGCAGATCCTGGTATATCCCAGCCTGGACTACACCATGAGCCACAAGTCTTATACCGAAAACGGGCGCGGCCATCTGTTGGAAGTGGAGAAGATCCGCTGGTACTTCCAAAATTATTTCAGCCGGGGAGAAGAGCGGGTGCAGGCGTCACCGCTGTCGATGCCGGTGAGTGCCAGGCTGGCCCCCACCCTGGTGTTCACTGCACAGTTTGACCCCCTGCGCGACGAAGGGCATGCGTATGTGGAGAAACTCCAGGCAGCCGGTGCACAGGTCTGGCTGCACAACTTTGATGACATGATTCACGCTTTTTTGAATCTGGAGCAACTGACATCCAAAGCGTGCAGAACCCTCTACCAGCGTACTGCGGACTTTATCACCCAATTGCTCGCAGACCACTGACGGGTATTCAGGTAGGCCTTCATTGCCTGTCGGGTTGCCAGGAAAAGATTAACTTAGGCTTTGCGCCTCACGGATAAGTTGCTTGCGGTCGCGCAAGCCCGTCTTGCGCAGGATCGCGGTGACATGGCTCTTCACCGTGGGCTCGGTAATCCCCAGCTCAAAGGCAATTTGCTTGTTCAGCATGCCGCGGGCGATCATCTGAAAGATGCGCAACTGCTGCGGCGTCAGTCCCTGCAGCCGCTCAATCAATGGACTCTGTGGCTGCGCTGCCAACAGCTCCTCGGCAAACCAGGTTTCGCCCTGCAATACCGCCCGGATACAGTTTTGGATTTCCAGTGGCTGTGCGGTTTTGGAAAGAAAGCCCACTGCACCGAATTGTGCGGCGCCCGCCACGCTTTGTGCACTGTCACTACCCGACACCACCACCACCGGCACCTGCGGGTATTCCTTGCGAATTCGCGCCAGGCCATTGTAGCCATCACTGCCGGGCATGTTTAAATCGAGCAGGAGCAGATCGAGATCCGCCTGGTGAGCGAGTGTCGCCAGTGTGGATTCCAGATCGACACTCTCTATCAGTTTCGCGTCGCTGGCATGCTGTAATGTGGCGAATAGGGCACTGCGATAGAGCGGGTGGTCATCCGCAATCAGAATGGTACTGCTCATTGCCAGAAACCGGGGGTTATTGTCTGGCTCCAGTCTACTGAGCTGTCCAGCCTCCGTCCACCGGCAGGGCAATGCCGGTCATGGTGGCTGCAGCATCGGACAACAGAAAGACGACAAGCTGCCCGATCGCCGCAGGTTGCGTCGCCACAGGTAGCGGTTGCTTCTCTCCAACAAGGACCATTTTGGCCCTCTCCATATCGATACCCCGCGCTTGCGCAATGGCTTGAATTTGCGGCTCGATCAGCGGTGTTTCCACCCAGCCGGGGCAAATCGCATTAACGGTTACCCCGGCCTTGGCGGACTCCAGAGCGAGCACTTTGGTGAGCCCCACCAGGCCGTGTTTGGCTGCGCAGTAAGCGGCTTTCTTGCCGGAGGCGACCAGGCCATGCACCGATGCAATATTGATAATGCGACCCCAGCCGACTGCCAACATCGCCGGCAGCACCTGTTGGCTCAAATAAAAAGGGGCATTCAGATTGACGGCAATCAGGCTATCCCAGCGCGCTTGTGGAAAATCCACCGCTGCGGATGTGTATTGAAGACCGGCATTGTTCACCAGCACATCCACACTGCCGCCAAACTCCTGTGTGGCCACCACCAATTCGGTGCATCCCCGCAGAGTCCTGAGATCAGCACTGCTGAATCCACAGTCAACGCCAAACTCCCGCGTGAAATCGGCCGCAACTTCAGCTCCGACACCGGCATCCAGCAGGCCGTGCAACATGATCCGATAGCCACTGCTCGCCAACTCCCGAGCCACACCCAGCCCAATGCCACTGGTCGAACCGGTCACCAGGGCCAGCTTGCCGGAGTGATCACCTTCAGACACCACAATTCTCCGTCTCAACTTGGTCAATCGAAAATGATCCTAGCAAGGAGCGAAAAGCCCGTCTGTATGACCAAGGTATGAGGCTTGTGGCAAAGCGCTTCCCCAAAAAAACAGCCGCGTTGCAGCGGAGATACCACTTTCCGTCCCGCCCGGTTGCCAACACTGATTGCAGACCGCTAAAGGGGGGACATCACTCGCAGCGGAAAGGGTTATCTGTGGGGCTCCAGCCAGCAGAGTGGCGGAGCCTACACCCCGGTGTTACAGTCTCTCAAACACCCTTGGTGTACTGTCCCGGCGCGGTTATCCTTGAGGGGGATCACCAAAAAACTACGGATCGATCTCTGTGGAACCCGACAGCGCATGGCTGTCTCGGCCTGCGGAAACCGCCTCGGCATCGGAAACACGCCCTTTACCTTCTTCTGTCGCCCCCTTCGCCCCAGTGGACCCTGTTTGTGCTTCGTCAACCTGCGCGGCGACTATGCGCTCGACACGTTTGTTGTTCCGCTGGAAGAAAGCGCCGAGATAATTGGCATAGTCAATACTGACCGAATCCACATGGGAACCGCTGGCATCAATACCGCCGGACCAGGTGTGTCCCAGGTCATTGAACCAAAGCATCGACACGCGACCATCCTGCCATAATTGTTCTTCGGCCGTGTGACCGGCTGCGTCACTCAGGTGGTTGGTGTCACTCATCCGCTTCACTCCGTATACCTTGGCCATACCCTTCGCATTTTGTGTGTTGTAGCAGGCATTCACTGTGGTATCAGCGCTGCCGTGGCCAATGCTGGCAATCTGGGTATCCAAATGGCTGGCGTAGCTACCGGCATAATTGCGGCAGCGGCTGGCAACGTCGGCCCGCTCACAGTTGCCTATCGCCCCACTGGCGCTGGTACCAATACTGGGCCCGGCACTGGCCCCAAAACCTGCAAATATATCCGGGGCAATACAGGCGGCAGTGTTGGCAAAGGCCGCCCCGGAGGAAAGGCCCGCGATATACACCTGCCCGGGATCGATATTGTATGCGGCATCGCCAGACAGGGCGGTGGCCAGATTAATCAGATTGGCGTAGTCGCCGTGGCTGCGGGTACGTGCCCCCTGCCAGTAAGACCAACAGCCAAACCCCGCTTTATTCGCCGCATCTGGTACGGCGATCACCATGCCGTAATTTTCCGCTGTCTCCTCCAGGCCCGCCGTCAGAAATACATCGATAGACTGGCTACAGCCATGTAAAACGATCAGCAGCGCTTTGCCGTTACCGATGGACGAAATGCTATCCGGAATGAACAAATGGACTCGGTCAAAGCCACCGATGGCCACATTTTGCTGCCAGGAATCGGCCAGCGCCGGGATACTACCGAAAACCGCAAACAACATACCGAGCCACAGGCTCGATACCCGCTTACCAGGGCGTTGAAAAAACATAGCTGGCGCCTCTTTTGGTGTAGTGAGCCGGTGAAAACTGCGCTGCCTGTAAGCCCTTCCCCTCACAGGCAGCCGATTGTTGATCAAAATAGAAACTGTATACAATAGGCGCAACTAGACTTAGGTCGGAGATGCCTTTCAGGCACAGGCCCCACCCCGACACAAGGCGCAGGCCCGATGAACCCAAGCCGGTGAATATGAAGGTTCGCCGGCGGTTTTTCGATCCACTTCCCTGGCAAATGCTTGCGGCAATATCAGAATATACTCGATTAAACCCCTTCAAGACGCGTTTTCGGCTGATCCTGCGCTCGCTGCCAACGGTTATGATTCAAAGCAAAAGGCTCTCGGCTGGGCAAAATGCACCGCTTGGTACCGCGGGGGTTTTACTATCGGGTCGGAAGGAGAGAAACCCCACTCTCCCAGGACACGCTGTGAATACACCCCTGTACACTCGTTATCGGCATTTATGCCTCATACGATCCTGGCAGAGGGGTATTCTTCCCTCCTGCATTACTAGTAACATTGAAACAGCACCAGAGCCGCCGGGCGCTTGGGCTAAAATTTTTCTGATGCTTACTTTATTAGTGAACGCATTGATTTGCTTGGTATCATTGCAACACCGCCTTGGCGGGTTGCTGCAGTCCCCCATCTGTACATAGAAATATCCGATGAATAAACACGACGATCTTTACGCAAACCCGCTGGGGCAAGTGGCTGGTTTTGAGTTTGACCGCCAGGTTGTGGACGTTTTCCCGGATATGATCAAGCGCTCAGTGCCCGGCTATACAACCATTGTGGCCATGACCGGTACCCTGGCAGAACGCTACGCACAAGCCGGCAGCCGCTGCTACGACCTGGGCAGCTCCCTGTGCGCAGCCACCCTTGCCATGCGCCACCGTATCCCCGCGGCAAACTGTGAAATTGTCGCGGTGGACAATTCCTCCGCAATGGTAACTCAGGCCCGCACTGTACTCGCCGCCGACAGCGGTGAAATTCCGGTACAACTTATCTGCAGCGACCTGCAAACTATTGCCATTGAAAACGCCTCGGTGGTGGTGCTTAATTTCACCCTGCAGTTTATCCCGCTGGCAAAGCGCCGGCCGATCCTGCAGAAAATTTATGACGGCCTGCGCCCCGGGGGAATTTTCATTCTCTCGGAGAAGGTGCACTTTTCCGATAAAGCACACAGTGAGCTGATGATTGAGTTGCACCACGCCTTTAAGGCTGCCAACGGTTACAGTACCCTGGAAATTGCACAAAAACGCTCAGCCCTGGAAAATATCCTGACTCCAGAAACCCTGGATACCCACCGCGGACGCCTGAAAGACATTGGTTTTTCCAGCGTGGATGTCTGGTTCCAGTGTTTTAATTTTGCCTCTTTACTGGCTCTTAAAGGCAAGCCCGAAAAGTAAGTACCTCTGTGATTGACTACACACGACTCTACCAAGGCCTGCAACATATCCCGGCCCTGCGCGCCTGGCTGTCACAACTACCGCAACAGGTCGCTGAGGGTCTGAGCCCGCAGCGCTGGGGCGACCTGCCCGATTGGCGCGCCGCAATCGAAGCTCTGCCGGATATAACGCCCTCGAGTATCCAACTGAATCACCGGATTCGTGTCGGTAGCACGACCGATGCCAGCCCCGCGCAACGGCAGCTGCTGGAAACAGGACTGAGAAAACTCCACCCCTGGCGTAAAGGCCCCTGGGAGCTGTTTGGCGTATCCATTGATACGGAGTGGCGATCCGACTGGAAATGGGATCGCGTGCGGCCACACCTGGCCCCGCTCAGAAACAGGCTGGTGCTGGATGTGGGGTGCGGCAATGGCTATCACTGCTGGCGGGCCTACGGTGCCGGTGCGTGCCGGGTGATCGGTATAGATCCTTCGGCAAAGTCTGTTGCTCAGTTCTACGCCCTGAAAAAGTACCTGGGAAATAAGAAACCGGTGGACCTGCTGCCACTGGGTATCGAGGCACTGCCGGAAAACCTGCGCGCCTTCGACACCACTTTCTCTATGGGGGTACTCTACCACCGGCGTTCGCCTATGGATCATCTGCGAGACCTTCGCGGGACTCTGCGCCCGGGGGGGCAGCTGGTGTTGGAAACCCTGGTGATTGATGGCGAACTGGGGGACTGCCTGGTACCCGAAGGGCGCTACGCGAAAATGCGCAACGTGTGGTTTTTCCCCAGCTGTGCGACTCTGGAGAGCTGGCTGCGCAAGTGTGGCTTCGAAAACCCAAAAACCGTGGACCTGAACACCACCAGTGCTGAGGAGCAGCGGCGCACCGACTGGATGCGCTTTGAATCCCTGGCGGATTTTCTTGATCCGCAATCACCGGGGAAAACCATTGAGGGTCACCCCGCGCCCAAACGTGCGGTTTTGGTCGCGAAAGTACCGTAGCTTCTCTTACGCCACGGTTCTGCGGATGCATAAATCTGGAAAAACCCGCCACTGGGAGAATTTTGTGCGGAATAACCGCTGTGATCTTGATTATTGCGTCCCCTGGGGCAAAGCTCGCCCCCAAACGGTGCAACAATACCCTCAGGGAGGGCTGCGAAACAGTGCAGTCCGGCGAAGAGTAATTTATGAGTATTAGTGTTTTCGAACTCTTTAAAATCGGCGTGGGCCCTTCCAGCTCCCACACAGTGGGTCCCATGATCGCTGCCCGCCAATTTGTGCAGGACCTGCGCGCCCACGGACAGCTGCCCCAGACTGATCGCGTACAAATACACCTCTACGGCTCCCTGGCCCTCACCGGTTTAGGCCACGGCACCGACATGGCGGTATTGATGGGACTGCTGGGTCAATCCCCTGATACCATCGATGTGGACAGTATCGATGAACGATTGGCTGCGATCCAACAGGCGTCTGCCCTGCTATTATATAATGACCACAAGATCGAATTTATTCGCGATCGTGACCTGACTTTCCACACAGAGACATTCCTGCCTCAACACTCCAACGGTATGACCTGCCAGGCCTACTCGGGCCCAGAACGGCTATTTGAACGCAGTTACTTCTCTATCGGCGGTGGTTTTGTACTGTCTGAGGAGGACTTCGCCCACAGAGAGGAAATCGCTACCCTGCTGCCCTATGACTTCCAAAACGCCGAACAACTGATGAAGACCTGCACACAGCACGGCTGGGCCATTGCCGATCTGGCCATGCAAAATGAGAAGGCGTTTCGCAGTGAACAGGAGGTGAAAGACCGCTTGTGGAATATCTGGAAGGTGATGGATGCCTCTATTGAGAGGGGCTGTCATCAGCAGGGAATTCTGCCCGGTGGACTGAACGTGCCCCGTCGCGCAGCGGATCTGTATCAGGAACTGAATAAACAACCCCCGGAGGAGCGCAACCAGGGTTTGGCCATCCTCGACTGGGTCAGCCTGTTCGCCCTCGCCGTAAACGAGGAAAATGCCGCGCGCGGGCGTATTGTTACCGCCCCCACCAACGGCGCTGCAGGAGTCATCCCCGCCGTCATCGCCTACTACGTGGAATTTGTACACAAACCCAGCAAACATGGTGATCTTAAGGACCAGGTGGTGAAATTCCTTCTGACCGCCGGCGCCATTGGTATGCTGTACAAGAAAAACGCTTCCATTTCCGCTGCGGAAGTGGGTTGCCAGGGAGAGATTGGCGTGGCCTGTTCCATGGCCTCTGCCGGCCTCGCAGCAGTGCAAGGCGGCAGCAACCAGCAGATCGAAAACGCGGCGGAAATCGGCATGGAACACAATCTGGGGCTCACCTGTGACCCTATCGGCGGGCTTGTCCAGGTGCCCTGTATCGAGCGCAACACCATGGGCGCGGTAAAAGCCATTAACGCTGCACGCCTCGCCCTGCGCGGCGACGGTGCCCACATAGTTCCCCTCGACAGCGTGATTGAAACCATGCACCAGACCGGTATCGATATGCAGAACAAGTACAAGGAAACCGCCCTGGGCGGCCTTGCGGTCAACGCAGTGAACTGTTAATAACATAACCGCACCTTCACCCGGTACTATCCTGCCAGTGTAGATAAATCAGGACATTGTTACGGAAAAAGCGCGAATAATGTGGTGCGCCGGCAACCCTCCCGGGGAGAATTCGGCTTGTGCAAGTCCGGGTAGCCTGTCTAGGCTAAGCCATGGCGCAAGGACCGTGATCAGCTTGGTATGCCATGTTTGGTATAGATATCAAAACGCCCGGACTTTCCCTGCAAAAAAAGGCTGGGTTTTTTACCGGCCAGGTGGGGGGCCAGCTTGGGACGCTTGACCACGGTGCGGTAATAGCAGGCTTTGATAGCGGGTTCCAGCAAGTTATCCGCGTCCTTGTCCGCACCTACCAGATAATGAAATGCCACCATTTCTTTTTTTACTTTGGCACTCTTGCCCCGCAACGGGAACATGGGATCCAGATAGACAACCTGCCAGGAGTCCTCGCCTTGCCGTGCCAGCCAGTCCGCTGCGGAAATGGCGTCATCAACCAGGGACAAACGCCCGGCGACTGAGACCAGTTCAGTATCGGCAACAGCCGCCACCTGCAACCGCCGCAGGCCATCCTGCAACAACAGGCGCACCACCGGGTTGCGCTCAAGCATCCGCACCTCACAACCCAGCGTCGCCAATACAAAAGCATCGCGCCCGAGTCCGGCAGTAGCATCCAATACACACGGATAAAAACCCGGTCGCAAACCAATGGCCCTGGCAACCGGTTGCGCCCTGCCACCACCAAACCTGCGCCGGTGCGCCAGGGCTCCGCCCACAAAATCCACAGCGACAGGCCCCGGCGCCCCAGGACCAGTCGCACACACTTCCAAGCGCTCGGCGCAGCGTAGAACCCGGGGGAAATCGCCTATTTCCCTGGGATCAACCACGCCCAGGCAGGGGAAATCGAGTTGACTGGACAACAGTTGGGCAGCGGAGAGGTTTTTCGGGGTCGCCGCAATCACAGCCAATGCCGGACTCATCGACACTCCGTGCAATAATCAAAAAGCGGCCAATGCTAACCCGGATTTTCCAGCCATTCCAGGGCTTGGGGATACTCACTCAGCGAAAAGGGGCGCACTTCGGCACTGATGAAATGGCAGACCAGATTCGGCATAAAACTTAGGACGGGATTATCGGATAGTACGGCTATTTTCTGGATATGTTTATGGTGGTCGTGTACAAAACGGAAATGTGAAATCAGTGCAACAAAACTCTCCCAACCGGCAAAATCCTGCGCATTGATCAGCAGACCCTCTATCCTGCCCTGCTCCGTGATGACCGGATCTATCTGGGCTGCAAGCTGCTGAAAATCCCCCGCAGAAAATTTTCCTACAGGTTTGACTTCGAGTATCTCGTGTTCCCGACACCATTGATGTTCAATCATGCTTCCACAACGGGCAAGGGCCACCTCCGTCGGCAGCCCGTGCGCGCTCCGCAATGTTTTGCGATCCCTGCCAGGGTTGATCTGAACGCTGCCTCACAACTTCGGCAATCCAGGTACTGTTGCCGGAGATGCCCGTTTTCGGGGCTGTCAACGCTTAACAGCTGCCCTACTCCGCAGAAGCCCCTTCGGTAACCTTGTCCGCCTTATTGCCCGTATTGTCTGTCGAATCACCACGGTTGCCAGTGGAGGCTTGCGGGGGCTTGCCACCCACACCGGTGGATGTCGGCGTGCTGGCATCTGGCGTTCCAGCGGCCGGTGTTGCAACCGCGGCACCAGATCCGGGGCTGGTAGTGGTGTTGGCTCCGGGAGGGTTGGGGTTTGCCTGATCCGGCTCCTGTGGCGTTTGCATGTCCGGGTTACCCATACCATCAGGGGGCGTCGGCGTGTTGCTGGGAGGAGGTGTGTCGCTATCGTCGCCAGTATCCGATGGCGTCGAGTTGTCATTCATCTGCTCGCTCTGCGGCTGATTCATCGAATCATACGCATCTTTTGCCTTGTGCTCGCCACCACGCGAAATAAAATAGCCGATGATCAGTAACAAAATGATCAGTGGAATCAGTAGCTTCTTCATACTGCGACCTCTCGACGCCAGCCAAAATCAGAAAAATACCCGTCGCAAGGCCAGCCCGGTCATGCAATTTACAGGCGGCGGACAGCGTTGGTAGCTATGCGCCGCTCGCCCTGCATCCCTGCGGTAAAACCTGTGGCTTGAGCCCTTTTGGCGCCAGAAGGCAGTGTCAGATAATCCGATAAAACAAAGCACATTCGCTAAAGAAGGTGGCGCCAATACTGATAAGAATAACCCGGCATTGGCGTTCTTCAAGGAATCCGCCTCCCTTATTAGAGGTTGGATTGCTGTAAGTGTGGGAAGACTTAAAACCGGAGATTATATAAACCGGGCAACCAAGGGGTTGCGGGAATCAAGTCGCGAAGTGGCGTGCCTAACCCGCTCCGGAGTGGATAGGAACCCCTGCACCAGAAACAAACCAGGGCAGCTTCGCCACAACTTTGCCCGGTGTGAACAGGTTTGGCTCCGAGCGGTCAAGTCACTGAGTATTGCCAACAGTACCGCTGCATCAGATTCCACCACAACCGCCTCACAACTGAGCAGCTGCAGCCTGCCGTAGATATCGCGCCCGGCAAAGATCAAGTAGCGCCCACCTCTTTCCAGTTTCCTGTCGCAGTACTCCAGGCCGAGGCGGAAGGTGATCTGCTCGGCTACCGCCCCTTTCCACACCCGGCTGGGCGCGGCGGAATACACATAACCCGAAATCGCAGTAACCCCCGGCGCCGAAAGGGCGCTGTCTACATCCCGGTGGATATCGATCACCTCCACCTGCGCCACCACCGCGGCCTCGGCGAACTGCGTTTCCAGGTGAGCGGCGGTTTCCGAAAACACCGCTTCGCCGCGGTCCTGCCAAGCAAAGGCCAGTGTGGCAAACAACGCGGGAAGAAAAGACGCCAGGCGCAGGGTATTGTTAACAGGCTGGCGGCGTCTCACGGCTATTCTCCATTATTTCTGCAGTGGCTGATTGACTGACAGCACGGCCGGACAACAACGCTCTGGTGATTGTTTCGGCAAAAGGCGTTGAGCCGGCCAGGTAAGCGCCTTAGCCGGCCATAACGGGCTCTTAAATCAACACAACACTACACAGATGGGCCGGTATTTCAGGCCAGGTTATCAAGAAATTGCCAAAACTCCGGATATTTGCCTGTTTGGGCAACTGGATGCCCTTTCGCGAAGCAAGTGCCGCTGTACCGGCGACAGTATGGCCCACACACAAGCAATATGGATCACAGCGGCAGGAGCTCGAGCTCCACGCGGCGGTTGGCCTGACGCCCGGCTTCGGAATCATTGCCAGCCAACGGGTAGCGCTCACCGTAGCCAATGGCCTGCAAACGGCCAGAGGAGAGGCCATTGCGACTGAAGAAGCCCGCCACAGAGTTAGCCCGCTGCTCACTCAACGTCTGGTTGTAGACATCTGAACCGGTGCTGTCGGTGTGGCCGCTGACGCGGATCGCGGTTTTGTCAAACTCCTGCAGCACCACGGTGACGGAATCCAGGGTGTCGTAAAAACCCGGGCGGATATCAGAGCGGTTGGTACCGAAAGTGATATTACCCGGCATGATCAAACGGATATTGTCGCCTTCGCGCTGTACGCCCACACCGGTGCCCTCCAGGCGCTGTCGCAGTGCCATTTCCTGTTGGTCCATATAATAGCCAATACCACCGCCGATAGCAGCACCCCCCAGAGCGCCGGTAAGCGCGCCCTTACGGCGATCTTTTTTACTCGCGGTAGCCGCACCGATAATGGCGCCCGTGAGCGCACCGATGCCAGCCCCCCTTGAGGCATTACTGGTTTTGCTTTCCCCGGTGTAAGGGTCCAGAGTGGAACAACCCACCACTGAGCCCAAAGCGAGAATTGCTACCCAATGTTTCATCATTGATTCTCCTAACATACTTTTACTTTATGGGTATCGGGATGCACTGTGCACAGTGCTCCTGCACAGTCGCAGGAGTATCCAGCGCGCAAGCTGACTGACGGCTGAATCCATCCAATAAAATCATGCAAAGACTACGGCGAAGTGATCGCCGGTTCCACTAACCAGTCCCCGTTGCACATCATCAATCACATCAAAATTGCACTATCGTGCAGATTTTTTGAACAGAAAGCGGTCAAACCCTTTTCTTCCACAAGTTCTGTGGATAACTCTGTGCATTAATAAACAAAGGGCAGCGACAAACGGCATAAACCCTGGCTCACAGCATTTTGCACATTTTTTAAACTCTTTATTTTTTCCTTTAAAAACAATAAGTTATAAAAAGTAAAACAAAACCGTGACAATTGTACCTCGTCAACTTGAGGCGCCACTTTCTCCTCATAGGCATGTGGAAAAGTTTGTCAATACCCTTGGCGCGAGAGGACAAACATTGCTTAGACACTTTTGAACTTACGCTCCCGGTTAAGTGGCACCAGACCCATTATGTTTTCTTAATATGCCAGTCAGTGAAGGTGACCGCACAAGGGGTAGTCCCAAAAATAGGGGCAACTTCCTGCACGCCAATAGCATTCACAAGTCACAACCAAGCCGGTCGCTGAATGCCTTTGGACTACCGGGTTGACTAATAGTGCGGCGGCTTGTCACCCGAGGGCCTGACACCCCCCGGTAATTCACTGCTGATTGCACTGTACTTCTGCATCAACTCACGCATATGGATTAAAAGACGGCGGATATCGGCATCCTGCCTGGCAATCACATCATTCAACTGGGCGATCGTATCTTCCTGAAATGCCAGCCGGGCCTCCAGTTCATCAATACGCTCGACCAGCTTTAGAACAGCTTCTGTCATGACAGCAAACCGTACAGCACACGCACCAACTCAACCGCGCGCCGATCCATAAACAGGCTCTGCCCCAAACGCGTGGTGATATAGCCCAAACCCAGCCCCCGTTCCGGATCGGCGAAACCAATACTACCGCCGGCACCTGGATGGCCGAACCCCCGGGCTCCACCGAAATGTAAATCCGCCGCATCACCACTCAGAATGAACCCGCAACCGAAACGGACTTTGGCCAGCAGTATCCTGTCATGGCCACAGCTCTGCTCCCGCGACGCCTCCGTTACCCAGTCTCGCGACAAGGTAGTTGGGGCTTCCAGTGCCAGATCACCGTAAACCGCTGCCAAGTCCCGGGCACTGAAATGGCCATTGGCCGCGGGAATCAGTGCATCGCGCCACTGTTGGCCGTTGGTGCCCATCACCAGACTCACAGGATTGCCGAATGCCATGGCCACGGGACCCTTACGATCTTCCTTGATCGCCCGGCCTATGGCGTTTTCCCGCAGTTCCGGTAGGGGTTGTTTCAGCGGGCCCACATCCGCAATACGGTGTGAACGGTGGCCATTGGCACCAAAACCACCATCGAGGCCCAGGGGGTTGGCCAGTGATTCTCGATAGAGTTCTGGCAGCGGCTTTTGCGCAATCCGTTCAACCAGTCCACCGAGGCTCCAGCCATACAAAAAAGGGGCATAACCCTGCTGGCTACCCGGTGACCACCAGGGCTCAGTGCGGGAAACTTCCGCACAGGCAGCGTGCCAATCGTAAATCAACCTGTCTTCCACACGCTTGCGGAAAGCCACCAGGCCGCCTCGATGGCAAAGTAATTGACGCGCAGTAACCGTCGCTTTGCCCTCGGCAAATTCCGGCCAGTAGTCCGCCACCGGACGGTCCAGGTCCAACTTGCCGGCATCCGCCTGCTGTAGAGCCATCAGTGCCAGCACACCCTTGCTGGCAGAAAATACATTTGCAATCGCGTCCTCGGTAAAAGGGCACTCCGCATCCCGGTCCGCGCTGCCCGCCCACAGGGAGCAGACCAGTTGGCCATGCTGGCGTACCGCAAAGGCCGCCCCCGTATCCCCGCACTCGCGAAAATTCCTGGCGAAAGCATCCTGAAGGGCCTCAAAACCGGGGGCACAAAAGCCGTATATTTCCATCTCTCTATTTCCGGTAACACTGTCGGAAGCCCGCAAGGTTAGTTTCTTCCCCTCGCCGGCGCAAATCGGTAGTATGGCGCGTCTAGAGCGAGGGGCCGATATGATTGAACAAACCGCCATCCAGGACATGATTTCCGACAATCACTGCTTCGGCTGCGGCCCTGACAATGACCACGGACTGCGCATCAAAAGCTACTGGAGCGGCGAGGATAAAACCCGCTGCGTATTCACCCCCGCTGCCCATCACAGTGCCGGTCCCGCACGCTATTTAAACGGCGGGGTCATCGCCACAGTGATCGATTGTCATACAGTGTGCACCGCCATCGCAGATGGCTACCTTCAGACCGGGCGCGACATCGGCGCCGGAAGCATAATCTGGTACGCCACCGGCAAACTCGCAATCCGCTACCTGGCTCCCGCCGCCATTGACAAACCGGTGATACTCGAAGCCTCTATCGTCGAACGCAGCCCCCGAAAAACCGTGCTGCACTGCGACCTGAGCAGCAGCGGACGCCTGTGCGCCGAGGCACAAGTGATTGCTGTACGTGTACCGGAGGCGTGGTAATTACCCGTCGCCGAACCAGAAAGATTCAGGCTTCCTGCACCTCTCCCGCATCCTCCAACCTGTGTCCACAGAATTTGCAGTATTCCGCATCCGGGTCATGGGCGCTGCGGCTACAGTTATGGCAGGTCAGTTGAATGCGCTCCCGATGCATTTCACCAGCCAGTTCCACAGTGAGAATGCCTGTTGGCACGGCAATAATGGAGTAGCCAATCAACATGGTCATAGCAGCGATACTCTGTCCCAGTGGTGTTTGCGGGGAGATATCCCCATAGCCCACAGTCGTTATGGTGACAATGGCCCAATAGACACTGGTGGGAATACTGGTAAAACCGTGTTCCGGGCCCTCTACCACAAACATCAACGCGCCAAAAATAACGCACATCACCAGCACGCTGGAATAAAACACAAAGATTTTTCTCCGCGCCAGCCCAAAGGCCCGCAGGAGGATATTGGCATCGCGTAAATAGCGCACCAGTTTGAGAATGCGGAAAATGCGCAGAACCCGCAACAGGCGGATCACCAGCAGATAGGTAGCGCCGGTATAGAGGAGCGCCAGGTAACTGGGCAGTATCGCCAGCAGGTCGATAATCCCGTAAAAGCTGAAAATATAGCGGCGCCGGTTGGCTGAACAGTAGATACGCGCAATATATTCCACCGTAAAGAGCCCGGTAAACACCCATTCAAGCGCGATCAACAGAGGACCGTAATGTTCGGCAACAGTGCTGATGGATGCCAGTAACACTAGGCCCACACTAATCACAATGGCCCAAATCAAAAAAACATCAAAGTTGCGCCCGGCAGGCGTGTCTGTACCGAATATCACCTCATTGAGCAGTTTTCGACGTCCCGTCAACGCCATTTCTCACCCCGACTACAAGCTGCTGCCAATTTGCGACGAGATTCTAACCCCTGGGCACAGGCAGGTCGCCCTCTATTTTCAACCCCGTCGCAATCCACGCAGCAGTCTGTATTGCGCCTTTGATTTCCCCTTCCCCTCAGGCACAATCGCGCCCTGCACACACAGAGTAACCACCGACCGGGGAGAGCCATGGCCAGGGAGAATCGTCACGTCTATTCCACCGACCGCGGTCGTATTGCAGAAAAATCCCCGCAGGAGAAACGCCACCAGGGCAGCGCGATCGTGCGCATACAGAGGGAAACCAAAGGGCGCAAAGGCAAAGGAGTGACTTGCGTGCGCGGCCTCGCGGGCACCGACAGTGAACTGAAACGGATGCTGGCAGAAATGAAAAAGCGCTGTGGCTGCGGCGGCACTCTGAAAGACGGTGTTATCGAAATTCAGGGCGACAAACGCGCCGAGATCAAAACGCTGTTGGAAGCGCGCAACTACACCGTCAAACTGGCCGGTGGCTAAACTGTGCGCAGCAAACGCAGAGGATTCACCCCCAACTGCTGCTCCTGCTCCAGGCAGGGGCCCAGCAGGGCTCCCAACTGCACCCGGTAACCTTCCATAATCACTGAAGCGGCATATCTGCAGCGGGATTCCATCACCTCAAGCGCTGCCCGCATCTCCCGGTGATGACGCGGGAGGTCGGGTTTGGCCTTGATATCCAGTACGCTATGCAGTCCTTGCGCTTTTAGCGATTCCGATGAACGTACAATAGCCTGTAGAGCGTTGAGTGCCCTGGCGCTGAGCGCCAGATATTTCTTCACCAGTTCGCGCTCCACCAGTTCAGGTGTGAGATGCCTGGCGAACAGGGCGAGACTTTTGCTGTAGCTAGCGAGCTGCTCCAGGTGGGGTGCGAGGGGTTCATAGGCCGACAGACCGCGCAACTGGATCTGCGCCGCCTGTCGCACTTTGGATGGCATCAACGCCACTGCCAGGCACAGGCGCTGGTAGAAAACGGCATAAATTTGCTGTAACTGCCTCTCCGTTTCCTCCAGATCAGACCGCTTCACCGCAGCCATCTCCTGGGCAGCGACTAGGCTTGTGCTTTCCAGGCAGTAGTCCTGTGGGCTGATCTGCACCTTAACCCTGATCAATCCCGCACCCAACTGCATGGCCACAAGGCACCCCAGTAACTCTTGCCGACGCCCGCGAAGGCCTCGCAGCTCAAACAGCTTGCCGCGCAACCAATTGATCGTGGCCTGCAGATCCATACCCTGCACTTGCTCGGTAACGGGGCGGTCGAGAGGCAAAAGTGTGTGCGGTGGCAGGCGGTTAAAATAGACATCCAGTACACCAGCGGCCTCTTGCGCCCCGCAGTTTGAACGCAACAGTTGCCGGTTTGGCACAATCTGGCAATCGGGCCCGGCGCTGGCAGCACTCACCCCCCGCGTCAACGTATCCAGATCGCTGAAAAAGTCCCCCAGGGAAAATGCCCTGGTAACCCGTGCCGGCAATCGCTGCTGACTGACCGCAGCGATGCGCGCGTCATCCGCAGCCTGACCGCAGTCCCAGGGGTCACTCGCCTGTGCCATGGCCAGCTCAATGGCCTTGCAGGTTTCCCCATCCAGATTTTCCAGCGTCCACTGCACTGCCGCAGGAATATTCTCGAGACACTGCCCCAGTGCCAAGGCATCGCGGTTAATTCCGGCAACAAGTAAGTCCGCATGTACCAGACGGTGCCACCTTTGAGCAAATTCCGCGAAAGCCTCGCTGCCAATCACCCCCGCTGCATAGAGATCCGCGCGGGTCTCAAGATGCTGTGCAGCACGGCCGGTAAGCGCGCGATGTAGGTTGTCCAAGCGTTCAATCAGCGGCAGTAAAAAATGGCCACAAATCACCAGTAAGCGATGCACCGGCTTTTGCAGCCCCCTGGGCGTGCCAGTGATACAAACTGCACTGCGTTCGTTTTCCAGGGCCCACTGCATTAATTCCAAACGGCGACCCCCATCCAGCACCAGCCAGGCAAAAAACCCACTCATCCTTCCGCGATAGAGGCCCAGCGCCCGCGCCGCCAACGCCAGACCGTCACTGCCCGGAAGGGAGACCACGCAGGCAAGCCCCAGATTTAAGGTCAGCACCTGGCTTAACACTTGGGAGAGGCTCGGCCCGGAGAAAACTTTGGCACCTGGCCCAACCCATACCCGCTGTACTTTCGGCAGGCCAGCGCTGACGGAAAGTAATTCGAATAAGCGCAATAGCTCCCGGCCCTCGGAGCGACTCAACCCGCGCACACCGGGTTTACCCTGCAGATCACGGGGAAGCCGGAAATAAGGCAAAGCAAGCAGCAGGACAACAATGAAAAAGGCCGTCGAAATGAGGCTAAGGGCCACAACAGCCCCGTTCAGCCCCCCATGCCAAATGGCCAAGGGGATCTGCCAAAGGGCATAGCCAGCTCCATACAGGCAAAACCCCAGCAACAGGATAAAAATCCCCGGCAATACAGCGGCGGGGATCAAACCCAGCAACACCGGGCCAGCGCCGGAGACCCCGGCAGGGGAGAGAGTTTTGTCGCCACTGAATAAGTGTTCCACCCCATCGGTGGTATTGCAGGGTGGCACAGTGTTAAGCCCAGCCCCCTTGGGGAAAGCTGCTGGCTGATGTCTTGTTGCACTTTGTTGGCGATGCATCGTTGCGCTGGTACGATTGCCTTTAATGGCCGGGATATTTGCCCCGCGCACCTCGCCGCGGTCTGTTTTGGTGCCCTGGGCTCTGCGCCTCTGGGCCACTTTGATCCTGGCAATCAGCTGCAGGTTGTCAAATTGCCCCGCTGGGTACACTTTTACACGCAAACCGATGTTGTGCAGACCGGCACGATATTTCAGTACCTGTGCAGAAACCAGCTGATCTTTGATGACCCAGCCTTTCAACAAGAGCCTGCCGGCCTGGGCTTCGGGGATGGAAAACAGCCTGGCTGCATCCTGTATCACCAGATCCGGTTTTTTGCCGTACAGCGTCCGCCCCATGGAGACTATCTGGAATAACCCCTGACCTGGCATCTCCCTCTCCCGTCACCAAGTGACACAAAATGTCAAATTTGTGGCATTTTTCGCGCAGAATAAAAGATTCAGGATAACGCCGGTGAGCCCTAGTTCTCAGGAGCCCCATGTCAATTGAAAATTTGTCAGGAAAGGAGGAAAAGCGCACAGTTTTGCCGGCATATCTTCCAGCTGCACTGCCAGTGGGTGTCACTACAAGGCGCTGTATAGTGCGGCCTTGGATTGGCAAACCGCTTCTGCCTGTGTAACGCCAGACAACATCAGGGAGCAAAAATCAGCAGAATACGATCTGCCAGATCGGCAATAGAGAGCCCTTTGCCTCGCGGCTTAAACCAACTGTAGGTATGACTGAGGGCGCCCACCAACAGGCGTCGCACCAGTGCCGCATCCCCACCGCGACAACTGGCCGCCCGAATCGCACCCAGCCAAATGTGCTCGTATTCATCCCGTAAGCGCAGCACTTCCTTGCGACTCTCTTTGGATAGGCTGCGCCATTCCAATACCAGAATGGAAAAGCCTGGGACTGCCTGGGCGTGAATCGCCTCCAGCTCCGACTGAATGCAGGCGCGCAGTTTATCCCGCGGTGACTCGGCCTCTTGCACCGCACTGTGCATTCGCGCACTGGCAAAAATAGTGACCTCCCGCATCACCGCACAGAGAATCTGCTCTTTACTGGCAAAGTGGTGGAAGATGCTGCCGGACAGAATACCGACCTCGGTAGCGATATCCCGTACCGTGGTTCTGGCAAAACCTTTCTGCTCAAACTGCCGCGCGGCCACATTGAGCAGGCGCCCGCGGGGAGAGCCCGGATCGGTGAGTTCGCCCCGCTCTACCAATTCACCGATCAATTGCTGCGGGCTTAGATTTTGCTGCTGCCTGGCCAGACTTGTGGTGCCTTTGTGCACTGAACCTTCCCCAAAACAATCCGCACTTAGTAACGGCTGAATGAATTTTTCATCGAACGGGTGACAATGGTTGAATACCAAGCGCTTGCTTGGTAGCGTTAGGGTATTCTGCGTATTCAGTCGCGCGGGTGCAAGCAGCAACGATAAAAACTGACAAGCCAGAAGAGCTTGATAAAAGGAAATTTTCATGCGCTATCACAGCCAGCTGCGTCCCGGCAGCTTCAGTGAACAGACCCATATCGTTACCGGCGGCGGCAGTGGTATCGGCCGCTGTATCGCCCATGAACTGGCCAGCCTCGGCGCCCGCGTTCTGTTAATCGGGCGCAGCTTGGACAAACTGGAACGTGTTGCCGGGGAGATCGTTAGCGACGGCGGCGAATGCAGCTACTACAGCCTCGACATCCGCGACGAACAAAGTGTAAAGGATACGGTCGCCAAGATTGTGCAGGCCCAGGGCAGGATTCACGGACTGGTGAACAATGCTGGCGGTCAGTTTCCCTCCGTCCTGGAGCACATCTCTGCAAAGGGCTTTGACGCTGTTTTGCGCAGCAACCTGCTCGGTGGATTCCTGATGGCCCGGGAAGTGTATGTGCAGTCCATGAAAACCCACGGTGGCAGCATCGTCAATATCACCGCAGACAACGCTGGTGGCATGCCGATGATGGGGCATTCCGGTGCCGCCCGTGCAGGCATGGAAAACCTGACAAAAACCGCTGCACTGGAATGGGCGGCCTCCGGAGTCAGAGTCAATGCCGTGGCGCCCGGCTATATCCTCACCAGCGGCCTGGATACCTACGATCCCGAATTCCTACGCGAACTGTTACCGTGCTTTCGTGAAACAATACCCCTCTACCGTCTGGGCGAGGAAGCAGAGGTAAGTGGTGCCGTGTGCTTTCTGCTCTCTGATGCCGCCGGCTATATCACCGGCCAGACACTGCGCATTGATGGCGGCTCCAGCCTCAAGCACCACTCCCCCCTCTGGCGCCCTGTCGCGGCCAACAGCGTCAAGCGCTTTAACGGCTTCCACCGTAAACGCCGCCCCAAGGTGGTGGAAGCGCTGGAAGCAGAGGGCAAGCTCTGATGCAACCCATCGACTCCCAATTGGACAACCGCTGCAGCGATTTCAACAACAACCGCACCGCGATGATGGAGCGGATCGCCCACTTTCGCGAAGCCGAACAGCGACCGGCACAGGCCGAGCGGGAGCGAGCCTCTCGCTACCGGGAACGCGGCTGGCTGCTGCCCCGCGAGCGTCTCAACCTGTTGCTGGACCCGGGCGCGCCATTTATTGAGCTGTGCGCCCTGGCAGGCTACAAGCTCTACGATGATCAGGACGGCAGTGGTGCCGGAGGCGGCGCCCTCTGCGGTATCGGCCAGGTCAGCGGACGCCGCTGTATGGTGCGAGTAGACAATTACGCAGTGAAAGGCGGCACCATTTCCCCAGCCGGTATGGATAAAGCCCTGCGCATACAGCGAATAGCGCTGGAGAACCGCCTGCCAGTGATCACCCTGGCGCAAAGCGGTGGCGCCAACCTGCAGTATGCCACCGACACCTTCGCCCCCGGCGGACTCGGCTTCGCCAACCAGGCGCGCATGTCCGCCGCCGGCATTCCTCAGGTCACAGTCGTACACGGTGGTGCTACCGCCGGTGGTGCTTACCAGCCGGGCCTGTCCGATTATGTGGTGATGGTGCGTGGACAATCCGGTATGTATCTCGCGGGCCCCCCCCTGCTCAAGGCGGCAACCGGGGAAATTGCCGACAAAGAGGACCTGGGCGGCGCAGAAATGCACTGTGGGGAGTCCGGCAGTGGTGACTATCTGGCCGAGAGCGACGCCGATGGCATCCGCATAGCACGGGAAATTGTCGCCACCCTTCCCTGCCAGCACGCACCCAATCTTCCAGAGGAGTATGCAGATCCTCACTACCCCACCGACGACCTGCTCGGCCTGATTCCCGCCGACAGCAAAAAACCCTATGACGTACGCGAAATTCTCGCACGTATCGCCGACGGTTCTGCGATGTTGGACTTTAAAGCACAATTTGACCGGCAGACCGTCTGCGGCCATATCCGCATTGAAGGAAACCCACTGGGCATTATCGGCAACAATGGCCCTATCACCCCCAAGGGTGCCAACAAGGCCGCGCAGTTTATCCAGTTGTGTGAACAAAGCGGCACGCCACTGCTGTTTTTACACAACACCACCGGCTTTATGGTCGGTACCGAGGTGGAGCACCACGGCATTATCAAACACGGAGCCAAAATGATACAGGCTGTCGCCAACGCCAGTGTGGCCAAGCTCAGTATCGTGGTGGGTGGCTCCTACGGTGCCGGTAACTACGCCATGTGCGGGCGCGGCTTCGACCCGCGTTTTATTTTTGCCTGGCCCAATGCGCGCACGGCGGTCATGGGCCCGGCCCAGGCCGGCAAGGTATTGCGTATTGTCACCGAACAGAAAATGGCGCGCAGCGGCCAGGTAGACACTGCGTTATTGGACAAACTGGAAAACGACACCAGTGCCTTTATGCAGGAAAATTCCGATGCCCTGGCCTGCAGCGCCCGCCTGTGGGACGACGGTATTATCGATCCTCGCGACACGCGCAAACTGCTGGGTATGCTGCTGGCAATCTGTCGCGAATCGGCGTGTACTCAAACGCGCAAAATTACCTTTGGCGTGGCGAGGTTCTAGCCCTGTTTCGCCTGATCCGGACATCGCAATCGGGCAAAGGGCGGTCGGCTTGCGGATAAAACTCAGCAGATAAAAGCCCCTAGAGAGGATGAAGCATTCATGATACTCAGCCAACAGCACCGGGAATTACAGCGCACGGTAGAGCATTTTGTCCAGCAGGAAATCAACCCCCATATAGAGAAATGGGAGAAAGCCGGCAGCTTTCCCGTTCGCGACATCTTCAGACAACTGGGGGATTTGGGTTTGCTGGGCATCAGCAAGTCCAGCGACTATGGCGGGCTTGGGCTGGATTTCAGCTACGAAACCGTTTTTCTGGAAACGCTCGGTGGTGCCCATTGCGGTGGTGTGCCCCTGGCCATCTCGGTACAGACCGCCATGTGCACCCCGGCGCTGGCAAACTTTGCCAGCGCCGACCTGCGCGGGCAATTCCTGACCCCGGCAATTCGCGGGGAGATGGTTGGCGCCATCGCCGTGTCCGAATCCGGCGCCGGCTCGGATGTGGCCGCCATCAAGACGATCGCAAAAAGTGACGGCGACGATTATCTGGTCAACGGCAGCAAGATGTGGATCACCAACGCACCCTGCGCCGATTTTTTCTGCACCCTGGTCAACACCGGCGAAGGCAAGGCCCACAAGAACAAATCCCTGCTGATTATTCCCGCCAAAACACCGGGGCTGCGCATTGGGGGAAAACTGGAAAAGCTTGGAATGCGCTGCTCGGAAACCGCACCGGTATTTTTTGACAATGTGCGGGTTCCCAAACACTTCCGCATCGGCGACGAGGGAGCCGGCTTTCTGTTGCAGATGCTGCAATTCCAGGAGGAACGTCTCGCCGGCGCCGCCCTGACCCTGAAGGGCCTGGAAAATTGTATCAGCAGTACCATCGACTACGTGCGCGAGCGCCACGCCTTCACGGCGCCGCTGCTCGACAACCAGACCGTGCACTTTGCATTGGCGGAGATGCAATCCGAAGTGGAGTGTCTGCGGGCACTCACCTGGCGCGCGGTAGAAGCCTATGTGGCGGGTGAGGATGTCACCACGCTGGCCTCCATGGCCAAGCTCAAAGCGGGCCGGCTGTCCCGTACCATTCCCGATCAGTGCCTGCAGTTCTGGGGTGGCATGGGCTATATCGAGGAAACCCGTATCAACCGCGCCTATCGCGATAGCCGCCTCACAGCCATTGGTGGCGGCGCCGATGAAGTGATGCTCGGTATTATCTGCAAGTTGATGGGCATTCTGCCCGGCAAGCGCAAGTCCGGCGAATAGAGTGGAGGTCCAGTATGCAAACGATCATTGATGAAACCATCGGCATTGCCCGGCACCTCACCCTCAACCGCCCCCGGCAGCGCAATGCCATCAGCCTGCACATGGTGGACGAACTGCTACAGAAACTGACAGAGGCGGAGACCGCTTCACAAACCCGGGCTCTGGTACTGCGCGGTGTCGAACACAACTTCTGCGCAGGTGGGGATATCGGCGACATGCTCACTGCCCAGCAAGGCGCCGGCGATGGCGATACGGATGCCTTTTATCGACTGAACCGCCGCTTCGGCGAACTGCTGGAGAGAGTCAACAGCACCCCGCTGGTGGTGATTGCTGTACTCGAAGGCGCCGTGATGGGTGGCGGTTTTGGACTGGCCTGCAGTGCCGACATCGCCATCGCCGATCACAGCTGTCGCTTCGCGTTACCGGAGACCCGACTGGGCCTGCCCCCGGCACAGATTGCACCATTTGTGGTTGCCCGCGTGGGTCTGTCCCAGGCGAGGCGGCTGGCATTGAGTGGCGCCACTCTGGAAGCACGGGAGGCGCTGGATATCGGCCTGATTCACCAGTTGCTGGACAGCTCCACGGCGTTGGAGACCGCACTGCGGGAACATCTCGGCAATATCAATGCCTGCGCACCGGGCGCTCTGGCTACCACCAAACAACTGCTTTTGCAGGCCGCACAGATTGCCGACAAGTCCGCCCTGAGCCACCTGCTCGACACTGCTGCGAAACACTTTTCCAGTGCCATTCAAGGCAGCGAAGGCCGTGAAGGCGCCCGCGCTTTTATGGAAAAACGCGCACCGGGGTGGCAACACTGATGTCCACACCAGACACGCTCCTGATATCCAACCGCGGGGAAATTGCCCTGCGCATCCTGCGCACGGCCCAAGCCGAGGGCTATCGCACCGTTGCGGTGTTCAGCGACCCGGATCGCCATGCCCCCCATGCCAATAGCGCCGACCTGGCCGTCGCCCTCGGCGGCCAGACTTCCGCGGAATCCTATCTGGATATTGACAAAATCCTCTCTGCCGCAAGAAAAACCGGGACCACCGCTATTCACCCGGGCTATGGATTCCTGGCCGAAAACGCCGATTTTGCCCGCGCCTGCACAGAGAACGGCCTGCGCTTTATCGGTCCCCCCGCTGAAGTCATTGAGCTGATGGGCAACAAGCGACGCGCCAAAGCGTTTGTTTCCGCTGCCGGTGTGCCCTGTATCCCCGGCTTTCAGGGAGCCCAGGATGACCGCACCCTGATGGCAGAGGCGGATCGTATCGGCTTCCCCCTGATGATCAAGGCCGCCGCCGGCGGCGGCGGCCGCGGCATGCGCCTGGCCCACAGCAGCGCCGAACTGGCAGCGCAGCTGCGCGCCGCGCGCAGCGAGTCCAAGAACGCCTTTGGCAACGACGAGCTGATTCTGGAACAGGCCCTCATCGGCGCCCGCCATATCGAATTCCAGGTGTTCGCCGACCGACACGGCAACTGCATCCACCTGGGCGAGCGAGACTGTTCTGTACAGCGACGCCACCAGAAAGTGGTCGAGGAGTCCCCCTCCCCGGCAGTGGATGCAGATCTGCGCACAACCATGGGAGAGGCCGCGGTAACCGCGGCACGTGCCTGTGGTTATGAGGGCGCCGGGACAGTGGAATTCCTGCTCTGCCCGGGTGGCGAATTCTATTTCCTGGAAATGAACACCCGCTTGCAGGTGGAGCACCCGGTGACAGAAATGGTAACCGGTTTCGACCTGGTGGCCTGGCAGCTGGCTGTAGCCCGCGGCGAGGCGCTGCCGGTTACCCAGCAGCAGGTCAGCCAGTGTGGCCACGCCATTGAAGTCCGCCTCTATGCGGAAGATCCCCAGCAGCAATTTCTGCCCCAGGCGGGGCCTATCCTCTACTGGCGTGAACCGGATAGAGACGGGGTGCGCATTGATCACGCCTTGCGCGAGGGCGCTGAAATCACCCCCTTCTACGACCCCATGCTGGGCAAGCTGATCGCCTGGGGACAGGACCGCGAAGCCGCCCGGAGAAAATTGTGGCAAGCGCTGGCACAGCTGCAGCTTATTGGCCCAAAGAACAATATTCGCTTCCTGTACCAACTACTGATACAGCCCGAGTTTATTTCCGGCGATGCCGATACCGGTTTTCTGGACACAATCACCAACCTCACTGCACCCGAAGCAATATCCAGCGATTGGGTGGCACTAGCGGCGGTACTCAATCACCAGCGTCACCTGAAACCGCAGGATAGGCGCGGGGGGCGCACTAACTGGCGCAGTGGCGATAGCAGTGTGCCCCTGCACTACCGCCTCGGTACCGAAGGGCGAGACTTCGAGTGTGAGCTGCTGGCGCTGGGACCGCACCGCTACCGGGTGAGCGTGGCGGAGCAGGCCCATCAGATTGAAATGCAGCCACAAGCGCTCGACAACACCGCGACCGCCACCTTAACGATCGACGGCGTCGCCCAGAAACCCCTTTTCCTGCAACAGGGCAATAGGCTCTACCTGTTGCAAGATGGCCGCCAACTGCAGTTCGAGGATCGAAGCCAGGCACCGTTACAGGCAAATCTCGGTCAGGGTAGCGGCCATATTAGCGCCCCGATGGACGGCGCCCTGCTGGAAATGCGGGTAGAACTGAATCAGACCGTGCGCTGCGGCGCTACCCTCGCTGTGATGGAAGCCATGAAGATGGAACACCCCCTGCGCGCGGATCGCGACGGCACCGTTATCAAGCTCGGGGCCTGCGCCGGCGACCAGGTGCGCGGCGGTCAGCTCCTGGTGCAGATAGAAGCTGCCCCCAACAGAACCACCCTGCTTCCCGGCAGTGACTCTTCCTAGAGGATTCCAGCGTGTACGATATCGATGCCTCCCGCATGGCCAGCCCTTTCTACGGCGAGAGTCACCGGCAGTGGCGCAATCAGTTGCGCCGTTTTGTCGAGCGGGAAATCCAGCCCCATATCACCCACTGGGACGAGCAGGGCCTGCTGCCGGAGGCCCTTTGGAAAAAGGCTGCCGATGTGGGCCTGCTGCAAATGGGTTACCCCGAGCGCTATGGTGGCATCGAGACGGATGCCTTTCATATGATTGTTGCCGCCGAGGAGCTGGCGCGCACCGGTGCCGGTGGTCTCTATGCCAGCCTGATGGTGCACGGAATCGCCCTGCCCCCGTTGTTGCATTACAGCAGCGATGCCCTCAAAGACGCGGTGATACCGGCAGTACTGCGCGGCGACAAACAGATCTCCCTGGCCGTCACCGAACCCGATGCCGGCTCTGACGTGGCCAATCTTCAATGCCGTGCGGTGCGCGATGGCGACAGCTACATTGTCAGCGGGGAAAAGACTTATATTACCGGGGGTATGCGGGCCCACTGGTTCACTACCGCCGTGCGCACCGGCGGCGAGGGGTTTGACGGTATCTCCCTGTTGCTGATACCGGCAAACGCACAGGGTGTCAGCCGGCAGCTACTGGACAAAAAGCAGGGTTGGTGGTGTTCAGATACGGCCAGTATCTTCTTTGACCAGGTGCGTGTGCCCGCAGACAATAGGATCGGTGCAGAAAACCAGGGCTTCCTGCCCATAGTGCACAATTTCAACCGCGAACGCCTCGGTATCGCCGCCTCCTGCGTGGAGTACAGCCGCGTCTGCCTGCAGGATGCGATCGAATGGGCCCAGGCGCGCAAGACCTTCGGCAAATGCCTCGCCAGCCACCAGGTGATCCGCCACAAGTTCGCACAGATGCTGCAACGTATTAATGCCACCCAGGCCTATATGGATCTCTGTGCCTGGGCTGAACAACAGCAGCAACTGAAGGTGGCCGAGATCGCCCTGCTCAAAGTTCAGGCCACAGAAACCCTCGAGTATTGCGCCCGTGAAGCCATGCAGGTGCTCGGCGGCGCCGGCTATATGCGCGGCGGCCGGGTTGAGCGTATCTATCGCGAAGTGCGTGTCAATGCGATCGGGGGTGGTTCCGAGGAAATCATGCGGGATTTGGCTTCCAGGCAGATGGGGGTTTAGGGATTTTCACACTTGGCACAGGCTATTGACCCTACCAACGAATACCAGGGGCCTCTTGCAGCCAGAATCCCTCGGCCCGACACCCTGTCCGGCATTTGCCCGGCTGGATTGTAAGATTTATTTTCCTCGCCCAGGCCACAGCCGACAACCCGCATCCCCTCTTGGATAGCGCTGGCCAATGAAACAAATTAAGCCAAACTATTTCGCCCACGAGTTTTTATCCCCTATTATACGGCCCAAACTGACAGCCCCATCTGATCAAAAAACAAACAAGCTGGTGGACTTCCGGTTCACTGTTACCTTTGCACACCGACGATTGTTAAGAGTACTTCATGAGTAGCAACCACCATCGACTGATCATTCTCGGCTCGGGCCCCGCCGGGTACACCGCTGCGATTTACGCAGCCCGCGCAAATCTGAAACCCGTCGTTATCACCGGTATGCAACAGGGTGGACAATTAACCACAACCACAGAGGTGGAAAACTGGCCGGGTGGCGCTGCGGACCTGCAGGGGCCCGACCTGATGGCTCAGATGCAGGCCCACGCGGAACGCTTCGACACCCAGGTTATTTTTGATCACATCGAATCGGTGGACCTGAAGCAACGCCCATTCACTCTGCAGGGCAACAAGACCTATACCTGCGATGCACTGATTATTGCCACCGGTGCCTCGGCCCAGTACCTGGGTCTTCCCTCTGAAGAGGCCTTTCAAGGTCGCGGCGTCAGCGCCTGCGCAACCTGCGATGGTTTCTTTTACCGCAATCAGAAAGTAGCCGTGGTTGGTGGTGGTAATACCGCCGTAGAAGAAGCGCTTTACCTGTCCAATATCGCCAGCGAGGTGACCCTGATCCACCGCCGCGACCAGCTCCGCGCAGAAAAGATTCTGCAGGATCGCCTGATGGAAAAAGTGCAAAACGGCAATATCACTGTCTGCTGGCAACACACGCTGGACGCGGTTCTGGGCGATGATAATGGCGTTACCGGCCTGCGTCTGCGCAATACGCAGGACAACACCACCAGGGAACTGGACGTATTCGGTGTCTTTATCGCCATCGGCCATAAGCCAAATACCGACATGTTTAAGGGGCAGCTGGAGATGCATGGTGGCTATATCATTGTCCGCAATGGCCTTGAGGGGAATGCCACCCAGACCTCTGTCGCAGGCGTTTTTGCCGCCGGCGATGTGTCCGATCACATCTACCGCCAGGCGGTGACCTCTGCCGGCACTGGCTGTATGGCGGCACTGGATGCCGAGCGCTTCCTGGACGCGTAATAGCGAGTGAACCCGATTCCCGGCTGCTAGACCTCCGGATATCGTTCCGCCCCTCAGACAGGAGTCAGGCCATGGCAAGTACCCAACGCTTGGTGTGGCTCGACCACCAGCGTATCGCCTTCCCGCCCACAGCGGCGGCACTGGCGGACCCCAATGGGTTCCTGGCTGCGGGGGGGGACCTGACCCCCGAGTGGCTGCTGGCTGCTTACCGGCGGGGGATTTTCCCCTGGTACTCGAACGGCCAACCCATTCTTTGGTGGAGCCCCTGCCCCCGCTGTGTGGTTTTTCCGCAAACATTCCGTGTGGGCCGCAGCCTGCAAAAAGTATTGCGCCGCAAAACCTTCCGGGTCACATTTGACCGCGCATTCGAGCCTGTTATCGATAGCTGCCGCGCCCAGAGGGCCAATGGGGAGGGCACCTGGATTACCGATAGGATGCGCCGGGCATTTATCCACATGCATCATCTCGGTCACAGCCACTCTGTGGAGGTATGGCGCAATGGTGACCTTGTTGGGGGACTCTACGGTATCGCCATCGGGCGTGTGTTTTTCGGGGAATCGATGTTTCACCGTGAGAAAGACGCCTCCAAAGTCGCTTTTGTTCACCTGGTTCGGCAATTAGAATTGTGGGGCTGCCCGTTGATCGACTGCCAGGTGGGCAGTCCCCACCTGGCCAGCCTGGGGGCAGTGGAGATCTCTCGCAGGGATTTCGAACACTTGCTGGAAAACGGGCTACAACAACCCGCCTTTGCAAAGCCCTGGAAGCTTTCGTGGATTTATGGGTAAATACTCTCAGCTGGACTCAGTCCATCTCCTGGCCACTCTGCCCCACCCCTGTGGCTACCTGCCGGACCGGGAAGCCAATACGGTATTCGTGGACCCGCAGACCGAGGTGGACCAGCGCCTGTACAATCATCTTTCGGAGCTGGGGTTCCGCCGCAGTGGCGCCTACCTGTACCGCCCCCAGTGCGCCACCTGCAAGGCCTGTATCCCGGCCCGGGTGCCGGTGAGTCTGTTTGTCCCCAACCGCAATCAGCGCCGCTGCTGGAAGCGCAACAGGGACCTGGATATCTTCCATATCGAAACCATCGACACCGATGAGCACTACGCCCTCTACGCGCGCTATATTGAACAGCGCCACGCCGACGGGGAGATGTACCCGCCCGGTCGCGAACAGTATCGCAGCTTCCTGTGCCAAGCCTGGGGAGCCACACGCTATATCGAACTGCGCGCACGGGGTGTGCTGGTCGCTGTGGCCGTCACCGATCTGCTCACTGCGGGCCTGTCTGCCATCTATACTTTCTTCGACCCGGATGAGGACAGGCGGAGTCTGGGCAGTTACTCTATTCTCTATCAGATTGAGTGGGCAAGACGACTCGGCCTTGCCAATCTCTATTTGGGTTATTGGATTGAGCAGTGCCATAAAATGGCCTACAAAAGCCAGTTCCAGCCGATAGAAATGCTCGTGGAGAACCGCTGGAGACTAAAATCCCCCTAGCGCTGACAGACACGCCCTTTGCTCTAGCGCCTCTTTTCGTGCAAAATGCTCGCCCGTCGAACCGCGGCTAGACCAGAGTGTCTCCGGGGTACAGGTCTGATCAAGTTATTTTAAGGTTGCTGCCGCATGGCAAAAGACGATTATATTGAAATGGAAGGCGAGGTGATTGACACTCTGCCAAATACCACTTTCCGCGTGAAGTTGGAAAATGGGCACGTGATCATTGCACATATCTCGGGGAAAATGCGCAAAAACTATATTCGCATCCTCACCGGTGACAAGGTCAAGGTGGAGCTGACCCCCTACGATCTGAGCAAGGGACGTATCACCTACCGGGCGCGCTAATCTGCGCACTGCTGGAAGCCCCTTATCGGCAGCTTGCCCAGTCAAAAAAAGCCACCGCAGGTGGCTTTTTTTGTTGCAATGGCGTATCGATAATCAGGCCGGCACCGCAGTTTTTATTGCCAACTCATCATTTTCTATTGTCACCGCCACTCGCCCCCCCTCTTCCGCCAGCTCTCCAAACAGAACGGCTTCGGCCAGGGGTTTGCGCAGCTTGTCGCGAATCAGGCGGGACATGGGGCGGGCCCCCATTGTTTCATCGTAGCCGTGTAAAGCCAGCCACTCGCGGGCCTCATCGTCCACGGCCAGGGTCACCCGGGAATCATCCAGTTGCGTCTGCAGCTCGACAATCAACTTGTCCACCACCGTTTTCACCACATCCAATGGCAAAGCAGCAAACTGGATAATGCTGTCCAGGCGGTTGCGGAACTCGGGGGTGAAGATCTTTTTAATCTCCTCCATACCATCCGTGGAATGATCCTGACTGGAGAAGCCAATTGAGCGGCGGCTCATCAACTCGGCGCCGGCATTAGTGGTCATAATCAGGATCACATTGCGGAAGTCGGCCTTGCGCCCGTTGTTGTCCGTCAGAGTGCCGTGATCCATCACCTGCAGAAGCAGATTGAAAACCTCGGGGTGGGCCTTTTCGATTTCATCCAGCAAGACCACACTGTGGGGATGTTTGGTGACAGCGTCGGTCAGCAAACCGCCCTGATCAAAACCCACATAGCCCGGCGGCGCCCCGATCAGGCGGGAGACCGTGTGCCGCTCCATGTACTCCGACATATCGAAGCGAATCAGCTCGATGCCCATCACCTTCGCCAACTGCCGGCACAACTCGGTCTTGCCGACACCGGTGGGACCGGAGAACAGGAAGGAGCCTATGGGCTTCTCCTCAGCACCCAAGCCCGCGCGACTGAGCTTGATCGCGGTACTGAGTGCCTCGATAGCCCGGTCCTGGCCAAATACCACCATCTTCAGGTTATCGTCGAGTTTGGACAGCTGTTCTTTATCCGATGCGGAAACACTCTTGGCCGGGATACGGGCCATTTTTGCGATCACCGACTCAATTTCACCAACGCCAATGACCTCCGTGCGCTCCTCAAGGGGCAGCAACGATTGGTAAGCGCCGGCCTCATCAATAACATCGATGGCCTTGTCCGGAAGAAAACGCTCGGTGATATGGCGGCTGGAAAGCTGCGCCGCCGCTTCCAGGGCCGCCTCGGTAAAACGTACCTTGTGGTGATCCTCAAAGCAGCTTCTAAGCCCCTGCAGAATCTGCACCGTCTCTTCAACGGTTGGCTCGCTCACATCAATCTTCTGGAAGCGGCGGGACAAGGCGCGATCTTTCTCGAAGATACCGCGATATTCGCTGAATGTGGTGGAGCCGATACAACGAAAATGGCCACTGGAGAGCAGCGGTTTGAGCAGATTGGAGGCATCCATTACGCCACCAGAGGCCGCACCGGCACCGATAATGGTGTGGATCTCATCGATAAACAGCACCGCGTGCTCACGCTTCCTCAGCTCGGCCAACAGGGCTTTGAAACGCTTCTCGAAATCCCCCCGGTACTTGGTCCCGGCCAGCAAAGAGCCGAGATCCAGTGAGTAGATGGTGCTCTCTTTGAGAGGCTCGGGAATATCTTCATCCACGATGCGCCGCGCGAGCCCTTCGGCGATCGCCGTTTTACCGACACCGGACTCGCCAACCAGCAGTGGATTGTTCTTGCGCCGGCGTGCCAGGACCTGGGTAACCCGTTCCACCTCAGGGACGCGCCCCACCAGGGGATCGATACGGCCCAGAATAGCCTCCTGGTTCAAATTGGTGGCATAGCTTCCCAGGGGGTCCGCGGCACCGGCTTCAGTGCCGCCGCCGATCTCCTCGTCGACCTGCTCCGGTGCGGCATCGGGGCTGTGGTGGTGATTGTTGCCACTGGAGCCGACACGGGAAATCCCGTGGGTGATGTAATTGACCACATCAATGCGCGCAACACTTTGTTGCTTCAGGTAATAAACGGCTTGGCTTTCCTGCTCGCAAAAAATCGCCACCAGGACATTGGCCCCGGTCACCTCTTTTTTGCCGGAGGACTGGACGTGAAAAACGGCCCGCTGCAGGACTCTTTGGAAACCGAGTGTCGGCTGGGTTTCGCGATCGCTATCGGCTTCGGGAATCAACGGCGTGGTGGAATCCACAAACTCCAGCAGTTCACGCCGCAGCGCACTGAGATCGGCCCCACAGGCATGCAACACATCGGCTGCCGATTCATTGTCCAAAAGCGCCAGCAGCAGGTGCTCTACGGTCATGAATTCGTGCCGTTTTGCGCGCGCACCCTTGAACGCCAGATTAAGCGTTACCTCTAAGTCCTTGCTGAGCATTTAAACCTCAAACCGTAATCGCCAATAGTTCCCGCCGACTCCGCTGGTTGGCGCGCACCCTTTGCCGGCGTCTATATCCTGGCTGATTCCTTTCAGGTGACGGGGCCCTAGTTCAAAGGCAGCTCTGTCCAAAATCACTGGTCTTTACTTTCATCCGCCTCAATCTCGCACAGCAATGGATGTTCATTCTCCTGGGCGAATCGATTGACCTGGGCGGCCTTTGTCTCCGCTATATCCCGAGTATAGACACCGCACACCGCTTTTCCCCGCGTGTGTACCTGCAACATCAGCTGCGTTGCACGCTCCCGGTTGACGCCAAAAAACAGCTCCAGAGTCTCAACCACAAAGTCCATGGGGGTATAGTCATCATTGAGCATCACGACTTTATACATCGGGGGTCGCTTTAACTGCGGTGGCGCCTCTTCCAGCGCGAGCCCACCATCGGAGAACTCGCGATCCCCGTCCTCTTTATCGGCGTTTAGTTTAATGATTTTTGCAACACTCATAAAAATTATCAATGCATTCTTTCTTTTGAGCTCGGTCTTTTGAGCTCGGATGTTGCCACCCGCGCAAACATCAATGACCTGCCATTGTAACCTTAATTGACCATCGACACAGGGATACCACAGTAACCAGCTGGGTTTCTTGACATTCTCACGCCAGTTGACTACAAGAGGTATTGTCTGCCTTATTCGCAGCCGTTAATCGCAGTCAGGATCGCAGCCGATTTATTCGCAGTTCAAATAAAAATAAAAACTCTGTACGGTGGCCAGGGGGCCACCTGGGCAATTAGAGGGAGTTCGCTATGCCTACCGGTACCGTGAAGTGGTTCAACAACGCCAAGGGATATGGATTTATTCTTGCGGATGACGGAGGGGAGGATCTTTTTGCACACTATTCCGCAATTCAAATGGAGGGTTATCGAACCCTGAAAGCTGGCCAGCAGGTCACCTTTGATATCATCAGGGGCGATAAGGGCTATCACGCCACCAACATTTCCTCTGTGACTGCGGGCGAATCCAGCCCCCCCAGTCACGAATCTGAGCCTGCACCTTCTGAAGCACTCCGGGAAAAGGAAGCCGAGGCGCTGGATTAGCCAACCGCACCCGGCAATACGCTCAGGCAAAAAAGCCCTCCACTTTTCAGTGAAGGGCTTGTCTAAGGCCGGCGCCCAGACAACCAGCCCGGCGGCAATCTAGACCATGTGGGTGATAACTTCGCCACCAAACTCAGAACAGGATTTCAGTTCGGCGCCCTCCATCAGGCGTTCGAAGTCGTAAGTGACGGTCTTGGCCTTGATGGCGCCCTCCATACCTGTGATGACCAGGTTTGCCGCTTTTTCCCAACCCAGGTGACGCAGCATCATTTCCGCAGACAGAATCAGGGAGCCGGGGTTGACCTTGTCCTGGCCGGCGTACTTGGGCGCTGTGCCGTGCGTGGCTTCAAACAGCGCGACTTCGTCGGAAAGGTTGGCACCCGGCGCAATGCCGATACCCCCCACCTGAGCAGCCAGGGCATCGGACAGATAGTCACCGTTCAGATTCAGAGTGGCGATAACATCATACTCCGCCGGACGCAGCAGGATTTGCTGCAGCATGGCATCTGCAATCACATCCTTGATAATAATTTCCCTACCGGTTTTCGGGCTCTTGAAGCTATGCCAGGGGCCCCCGTCCAGAGGTTGGGCACCAAACTCATCGCGCGCCAGCTCGTAGCCCCAATCGGCAAAGGCACCTTCGGTGAACTTCATGATATTGCCTTTGTGTACCAGGGTGACGGAATCGCGGTCCTGGTCTATGGCATATTGGATCGCCTTGCGCACCAGGCGCTTGGTGCCTTCGGCAGAAACCGGCTTGACGCCGATACCGCAGTGCTCCGGAAAGCGGATTTTCTTAACACCCATGTCTTCTTGCAGGAACTGGATGACTTTTTTCGCTTCGTCACTGTCCGCTTTCCACTCGATGCCTGCATAGATATCTTCGGAGTTCTCCCGGAAGATCACCATATCTACCTTGTTCGGCTCCTTCACCGGAGAGGGCACGCCGCTGAACCAGCGCACCGGTCGCTGACAGACATACAGATCCAGTTCCTGGCGCAGAGCGACATTCAGGGAACGGAATCCCCCACCTACCGGGGTAGTGAGAGGGCCTTTGATGCTGACAACATACTCCCGAATCGCCGCGAGGGTTTCGGCCGGGAACCAGTCGCCCGCGTATGTCTCAGCCGCTTTTTCACCACAGTAGATTTCCATCCACTCGATTTTTTTGCCGCCACCATAAGCCTTCTCTACTGCGGCATCGATCACCTTGCGCATAACCGGGGTGATATCCACACCGATGCCGTCGCCCTCGATAAAGGGAATCACCGGGCGATCCGGAACATTCAGCGAACCATCGGCATTGACTGTAACTTTTTCGCCGTCTGTCGGCACTTGGATATGACCCATATTGCGTAAACTCCCTAAATTCTGTGACTTTTTAGGCCCAGCATTGCTTGCACCACTTCCCCGGGCCCTTGGGGCGGGGACAAAAACGGCGGGATTATAGCAGTATCGGCTTCTTTTTGTTGTTGGATTACAATACCGGGTTTTTGCCATGGCCAAGCTCGTTCTCTTCAACAAACCCTACGGCGTCCTGAGCCAATTCACGGATAGCCAGTGCCGCCCCACGCTTGCAGACTACATCTGCCAAAAGGGGTTCTATCCCGCCGGCCGGCTCGATTTTGACTCGGAGGGACTACTGTTGCTCACAGCCGATGGCGCACTGCAACATCAAATCAGCCACCCAAAGAAAAAGATGGCAAAAACCTACTGGGTCCAGGTTGAGGGGGAGATTAGCATTGATGCACTCAGGGCTCTGCGCCGGGGCGTGGTTCTCAAAGAGGGGTGCTCTGCGCCGGCCAGGACCCGGCGCCTGCCCGATGTTAAACTGTGGCCGCGCACGCCGCCGATTCGGGAGCGAAAGTCCATACCCACCAGTTGGCTGGAACTGACCATTTGCGAAGGCCGTAACCGCCAGGTGCGGCGTATGACCGCCGCCGTCGGCTTCCCCACCCTGCGCCTGGTGCGTATGGCGATCGGCCGCTGGCAGCTCGGCGCGCTTAAGCCCGGAGAATACCGGATGGAGGAGATTTTCACCGCTGACAAGACCCGGTCAAAGCCCGGACAAAAGCGTATCCCGCGCACCGACAGCGGTAAGCACTAACGGAAACTCAAAACGGCCTTGGTCCGGGGCGTTTTCACAGGTAAAATTCGCCCCTTTTTCCTTTCCAGTGAGGTAGGGACAGTCCTTCTATGTCTGATTCCACACCCAACAAACAGCCCAAGCGCATCATTGTCGGCATGTCCGGCGGTGTCGATTCTTCCGTAGCCGCATTGCGCCTGATCCAGCAGGGCTATCGGGTCGAGGGCCTGTTTATGAAGAACTGGGACGAGGACGACGGCACCGAGTACTGTACCGCCAGGGCCGACCTGGCCGATGCCCAGGACATCTGCCACAGGCTCGGCATTCAACTACATACAGCCAGCTTTGCCGCTGAATACTGGGATCATGTCTTTGCCTACTTCCTGGCGGAATACAAGGCCGGGCGCACACCCAACCCGGATATCCTGTGCAATCGCGAAATCAAATTCAAAGTCTTCCTCGAATACGCAGAAGTGCTGGGCGCGGATGCCATTGCCACCGGCCACTATGCGCGCCGTCGTGATAGTAAGGGGCGCACCTATCTGCTCAAGGGGCTGGATGGCAACAAGGATCAGAGCTATTTCCTGCACGCGGTGGGAGAGGCGGCATTCGCCCGTGCCCTCTTCCCGCTCGGGGAATTGGAAAAACCCGAAGTCCGCCGTATTGCCGAAGAGAACAGCTTTATCACCCATAACAAAAAAGACAGCACCGGCATCTGTTTTATCGGCGAGCGCCGTTTCAAGGATTTTCTGGAACAGTACCTGCCGGCACAGCCCGGGGATATGCAAACGCCGGAAGGCAGGTTCATGGGGCACCATGCGGGATTGATGTACCACACCATTGGCCAGCGGCAGGGCCTGGGTATCGGCGGCGTCAAAGGTGGCGGGGAGGATCCCTGGTACGTGGTGGGCAAAGACCTGCGGCGCAATGTACTGATCGTTGCACAGGGGGCGCATCATCCATTGCTCTATGCAACAGGGCTAGAAGCAACCCAGACACACTGGATTAATGGCGCCGCACCGGGTGAAACATTCCGCTGCCAGGCTAAAACCCGCTACCGCCAGCCAGACCAGGATTGCACTGTGCATGTACAGGAAAATGGAGACCTGGTTGTGGCATTTGATGAGCCACAGCGCGCCGTGACACCGGGGCAATCACTGGTACTCTACGATGGCGAGGTTTGCCTTGGCGGTGCGGTGATAGAAAATGCCACCGGCATCGGTTCTGCCGTATCGAAAAAAACAACAAACACTAAGGAGCGATTTTGAATAACTGGCGGGATCAGGCTCTGGCACTGGCCGGAATATTTCAAGCTGCAACACTGGTAGAACGCCTCGCAAAGACCGGCACTGCCCCGCAGGTACAATTGGAAACGGGTGTGTTCAGCCTGTTTCAGCTCAATCCCGACCACACCGACACTGTCTTTGGCGGTGCCGTCAATCTACTGCCGGGCCTGCAGGTCTCAAGGCAACTGCTACAATCGCGCCAGCACCCAGAATATACCGACTGTCTTCGGTATGCGCTTTCCATACTCTATCTGCAGCGGCAGCTCAGCAAAAAGAGCGCGCTCCTTTCCATCATTGGCAACCGCCTGCAAAAAGCCAAAGCCCAGGCCGAGCATTTCGCACCGACACACGAAAATGTGTTTTCAAACCTGGCCAGTATCTACAGTGACACCCTCGGTACCTTCCGCTTTCGCATCCAGGTACTCGGAGATTTCAATTACCTGCAGCAGCAACGCATCGCCAACCAGATCCGCTCCATGCTGTTTGCCGGCATCCGCGCCGCAACCCTGTGGCGGCAGCTGGGCGGTCGCCGCCTGCATCTGCTGTTTCAGCGCAAGAAGCTATTGCGCTCGACCAATGAATTGATCGCACACATCGAATCTACAAATCACTAGTTTCGGAGATTGACTATGACCGTTGCGCTTTCCGCACTTACAGCGGTATCCCCCATTGATGGCCGCTACGAGGCCAAGACCGCCCCTCTGCGCGCTATTTTCAGCGAATACGGCCTGATTTCCGCCCGCGTTGAAGTAGAGGTACGCTGGCTGCAGCAACTCTCCGCGCACAGGCAGATCACCGAGGTGGCGCGGTTCGACGACGATGCCAATCAGCTGCTCGACCGCATCGTGGCCGATTTCTCCCTGGAAGATGCCCAGCGTATCAAAGACATCGAACGCACTACCAACCACGATGTAAAAGCTGTCGAATACTTTCTCAAGGAAAAAATCAGTAGCAATGCACAATTGGCCAGGGTGAGCGAATTCGTCCACTTCGCCTGCACCTCAGAAGACATCAACAACCTTGCCCACGCACTGATGCTGCGCGCCGGGCGTGAAAAGGTCCTGTTGCCAGCAATGAACAACCTCGTGGACAAGGTCGCCGAGCTTGCCAAAAACTTTGCCGATGTGCCCATGCTGTCGCGCACCCACGGTCAATCCGCCAGCCCCTCCACCGTGGGCAAGGAACTCGCCAACGTGGTTGCGCGCTTGCGCCGCCAGGTAAACCAAATCCACGCAGTACCCCTGCTGGGTAAAATCAATGGCGCCGTAGGTAACTACAATGCACACCTGTCCGCCTATCCGGAGATCGACTGGGAACAGCATGCGAAAGCGTTTGTAAACTCCCTGGGCCTGACCTGGAACCCCTACACTACCCAGATCGAGCCACATGACTATATTGCCGAACTGTTCGATGCAATCGCACGCTTTAACACCATCCTGATTGATTTCGACCGGGATATTTGGGGCTATATTTCCCTCGGCTACTTCAAACAGCGGGTGGTTGCCGGCGAAGTGGGTTCTTCCACTATGCCGCACAAGGTCAACCCCATCGACTTCGAAAATTCCGAGGGCAATTTGGGCCTGGCCAACGCCGTGTTCCGGCACCTGGCCGCCAAGCTGCCCCTTTCCCGCTGGCAGCGCGACCTGACCGATTCCACCGTACTGCGCAATATGGGAGTTGGTGCCGGCTATTCCACTATCGCCTATGCCGCCACCACAAAGGGCCTGGGCAAGCTGGAAATCAACCGCGAGCGCCTCGCAAAAGACCTGGGCAATGCCTGGGAAGTGCTGGCTGAACCCATTCAGACCGTGATGCGCCGCTACAATATCGAAGCACCCTACGAGAAACTCAAAACCCTCACGCGCGGCCAGGGCATCACCCGCGAGACCCTGAAAGTATTTATTGAAGGCCTGGAGATTCCTGCTGCGGCCAAGAGCGCTCTGTTGGAATTGACTCCGTCCACCTATATCGGCAATGCCGCAGAACAGGCCCGCAAGCTTTAAACAGGTTCAGCAGCGGCCACCCGACAGGTAGCCGCAAGGATAAACACCGCCCGCGCCCTACGCGCCTTCCAGCGGGCAATGACCGGAAACAGTGCGTCCGCGCACTTTTTGGTTTTTCAATAGCGAGTTTCCTATGGCCAGCCTCCTGACCCATCTCGGTGATATGCCGATCGACATCTTTATGCGCGATTATTGGCAGCAAAAGCCCCTACTGATTCGCAGCGCCTTTGCCGATTTCAAGTCCCCCATTTCCCCTGAGGCGCTGGCGGGCATGGCCCTCGAAGAAAGGGTGGAATCGCGCCTGGTACTGGAACACGGGGAAAATGGACCCTGGCAACTGCGCTCGGGACCATTCACCGAAGCGGACTTCCTCTCTTTGCCCCGCACCCGCTGGACCCTGCTGGTTCAAGCCGTGGACCAATGGTTATCTGAAGTAGCCGAACTCAAAGAGTACTTTCGTTTTATTCCCGACTGGCGCCTTGACGATGTGATGATCAGCTATGCCGCCGATCAGGGCAGCGTGGGCCCGCACTACGACCACTATGATGTTTTTCTACTTCAAGCTGAGGGCAAACGTCTCTGGCAACAGGGCCCCAAAGTCAATGAGACCGAGCCGCAGCTGGCGGGCACGCCGCTCAATATCCTGAGTGCATTCGAAGCGGAAAACCACTGGCTACTGGAACCGGGCGATATGCTTTACCTGCCGCCACAGTACAGTCACTGGGGTATTGCCGAAGGCCCCTGCACAACAATTTCCATCGGCTTTCGCGCGCCCTCTGCTGCGGTGATTCTTGAGGACCTCGCCAGCGAAATCGCAACGGGATTGCCAGACAGCATGCGCTATACCGATGCAGGCGCGGAGCCCACAGGGAATCCCGCCGAAATTGACGCGCTCTCAGTAGCACGCCTACAGAAACAGTTAGGCCATTGGCTGCAACAGCCGGAGAAAATCACCCGGTGGTTCGGTGCGGTAATGACCGAGGCAAAATATCCAGATATCGTGGCCCTGGATGCGGACAGTGCCGCCGACTGGCGGCAACAGCTGCCCCGGGGACTGTCCCTGGTACTGAATCCCGCCTCGCGCTGTGCCTTTTGCCACCAGCCTGCAACCCTGTTTGTGGATGGGGAAGCTCTCCCCGTGCCCCTTGCTTTTGCCAGACAATTTACCGTAAGCCGCGCAATCCTCTGGCGCGATATCGACGACTATCCGCAACTGGGCGTTGCGGATGGCTTGATCGATCAACTGGTTTCCCAGGGCACGCTGATCTATCCTCCGGAGGATTTCTGATATGGCCGCGGTTATCCGCACCGCCAACTGGCATAGCGAGCGAAGCGCTATCCGCTCTATCCGGGACGCCGTGTTTGTGCGGGAACAGAAAGTGCCCGCCGATTTGGAGTGGGACACCCTGGAAGAAAGCGCCCGGCATTTCCTTGTTTTCAAGGATGGCGAGGCAATAGGCACGGGACGCCTGACGGCAGATGGCAAGATCGGTCGCTTAGCACTAATAAAATCCGCGCGGGGCCTTGGCTATGGCGCGAAGCTGCTTGAGACCATTTGCGAACATGCCCAAACCCTCGGCCATCAGCGTGTTTATTTGCACGCCCAGCAACAGGCCCAGGGGTTCTACAGCCGGGTTGGCTTTGTTGTCAAAGGTGACATTTTCTCGGAGGCGAATATTCCCCATATCAGGATGGTGCGGGATCTGGATTTCTCGTCCGGCTGACCAATAGATTTCCAATGGCCCGCTGAATCGCCGATCTGAAAGACTGCAGTCACAGTCAGGCGCGGCTCATCACCCAAGGGCATATCGGACCTGCAGCCTGCACCGGCCAGCGCGCCACTTAGCCAGCAGAAAGGCCGTCGCCAGAAGGCCCTTTTGGTTACTGTACCATCAGTACGGATAGGGTCGCAGTGGCAGCTGAAGCTTCAGGTTGACTCCCCCCCCCTTGGCGTCAAAACCTCCACTCAAAGCTCCGTTCAAAAATAATGAAAACACCATATATTGTGGGACTTTAATTTTCATATTCAATATATAGTGATCCAGATCAAGTGTTGCCCCCATTGCCTCGTTATGCTTCCCGCACTGTTTGTGAGGACCGCCCATGACGAGCATTGCCACTCCAACCCACCCTAATCTACCCAGTTCGGCAAACCCGATCACATCCCCTGAAGATTATCTGGTATGCAAGCGCGATGGACGCACCCTGGCTTTTGATGCCCGGCGAATCACCAGTGCGCTTTTGCGTGCCGGCCGTGCCACCGAGGCTTATGACGAAGAGGACGCATTGCGTCTCACCCAGTCGGTGTTGAAAGTGATCGGTCACCGCTTTGATGACGGCACACCAATTGATATTGAGGAGATCCAGAATATTGCCGAGCAGGTGTTGATCAGCGGCAATTATGTGGAGACTGCACGGGCTTATATTACCTATCGGGGCCGGCATCAGCGGTTGCGCAGTCATCGGCAATCCCTGGTGAATGTGGAGACCTCGATCAATGAGTATTTGCAGCGGGCGGACTGGCGTGTCGCGGCCAACGCCAATCAGGGCTACTCTCTGGGCGGTTTGATCCTGAACAGTGCCGGCAAAATGATCGCCAACTACTGGCTGAATCATGTCTATGCAAAAGAAATCGGCGCAGCCCACCGGGATGGTGACCTGCATATCCACGATCTCGATATGCTTGCGGGTTATTGCGCTGGCTGGTCGCTGCGCACCCTGCTGCACGAAGGCTTGAACGGCGTGCCGGGCAAGGTGGAATCCGCGCCGCCGGCACATCTGTCCAGCGCCGTGGGCCAGATTGTCAATTTTCTCGGAACCCTGCAAAACGAGTGGGCTGGCGCCCAGGCTTTTAGTTCCTTCGACACTTACCTGGCCCCCTATGTGCGCAAGGACCGGCTGGGCTACGCCACCGTGCGCCAATGTTTGCAGGAGCTGATTTTCAACCTCAATGTACCGTCCCGCTGGGGAACCCAAACCCCTTTTACCAACCTCACATTCGACTGGGTATGCCCGCAGGATCTGCGCGATCAGGTACCGGTGATCGCAGGCGAGGAGATGCCGTTCACCTATGGCGCTCTGCAGGAAGAAATGGACCTGATCAACCGCGCCTATATCGAAGTGATGAGTGAGGGCGATGCACGTGGCCGGGTTTTTACCTTTCCGATTCCCACCTACAACATCACTGCGGATTTTCCCTGGCACAGCGACAACGCAGAGCGCCTGTTTGCCATGACAGCCCGCTATGGCCTGCCCTACTTCCAAAACTTTATCAATTCAGACCTGAGTCCGAATATGGTGCGCTCCATGTGCTGCCGCTTGCAGTTGGATCTGCGCGAATTGCTCAAACGCGGTAACGGCCTGTTCGGTTCCGCGGAACAGACGGGCTCTCTCGGCGTAGTGACGATCAACTGTGCACGTCTCGGCTACCAGTACCGCGACGATTGGGATGCCCTGGTCATCCGCCTGGATCGGCTGCTGGAACTGGCGCGGGACTCACTTGAGGTCAAGCGCAAAATTATCCAGCAGCATATGGATGCGGGGCTGTTTCCCTATACCCTCCGCTACCTGGGCACTCTGCGCAATCATTTTTCCACCATCGGGGTAAACGGCATCAACGAGATGCTGCGCAATTTCAGCGGCGACCGCGAGAGCATTGTCACTGAAACAGGAACCCGCCTGGCGGAACGGCTGCTGGACCATATCCGCGCACGCATGACGGAATTCCAGGAACAAACTGGTCATCTCTACAACCTTGAGGCGACGCCAGCCGAGGGCACCACCTACCGATTTGCCCGTGAGGACCGCAGGCGTTTCGCAGATATCATCCAGGCCGGCAGCGAAGAAGCGCCCTACTATACCAACTCAACACAACTGCCCGTGGGCTTTACCGATGACCCCTTCGAAGCCCTGGCCCGGCAGGAGTCCCTCCAGTCCCGCTATACCGGCGGTACCGTATTGCACCTGTATCTGGGCGAGCAGCTGCCGGACAGCGACAGTTGCCGCCGGCTGCTGCGGCGCGCACTGGAGCACTACCGCCTGCCCTATATCACTGTGACCCCCAGCTTTTCCATCTGCCCGGTGCACGGTTACCTGAGCGGTGAGCACGAATTTTGCCCCCGCTGCGACGAGGCGCTGCTCGCGAATGAGCAGGGCCGCTGCAGTAATTCACACTTGACCACCAAGGAGACATGACATGCATAAACAAGCCCCAATAATGAAAGAGGAAGACCGCACCCGCTGCGAAGTTTGGAGCCGTGTGATGGGCTACCACCGCCCGGTGTCATTCTGGAACCCCGGCAAGCAGTCCGAACACCGGGAGCGCCGCTTCTTTGTCGCTAACAACAAACCGGGCTCGGTGTAAAATCATGACTGCACGCCTGCGGGTCGGCGGCTTTACACCATTTACCGCCATCGACTACCCCGGCGAATTGGCCGCGGTGGTCTTTTGCCAGGGCTGCCCCTGGCGCTGCCGCTACTGCCACAACGGCCATCTGTTGCCCGCCCGTGCCGCCAGTGCCTACGACTGGGGCCAGATTCTGAACCTTCTTGCTGATCGGCGCGGTTTGCTGGATGCGGTGGTATTCTCCGGCGGCGAGCCCACAGCCCAGGAAGCCCTGGAGGATGCCATAACCGGGGTGCGCAAACTGGGATTCAAGGTGGGCCTGCACACCGCCGGCATCTACCCGCGCCGCCTGCGCCGCCTGATCCCCCGATTGGATTGGGTCGGCCTTGATATCAAAGCCCTGCCGGAAAATTACCCGGCTATTTCCGGTGTGGCCCGCAGTGGAGCTGCACCCTGGCAATGTGCAAAACTCCTGGCAGAAGCCGGCCTCCCCCTGCAGGTGCGCCTGACCCGACACCCCCGGCTCACAAGCGACAGCGAACTGGACCAGATTCGTCAAAAACTGCGGCTATTCGGGATTTCCCACCTGGAAATACAGCAGTGCAACAGCGCACAGGCATTGGATAAAACGCTTCGATTTTCATAGTAAGCTCAGGCAAGGGGTTAAGAGATGCACATAACGCACGAATACCTATCGCCAACCCAACAACGCACCGCTGCGTGCGAAGTGCTTCCCTCTTAAGTTGGGTCCGAGCCTACTTTCAGTTCAACACCATCGTTGAGACCAACACCGCCTGTATCGTAAAGCAAGGGTATTGTAATAAAACCATCCTCACCAGCCCGGGTCTTTTCACCATTACTAATGCCATCTTCGTCACTGTCAACCGTTAGAACCTCTGTACTGAAAACGGAAAAGTTAATATTTGGTATCGCCCAGGCTAGTGCCCGCTCAATACATTTTGGATAGCCCACAATTATTGACACTAAACGGTTGGCACCCTCTCCATAAAGATTTAAACTTCGACCAAGGTTAACTTGCAGACCAATAGGTAGCACTTGGTCATCATCCAAGTAAAAATTTCCAACCGAGCCTGTCTCATTTTCCATCACAGAAAAATAATCCGTCTGTGCTGTAACTATCCTGTTATTTTTTGACAATATAGGACAATCAGCTTTAAGCGACTTTGGCTGACTACAAATACCATTTGGAAAATTCGGCCGGAGCCAGGTTGCCAAGCGGTACTGGCGGTTATAAAAAATCTTGATGTACTCCCTGATAGCTGCTTGCTCTTCCGTCCGGGTGAAAAAGCGGCGGTGGTGCACAAACTCATTTTTCAGAGCTCCCCAGAAATTCTCGTGTGGTGCGTTGCCGGAGTAGTTCTCCTTACGCGACACTCAAGAAACCATACCAAATTCCTCCTGTAAATCACTGTAAAATTGCGCACAATATTGACTTCCCCGGTCTGTGTGCTGAAGTTATTGGAATATCTACGATTAGTGGCCAGACATCGTTGAGGTGGTTTATAATTCTCACACCCGACAATTACTTATAATGGGAAATTTAAATGATTAGAAAAATGTTCCAACTTTCTGCGATTCAAGCAGCGCTTTTATTAACATTATCAGGCTGTGGGAGCAATAATGATTCGTCTTCCTCCGATCCTGCTTCTGATCCTGTTGCTTCTGATCCTGTTGCTTCTGATACTCCGCCAACTGCAAGTAATGTAACTGTAGATGGAGCAAAGCAATGGATTCCTGTATCTGGAGAACTATTGGGCAGCGATCCAGATGGTGATGCTTTAACCTATGGTTTTTCAGAAAATGGTGAGGCTATTAATCCAGTTGATGGCGTTTATACTTTTAGTCATGGTCAGCTTTCATTAAATGGCAATCAGTTTGAATATACTCCGATCTCAGGACAAGCCGCTTCTATTGCTTATACTGTAACAGCAAATGATGTTTCAGCCTCTGCGACCATTGAGATCATGAAGGTTGCAAATGACCCTCTAGCGTATCAACAATGGCACCTACGCAATACAGGCCAAAAAGCTTACGCATTAAGTGATCAAATGAAGCAAGGCCTTGTCGATGATGAGGTTTATACAGTTGAGGAAGCTGATGCCCTATTTGAAAGACTTGAAGCCGAAGAGCTTATTGCTGGCGAAGACATGAATGTTGCAGCTGCTTATGCTCAAGGTGTCACTGGTGCAGGTGTGACAGCGGTTGTTGTAGATTCAGGCGTAGAAATTCGCCATGAAGACTTGATAAATAATGTATTACCAAATCGCTCTATCAACTTAAACGCATCAGCAGTTGACAGAACAGACCCAACGAGCACCTCCATTGACGGTGATCATGGTACTAGTGTAGCTGGCTTAATTGCAGCTACAGGCTGGAACAACATAGGTAGCCGTGGTGTAGCCCCAGATACAGGGCTAATAGGTATGAACTATTTAGGCTCTGATAAAATAGAGCAAACGGACCTATTGGCTCACGGGTTTCCGGGAAGTGGTATTTCTAAGGATGAAGAAATTTCAGCATTTAACCGTAGCTACGGCATTACCTACCCTAGTGCTATCGCACCCTCTGCTTTAGATGTAGCTGTTGAGTCTTACCCGAATCTTATGCTTCGAGGCGGCAAAGGCGCTTTGAACATGAAGTCCAGTGGTAATGCCTTTAGATCTGGAAGAAGTACTCTTGAGGGTTCTTTCTGTGCTGATAATGGCGCTAATGATTTAGGTTTAACCTGCTACAACTCAGCGTTCCAGCCCAGTCACTCTCACCCATATTACTTGAACGTTGCGGCGGTGAATGCTGACGGCAAACATACAAGTTACTCAACAGCAGGCGCAAGCATAATGGTATCCGCTCCTGCCGGTGAATTTGGACGTTATCGGCCAGCGATGGTAACAACAGACCAAATGACCTGTATTAATGGTTATTCTGGCTTTAATGGTAGCGGAATAAGTTCGTTTAGCGAAGCTTTTGGTGAAGCCTTTGCAATCAGCCAATACCCGTTCAATTATCCAGGCCATCCAGAGAACGCAACTTGTAACTATACTTCAACCTTCAATGGTACATCTTCTGCTGCGCCGAATGCATCAGGCGTTGTGTCTCTAATCTTATCAGCAAACCCAGAGTTGACCTGGCGGGATGTTCGGCACATTTTAGCTTCAACCAGCACTATAGTTGACCCTGAAAACGAAAAAGTTGAACTGCAAATTGGAGAAGGATCTTTTGTTGCTCACGACGGCTGGGTTGAAAACGCAGCTGGTTATCGCTTTAACAATCTCTATGGCTTTGGTCGAGTTGATGCAGGTGCAGCTGTTGCTATGGCCTTAGATTACCCAGAGAACCTTGGTGAACAATTTATCACTGAATGGCAAGGTGTGGGATCCACCGCTGGTGACGACGCCATGGAAGCGATTATTCCAGACAATAGTGCGACTGGTGTGAGCCAACAAATTGAAGTGGCGGAAGATATTATTATTGAAGCCATGCAGTTCGAGTTTGATGTCCGCAATGAACATATAGGTGGCCCCCTTTTAAATGATAGTCTATTAACCTCGGCTGGTAACGACTTAGCGCTTGAAGTGGTTTCTCCTTCAGGCACTAGAAGTGTTTTACTTTCTTCTAAGCAGGCATTATTAGATGCTTCATTTAGCTTCGCCGATGGGACTCTTAGCGAAGGTTACATCCTGGATGGTGCCGTAATCCTTTCGAATGCATTTTATGGTGAAAATGCTATGGGAACTTGGACAATCAGAGCATTTGATACCGGTGAGACTAACATTGAGTTCTCAAACACGAGAAACCAGTGGGAGGCGACAGGCATGATTAATAACCCTGTAGAGAGTGTTCTAGAAGGTGTATCACTAAGAGCGTTCGGGCGTGCCTCTCAACAAGAAGGATAGTACAATGAAGTTTAATACATTAATGATCTTAACTGCCGCACTGTGTTTATCAGGTATGGCACAGGCCAGCACTATTGATAGCGTGGAAAAGAAAGATATAAAGGTCAAGCAGCTAAGAACGATATCCGAAGCAAGAGCGAACTCTACTGAGTTTGGTATCTTTAAGGTTGAACGATCAATGGCAAGTGTCCCATCATCGATTGCTGCACCAGAACAGGTTGTTGCAATTAAAGGTGAAATGGCCATAGTGAATATCGATGCTGATGCAGTAACAGATGTTATTGCTAAAGGTACAATAGTACGAAATACACTGACCGATGAACTAACAACTTTAACTGGTAATATCACAATTTTATTAGGTGAAAATGTTAGCGCATCAGAAGTAGCAGCTGCTGCTGGCATGGAAGTAGTATCGACATTTCCAGGCACTGACATTGCCATTTTGAAAGTTAGAGAAGGCAATGACTTGTTAGAAGCTTTCAATGCGATAAGACAGTCTGGCTTGACGGTTGAAAGCCGAGTTGAAGTTACAGAGACTATGCACAAAGCACAATAGTTAAAACTTACCTAAATTAGTAAGTTTTATCTGAGACAGAAAAAGGGCACCACCTTATAAGTGATGCCCTTTTTATGGTAGTGTTCAGAATACTAAACTGTATTAGTTCAGACCAAATCTGACACATCTCCTTGAAAAGAGGGGGTTTACCGGCTTTGATGAAGGTGACGAAACCTGAAACCAAAGCCAAGGATAAACCCCATGATTCATACTAACGATCGCATCATTAAACACAAGACCGGTCTGCTCAATCTGGCGGAAGA
>NZ_CANLDD010000014.1 GCF_947489355.1 uncultured Microbulbifer sp. | reverse complement strand
AAAAAGCGAGAAGTCTACGGGCAACTGGCCGCTTTTTCTAGCTCCATTGAGATATGCACTTACAAGTTGAATCTAGGATATGAAAATGAACACAAATTTAGATTTAAGTTTAGAAATGCTTGAATGCCAAGAGGCACCGGTAGATGCTGATAAAGTAATTGCCGCTGCAACTGGTTTTGCTGTAGGTCTGGCTATCGGCGTTGCGATTACTTAAACCTAAAAGGTGATAGCTATCAAACATACGTTAACTGTTTGATAGCTTTTAAACTGACTGCCGAAGTACATGATTCCCAAGTGTTCCATGAACTACTGAGTGACAACACTTCCAAGGATGTTTAGGCAGACAGCGCTTACTACAGCGAAGAAAGCGAGCTCACACTGATACGATGGGATACCGCAGCCATGTGCATAAGAAAGGGAGCCGGGGTAAGTCTCTCAGCAAGTGAGACACGGTAGAGAACCGTCGAAATTCGCGAGTTAGAGTCAGGCACGTATTTGGGTCAATAGAAAATGAGCAGAGCGATATGCTCGTGCGGACTATTGAGATTTTGCGCGCTGCGGTTAAGGTTGGCATGATGAATTTGGTATACAACATGCATCGATTTCTAAGCTTGCAGAGCCGACGTGCGCCCGCTGTATGAAGAATCAGGAGGGAGCTTCCTCATAATAGATCGAAATAGCTCTAATTCCATCAAATATCGGTTTTTTACGACCTTCAATAAAATTATGGTCGATAAAAAAGGAAACAACGAGGGCACTGAATTTTGCAGTTTTATGTGGATTTATAGAGGTGCCCTTGTAGGTGATAGTTTCTTTCACAAGAAGTACAGTCAAGCGCCTAATATCCTGCAATGGAAAGAAATCGTTAAGTATCAGCTGGGAAATTGATCAATATAGACCCGTTTGTCCTGCTCGTCGTACGGCTTGCATATTTCCTATTACAAACCATCGATACATGTTAGCCCAGGGCAAAAACACTTGACCACCACGACAGGCAGCGACTCCGGACTGATGACCGCCGAGTAAACATTTTCTATACCCATCACCCTGAGGCCGACCAGCAGCTTGTCCAGATTAGTGTGGAACGACTCATTACCCAGTTGTTCTTCCCCTTGCTCGTCGGCTAAGTCGAACAGGGCCATGTACTCGAATTCCACCAAGGGTAGCTGGCTCCTCAAATTTTGCAGCATCAGGTGATCATGATGGCGCTGCTTGGCAATCATATGGGGTTCCAACATGGCGGCCTGTTTGCTGGTTATCACCACATGCTCGCCGTCATGGCCGCCGTCGTGGTTACCAGATACAGGACAAAGTGCCAGGATTTGTATCGCCTCCGCCAGGGCACGGTGCATAGCAATCAGGGGGGCATGGTGGGCACCGTAACCTTGCACGGCTCCGCGCCTACCGCCAGCCATCGGCACATCTAGGAAACAAATAAAAACAGCCACATCTGCCTCAGTGGAGATCAGTATGAACTCGGCATTTATATTCTTATCCGCTAGCTGGTCTAGACAAAGATGGAGCCGCGATGCATCCCCCGGAGGCCGGACCCGCTCTATTGCTTGGCGCCCACCGGAGAGGAAAAACTTGTTCAGAGCATGGCGTTCCAGCATTTCACATAGGGCATGGCAGGAGGCCTCGTCCACCGAGTTACCGCTGGCGATACCATTGGGGGATGCACTCTTGTAGACTATCCCGTCGGCTTCCAGGAATAGCGCCTCGGCCGGGAGCAGAATACTCTCCTGCTTGTTCAAGTTGTGTCCCTTGACCAAGGGGCCGCCCTGCCTTTCCCGCGCAGCACAATGGAACTGTCCCCTAGGGTTTACCAATTGCTCGGCAGACACGAGAGACCACTGACTTAAGTGCTCGGGTAACGGATATCTGGGCACCAGCAGCATGGGATCGGCACGCTCGAAACACTGCACCTCAATAGCTTCCATCAGGCCGGAGACTTTGGACTCTACAGGGGTAAACCCTTTCCCAGCATTGAAGTAGTCAGAGCGCATGTCGGCCCGGGTGACCTGGTAGACCGGACAGGCATCCACATCAGGTAGACTGATGTTGATTACAGAACTCACTCCGAAATCTGCCAATATTGGCTCAATTTTGGCCAGTGTCTGTTCAGCGGAAACCTCTCGCACAGAGGTATTCAGGCTGCAGACACGGTGTCCGTTTGCCACTTGCAACTCGGGCAGCTCATGCCGTTCTGCATGTCGGTCTATTTCTAATGTCGAATTCATAAACTAACCGCAAAGCTTTGTTAAATAGGGAGTTGATCTACAAGATTCAAACTTGCTGCTTGGAATGTATCTATATCAAACATGTGAATGGCCCCTTGGGACACCTTTTGCCGGGGTAAAAAGGTAAGGGCAGAGAATATTCTGCCCAGAAGAAATTCAGTAGTGTTATTCATAGCGTAAGGCCTCTATCGGGTCTAGATTCGCCGCTTTTGACGCAGGGATAATGCCAAATACAATGCCAATCACACCTGAAAACCAGACAGAGAGCAAAACCGCCCACAATGGGATCGACACCGAAGAAAGTACCGGCACAATCAGAATAACCAGCTCGGCCAGACCAAAGCCCAAAGCGACCCCCAATACCCCCCCCAGGAAGCTCAGCAGGAACCCCTCCAACAAGAATTGCAACAGGATATCGCTGCGCTTCGCCCCAAGAGATTTACAGATCCCTATTTCCTTAGTGCGCTCGACGACCGAGACTAGCATGATATTCATAATACCTATTCCTCCCACCAACAGCGAGATAGAAACAATCCCCCCTAGCACCATAGTTAGCATGTCGGTAATAGAGGACACCGAATCCATAAGCTGTTCCGCTGTGCTAACCTTAAAGTCATCATCGACCTCGGCTCGTAGGCCATGATGTATCCGCAGTACTCTGCGCACTCGCTCTTTGACCAAGGGCAATTGGTTGAGGTCATCTACTTTTAGCACGATACTGTCAATGCTGGCTTCAAGAGCCCCACCTGTTGCACTCCTCGCCGTGCGGTATGGCAGCAGAACATAGTCATCCTGATTGAACCCCAACAGCTCGCCACGCTCCTCCATGACGCCGACAATCTTGAACCATTGGCTACCAATTTGCAGAAATTCGCCGACAGGGTTCTCCGGAAGCTCCAGGTCGTCCCTGACCTTTGCCCCAATCACACAAATTTGCCGCCGGCTCCTATCGTCAGTCGGCGTAAAGAAACGCCCATATTGAGGGTAGCTCTCATAGAGCGACTCATAGTTGCGGGTGGTTCCATAAATCTGGGTTAGCGTGTTGCTCGCCTTATAACGCACCTTGCCCTGAAAAAACGCAGAGATGTTGAGCAACGGGGTGGCGTGGCTGATACCGTCGACACGGTGTTGGATTTGGATCATGTCGTCATGGGTAAGCCGCGACTTTTTCCCTTGCAACGCCTCTTTGAACGGCGTATAGGGAGTGATCGTCAGGGTATTGGTACCCAACCCCTTGAACTGCTCAGACAGCTGGACGCCGAAACCCTGCATCAAGGCAATAATAGTAATGACGGATGCCACACTGATAACGATACTCAGCACCGTCAAGAAACTACGGAAGCCTTGGTTCAGTATTGCATGTAGCGCCGCCCTCAGGCTCTCCCTCAGCCTAAACAACATAACCCCATTTCCCAGCCGGCTTGCGCTTGGCGGTCGTCGGCTATGACCTTGCCGTCCTCCAGACGTATAGTACGTTGACAGCACGCCGCTATCTCAAGTTCGTGGGTTACCATAACTATGGTATTCCCCTCACTGTGCAACTGTGCAAACAAGCCCATGATTTCCTGGGTTGTAATAGAATCCAGATTGCCTGTCGGTTCGTCAGCAATTAATAGGGAAGGGCTACCCACAAGGGCACGTGCAATTGCTACCCGTTGTCGCTGACCGCCAGACATTTGGTTCGGTAAATGCTCCATGCGACCGCCAAGCCCAACCCGCTCTAACGCCTTTTCGGCCATGGCTCGTCGCTGGGGTAGCTTGACCTGCCTATATACCAAAGGCTGCATAACATTTTGTAGGGCCGTATGCCGGGACAGCAGGTTGAAGGTCTGAAACACAAAGCCAATTTTACGATTCCTGATTACCGCCAATTCATGGCCGGAGCGAGCCGATACCAATTTTCCCGACAGGAAATACTCCCCCGATGTCGGTTGATCCAGGCACCCCAGGAGGTTCATCAAGGTCGACTTACCCGACCCAGAAGGGCCGGTGACCGCTACATAGTCGTTCCGCAGGATATCCAGATCAACCCCGGCAAGGGCGTGCACAAGGGTGTCGCCCATATGGTATTGCTTGGTGATAGCACGGAACTGGATCAGCGTATTGCTCATGACTTGGCCAATGTTTTAACTTCGCGCTGAAGGATAGATTCGCCATCTTTTAGGTGTCTGAGGTGGCGGTAGGGACCAACGATAACACGCTCCCTAGGTTCCAGCCCGTCGATGATTTCCTGTTCTGTATCATTGGAGATGCCTAATACCACTACCCGTTTTTCCGCAATACCATTACGGTCGACAAAGATATATCCAAGCAGCTCCGAGGACTCCCCTCTGGCTTGCCCATCCGGCTTCTCGTCGTCGAACATTACCGCGCCAATCGGTACAGTCAAGGTTTCCTCGCTCGACGTATAGTAAATTTCAGCCCGGCAACCAATTCCCGGGCGCAGCAGCCGCCTTTCAAGGTCGTCCAGCAGGATCTTGACAGTGAAACCGAGGCCTTGCTTCCGCTCCCAAGAAGTCGCCGTTGTGGCGATAGACTTAACCTTGCCCCGGAACGGCTTGTTTGGGAAAGCCACGACATAAATATCGGCTTCCTGGCCGAGCGCGATCTTGCCGATATCCGCCTCGTCGACATGAACCTCGGTTAGCACCTCCGAAGGGTCGGCGATACTCATCAGCACAGAACCCGGAATATTGGCTGCACTGGAAATAACTGACTCGCCTACCTTCACGTCGACTTGGATAACGATACCCTTTATAGGTGCACGTATGACTGTCTTTTCGAGGTTTTCCTTTGCCTGCTCTAACTGCGCTTGCATTTGCACTAGAGCCGCTTTCTTATCCAGCAAGTCAAGCTGCGAGAACTTAAGATCCATCAAGATGCCATCGTAAGCCTCTTCGCCTACCAAATTGCGCTTGAAAAGGTCCTGCCGCCTCTCCAACTTCCGCTGTAACTGCTCGACAACCAGCTTCTGCCGCTGTACTGCTATTTTCCTCTGGGTCACCGCCGCTTGATATTGCTCAACCTCCTTCATGTATCGAGTCGGGTTGATACGCAGTACGATATCCCCCTTCGATACGTGCTGAGACTCCTCGACGGACACTTCGACAACCCTACCCAGAACCTCCGAGCGAAGTTCTACTTGCTCCTTGTACGCCAGCTTGCCGGACGCGAGGATCGTGCTCCGAATGCTAGTCAGTACTGATCTCTTTATATCCATTTCCATGCCGGCCTGTCGCCTGGTTAGCCCTGCCTGGGTGCCGAGCAGGACGAATAAAGTAACCAATGCGATACCAAGAGTGAGTTTTCGGTTCATATTATTGCCCCAGCCATATTATCTAAGTCGCCAGGATCAGTGCCCATATCCCGAAGATCAAAGTATAGGGGAAGCAAGCAACGATACACCCCCAGCCTAGCTTACTGCCTGTCCACAGCGTATACCCGTATGCCGCCATACCTATCGACCAAAACGTCGTCAACTGGATGCTATTCATGAACGAATACCACGCATGATCGAACGGGAAATGGAATAAAAGATTATTAAAAGAGGTAAACAATAAGTCATTGATGTCGATTTGGTGAGTGCCGTCTAGCCAATAGACAAAGAACATTCCCAGTGTGTTAATAATTGCCGGGAAACTCGTCCAGACAGAAAACGCGAACCAGTTGCCGATACCTAGCGTGTTCTCTCCCCCGAGCTTGGCCAGCAAATGATAGTACAAGGCAAACAGAGCATTGAAGAAAAGGATTGTCAGGCCACCAAATACGATACCGCTATTCATTAAAAACGAAGGCTGCAGGTAACGACGTGTTGCCTCTGCCTGCTCAGAACTCATTTCACCTTGCTGAGCAAGCATGTGGTCGATGAGCCATTCTACATTGACAGTTGTGTAATACCAGAAAGTGAACCCAATGAACGCTGCCAGATTCAGTGCCAATGGCAGGGCGAACCAGGAAGGGTTCTCTCTTACGGCTACCAGGGCTTTTCTAGGTTCTAGGAATATGTCTGAAATTGCCTGGAACTTGGTCGGTGATTTGGCCAAGTCTTTTTGTGCGGCAAGTGTCTGTTCCATTTTATTTTCCACTACTTATTTTTTTGACCGGCGCCACCCTGCGTACAATCAGCTCCATGCCCTTATGTCGCAAACTAGCTTTCAATCCTGACTTGCTTACCGTCAGCGGCGTTTCCCTCGCTACTCGCGAGCAGACTCCGCAACCTCAGACGAGCGCCGTAGCGCAGCACTCCCTTACCATAGATCCACCCGGAGGCCCATACCACCAACAAGGTTGCTATCAACAAGAACAGCAAAGAAAGTGCAATCTGCCAAGTCGGCGGATCACCCAAGATCAAACGCATCAACATAACTGTTGGTGAAAACAACGGGAAAATTGAAGCCGCTGTGGCCATATCTCCTTCAGGGTTAAAGAAAGCAAACAGCGCGACCATATAGCCTAACAGCACGGTAATAGTAAGCGGAGCCATGACAGCCTGGCTGTCCTCGATTCGGCTGATAGTCGAGGCTACTGCGGCATAAATAGAGCTATAAAGGAAATAACCCAGCAAAAAATAGGTGAACATTAAGGCAAAAACATACCACTCTAGGCTGTTGAGGGCATCGGTCACCTGCCCCAACGGCAGGCTGATTAGCACCGCATAGGGCAGCACCCAGATGGCCATTTGAGTTAGGCCGACACAACCAATCCCGATGATCTTGCCAGTGATGAGATAGACGGGCTTCACCGCAGCGACCATAACTTCCATGACCCTAGAACTCTTTTCTTCCAACACCCCCTGGAACGTCATACTGGCATAAAGTAAGATGGCTGAATACATTAACAGATTAAAAACACCGGCGATAAATACAAGTCCGTTGCTTTTCTCAGCCCCATCACTTCTCCCAAGGTGGGTATAATGTACTTGTAGGGGAGACAGAAACTGCTGTAATGCTGCAGGTTCTAAATTGTGTTCGGCCAATGCCGCTCTGCGCACAACCTGGTTCAGAGGTTGCTGTAGCTCGGCCTTCAACTGTGCCAAGCTGACGGCACTACTGCTGAAAAACGTCGCACTGAAATCTTCAGCCCCTTGACCTTCCAGCAACAATATCCCTGCTATCTCGCCAACTTCGGCTTGCTTTAACAAGGTCTCAAAACGCACTGGGCTAGCTTCTCGAAGGCGTAAGTTTAATAGCGGCACCTGGTCTGCCTTAGCAGAGTTTCTTTGCTCCTGCAACTGGGAGGACACCCAGCCCCCCTTGTCAACAACATAAAGATCTACAGGCTCCAGGGCATCTGAGGCCACCACCATAGAGACGAGTATCGGGACGCCGACCAACAGGGCGACCATGACCAAGGTCAGGGCGACATAGAGAGGCGAGGTCACCCTGACACGGTATTCCCTCCACGCGATGGTAAACACTTTATTCATAGCTTTACTCCCCAACCACTTTCAAATAAACGTCTTCCAAGCTCAGTTCGCAAACTTCGAAGTGCATAACCTGCCCTTGCTGTAATGCCATTCGCAGGATGTCCTGAGGATTGAGCCCCTTCTGTATCTGCAATTCGGTCATTTCCCCGACACGATCTTGAATACTGGCTCCGGGCAACGACTCGACAAAATCCAGTGGATTCGGAGTTGCTAACCTGACAGTTTTCACCCCAGCCCATTGCTTGGCTTCCTGAATGCTCCCCTGCAGGGCGATACGGGCGCGGTGGATAAGTGCCACCCTGTTGCAAAGGTGCTCCACCTGCTCAAGGCGGTGGGAAGAAAATATCAGTGTCGTTCCCTGTTCGGACAAATACGAAAGGCTCTGCTGCAGGACTTGTACATTGACGGGGTCGAGACCGGAAAAGGGCTCGTCAAGTATCACCAGTTCAGGGCGGTGGGCCACCGCCGCGATAAACTGGACTTTTTGCTGGTTGCCCTTGGATAGTTTCTCTACTGGAGTTCTCTTGTGTGCTACCAGATCCAGGCGCTGCAACCATTGCTCGATGTGTTTCTTGGCATCTTTCGGGCGATGATTGCCATGCAACTGGGTCAAATAAAGGAGCTGATCCATCACTGGCATTTTGGGGTACAAGCCCCGCTCTTCAGGAAGGTAGCCGAAGCAACTCCTATCCACTAGGTGCACATTCTGACCTTTCCAGCAAATCACGCCACTGTCAGGCTGTAGGATGTTCAAGATCATTCGGATCATAGTGGTTTTACCCGCGCCGTTGGATCCCATAAACCCAAAGACATCCCCGGCGTGCACCTGCAGGCTAATATCGTCGACAGCAGTTACCCGCCCGAATCGCTTGGTGATGCTTGTTAGCTCTAGCTTCATATGTACCCTCCTAACCGATAAAAAATTTCTTTACCGGGCTGTCCATCCTCCGTCAATTATTAGATTGTGCCCGGTTACCATGTTGGCACTGGCGGACGCCAGATAGACAATGCCAACGGCGATTTCCTCGGGGTGGGCCCCACGGCCAAGCGGCAGATTGCGCTGTAAATCCTCCTGAAACTCAAGGGAGTCGAAAATCTGTTGATTACTCTCATTGCTGACAAAGGTAGGACTAACGGCATTGACCCGTATGCCGTACTTGGCCCACTCCACTGCTAGGGCACGCGTCAAGTTGACCAGCCCGCCTTTGCTAGCACAATACGCTGCCCGCAATTTGTTGCCCACGACGCCATGCTGGGAGGCGACATTGATGATGCATCCCCGACCTTCTTCTACCATGAAACGACCAGCGGCCTGGGCACACATAAAGGCACCTTTCAGGTTTACGGCCATCACCTCGTCAAACTCATGTTCTTCCAGCTCAAGGGCGGGCTTCAAGATCTGAGTGCCGGCATTGTTAACCAATACATCCAGGCGGCCAAAGTGTTCGATAACCTGGTCGACGACGTTGTCTATGGTCAAGGTATCTCTTACGTCCATCGACAAAGCCAGCGCCTCACCACCTCCTTGAGCTATCTCAGCCACGACTTCCTCGGCCAAACGCCCCCTCCCCGGCAACTCAGTCAAGGCAACCTTTGCCCCGCTTGCAGCCATCGCTTTGGCCGTGGCACGGCCAATTCCCGAACCGCCGCCGGTGATCAGTAGCACCATGCCTTGAAGTGAAAAAATCGGCTGGCTCATAGGGGAGCCTCCGTCAACATAAGGGCGCGGAAGTAAACTAGTTGCAGCCCTCCCCAAATAAAAAGGGCAATACCGTAAGAGGGCGCCCGTTTCAGGTCAGTGACGACATGCAACCCAAACACAACAAGGACAAATGTCCACAGGTCAAGGATATCGACACCGTTTAACAACTGATTCCAGTGCCCATCACCAAATTCCGGTACATAGTACCCGAGGCTAGTCACCCCTTGACTGGGGTTATCGGTCAGCCTAGCAACATAAGCCCCCCCCCTGCCAGCCCTGGCGATGAGCGCTGGAATGGAGGCCGCCAACAACATGCCGAATATCGAGCTGTAAGAAGTCTTGCCATCGAAAATCATCACCAGCAACAGCATTAAAATTGCAACAAACGCTAAGATCAGGATTGGCGTTACAGTCGCGGTAATGACTGAAATACTGAGGACGATTGACTCGTAACCCATTGCCCCCTGGCCGCTATCTGTGACCGCCCGGGAGATGGATTCCTTCATGTATGGCATGAGTGAGATAGCTACCATAAGGTCGACCAGCAGCACCAGAACAAATAAGGGGATAACCGAAATCTCACCGCACGCGAAGCGGGACAGCGTTCTGTTGGGTTGCCATAAAACGCGGATAATATTGCTCATTTCAACCCATCCTCTCGGCAGCTTCAACGCAAAAACCATGGGGCCTCATCACAAAACCCTGCATAGGACCGACTTGAGGATATCCAGCAGGTTTTCTGCTTCCTCGTCGGAAAGGGTCATCGGGGGAAACAAGCTCAGGCCAGAATCATAGTGATATACCAGCAGGCCCTCTTCTTGGCATTGCGCTCGGACGGCTATAACTTCCTTAAGGGTAAAAGGGGTGCCGTTCTGGTGTGCCAGTTCGATACCGAGCATAATTCCCAAACCCCGTATCTCCTTGACGGCCGAGCTTCCCAGTAAGCCCTCAAGCTCGCGTCGGATCATCCCACCAAGGCTGACTGCCCGGTTGTACAAATCGTGGCTTTCGAGGTAGTCGAGGGTAGCTAGGGCGGCTGCACAGGCTACAGGGTTGCCATCTTGGGTGGAACCATAAAGAAGCGGTGCTCCTGCCTTCTCGATAGGCTCCACGACATGGCGCTTGAACAAGGTGGCTCCGAGTGGGTAATAGCCGGAGTTCAGTGCTTTGGATAGTGTGATGATATCTGGCTCCAAGCCCAGGAGACCAGAAGCGAACATAGCGCCGCAGCGGCCGCCTCCGGTAGCCACCTCATCAGCAATCAAGAGCACCTCATGCTCTTTACACAGATTGCCAAGTTGCTCGCAATATTGCTTTGAGGGCACCAGAAGACCGGCCGAGCCCAATATAGGCTCCATAACCAAACAGGCGATGTGCTCCCTCCTGGCTTCGAGCAGGGTGGACAATGCATCTAGGGAACGCCCCTCTTCGTCAGGGGATGGTATCAGGTGGAAACCGGGCAGGATATCTTCCCAGCGCATCAGGTCGGCATGTTTCAGGCCACTGGCTGAAAGATTCATCAGAGAGCAGCCATGGTAAGATTTATCGAAACTGATCACCTCTTTTTTTTCGTCGTTACCCCTTGCTCGCTGTGACAGCTTGGCCGCCCGTATCGCCACTTCGACTGCAGAAGAGCCCGTCGTAGAAAGGTAAACTTTCTCCATCAAACCGTTGCTTAGCTCCACCAGCCTTTCTGCGAGTTGCTGCGCAGGGGGGTGGCTAGAGTTAAACAGGGTACCGTAGGCCATTAGTTCCAGTTGCGCGGTCATGCGTGAAGCAAGCTCACGATTGTTGAGCCCGAGAGTGATGTTCCACAGACCTCCCGCCCCATTAATATACTCGCGACCTTGACTGTCGACTACGTAGACACCGTCACCACGTACCAGCTTCAATGAAGGCTCGGTATTGGGGCAGGCATATGGGTACCAGAGCGCACTCATAACGTTCCTTTTATTTTGTTTATAATATCCAAAGAAATGATGTAATCCAAAAGCGACCTGAACGCCTTATAGAGAAGCAGCAATGCAAAAGCAGAGAGCAATACCAAGGCGACTTGCTCGTTGATCTTCGACACATAACGGTAGATTGCCGACAAGCCCAGTATCCAGAAGCAGGGGACAGCCAGGCAATGCCCAAGGCCGAAGATCAAAATTTTCCAGTAGTTGTTACTATCCGAGGCGATAAGCGTATTATCGGGTACAGGCACACGCAATAGCTTTCGCACCTGCCGATCGACGGCCTGCAACCCTTTTTGCATCAGGTTTGGCTCATCCATTGCGTGAACCATTATCCAGTAGCCATCCAATTTAATGAGCGGGAATAAGTTGAGCAGGGCAATTATCAGGTTGAAGACCATATAGAAATAAAGTGCCACCCAACCAGTTGCAACAAAAAGCACAAAGGCAATAGCGGATATCTCGAGCTGCAGGAAAATACCGGCTGCAGCGACGGCGATTTTCTCCCTGGTTTCTCTGAACCGCCAGCTGTCACTGACATCGCAGTAGACTACAGGCTGTAAGTACAGAAGCTTGACCGCTATTTTTTCCACCTTGCCACCAAAGTGCTTGCAGGTAATAGCATGGGCAAATTCGTGTAGGGCTATCGTCAATAGTATGGCAAGGTAGACGATTAGCCCTTGCTTCCATGACAGCTCAATGTCGATATGGCTGAAAGTATCCAGCACGTCTTTGGGCGACCAAAGGAAGTAGATGGCAGGGGCGAGGAATATGAGCAAGTGGCTTAGCAATGCTGCCTTGGAAAACACAGCATGGACAGCACCTATGTTGCGATCCAAAAACTTGTCCGGATTTACCAAATGCCACCGCCAGCTCTCCGAGCTGAACAGGAATGACAGCAACTTTGGCAAGCCGGACTTGCTTTGCGTTGTGGCTGCCTTAGGTTGACTTCCTTCCAGTAGTCCCCGGTCTGCAAGCCAGCTCAGCATGAATTCCACCTGCTGCGTGGAGAATGCCGTCCGCTTGGCAAGTGCCTCCCTGGAGGCGTTGCCGTCGAGGGTCCCCAAGAAATCAGCCTCGCGTATCCCCAACCTAAAATAGCCTCGGTTTTCTGGATCGTGGACAATACGGTGCTCACCCGCAGCGGGCTCGATAATAACGCCCTGTTTAACTTTTGGTTTACTTGATGAAATGGTTATTTTCCTCACTTCTTTGTAGCAACAAAAAACTGACTTTCTAGGTGCTCGAATTGCTCGACCACTTTCAGATTGGCGGTATGCAAAGCGGTCAGAATCTCATCCTGCATCAGCATAGCCTTAGTGCTGGTTCCCAGAGTTCGCCTGGTATTCCCATCCCAATCTATGGACTCCCGCAGCATGTTGAAGGTAAAAACACCCCGCTCAGGATAGAATTCCTGGGAAACTATCGCGACTTCCATGCCATCATCAGTCTCCTTCGACCAGACATCGCTATGCCAGGTATTCTTGCTATGGTTAAGAATGTCAAAAATAAGATGACTGCCGGGCTTGAGGTGGTAATACGCACATTCCAGTAAATTTTGACGTTGCTCCGGCAGCAACAACAGGCTAATACTTGTTGCCCCAATGACGATTAGGTCGTACTGGCTCCCTAAGTCGAAATCGCTCATGTCTTTCTGGATGAAGCGCAGCCTTGATTGCACATCGGCAGGTTCCTTGTGCAGGCGCCTCTCGGCCAACTGCAGCATGCCTTGAGAAAGCTCAAGACCGTCAACAAAGTGCCCCTTGTTGGCCAACGGAAAACCTATCCGTCCCGAGCCACATCCCAGGTCTAAAACCCGTGCCCCTCCGGCAGAAGGTAAGTAGCGCTCGAACAACGGTATGTCACCGACATAGTCAGCCGCAAACAGGTCATAAAATGCCGCATGTTCGGCGCCATACATGTCTTCGCAGCCCGGAGTATCATCAAAGATATCCAGCTCCCGAAGCTTGCGGAAAAAACCGTGAAAATGTGGTTGATAAGGATCGGCAGGAGGGAGACAGCGGTTATCCATGTGTCACCCCTTCACTGCGCAGTTTTTCCAGCCCCTTGGATAGGCTTTCCTGCGCTATCTTCGAGTCCACTCCGAACTTGGCGCTCAACTCCTGCGCTATTTGTTGTTCTGAGGCACCGTTCCACCACGCTTCGGTCATCGTCATCAGCGGCTCGCTCAGCCTAATTATCTTGCGGCTACCACGCCACCAGGAAAAATGTTGGTCGAGCACTGTCACCAGCGTAGGTCTAGCTCCTTGCCGAGTCTCACCGACTTCACCTTTGTAATGCCGTGAGGGCAACCCCTCATCGGACACCTTTGCCACAATCGGGTCACTATTGTTGTGTAGCAAGTGAGCTATCAAGTAAGGGAAGGCCGCCATTTCAAAAAACTGGGCAGTTTTTCCATAGGTTTTGCGTATCTCGCAGTAGCGACCGGCCCATGCATTTGGAAGGTGGATGCAGTGGCTACAGTCGTCCCTGACCGGGCAAGAAGTACAGTTACGCTGAACTTCCTCGATTTGCTGTTGCTGCTTGACCTTGGTAATAAGCTGGTCGTAGGTATCCTGTGTTGTGCCTATCGTACCCGCGTCCCTGCATGCCTTGATATTCATGTCTTCGCCCACTGACAAGCGGCGTAGCAAGGACACCCGGCAATTGCCATAGCGAAGCCAGCGGCAGCTGTTCTCGATCGACACTGGCCTGTTGGGATGGGCCAGAGTGATTTCACCCTTACTATGGAATTGCGCTAGATTCCGCTCGAATGCAGCGACATCCTCGGCAGTCTTCATTGTCACAACTGTGCTGCAACCCTCGACGGTATCAGCGAAGTCAAATTCACGGTAGGGAACGTAGCGAAGCTGTTTGCTATTTGCTGGGTTACCGTCGAATATTGCATTGGCATCACCATTTTCACCTAGGGATAACGCATAAGTATGCTTTGGCCATCCGCTGGTCTCTTGGCATACTGGCGGCTGCAGATTTGTTATGTGTTCAAGCGCCAGATCTGTATCACCAAAGACAACCGCCGCGCTGCGTAGCGCCATGTTAGCCCCCGCCCACTGATAGGCGGCTTGCCTTTTCTGCATGTCCATGTGCAGCGGGACTTCGATATGATAAATCCCAGGCATCTGATTCAAATCTGTATAAACCCCGGTATGCAAGGCAAAAATGCCATTGTTGGCATAGCGCATCGCTTTCTGGCTAAGCTCTTCCTTGGACTCAAAAAATTCAATTGTGATACCGAGTTTGTTGGCTTTTTTTTGTATCCGATCCGGCACTTGCCCTTCTTCACCAGACACCCGGATTTTGCTCAAGCCTTCGGCAGGCAGCTGGTCTTCCCCGATACCTACCAACGCCTGGATATCAACCTGAAGGATATAGCTACAAGGCAGCCCGGAAAGTACCTGTATCAAGTTATGCAATGATTCGGCGGAGCAGATTTTGGCATCGACCGGGATTGTGGACTGCTTGTCTAGCCTGGCGTTTCTTAGCCAAGTAACTTCGTTGTTAAGGACATCAGCCGGGACATCAGCCGTCAGGCCTAGCCGAATGGCCTCCTCGGCGGAGGGAACAACACCCGACATGTATGGGGAGGGTAAAACTGCCGGTAGCTTACGCTCAGTCGAAAGGAAGCCAAGTTCCTGTAACATGGGCAGCACCTGCTCTGGCACTGGAGCCGGAATAAGGGTCGCAATATTCCTAGCGTGCTCTTTGACCTCGGAGCTGTCGGTATCCTCTCCCCACCAGTAAATACGGATATTCGGGCGGAATGCCAAGAGTGCCTCACACAAACGCAATGCCGGCATTAAAGAATCCAAAGCCACCCACATCAACAAGATATCTGTGCGCATACGTATAAGTTGTCTGGCAATGTCTCGCACCCGCCCCTCGGGGCGCCCCCTGTAGAGCTTGGCGGCCAAGCCGACTCCTTCTAGGGCGCTTGCCAAACGGGCATCATCCAAGTCGTAACTTGCCCCCTCTACATGTCGCCCAACTAATCTCAATCGAAAAAGACCAACAGACTTAAACATTTTTAGCTATCCACTACAAACATGACAGTTAAACCTAAATTCCTCAGTTGAAATAGCAACTCAAGCCACCAAAGCTTCTGCCACAGAATAAAAAAATCAGAAATTCAAGCACCCTAAATATTAAATTGCAGCAAAGATCCTCAAAAAATCAACCGCCCACACTGTTTCAACTTTAACTTTCTGGAAAGTCAAAATTAGCGCATTTCTCAGGATTAAGGAATAACACGCAGTTCAGCCATCCCTATTATTACATAAATTATTGGGCTAATAATTTACGTAGCAATAGGAACTCGACACCTCGGACAGCTCTTCTGTACGAGCGTTCGACTTTCCACGAAAGTGGGCAAGTAAAGAGATACTTTTCCTACTTCGTATTCACCTAGACATACGATTAGCTCGACCCCCGTGACCCAAACCTTGTAAATTCAGGCCTCTAACCTTCAAAACAGTCCGAAGCATTAGGATTATGTAATTGCAATCACCCGCATTCCAATTGCAGCAGCACCTAAGAAGCCTACCCGGTATTCATTGGATAGAGGTGCTTCAATATTCTCTAAACTGTTAAATCAATATTTATAAATATACCTAAAATAGTGAACCCTATGGGGAATCTGATCAGCTGAGTATTTTTCTCAGACCAAGACAAATCGTAAAAAAAAGACCGATTGAGCCAAAAACCATACATTAGCTTGCTATCGACAGTTAATTTTACTCATACAGTCTAGAAACTATTCAGATGCCTATTTATGCTTTTGTGAGCTGCTTTCGTCAGGTAATGGCAATGCCTACCCCAAAGACTGACCGATGCAATGCCTCTGCCCTCAGCTAAAGAAAGAGGAGCTTCTAGCTCATCAAGTACGTCCACTTTCCAATTTCATATTATTTCGCCAACAATTCAAATTATCCGAAGGTAACGCACCCCCAATGTTAAGTTTTCAAAAGAAAAAGTCAATTATATTTTTCCCTAAATTAAATAAACTGATTGATTGGGAAGACTTTCGTACTAATTTGCACAAAGCCTGCGCAAAAGAACGCAACACTGCAAGAAAGTCATTCATGACACCTTTAGTAATTGCTCATTTTTTAGAAAACCGACATCCAAATACAAACCAAGGTCATATCGTAATGCAAACAAGTTTTTTTATCTCAAAGTTTGTTATCACAAGCTGAATGAGCGCGATCTTTTATCAAGCTAAACCGACTGGTTGATTGAGGAGACTTTCGTATCACCTTGAACAAAGTTCGCACAAAGAAGCGTAAGAGCAATGCTGTTAGAAAGCCTGACGATGCTCAAGACTTTGGTGCTACAAAGCCTATACAATTTTTCGAATGACGAGTTGGAGTTTCAACTCTGAGATCACGATAACTTCTGCCATTTCCTCAGATTAACTCACGAGGGTAAGACAGCGGATGCAAAAACCATTTGGCCATTCCGGGGGCAATTGGTCACGGCAAGGTAAGTACCCTTAAATCAACCTATCCCGGATTTTGCATCTTCCTTTGTTGCGCTGGCGATTGGTAAAAGCAGAGAGACCGCCGCCGAAAGAATCGTGCTCCCGCTCGACAATCATGGCCAGCTCAACAGTTTGCTTGCGAAAGTCCACCGGATCGTGGCAGAGAAAAATTTGCGGCAACTCCTTAGCCTGAATTTTTCACTACTTCAGATACAAATCGGCGGAGAGTCTTATCATTACCGGTGTTAAAAACAGCCCAATAAGAAATTCTGTAGTGGCATAGCAAATTTGGCCACTTGATTTTGAGTGTATGATCACTCACAGAGATAGTCAGGTGGATATGATGACCAAGAAGAAAAATTTCAGCCCGGAGTTCCGTCTGGAGGCAGCACAACTTGTGGTTGAGCAGGGCTACACCGTGAAAGCGGCCTGCGAGGCCATGGGAGTTGGTAATTCTACCATGGAGCATTGGGTGCGTCGACTTCGAGCCGAGCGATCAGGAAAGGCACCACAAAAAGGCGAGACACTAACGCCGGAACAGCGCGAGATTCAAGAACTGAAGCGCAAGCTGCGGCGGGCGGAGGAAGAGAAAGAGATATTAAAAAAGGCTATCGCTCTCTTCATGTCGGACCCCCTGATCAATTTTCGATGATCGAGCGACTGGAAGAGAGCTATACGGTGCAGCATTTGTGCCAGGCATTTGGAGTGCATCGTAGTAGCTACCGGGCTTGGCGTGGCCGGGACAGAAGGCCCTGCGAGACAGAGGAGAAGCTGCTGGATCAGATTATCGAAGCGTATGAAGCCAGTAACGGCTCTGCTGGCGCTCGCAGCGCTGCAAAAATGATAACGCAAAAGCCCGGCACCCACAAACGAATGGTATCTGTGAGTGATTTCACAAGACTATTCTGCAGGAATTTTATCAGCCGTCACTACGACGCAAGATTTATGGCTCGTTGGAGGAGCTACAGATGGATCTAGACGAATGGCTCAATTATTACAATAATGAACGAACCCACCAAGGCAAGAAGTGCTGTGGCCGTACGCTTGTACAAACGCTTGAAGATGGCAAAAAGATCTGGATGGAAAAGTTCGTGCACTGAACCTGACCTGACAAACCACCGTCAGAAAAACCGGTAACTGTCAGATCAAGTCTGAACTAATACAATACATGCCTTGCCTCGGCGAAACACTCGATCACGGATTAGCTGCTGGCGCGTCTTCGGGTAGGTCTCTTCCAGCCCCTCCCAGAACCCCATAGCACCATCGCACCATCGCACCATCGCCAATCGCCAATCGCCAATCGCCAGCCCTGGGGCGTTCATGCTGTACTCCTTCACCCTTCCCTGCACACCTTTCCGGCTCAGCGTCGATTCGCGCTCCCCGTCTTCAATTGCCAGAAAATGCTTTTCTCCACGCTCGTTTACGCCAATGACAACCAGCGCGCAGAGCTTGCTTACTTCCGAGCGCAGGCCGCTGTATATGCCGTCTGCCCAGATGTACACCCAGCGATCTTTATCAAGTCGCTTGGTTCGCCAGGTATTGTATTCATTCTTCCACCGCCCCTTCAGGCGAACCACCGTGCTGGGTGATAGGCCCTTCGCTTCCGGGCCAACCAGTATCGGCAGGGCCTCCTCCATCTCACCAGTTGAAACTCCCTTCAGGTATAACCACGGTAGTGCCGCCTCCAGCGAGCGGGCCTTGCGTACGTATGGCGGCACCAAAGCTGAGCGGAAGGTTACCGGCTCGCCGTCCTTACTCCGAACCTTCGGTACCCTAACCTTCACCGGATCGATCCCAGTCTGAACCTCGCGCTCCGGCAGGAAGCCATTGCGGACTACAGCCGCACGACCGTCGTCCAGGCGGCGGCCTTGAAACTCTTCCATGAAGGTCAACAGCTCTGCCTCCACTGCCTTCTGAAGCAGCTCTCGTGCGCCCCGGCGTAGTAGTTTTGTCAGTGGGTCAGCTGTCTCCTGTCGATCTGTAAACTCAACAACGGTATTCTTGTCCATAGCGGCGCACTCTTGGCTGGCTGACAGTTTGGCAACAACAAATCAACCAGATACGCTGCTTTTTTTCAAACCTTCAAACATAAGAATTGGTTATAACTCCCAATGTGGTAGAGCAGGCCTACTGGAAAACTCAAAAGACGGTGGCCTAAATCACTTGACCATTACACCACAGCTTCGACCAGTGCTCCTCGCTGAGCATCAATCAAGGCATTGCAAGCTTGTTTTGTTGTTGTGTTAGAACCTCAACAATGAGAGTTTTTTCTTATAAATCAATAGGATACATCCAGTCAGGGACAGTCCCTAGGCCAATTCAGATTCTATAGGTCGCCTCTGGTGTATCCAATCAACCACTTCACCTTCCGGGGTGTAGCCACTCACCGTTTCCCGCAGCAGCTGGCGTACACGCTCGTAATCATTACTCTCTACTGCATTAAATAGCTGGGCCATAACGACTTTAAATGTTTCCCAAGGCAAGTACTCCTCAGTGGCACGCATAATCATTGGGTGACCGGTCGGACTGACGTTGTTACCAATCAGTAACTCCTCATAGAGCTTCTCACCAGGACGCAGGCCCGTGAATTCAATAGCAATGTCGCCATGGGGATCCTTCTCCGAACGCACAGTGCAACCGCTGAGGTGAATCATCTTCTCCGCCAGCTCGGCAATTTTCACTGGTCTACCCATATCAAGCACAAACACATCGCCGCCTTGCCCCATCGCACCAGCTTGAATAACCAGTTGTGCAGCCTCAGGAATCGTCATAAAGTATCTGGTGATATTTGGGTGCGTTACAGTTACCGGACCACCGCGCTTGATTTGATCGTGAAAGCATGGAATCACCGAACCCGACGAACCCAGTACATTGCCAAATCGAACCATGGTGAAACGAGTATTGTTTACTTGGTTTACAGTCTCGTCACCCCTGAATAGCGCAGGAGCTGACTCTTGACTTAGAGCTTGTAGCGCCATCTCTGCAAGACGCTTGGTACTACCCATCACATTGGTCGGGCGTACCGCCTTGTCAGTGGAAATCAATACAAAATGCTCGACCCCTGCCTTCACCGCAGCCTGTGCGGTATGCAGAGAACCAAACACATTGTTCATCACACCCTCGGCGATATTGTGCTCGACCAACGGTACATGTTTATACGCCGCTGCATGATAGACTGTGTTCACTTTCCAGGAGCGCATTAGATCCAGCAGACGTCCCGGATTGCGGATGGAACCGAGGGTTGGCATCAGTCGCACTGGCAAGGACTCATTCCGAATCCGCTGCTCCAACTCGGCATGGATGCAGTAAAGATTAAATTCGCCGTGCTCAAACAAAAGCAGTGTGGTTGGGCCAGATGCTATGATCTGCCGACACAACTCCGATCCGATTGAACCTCCGGCGCCAGTCACCATTACCACTTGGCCAAGTATGCAGCGTTCGAAAAGAGCCTTCTGCGGTGGGACAGCATCGCGCCCAAGCAGGTCGGCGACATCCACTTCCTGAATATCCTCAACCTTCACTCGGCCACTGGCTAGATCCATGAACCCCGGTACGCTACGCACATGCAAGGGAAAACACTCAAGCAGCTCGAGTATCTCACGTCGGCGCGCGCGGGAGGCAGATGGAATCGCCAACAGTATCTCCTGAGCGCCGGTTTGATCGATCATGGTTTGGATATGTTTGGGTTTGAAAACCCGCAAACCTGCGATCACCCGATTAACAATGCCGGCATCATCATCAATGAAAGCCACCGGCAACATCACTCGATCTATACGCAATGCTGCCACCAGTTGGCTGCCTGCCGCCCCGGCACCGTAAATAGCCACCTTCGGTAAATGGCTTACTCGGTTGATAAATGGTACTTGCTGGCTCGCCACATACCAATCGCCTATGAAGTACTGCCGCATGGCCAGGCGCAGGCCGCCGATCATTATCAAACTCAACCAGCAGTAGATGAATACTAGCGAGCGCGGTACCGTGGCAGGGGGTTCGCGGTACCAATAGACAACCAAGGCCAACACCAAGGCTGAAAGCGTTACCGCTTTAAAGATACTGATAAACGCATCCTTGCCAAAATAGCGCATCACGGCCCGATACATGCCAAACTTGAAGAATATAGGTATCGCGACTATTGGCGCGATAATGAACAACCAGGCATGTGCGGCGAAGGGATTAACCGGTTTGTCCACCCCCAAACGAATCACAAACGCCAGCCACAATGCCAACCACACCAACAGCATATCGGTCATCACTTGCAATAGGCGCTTATTGCGACGCGATAATCCTAGTAACCAGTTCCGTAGCCTATCCATAACTCTTTCTCCCGCTCCAACTCAGCACATTCATTATCAAACCAGCGTCTAATCCTGCCTATCCATACTGAGAATCAATTGTGTTTTCAAACTCATATCCTAATGACTTGTCACGCAAGATGAAATCGTTTTACAGGAAATGATTGTCGTTAACTGGGAATGCAAAAATACAGCCCTTACCAAATTAACCCCTACTCCAGCCCCCCGGCTTTGAGCTTCACCGCCAGTACCACCAACGGAAGATAAGCAACCAGCAAACCCACTAGACCCTCGAGCTCTCCAAGACCAACCCACAACGCAATTGGAAACAGCCAAAATAAATTGATTCCCAAGACCGCCAAGGTCACTGGCAAGTGCTTGCCAAACCAACGCGAGGCGTACTGGTAAGCGTGGCTTCGATGAGCCTCATACACCCTATCTCCACGCAAAAAGCGACGAATCAACGTCCATGAAGCATCCAAAATAAAAATCCCGAGCAGAATCAACCAGCTCCACAACAATTGTGGTGCCACCCAGGCCGCCTGTAAGGACAAAATACCTAATGTAACTCCTAGAAAGCCACTGCCAGCATCACCCATAAAAATCCGCGCCGGAGGAAAGTTCCAAAATAAAAATCCCCCCACCGCAGCTACCAACAGTATCGGCACGACCCACAGACTAGGTTGTGGCGAGCCTTTATGGTCCAGCATCATGTACAATAGCGCCCCACCTAAACACACACAAATGGCCTCTACACTAGCAATACCATCAATGCCATCCATAAAGTTATAGAGGTTCAACAACCACACCAGATAGACTGCAGCCAGCACATAGCCAAGCCAACCAAGATCTAGGCTCATACCAAACAAATGCAACGGCGGCAGCCCGCCTAACCAGAACAGTGCCCAAATGGCCGAGGCAAAGTGCCCAAACAACCGCCAACGCGCCGGTATATGACCGTGGTCATCCAGAAAGCCAATCGCAGCCACACCGGCACCAGCCCCCAACAGTGCCCACATCATGTTCCACGGCAACATATTGGATAAGACCAAAACCGGCAACGCCATCAGGAAGACCAGTGCGATGGCCAACCCGCCACCGCGCGGCGTCGGTATCAAGTGTGAGCTGCGTGCATTCGGAATATCCATCAGGCTGCGAACTAAAGCGTAGCGACGCAAGACACCAGTCATACAAAATGATACGCAGGCTACAGCCACCAGCAACCAGTAGATAGTCATGAGTACTGTTGTTCCCAGAAATGATTCGCCAATATGTAAAGTAGTGTCTCCACAAATCCAACCTTAAATATTTATCCATAGATAGAAAGATAATGATATTGTAAAAGCTCGCCCTTAACTTTGCCTCCAATATATTAAAATTATCTAAGCCCTGCCCCCTGTTAAAGTTCGGTAGCAAGCTCAGAGAAAACTGGTAAACTCTCAGCGCTGACTTGCATACAACCGGCCAACCTCCTCTAACACTTCAATCGTTTTTTGATTTGGTTGCCAGCCCAGAAGCTTACGTGCTTTCGACGAGTCTATCTGCAAAGAGCGATACAGCTGTATATAAAGATTTTCTTTTTTAAGCAATTTAGCACTAAACTTCAATAAAACATCAGGCACCGGCAGCATCAGCGCCTTACTGTTAACGCCACGCGCAAGTGCTTGCACTATTTCCGTTGTCGAGACGTCTTGACCATCCGATAAAAGAAAAAGTTGACCAGCAGCTGCCGGATGCTCAACACATTGAGCAATAAAACTGACTAAATTATCAAGCGATACGATACTTCGGCGATTATTAATTCGGCCTAGTGGCAATGGCACACCTGAAGCTACAAGCTTAATCAGGCGGGCAAAATTGCCAGGGGCGTTAACTCCATAGACTAGCGGCGGGCGAATGATAACCAACTCAGTCTTTGTGTTTGTTAAAAGTCGATTAAGCTTGATCTCAGCCTCGGATTTCGAAACTGCATAATCCGAGTGGGGATTTGATTTACATTGCTCATCAAAGGGTTTTATGGAGGTCTCCACACCGTTCACACCGATAGAGCTGATATAAATAAAACGTCGTGTATCAGACGCCACGGCTTGCCGAGCTAGCCGTAGACTAGCTTCACAGTTTGCTTCTCGAAAGGATTGTAGTGGGTTTGCATCGCACTCATTAAGAACGTGAGCTCTTCCAGCCAAATGTACGATACAGTCAACCCCGCAACATGCAGCACTTAAGTCATCAGACCGCTCAAGATCTAGCGATACATAATCGATACCTAATTTGCATTTGCCCAATGTACGTACTAAGCCACGCACTTCATAAGATTGATCAATTAAATATCGGCTTAAAGCTTTCCCGATGAACCCATTAGCTCCACTAACTAAAACCTTACTCATCGTCCACTCTTGACCTCGCTCTTTTACAATTTTATATATAACCAGATAACAATGCCCTTTCGCAAATTTTTGGTTTGAATATCATATGGCATTAAAAAAACTTAACGCGAATTTTCTTCATCGAATCCCTAATTGTAGCCTCCTTGGAGCTTTTGGTTCACAGGAATAAATCTCCCTCTATACACATCATACTAGCAGGCTGCTCTCGCGTTTCATAAGCGATTCTTTTCATTTAATTATTTTTTAATACCCATGCTCATTATACTATATCTACAAAATTCTTCTTTTCCAAAAAGTGATTATTTACACTAAAACCGAAGGGTAAGTCCAGCTCAGATGTAATATGAGTGCTTCATTCTCAACCGGAAAAACTCACTTTTTATACCCGCGCCCTTAAAAATATCAACCGTTTACTATCTCGTGAAATCAAATAAATAATAGGTAAAATTCACAAGTCTAACATGTTAATTAACTTTCGATTAACAATCTCAGCATCAAATTTTTCCTGAGCAAACTTATAGCTTTCCAGTCCCATTATCGCTATTTGCTCGGGATGCTCTATAAAGTAGGTCATTTTATTCGCCAAACATTTTGGTTGCCAAGGAGGCACCATGAAGCCATTAACACCATCTATTACCGTTTCCCTGCAGCCAGGCACGTCAGTTGTAATCACCGGACGGCCAATAGCCATGGCTTCTTGCGTACTCCGCGGCACCCCTTCACGGAAAGATGGAAGTACAAATACGCTACACTCCGCCATACGCTCAGCCACATTGGTGACATATCCAAGATAATCGATCACGCCACATTCAGTTAACCGGTTTAGCTCGGCGGATTTAAGCCCACCCGGATTATCTTCATCCAAGCCCCCCAGCACAGTAAAGGTAACGTCTGGATATTGCTGCTTGACCATTCTTGCTGCAGCAATAAACTCATTAATTCCTTTTTCTTTTAATAATCGACCAACGAACAAGAAGGCAATTTTCTTTGGATCTGGCTTCACGTAAGGATATAGAGAAAGATCAAGCCCGATCCCACCCAACACGTCAACATTTTTCACTTTAATACTGTGTTTTGTAATTAAATCTTTTGGGTCATCTAAATTTAGGAAAATAATATTTTCCAGTAATAAGAAACTTAATCTGTAGAGAAACACTTGAATTTTACGCAGTATTTGAGTCTTTTTTGGTATTCCTTCCGGTTGGTCGGTAAAAACAAATCCCAACCCCTCCAACATTGCTACTCGTCGATCCACCCCAGCCAGTGCTGCTGCAAAAGTGCCGAAAATAACCGGTTTAGAAAAATAGCTGAACACCAAGTGAGGCTTAATCTCTTTAAGCTGTACTGCCAATTTAAACATATTCCTTAAATCATCAAAAGGATTAAGGCCCGTGCGATTAAAAACATAATCAACCGGTTTAGCACCAAACTTTTTCATTATCAGTTTAGTTTCTTTTGTATAGTCTAAAGCGAAGGCAAAAACATGATGCCCTTTCGCAACAAGGGATTTGATCAAATGAGCACGGAATCCGATCATACTTCCAGCAGCTGTCCCTATTAAAACAATTTTCAAGGGTGACCTCTTTTATAAACACTCATCAGGATTGATTGTATAGCAATCCCAGACAACGCCTTCAGATACAAGGGCTTGATTTTTCTCCTTCAGAAAATGCCATGAGGTCAGAAATTTCATATCTTTAGAAAATTTCTTGCAACAGTCCTTTTGGCATTTGTCGTAGTATTTGCGTGCGACTAAGTTGACTTGATGTATAGCCTATATTACTCACGCGCGACGAATTGTTACACCTCATCTCTTCAAAGATCAAGGAAATATCCACCGACAAGGCCGGTGTCTTTAATCGTGAACCGCTCATAGCGGTCTGTACGGAACTATCGCTCCTTGAGCTCCCAAAGGAGGCTGCCTATATCTTCATATTAAGCTCAGCTCCTCTACTTGTCGGTTTTCCTTCTCCTGATGACGAATATACTCCCTGATCACCTTCTCATCCTGACCAACGGTGGGCGTAAAGTAACCTCTCACCCAGAAATGTTGCCCTACATAATTTCCAGGTCGGCCAAAGTAGATCCTTGCGCTGCAAATAACACTTTGCCCTTTGATATATCCCACCACCTAAGAGGCAGTATATTTGGGCGGAATCGATTTCATCATATAGACATTATGCAGCACTACGTACCCCCTCAATCAGGCCCTCCTTTGCCGGACCAACTGATGAAATACCGCGGGTAACTCTCTGCGTGCCTGCCCAAAAAGTATCTTTCTACGACACTTTGGAATAAAACTATATGGTACTTACTAATAAGATCATGAGTAATCAGACGCAAATAAATTAAATGTTAATATATCTCAAATTTTCATCTCGAAAAAATCCTTAAATAATTTTTGGCATCTTTTGTAATTGACACATAAACCTTTTGATCATCCATTTAAACTGATCAGGGTCAGCTACCATTATTCCCCCAAGCCTGTAACGCTTCAACCAATTCCATACTCACTCATCCGAATTTAGATTCGGTGAGTGCGGCGGCAGAATAAAAAAACGCAGCAGCCCTCTAGTTTCCTGAGAAAATTCATTGACAAGTCTAGATTTATGAACAGTATACCCATCAAGAATGAGAAAGATCGGCGTATCTGCGCTGTAAAACAGCCGCTCAAGAAACTCTATGAACTTTTCGGCATTCATTTTCTTTTCAATCGTCATAAACCGAATTTGTCCCTTGGAGCTCATTGCCAATACAAGATTTAGTTCAAATCTCGCACCAGTCGACTCAATTATCAGTGCTTTTCCTACTGGTGCCCAAGTGGCACCACTGTGATAATCGGAACGAACACTGATTTCATCACAAAAATAGATGGTTGCCCCTTCATTTTTGGCTAATTTCCTGATCTCCGGATACCCTATTTCCAGACAAGCTTCAATCTTTTCATTGTCTCTTTGGCAAGCACAGCAAAATGATTTTTGTAGCGACAGCCACATTTTGCGCAACAAACGACCAACTGATACATCGCTTAGTTTGACCCCAAACTCATTACGGATCACACCTCTGATCATTGCGCGAGCCCACAGCGTGAATTCAAAGCACGGCTGAGTGGGATTCTTAGTGGTAAGTCTTATAAATCTTATCGGTCTGGGGCCCCGTTAATTTTCGAGGGTAACCCTTATAGCGGCTTGGATTTTAGGGCATCAATACCGCCTTCAGGATATTTCGTTAACCAATCATAGATTCACGACCTTGATAAATCCAGCGCAGAAAAAACCACTTCCGGACCCTCACTGGCCTCAACGCGTTGTACTAAACCTCTTCAAGAGCTGCATGGTCAAGTTTTCTACCATCCAGTTCGCTCATGCAGCGTATTCTAACAAGATTTGGCTACTTATACACCAATTAGTGCACTCCCATTTCGTGTGACTTATTAACCATGTCAAAAGTATCCAGACATGATTTTGGCTAAGCTGTGATATAAGATAGACCTGAACCTTTGGAAAATTCTGGGAAATTGTACCCGCGCCTGGATACTTGTGCACTAATTAGTAAACCGCCCACTTGTCTCATGATGACCCCTTTGCGTGTTGCTTGGCGGCTCACACATTAAAGTGGCTATAAAACTTCCGGATTCGTCATACTGTGTGTGCCTCCCCGGTAAAATCCGGGGCTTCCCTTTTGGGCTAGAAATTGTTTAATACCAAACACCAAGAATAAAATGAGAATAAGAAAAAAGTCCAAAAACCAAAAATACCAACCCAAGCATAAGTTTAATTTTTTTACCTATCTTGCTTGAAGCAATAAAAAACGCTTGAATTATTGGTAAAAACAACCACCCAATAAATGCATATCTATTTGAATAAGCAGCAAATCCAAAGAAAAAATATGGCATCATTAAAATGCAGTAGAACTTCCATAAGGTCATATAAGTTTTAAAACATGGCTCCTTAACATATTTTCTCAGGATGTAAAACCCCACCCCCCAAAAAACCGTATACAAATAAAATTTATATTGAAGTCCAAACCAGTTGCTTGATCCAGATGCATAATTAGTTATATCCTCATAAAGGCTTATTGATAGGAGGTCAGATACCATACTAACCAATATTTCAGTTATGCCGAACAAATAAAAAAGAGAACACACAATAAAAGAAAACAAAACCAACCATGAGGGTATAAAAATTAAGAAAAAAAATGGTGAAACCAATACACTCGTTTTATGGAACCCAAGCGATGTTATAAAAAACAGGACTGAAGTTAAGAATTTTCTTTTCGAAAAGAAAAACAGAGAAAGATACAAAACAGGCAAAGACAATCCTTGCCTCAAACCATTTATTGTAGCTGCAACATACCAACTCGAAGAGAGCATCAATCCGGTCAATATAAATAAACCCACAATCCTCTGCCGCTCATCAGATATGCATAAGTAAAAATAAAAATAAGTGAAATTAAATAGTAAAAAAATAACTACAAAAAATATTTTAGCATTATTTGTAAGCAGCCCAACCCCGTACGCTAAATACTTAAACAATAATTCAAACCGAGTTGAGTATAATGTCGACTTAATATTATTGAAGAAATATGTATAGTTCTCTGTATCAGCCCCCACAGACACATCTCTTCCCCCCACCACAACAGAAAGCGCAAGAAAAAAAACACACAATGCATACACTAAAATTATGTTTCTTAAAGAATACATAAAATACCTAAAAACTAAATTTCGGCATCCCGTAACCTGGGGCATTCACGTCTATACTCACTGGATAATCACTTTCTTAGGGGTGACCCTCTTCAATAAATTCGAGCATACCTATATCGTTGTGCCACCTTAAGCAATTGCCTAGGTACCAGCTGAAGAGCAGCCAACATAGCCTTTAATTTTAAAGATTTACAAATCATCAACTGTGTTATATTCTCATATGCAAGCTTATTTTTATCCAAACGGAATCCCGCTGCATTAAAAAACACTCCTATCTGTAGGAACTTATACGCGCTCCTCACATGAACTCTATCAAGAGTACCTGATGAAATAAGTTCATCCAACCATATGAGATAATAGGGAATCTCACCATCACGGCTATTACAATTACTTCTACATTGTGCATCTTTATTATAATATGCACAAACCCTAGCACTATAGACTAAACGTTTTTTAATTATGGCTTTAAGCCAGACATAAACATCTTCGCCTTTCTTGATTCCTTCTGGAAACCCCCCCATATTGATCAATAGATTACGTGGCAAACAAGCTGTAGTACTATTGACAAGTGCTAAACTTTTAGAAAACGCATCAAAAAAATCCTCCACCACCCCGGTAAAACTAGAGGAATAGATTTGCGATGGACAGTATTTTATTCCATCCCGTAAAATCTCGTGGGAAACGCTGTAAACTCCATTTCCAGGGTAAGTATCAATCAAATAATTCAATTCTTCTAAATGCCATGGATACCAATGATCGTCAGCATCTAGGAAGGCGATATAGTCTCCTAAGGCCTCTTCAATTCCCTTATTACGCGCAGCAGACACACCTTGGTTTTTTTGATTAATAATTTTTATTCTTTGATCCAATACCGATTTAGCCTTCTGAAGACTGGAATCAGTAGAGCCATCATTTATAACGACAACTTCAAATTCACTTAGAGATTGCTTCAAAACACTATGAAGAGTGGATACTATATGCTTTTCTTTATTGTAAAGCGGAATAACAACAGAAAATCTTTTATTGTTGCGTGCTTGCTCACTCATAGATTTCCATTCCTGCTTTTATCTCGCTTGCAGCCAACCCCACCTGTTCGCGCCATGTCGGAAGTTCCCTCTCAAGACAGATCTTAATTTGCGTTTCATTTTCTACCAAGTAATCAAAACCTGTCATCAGAGAGGCAGATGTTAGCTCTGGTGTCGACAATACTACCGGCATGTCTCCTAGCAAGTCCTTGTTGATACCTTTAGCCTTGACACTGTAAGCAATTGACAGCGTTGGAACACTACTAGACAATGCAGCAATCGTGGCGTGTGTTCGTGCGCCAATAAAGTAATGCAACTGACTGATAACTTGTTTGATCTGCGAAGCGTTGAAGTATTCTGGCATGAGAGTTACAGAGTCACCATACATCTTTAACTCAGTCATCATATCGGCCATATAAAAGAAATCATTATTCTGTTCAGCGCCATCCAGCGGAATAACGTGCGGCACCAATAACACACCAAAGCCTCTGGCCACAACTTCATGAATAAATTTTATAGTCTCAGCCCTAAGATCTTGAGAGCCTTTTTTAAACCGTTCAATCAGTGGGCTAATGTTAAGGCCAACAACGCCTTTACTTCCTACTTGCGGCCAAAACGAAGTGGTATCGACGGATTCCTTTTTTAATGTAAAGGCAGGATCGGCCATCTGGATAACATTATTTAAACCTAGCGTTTTCGTAAGATAGTTATAAGTAAGGCTTTCCCTGGCGGCGATCATTTTAATTTTAGCCAGATGGTCGTGAATAGCAGGTAAAAAATACGGCTCAGCTTCAAAAGGACCAACTGATGCCCCCCAAATAAATACCGGCTTACCCAACTCCATAGCGAGACGATCCATCCCCATCAACAGTGAAGGCATACGATAATCCAATGAATAGTTATCACCACCGACTGACAAAACAGCATCGCAACTTCCCACTTCCTCTCGCAGCTTTTTGGGGAAAGGGAATGGCCAGCCAGCCCGCTTCAAAGCAGCAAAGGGAAGGCGCTGCAAATGCACCCAAAGTCTGTTGTAAGCGGGCAAATAGGCATCAACAAACCGAACACCTTGCTGACCAGACTCAGGCCATTGCCGCTTATCACGAACAATATCTTCAGACGGAACTAGCACTTCAATTTTACCAAACGTTTGATTGAGTATTAACACCGTGCTGCGAACAATGGCCTCACAACCACGGTTGCCAAAAGTTCGCTGACCTGTAAGATAAAACCGCATTATTTAATCCTTCGTATTAAATACTGAGCATATTGATAAAGAAGCTTTACAGCTCCCCTAAATAGTCTTTTATTTAAAAAATAATAATATAGCTCGAAAGGCAACATTCTAACCATGAACAAGATGAAATTACTTTTCGTCTTCGATTTTTTAAAAGCAAAATGAGAACGACGAGAAATCTTCTCTCTTAGTCTATAAATTTTTTTCCTCCTAGCTTCTACTTCTTCATGTTCGGCAACCTTTACTCTTTTCATGGGCGTCCAAGCGCCTTGGGTTTCCGCATCCTTGAGTCGTACTGACAACCCTTCTCGACGATGACGATAGTTTCCAGCTTGTGACTCATAAACTTTATCAACAGATACTACCCTCAACACTAGGGAGCCTCTGTCGACCCCCTCCTTAAGAATATTATCAATTATCCTATTCCTAACGATTACGATATTAGTACCAAGCGGGTCTTTTACAGTTTCAGGCAACCAAGCATCTCCACAGGATAAATCCGCTGTCTCACCAGCAATATCATCACACCAATCACAAGCCTTCGGCTTGAAATAACCCAATCCCCAATCAAGTCCGTATAGCTTCTGAGTTGAAACAGGCGGCAATGCCTCTATTTCTCCAACATTATTCTTAAAGAATACTTGGCTACTGTATTTGTTTGCTGGCTTTTTTAGATTTTTCACTCTAAAATCAACTGAAGCTATAGCATCAGGTGAAATGCCCTGCTGCATAGCAATCATTTCAGCAAAAGCCTTAGTTTTCAAGTGTCCACAAAATATTGCTATACAATACTTTATGCTCTCAGCTACATCTTTATTGTTAGCTGACAACAATCTGATAGATTTAACAAAGCACGGCACACCCACAAATACATATTTTTTTCCGTTACCAAGCACCTTCTTTAACACACTATTAAAATGTACCGGATAGTATCGTGATTTAGATCTTTTTATGATCTCACCAAGTGACTCAGATACTTGATATTCAAAAATAGAATCACGCCCCTCCGCCACATGGATAACACCATCTATTTCACCTTTTTGAAACAGTTCAGCCAATACCCAAGAAATCACTCCACCAGAGCTTGCTTTTTTCCTATATTGGGATTCCGCCACAAAACCCACATAGTTATTAACATAGAACCCAACTCTTTTATCATAATGGCCGCCAACCTCATAAAGCGACTTGGCAATTTCATCTTCTGAAACCACACTCCCAAAAGGACAAACATTGCCATGTTTAGAGTCATGCATCAATCTGGCCTGTGGTAGCCCGATAGCATTCTCCTGAATGTTAATGCTTCCGTCTTGTACCGCACAAGCCCCGCAACCTATACAATAACCACCTGAAATAACTTTCTCTATATTTGATGTTGCACCTATATTGTCTAACACACCACTTCCCTTTTTGTAAAAACGTGGTAATTCGCAGAATATAAATATAAAAACAGTAATAAAATATCACTGATAACGGTAGCAACAGCTGCGCCACTCATTCCATATTTCGGTATGAAAATAATATTGAGAGCGACATTTAAAAATGCCGTAACAGCCATAAACCATACCTTTCTCCTCATATGTTCCTGAGTTACTAAAGAAGATCCCACATTTATTGCAACAAAGCGTATTGGTACTCCCAATGAAAGGATACTTAAAGGTAATACGGCCCCTATGTAACTGTCACCAAAAAAGAACTGCACTCCCCAAGATGCTAGGAGCCAGATGGCCAGCATTGACAAAAGCCCTAATTTGAGCATCATCCAGTTTCCGGCTCTATAGACTTGATAAAATCTATCTCGGTCACAGTGTGCCCAGCGATGTATTTTAGGCAGTAGAAACTTTTGATAAATAACGCTAGGCAGCAAATAAACAGCAGCCATAATCGCAAAAGCAGAATTGTAAATTCCCGCCGACTTATCCCCATCAATATACTTGAGTAGGATGATGTCACTTTGAAAATAAATTAAGTAAAAAACACCGGCTAGGCCAAACGGCCAAGACTGGGCTGCTACTTGCCGTATGCTGGTAGGTAAGGTTGGCTGGTTGTTACTTGCGCTTAGCTCTCCATGTCCTTTAAGATTCAACTGGCCACAGTACAAACGCCGAATATAAAACGTTCCAAGAATAAATATACCAAGTGAAATTAACGCATAGGCAAAGGCAACACTCCATGGCGTCATCACATTAGCCATCACCAAGACCAACATAGATACCAGCAGCAGACGCAGGAGATGCGGCAGGAATTGCCATAATGTCAAGGCGAGATAACGCTCTTCCAGTTGCAGCTTAGCACTGACAAGCTCTATCGCAACCTGCCCCAATAAAAACGTAGAAAGTACCACTAGCAAATCTCGGGTGGATGCGTCATTCGGCCCAAGCAAGGCCCAGGTTAGCGAAGCTGTAAGCACCAAAAATGTGGTCGCCAACGTGTACTTAAATGAGCTGCGCACCCAGCGTATCGCCCGCCAACCTTCCTGCCCAAACACTTTTAGCCAGAAACCTCCCATACCAAAGCTGGCCAAAGGTGCCAGCATCGTTACAATCCCAAGCGCGGACACAAAGGATCCCAACCCTGCAGGGCCAAGCCCCCTAGCCAGAAGTACTTGAGTTAAGAATGCACAAGCAGCACCTAAAACTGACCCGAACCAAAGTAAAGAAACAATTTTTACTGAATAAAACCTACTCAACTCTTATCTTTATGAACGATTCCATTCATAACCCCTACATTTAGAAACATTATTAACCCGGTGGGAAAACAGTTCATTTGATTACATATTTAATCGAGCGGTGCTTGAAGCAGGATGCTACACACGCGGGCATCTTTTGTAACATTCTTATGTGGAAAGTACCTTGCCTTTCAGCTTCTCCTTGGATCGTGGTGGCACACCGCTGTAAGCGCCTCCTTTGAAGTCGCAATTCAAATATTCATCCGGGTCCAATTCAGGTGAATATTCTGGTAAATAAAATATTTCTATTTCATCCTCGTGTTCTGTCAGCCATGCTTTAACGACTCATGCATGATGACCCTTAGGTTGCCCAGAGTGAGATAAACCTTCCGGCCTGACGTCGTGATCAATTGCTTGAGAAAATTGAGTGAAGCACGTTTGGCGTTCAATCTCACAATCGGCGTTTTTTCTTTTGGTGCATAGCCAAGCTCATGCTGGCAATCTCTGCGAATTACTGCTTCATCTCCCCAGTAAATTTCTGCATCTTCCAGCTTCGCACGCTGTTCGACCTCTGGATAGTCTTCTTCCAGCCATTTTTTTACGGCTTTAGAGTTTTGCTCATAGGTCCGCTTGGCGGGTTTCTGCGGTGTAAAGCCCCAGCATTTCAGATAATCACCGACGGTACGAATCGACATTTTTATAACGTATTCACTCTCTATCAACTCCCTGACCGCCTTGCGTGTCCACAGCACGTAGTCAAGCTTCAGCTGATCTGACTGTTTGTCCGCGATCTGTTTTTGAAGTTTTACTTCTTGCTCTGGCGTTAAACTACGGCTTATGCCTTTGGGGCGGCCGCACCCCATAGCGGTCAATGCCTTGAAGCTACCTTCTTTATAGGCATTGATCCAGTTTTGTACTGCTCGGCTGGAAATATCCAGCGTCCGCGTAATTTTCGCTATAGACTCTGATTTCTTCCAAGGATTCACAGCAGTTCGACATTTTTCTTTCTGGGCGGAAGCGGGTAATTTTCTTGTATCAATAATATCCATTCGGGCATTATACAAAACTACATAGACACCGGGTTAATAACACAAATTGGTCAAGGATACTATTTCAATAAAATTCAAGAATATGAATAGCAACAAGGATTTTAGTTTGCTCCCATGGGTTGGCTCACTGAAGCTGGAATCGCCTGGGCTGTAGCGGAATGCTTACAGAACATTAGTCGAATCAATGCGATAAAAATGCCAAGCAAACTACCAAGAAATGCTCCTAGCGCCAGAACCAATACCTTTCGAGGTTTAATGGGTGCATCTGGCGTTTCTACAATGCCATCTGGGCGGGCAATGGCAAGATTTTTTGGGGGGAAATGTATGTTATTTAGAAAGCTGTATTGTTCTTCCAGACTACGTAGCGAAGGTATAAACGGGTCTTCTGAGGTTCGGCTCTCTAAAGCTTCAATCTCAGCAAGCAATGCTTTCGTTCCACGCAAATACATCAAGTCATTTTTTCTGAAAGCGGAAGCCTGCTGTGCGATTCGACTGCTACTGCCCTCTGGACTCGGCAGCTCCACTACCACAGTGGGGCTCGCGAGCCCCACTGTCATATGGGGGCCCACCAGCCCCACTGCTTCTGCCACAGTCAATGCCTCCCTGAGTTTAACAAGTTGATCTTTTTTGCGAATCTTTGCAAACTCCCTCATGATCTTGAGTTCTTGCTGGAACTGCCTACTTCTCACCTCCATTTCACGCTGAGTATTGTTCACTACGTCAATCAAGGATTGACGGGTTACCTGATCCAAATAAAGATTAACCCACTCTGCCGCCTGTACCGGGTCAATATGCTCGACAGCAATAATGTAGGCTGATTGGCTCTTGGTCGGCTCCAGGATCCTCAGTACATTTTCCTGAAATTCCTTGTAAAGCACGCCCTGAGATTTCAAACGCTGCTCGTTATCGAGAGACGGTAAATAAACATCCCTGAAAAATTGACGGCGGCTTTCTTCAGATTGTAGGTTGCCAGTAAACTCTGCGAATACTTCATCGACAGTGAAAGGCAGGAGCCCACTCTTCTCGCTTCGCGCTACGTTGAAACCAGCAATATCCCTGAGCGCTGGTGGCAATACAGCAATACGTGCTTCGTAAACCGGCTTACTCAAAAATACATAAAGCGCAGATCCCAGAGTAATCACAAGGGTTACTGACGCTATCAGCCATTTTTGAGCCCACAAGCCCTGTACCAGCGCAACCAGGTCGATTTCGTCATCCTCTGGTGCTCGGCCTGGATAATTAGTTTGAATCACTGTTGACCTACTCTGTTTTTGAAAAACTGTAATTTGCCGCGCGTGAGAGTAACTGCTTGACACGCCGAACACTTGCACAAAAACGCAGCATTCTGCCACTGCTCCCGGACTTTTCAACCCCCCCGCCATGGTGAATTTGGATTAAGGCAGGATCCGTGCTGATATTGAAGTCCTTCCCCGCACCCTATTAAATCACTTTAATTCACTTGACAAATGCAGATTTTATCAGCATGTTTCATAAAATTTTGCTCAAGAAGGAGTGCAAGATTTAAGCGATGCAACTTTAATGGGTTTGATAAACATGCCCAGGCCCAGCCTCCACCTCATAGCCGTACTTATCACAGAAGGCGCAGGGGCTTACAATGACTTGCGGGCTCATGATACGAACAGATTCACTACTACCCTTTACCAAGACCGGACAACCACTCAGAGTATTTGGATTAGTGTTACTAAGAAAATAACAAGGTCTAAAATCCTATTGGGACAACCAAACCTTTAATTGTATACGATCTAATCATCAATATACAAGCCGAACTCTTCCATGAGGCATGAATATCCTCAAGCCAGGCACTCGAAGTAAATATCAGCATACCAAGTTGCCGGTTGAAAGAACTCCAAGAGCATGAAAATGTGGCTTTTCGCGACTACACTGCGCTGAACACACAGAAATAAGAATGCTTCGTTTGCGGAAGGAGAGCAAACAGCTAATTAGCTGTGCAAAATCCTAAAAAATAATCTCCGCCGTACATCCTTTATATACTCCCCTGCCACTAGTCCTAGGGGCTGTTCCTGTTTCACATAGGTAGCCATAGGAAGGCACAAGCCATAGTTATCACCAGCGCTTGAAATACTTTCTGCCACTTACCTAACGCTGACCAGGCATTGAAGCGCTAGCACATCTCACTCCAACATCCGAAGCCCTTCGGTAGATCTCTCCATGGACAACCTGTACGCATTCGATTGAACATGCCCTCAACGGTCATACGGAGATCCCCCTTGTTAGAGATGGCCAGTTGCCGCAGAATTCTCCACAGCTTCGACCAGTGCTCATCGCTGAGCATTAATCGGGACATTGCAAGCTCGTTTCATCGTTGTGATAGAACCTAAATAACGCGAACTTGCTCTTATAAATCAATATGGCTACATTCAAGCGGGAACAGCTCCTAGTCTTCGCCTTTAGAAAAAAGACCCAAGAGTCCACATCAAAATAGGCGCTTTTTTCAACGTTCAACTATAGTTAAAGTGAATTTGGCGCCAAACTGCGTCTGGCCCCAACCGCTTACAGCGTTCACACACTACGTACAGAGAGTTTAGGTACTTGTCCCGAGAAAAGTTTTACTCAAGGGATGAAGATTGGCTGAAGGATACAGACGAAGCCCTATCCGATTCCGGCACAGGTGCCTGTGGCCATGCAGAGCCTGGACCGGATATCGGAGAGATCCCCGCATCAGGGGAGCCGCTCACTGAGAGTGGCAGCACCCCAATGCAAAGCTATCTCAAACACCTGTACCGGCTCGACTTACTCACTCCCGAGGAAGAGCACAGTACCACCTGCCTGCTGCGGGATTTGGAGGACCGATTAATCGCCCTGTTACAACACTATGGCAAACAAGCGGTGCAGCTGCGCAGCGAGGGCGTTGAGCAGAGAGGCAGCACCGGGGCCTATGATCACGGCCTGATCATAGGCCATGCCCAGGAACTTCTGACACTGGGGCATCTTCTCCCGCGGGACCGCAGTCGGCTGACCGGCTTACTGCAGCGCTTCCAAAAACAGCGCAAAAAACTGATCCAGTGCAACCTGCGCCTGGTCATTGCCATTGCCAAGCGGTTTCGCAATCCGGCTGTGCCCTTTATCGATCTGATTCAGGAGGGCAATGTGGGGTTAATGAAAGCCATAGAGCGCTTTAAACCCCAAATGGGCTATCGCTTCTCAACCTATGCCTACTGGTGGATACAGCAGGAAATCCAGCTGGCTCTGCGCCGCAACGAGGATCTGGTGCGCCAGCCTGCCAATGTCCAGGACGACCTTCGGAGCATATATCGGGCCATTGGCGAAGTGCGCGCGCAGGGTCTGCCGGCCTCGGATGAGAACCTTGCAGGGCATACGGGATTGGACCTGGAACGCATCCAGAGCCTGCTGAAATTGCCCGGCCCCACCGGTTCACTCGACGACCCTGTCGCGGATGATCAAAGCAGTACCCGGCTCGACTATGCGCCCGCCGACGAGCTGTACAACACCGATGCGCTGGTCACCAATCAGGAACTGGCAGAGCGGTTGCGCGAAGCGGTCGAGCGCCTGCCGGCGCGACAGCGCACCGTATTAAATCTGCGTTACGGGCTCGCCTCTGACAGAGACTGCTCTTTTCGTGTGATAGGCGAACAGCTCGGCCTCAGCCAGGAGCGCGCCCGTCAACTCCACTCGGATGCCCTCCGCCAACTGAAACGACAGTGGCGATAATACAGTGCCCGCAACCGACCCGCCGCTGGCATGGGTTCCCCCCTGTCGTGTACTTACCCGGCACTTTGGGGGATCACTCCGCCAGGGTCAACACTCTTGCCACCAACAGCATTCCTACTAGTCTTAAATACGACCTTTAAGCAGTGAGTTACCTACCTGAGGTTATGTGTAAATCTATGGCCGTAAGTGCGCATTGCACCGGAGTGATCAATTGTATACTTCTCGCCACTTGCGGGTTTTCCATCTCCCCAACTGTTTTTGCTGAGCAGGAGTTGATTGTCAGTGCCGGCAAGGGGCTGGGAAAGGCTCTGCTACAGAGAAATTCCATTTCCGCTGCGGAAATGGCGGGCGTGAATTATTCCTATCTCTTTGCCTCATCCGGCAATGCAAGCAATCTTTGGCAATGGTGGGGACAGGGAAGTTACTCCTACCTGCGCCTGGCACACCACAACGAAAACCAACAACAGAATATTGTTGAAATCAAGCCGGTGCTACGCTGGTATCCACGCAATGAGCCCAGCGGCACTTTTGCTGAAGCCGGTGTTGGCGCCTCCTACCTGAGTCGCAGGAATTTTGGTGATATCCAACTCAGTACAAAGCTCAATTTCGCCTTACACTTTGCATTGGGGTATCGCTTTTCCAGTGGCCACACCTTGTCTCTGCGTTACAGCCATTTTTCTAATGCTTATACCAATAATCCCAACCCCGGGTTTGATTTTGCCTCACTAAACGGGCACTTTAACTTTTAATACATCTCTCAGATGATCCCGCGAAAGAACCAATCCCTTCAAAACCTGCAACACCATTCCCCCCGATAGAGACCTCATCGGCCGCAGTATAAAGCGTGAAGGCAGAGTGCTAACATGTGTTGACTTAGATAAGATCAGGAAAATGACATGTTTCATCGCTATCTAGCCCATTCGATTGCTGCTGCTCTCCTCCTGTTTGCCGGGCTTGTGTCGGCAGCTGAGGCAGACAAAGGCGTCTTCTGGAAGGCTACCAGAGAGAACAAAACTGTCTATCTGCTCGGCTCCATTCATCTGGCGACTGAGGATTTCTACCCCCTGCGCGCTCAGATAGAAGAAGCCTATTCAAACAGCGATACCATTGCCGTTGAGGCCGATATCACCGCTGCCGAGAGCGATATGCTGCTGCAGCAGAAAATCATGATGGCGTCGGTTTACCAGGGTGATCGGAGCCTGCGCGATGATCTGCCCCCGGAACTGTACCAACAGCTGCAGGGCTGGATACGCAAACACAACATGCCCGAAGCCCTGTTTATTCGCCAGCGCCCCGCCATTGCCATGGCTTCCATGGGCATGATTGAAATGCATGCCCACGGCCTGAAACCCGAATGGGGCATCGACAGGCACTTTCTCAAAAAAGCCAAACAGGACGGCAAGGCGGTATTGGAACTCGAAGGGGTACTGCAACAAGTCGAGCTGCTCAACAGCCTGGAGAATCCAGCATTGCTGCTCCAGCGGACCCTGGAGCAACTGGAGGATATCTCCTCTTTACTGCCGCAAATCACCCGTGCCTGGAAAACCGGCGATATCGACGCCCTCAACCGCCTGATTGTTCTGCAGGGACTTGAAGAAAACCCGGACTACAAACCGTTGTTCGACGCTTTGTTTTTCCAACGCAACGAAAAGATGACAGCCTGGATCGCGACTAACGCGCCCAACTACCCCTCTCTATTTGTGATCCTGGGAGCGGGCCACTTGGTGGGTGAAAAGGGCGTGATCCGACTGCTTGAACAGGCAGGATACAAGCTGGAACAACTCTGACGATCATTGAATAGCTATCGGCTTGCCGGACTCTGTATCTGAAGGCGCTGTGCCAGGACAACAGGGAGAGCGCGCAATTTCACCGGCTGCAACAGGGGTAACACCGATATACCGGCGCGGCAAATAACCGCCAGTGCCAAACCCCTGATGCACATGGCCTACCCCGCTTGCTGCGCTCTGGCGGGATCGAATACTGCCACCTCGGCCGCCAGGTCGTTATCACCCTCGGGGCTTTCAAACCGGTTGAGCGCCATGGCGCGCCGTTGCTGCGCATCCTGCACAGCAGCCTCTTTTACCGGGCCATAACCGCGGATCACATCCGGGTAGCCCAGCAATTCAAGGGCTGCACTGTGGTTCTGGCCGCTTAGCTCACGCACGACCTTGTTAACCAGCTGCTCATAGTCGGCGATCAGGGCCCGCTCCTCCCTGCGCTCGGCAGTATATCCAAACACATCCAGGGTTGTGCCGCGCAGGCATTTCAGTTTGGCCAAAACGGCAAAGGCTTTAAACATCCAACCGCCAAATTTCATCTTGCGAGGCCGTCTCAGCACTTTGTCAAAGGGGGCCAAAAGTGGCGGGGCCAGGTTGAACTCCAGATTAAAGTCCCCGCTAAAATTCTCCTGCAGTGACTGGATAAAACGGTCGTCGGTATACAGTCGTGCAACCTCATACTCGTCTTTATAGGCCAGCAGCTTGGCATAGTTGCGAGCAACCACTTCCGCAAGTGCCTGGCTTTTGGGCAAGATGAGGGCTTCTGCGGCGCTCACTTGGTCTACCAGGTTCTGATAGCGCTTCGCCAGTTTCGGATTCTGGTAGCCAGTGAGATGTTCAACCCGGTGGGCAACCAGTTCTTGCAGCCCTTGCGGAAATGCCACTGGCGCTTGCTCACTGGCGAGAAGCCCTTCCAGAGCCCGGGGGTTTGCAGCGGCAAGCCGGCCTGCTGCAAAACCTTGCAAGTTGCCTTCCACAACAACACCGTTCAACTTGATGGCCTGCTGTAGCGATGCCTGGGAAAGCGGTAATAACCCTTTTTGCCAGGCAAAACCCAACATAAAGATATTGGCGGCAAGCGTATCGCCAAGTGCGGATTTGGTGAGCCGGTGCGCTGCAACGGAATCCAGCGCACTGACTGCGCTGCTCAGGGTATCCAGAATCGCCTGGGGCGAATGCACCTCTTCCCGCCCCAATACACTCGCAGCAGTCGGACTCAAATGGGTGTTCACCACGGCGCGGCTGCGGGTTTCGTCCAGCTTGCTTAGACAGGCGGCCAGGTTACCCGCGGCTATCAGGTCGCAGGCCATCAATGCATCGGCACGGCCGTCGGAGATACGCACCGCTTGCAGCGCTTGCGGCCGCGCGGCAAAGCGTATGTGGGAGTAAACCGCACCGCCCTTTTGCGCCAGGCCGGTCTGGTCCAGTGTACTGCAAGCCGTCCCTTCGATATGGGCCGCCATTGCCAGCAGTGCACCGATTGTCACTACACCGGTACCACCCACACCTGTCACCAGGAAATTGTAGGGAACCTCCAGTGTGGGCTGCTGTGGCGCAGGGAGTTTCTCCGCTTCGGTGCAGAGCCGATCCCCCACTCCGGCATTTTTGGCCAGGCGCCCCCCTTTCACAGTGACAAACGACGGACAGAAACCATTGATGCAAGACAGATCCTGGTTGCAACCGGTCTGATTGACCCGGCGCTTGTCACCCAGTGCAGTGGAGACTTTCTCCACGGCTATACAGCTGGACTGCTGCACACAGTCGCCACAGCCCTCACAGACTAGTTCGTTGATAAATGGACGACCCTCGGCCTGAGGCAACAGGCCGCGCTTGCGCTTGCGACGCAATTCGGTGGCACAGGTCTGGTCATAAATGATGATGGAACAGCCCTCAAGTTCCCGCAGTGTTTCCATTACCGCTGGCAGGTGATCGCGGTGGCGTATCTCAACCTCGGCGGGAAAGGACAGGACACCACGATATTTCTGGGGGTTATCCATCACCAGTACAACCTTCTGCACCCCCTCCGCCAGTACCTGTCGGCAGATCATATCCGGTGACAGCTCGCCGTCGTGGGGCTGGCCACCGGTCATTGCTACAGCGTCGTTAAACAGGATTTTGTAGGTGATATTGACCCCGGCGGCGACAGCGGCGCGAATCGCCAGAATGCCGGAATGGAAATAGGTGCCATCACCGAGATTCACAAACACGTGTTTTTCGCGAGTGAATGGTGCCTGCCCCACCCAGTTGACACCCTCGGCACCCATCTGGGTAAAGGTATAGGTCTCACGATCCAGCCACTGGGCCATATAGTGGCAACCGATACCGGCAAGGGCACGGCTGCCCTCCGGCACTTTGGTGGAACGGTTATGGGGGCAACCGGCACAGAACATGGGCAGGCGCGAAACACTGGAACCCGCCTGCCGGGAGATACGTTGGGCCAAGGCACTGAGGCGCATCAAGCGGTGTTTGCCGCCTTCACCCAGCCTGTCAGCACCCAGCACAGCACCCAGCACCTGGGCAATAATAGCCGGCGACAGCTCTCCGTAAGCCGGCATCAGCGGTCGATCATGTTCGTCCACCTTGCCCAGAATACGCGGAAAGTGGGGATCTTTCTGGTGTACGTTGTACAGCTCCTCTTTCAGCTGCACTTCCATCAGGCTGCGCTTCTCCTCCAGCACCAGCAGCGTATCCAGGCCGCGGGCAAATGCCTGGATACCGGGTACATCCAGGGGGTAGGTCATGCCCACCTTGAGAATCCGGATTCCGATCTGGCGGGCCCTCTTCTCATCGATGCCCATATCCTCAAAGGCCTGCATCAGGTCCAGGTGGGCCTTGCCTGTGGTGACAATACCCAGCGTGGCCTCGGGATTCTCCAACACCACCCGGTTTAAGTGATTAGCGCGGGCAAATGCGAGGGCTGCCGGTCGTTTGTAACGCCACAGGCGCTCCTCTTGCGCGAGGGGGTTGTCCTGCTTGCGGATGTTCAAGCCGCCATCGGGGCGCTCGATCTCCGGATAGATGAACGCTACGCGCCGCGGGTCCACTTCCACCGTGGCGGCACTGTCCATATTTTCCGCCAGGGTAATCATTGCCACCCAGCAGCCGCTAAAGCGGGACAGCTCCAGCCCGTAGTGGCCGTAATCCAGCACTTCTTGTACAGTGGCGGGATTCAGTACCGGGATATGCATATCCACAAAGGCGAATTCCGACTGACCGGGATAGGATGAGGACTTGCAGCCGTGGTCATCACCGGACACGATCAGGGCGCCCCCTTTGGGAGAGGAGCCCGCTGCATTGGCATGACGGAAGGCATCGCAAGAGCGGTCCACCCCCGGGGTCTTGCCGTACCAGATGCCGCAAACGCCATCCACCTCGGCACCCTCGAACAGGCCCACCTGCTGGGACCCCCACACAGCGGTCGCCGCCAGTTCCTCATTGACGCCGGGCTGGAAACGGATATTGTGCTGCTCCAGCAGTTTTTTGGCTCGAGACAGTTGTAGATCGTAGCCCCCCAGTGGAGAGCCGCGATAACCGGAAATAAAAGTGGCAGTGTCGAGGCCGCGGGATTGATCCATGCGCATCTGGTCAATCGGCAGGCGCACCAGCGCCTGTATCCCGGAGAGCAGCACACGGCCCTCGAGGAGGGTATAGCGGTCTTCCAGGGAGATCTGTTTTCTTGCCTGGGTAAGCTCCGCGCACTGGGAACGGGTCTCTTTATCAGTCATACACCTAATTTCCGCTCATTCACTCTGTGTAAAACCCGTTTTGGGCTATGAGTCATTATTTTTTGAATTGCCTCTAGTCGGCAAACAAATATCGCCATTGTGGTCCACACCAGCATCCGCGGGCGGGCAATCAGCAACAGCACCCGTCCCGAGACAAGCTGGTCGGGCCATACTAGTTCGTTAGGCGCAACAGGGCATTGCTTTATTTACACAAATGTGCGTAAATTTATGATGAAAATTTCGATTATAAAAATATTTATAGGATAGGAGTCTTTATGAAGCGCTTGACAGACATGGATGACTTCGACCGCAAGATTCTGCGTGCACTGCAGGAAAACGCCGATTATTCCATGGCGGAACTCGGCGACAAGGTCGGTCTCTCCCACACCCCCTGCTGGCGGCGCATTAAAAGGCTCGAGGCAGAAGGCATTATCCGCGGCCGTGTTACCCTGCTGGACCCCCGCAAGCTAGACCTAGGGGTCACAGTATACTGTTATATCACGATTCACAACCACGACGAAGAATCCCTGAACAGTTTCGAATCGGCAGTACAGGACGTTCAAGAAGTGGTTGAATGCTACTCGACCAGTGGGGACAAGGACTATGTGCTGCGCGTAGTCGTCGACAGCGTAGAGCATTATGAGCAGCTTTTAAAGCGCTCGCTGGTCCACCTGCCCAATGTGGCTTCGGTCAATTCCACCTTTGCCTTGAAACAGGTGAAATACACCACGCAACTGCCTCTATAAACAAGGCAGGCAAGGGGTTCAAAAGAGAGCCCCACTGTTCCGGGGCTATCAGCGCTGCTCTCCAATGGCTGACAACCCCGATTGACCGGGGGTATCCCAGGTGTTTTAACCCCGCGCCTTTAGCGCCTCTATCAGCTGCTCCAGCACTTCCTGCATGGTCAAACCGTCACAGCGTACCGTCATATCCGCATATTGCCTGTAAAGCGCCTGGCGCTCTAAAAATAACGCTTCAAAGGTTTGCCCCGGTGCCTTGGCGATACCGCGGCTTTCGTAATTGTGAATACGGCGGCGCAGCGCTTCTGCCGAGCACTCCAGAAACACGACCGCACCGAGGCTACGCAGGTTTGCCATACCCGCATCGCTGTACACAGCGCTACCGCCGGTTGCGATCACATGCCTGGGCAAATGGGCACTGGCAATAATTTCCCCCTCAATCCTCCTCAAGTTCAGATAGCCACTCTCCGCGATAATCTGTTGCAGGGTTTTGCCTTTACGGGCCTGAATCAACACATCGGTGTCGACAAAATCCAGAGCCATCTCTTTGGCCAGCAAAACGCCCAGAGTGCTTTTCCCGGCACCGGGCATCCCAATGAGCACAATACTTTTTCTTTTCTTCATCAGTTCACATCTTGGAGCAAAAAACCATTCAATCACCACGCCGAGGGAAAAACAACGCGCGCAACCAGCCGCGCAGGCTGTTGCCCTGCAACAGCATTTTATCCAGTTCCTCCAGGTTATGGGTTTGGCGGAAAGCGTCGGTAAACAGGGCCTCGCGGGTGATCATCCGCCGTTTGGGATCGATGGTTTTCACCGGCTTCGCCGGATTGCCGGCGACCACCATATTCGCCGGCACATCCCGCGTGACAATGCTACCGGCACCCACCACAGAATGATCGCCGATGCTAACCCCTTTGCAAATGGTCGCACTATCGCCGATCCAGACATTATTGCCCAGCCGCACCGGCGCTGTGCAGCGAAAAGGCCGCGTGCGATTGTAAATACCATGCCAGTCGGAATCAGAGATATACACGTTGGCAGCGAGCATGCAGGCATCGCCAATTTCTATGGAGTGCGCCGCGGAGATCCGCACTCCGGGAGAAATCAGTACATAGTTTCCAATGGTAATGAATGCCTCGCGCCCCCTGTGGCCAAAAGTGGTGAAGCGTATGCATTTTTCCGCATTGGAAATTAAATGGGGGTAGTGACCCAAGCGAATATTTGCACCAAATACCTGTACCGAGGCAGGGTCCATGACCTCCGGCTCAACCCCCACAGCATCGAACTGCGGAAGCAGGTAACGCTCGGTACGCCACGTGCGCCAGCGCAGCTGCAAGCGCTTTAGCCAATAGGGTCTGTGATCTTTGCGCATCGTTTAAATTCAGGTTTCGTCCATTTGAGGTCAGCACCAGCAAAGCAAATCGCAATTGCTTTTGCGGATGCCGGGGTTTAGTGTTCGGACCACAACAAATAGAAAGCCTTTCTCCATGACCATTAGACTATCCATTGATACTCGAGCCATTAAGGGGTTCCTCGCAGCCCAGGAAGGGGAGGCCCTCTATCATCTCGCCGCGGAGGCCAGTGGCCTTGGCCCCTGCCTGGAGGTCGGTAGCTATTGCGGTAAATCCACCGTTTATCTGGCCGCGGCCTGCAAACTGACCAACAGCGTGTTGTTTGCCGTGGATCACCACCGGGGCTCCGAAGAGCATCAACGCGGAGAGGAATACCATGATCCGGAGCTGTTTGACGATCACATTCAAATGATGGACAGTTTTGGCAGCTTCCGCGCAAATATCCGTACCGCTGCACTGGACGATTGGGTGGTTCCCATTGTGGCGCCTTCGTCGGTTGCGGCGCGCTGCTGGAATACCCCTCTGGGCCTCGTCTTTATCGACGGTGGCCACTCCCTGGAAGCGGCGATGACCGACTACCGCTGCTGGTCACGCCACATAGTCCCGGGCGGTTACCTCGCCATCCACGATATCTTCCCCGACCCAGCCTATGGGGGGCAGGCACCCTACGATATTTATAAACTAGCCCTGGCTTCCGCTCAGTTCGAACTGGTCGAGACAGTGGACACCCTGGGTATTTTGCGCCGTCTCTGACAACAGGGACACAGTGGTAAAGAGCCCGCTCGCCGGTGTCAGACCGGCAAGTGCATCGGCAGCCAACAGCATCGCCCCCACCGTCCAGGTGGTTTTCTCCTCCGGCCAAACCGCATCATCGGGATAGACATACCCTGTCCAGTAACCGCCGTCACTGTCCTGCCAGCGGTGCAGCCCCCGATAGATTACTTCGGCGCGGGCGCGCTGCCCGGTGGCCAGTAGCGCCATGGCCAATTCACAGGATTCGGCCACTGTCACCCAGGGCTCGTCATTGACACAGTGGCAACCCAACCCGGCCACCACAAACTCCTCCCAGCGCTGCTGCAGACGCACACGGGCCGCCGCGCCGGAGACAGCACCGCAAAGCACCGGGTAAAACCAATCCATGGAAAAGCGCGCCTTGGAAGCCCAGGTGCGGTCGAAGCGCTCGGGGCTGTTGCGCAAGGCATTGCCCAGGGCAAAGCGGCCCGACTCCCAATGCGCGCGCGAAACCCCCAGTCGGTGGGCGATATTGATCGCGCACTCAAGGCTCTTGTAAATGGAAGAGCAACCGGTAACCAGGGCATCCTCTTTGGGTTTGCTCTCAGTATCCACCGCCCAATGGATTTCACCGTGTTCGGTTTGCAGGCCCAGCACAAACTCAATGGCACGCTCCACCATCCGCCAAAAACGATGCAGGCACTTCCTATCACCGCTGATCAGGTAGTAATGCCAGATACCGGTGGCAACATAGGCAACAAAATTGCTCTCGCGGCGCTCTTGGTTTTCTATTGCGCCATCCTTGTAGGCCGCCCACCAGCTGCCGTCCTCCAACTGCGTATCCGCCAGCCACTGGTAGGCTTTTTCTGCAGCGGCCAACTCACCGGCAATCGCCAGTCCCATGGCCGCTTCTACATGGTCCCAGGGGTCGGCGTGGCCTCCCTTAAACCAGGGAATAGCACCGTCGGGCTGCTGCTGGGAAAGGATATAGGCTGCGCTGTCTTGCACAAAGCCGTTTGGGAATAACCCTGCAGGGTTAAGCGGAAAAGCCTCCAGCTCACTCACGGGCTTTTTACTCCTGCCGGCAACTGCCGCACGGCCCGGTGGGCCTTGACAAAATAGAGTGCGAGGCTTTTGCCAAGTACCGGGTTTAGCAGTTTTTCCACAACGCGGGTGGCCACGGGCTGTTTCATTAGATCCCACACCAGCAACCGATGATAAGCGGCGACCAGGCGGGATTCCGGTTTGTTCCAGAACAGACACTTTAGCCACCAGTAAGGGGCGTGCAGGGCGTGGGCTTTGTGACGAGCGAAATAGCGGTGTCCCAGGGCCTCAATACTTTCGCGCAGTTCACGCTCACGAAAAATACGGATATGGCCCCCCTCCACCTGGTGGTATGCATCGCTGAGCTGCCAGCAAAGCCATTCGGGGAAGTAAGCCGGTACAGTGGCGGCGAAAATACCCGAGGGTTTCAGCACCCGATCGATTTCCGCCAGAAGCGCCTGATATTCCCCGATATGCTCCAATACCTCAGAGCAGATCACCACATCAAAGCAAGCGTTTGCAAAAGGCAATTGCAGACCGTTGGCAACGCCGAATAACAGGCGCCCTTTTGCGTATTCGGGGCTGCTAAATGATTCAGCACGCCCACTGGCAGTGCGCACATCGTCAAAGCAGAGGTCGATGCCATAAACATCCACCGCATCGGTGATCATCAGGTGGATGCAGTGACGCCCTTCTCCACATCCGAGATCAAGCACCTTCTGACCGGGACGGAGGTTCAAGTGTTGCGGAGCCACTGTAATCATCAAGCGGCCTCCACACCGCGGATAGTGTTCGTCGCCAAACCGCACTCACTGTTCTGGGACACGGGGGGCTCACCCAGGATTTCGCGGTAATACGCCACCAGATTCTCTGCGGCCAGATTCCAGGAGAAGCTGTTTTCAATCCGGGCCCTACCCCGTGCACCCAGTTCAACCCGCAGGGTTTCACGGGACAACACCCTGCCAAGGGCTTCCGCCAGCGCTTTGCTGTCGCCGGCCGGCACAAGGATGCCGGCATCTCCAACCACCTCCGGAAGCGCGCCGCCATCACTCGAAACCACCGGTGTGCCACAGGCCATCGCCTCTCCCGCAGGCAGACCAAACCCTTCGTAGAGGGACGGGCAGGCCACGACAGTGGCACTGCGGTAGTAATCCACCAGCTCCTCAATGGAAATGCCGGAAACAAACTGTACCGAATCGCGCAACTGCAGGCTTTGCAGCAGTTGCTCGGTGGCACCGCCCGCCTGCATCGCGCCCACCACCAGTAATTCCACATCGGTGAACTGTTTGCGCAACTCGGCCAGGGCCAGCAACAACACCCGCAGCCCCTTGAGTGGCTGGTCTGCCGACGCCGTCGTCATAATACGTAGCGGCCGGCGCTGCACCTGCAGGTCCGGTTTGAATATCTCCGTATCAATGCCATTGTAAATCAGCTGTACCTGCTCGGGTGCCACACCAAACAGCTCGACAATATCCCGTTGCGACTGGCGCGACACTGTCACGATGTGACGTAGTTTGCGCGCGACCTTGGTCTGCATCTTCAGAAAGCTATGCCAACGGCGCACCAATAACCTGAAACGCCAGTCCGGCGCCGCATCCAGGGCCAGTTGCCGGTCACGTGTGATGGGGTGGTGAATGGTGGCCACAACGGGCAAACCGCTTTTTTCAATCTCCAGCAGGCCATAACAAAGCGACTGGTTATCGTGCACTATGTCGTAGTGACGGCCACATCTGCGCAGGTACCTGACCACCCGGCGGCCAAAGGTATAGGGTTCTGCGAACCCGCCGGTGAGCTTGCTCAACCATTCGAAGAAGTCCGTCCAGGACAGCAGATGCTTCGCCTTGAGGGCCCGGATGGGGTGCTCAGCCTCATAGAGGTTGAGCCCGGGCATCTCGATCAACCTTACCCTTTCATCCAACTGCGGATAAGGTTGGCCCGAGATAACATCCACGACATGCCCCGCATCCACCAGTGCCTTACTCAGGTAGCGCAGGTAAATTCCCTGGCCGCCACTGTGTGGATGGCTGCGATAACCCAGAAGGCATATGTTGAGTGGCCGAGCCTTGCCGGCCAGAGGACCGTCCGCATACTTACCCAAGGCGGTCATAAATTCCCTATTCGCATTGTTCGGGGACCCACACGCAACGACCGATCAACGCTGTCTTTTATGCAGCATCCCTGTGAACGCCGGTTGAGTCGGGCCCGCGCAGTTAAAGCGGAAGAATACACTGAGGTGGAAATGACCGCTAGGCTGAAACAGTCCACACCAATGGCCATGCTGGCCAGAAAACATGACTTCAGGACAGAAAAAACGCGCAGGGGGCAGTGGGCTCTGCGCCAAAGAATCTATAAATATCCCACCCATAAATTTAATAAATACAGATAGTTATACAAAGATTCTCACCTTACATATAACCTCTGTTTCTCCCTCACCCCCACCCGCTCCGCCAGCGCGCGAACCTGCCATTGGGCTGGGATGCACAAGCACCATGATACCCGCAGGTAGAATAAAAAATGCCCGCCAAATAGCGGGCCAGGTTTTTTGAACACACTTTCAGGAGGAGAGTTGCAAGCGCATTACGCACTTAAATTTAGGTATAGCAGAGGATCACAATCCGCCGCCGCTCCCTGTCGTGAAAGCCGTTTAGTCAAGATGCCTTGATCACCGCTGTGACGCATAGCAATACGCCTTGAGCTTACACGCGGTACAAGTAGCTCTGATATTCCACATCGGTCACCCGTGCGCCAATTTCTGCCTGCTCCTGCCGCTTCAGCAACAGGAACAGCGCAACAAAGCGCGGGTCGAGATACTCACGCCACAGGGCGCTCTGCTCAAAACGCTGCAGTGCGCCATCCCAGGTATTGATCAGCTGCTCACTCTCAACCTGATAGGCATCCCCTTCAACCGGAGCCGGTGGTTCCAATTGGTTTTCCAGCCCATGGCATACACCGGTGAGAATCGCCGCCAGAACCAGGTAGGGATTCACATCGGCACCGGCGATACGGTGCTCAATGCGGCGGGCCTCCGGGCTGCTGGCTGGAATGCGCAGGGTGGTGGTGCGGTTATCGTAGCCCCAGCACAGGTTCAGCGGTGCGTGGGAACTCTCCTGGAAACGGCGATAGGAATTGCTGTGCGGTGCGAAAAATGCCATCGCATCATTTGCGCTCGCCAGCATACCCGCAACCGCCTGGTGCAGCAGCGCTGAGCCCTGTTCACTGCCATTGTCGAAGACATTCCTGCCAGCGCTGTCAACCAGGCTCAAATGCACATGCATACCATTCCCCGCCCGGTTGCCAAACGGTTTTGCCATGGTGCTGACACGCAAACCGTGACTGCGCGCCACACCCTTTAACAGACGTTTGAACAGCAGGGTTTGATCCGCAACCGCGAGCGGATCGGCACTGTGATTCAGGTTGATTTCAAACTGACCGGGAGCGCATTCCGACAGCACTGAATCCGCTGGAATACCCTGCTCTTCACAGGCAGCACGGACATCGGCGAAGAAATGCCCCTGGGCGTTCAGCTCCGACAGATCGTATACGTCTGTGGAGGGCACCAGTTCCGCATCGTTATCACACACGGGGCGCGGATGCGCCAGGTGATCCAGCTCATCATGCAACAGGTAGAACTCCAGCTCAGTGGCACAAACCGCGCTGTATCCGAGCTTTTTCAACCTGTCCAGCACCCGTTGCAACTGGCTGCGCGGATCGGCGTAGAGTGCGGAACCATCCGCCTCGTGCAATTGCATATGCAGCTGAGCGGTCAACTCCCTGTGCCAGGGTGCCGGGCTGATTGGGGATACCGGAAGACAGACGCCATCGCTGTCGCCACTGGCAAACACCAGTGGGCTATCCTCGATATCTCGCCCCCAGATATCCAGACTAACGGCGCTGCGCGGCATTTGCAGGCCCCCCTTGAACAGCTTCTGCGCCGAATCGGCGGGCAGCCATTTACCCCGGGGCACACCGTTGATGTCGAATATAAAACCTTCAATCCACTTTAAGTCCGCATGCTCTGCCAGGAATTGGTGTGATTGCGCCAGCAGGTCCGGCCGAGCAGCGAATTTTTTTTCTTGAGACATAAGTTGCCTGAGATAATCCTGTCAAACCACAAAAACAGTCTAGAGCCGCCACCCCGGCCCGCTAGAGGCGGGCAGAGGTGGCGGCCATAAGAGGCACTACGACGAGTTTACGCCAGTGCCGCGGCAGTGCCGTCCAGAGCGCGCCATGCTTTTTCCACCAGCTCATCCACCTGCTCGGTGGTGATGATCAACGGCGGGGCGATGATCATGGTATCGCCGGTGGCGCGCATCACCAGTCCATTTTTAATACTGAGGTCGCGACACATAGCACCGGCCGTGCAATCCTCATCGAAACGGGCACGACTGGGCTTGTCTTTTACCAGCTCCAGGGCGCCAACCATGCCCAGGCTGCGGGCCTCGCCCACAATCGGATGATCCGCCAGCTCTGCCCAGCGCTTGGCCAAATAGGGACCGGTCACATCACGTACAGTGTCGATAATCTTCTCATTGCGCAGGATGTTGATGGTCGCCAGGCCCGCCATACAGGCTGCCGGGTGCGCAGAGTAGGTGTAGCCGTGGGTAAATTCCCCCCCTTTGCTTTTGATCACCTCGGCGACACGGTCATTTACCAGAGTACCACCCAACGGAAAGTACCCATTGGTCACCGCCTTGGCAAAAGTCATCAGGTCCGGTTTCATGCCATAGTAGTCAGCCCCGAACCACGCACCGGTGCGACCAAAGCCAAAGATCACCTCGTCCATCACCAGCAGAATATCGTACTGGCCCAACACCTTTCTCACCTCAGGCCAATAGGTCTCCGGCGGGATTACCACACCACCTGCCCCCTGGATCGGTTCGGCAATAAAGGCCGCAACATTCTCCGGGCCCAGTTCCTGGATTTTTTCATCCAGGGTCCGGGCGGCGTAAATGCCAAACTCTTCCGGTGACATATCGCCGCCCTCGGCGAACCAATAGGGCTGCTGTACATGCTCGATGTAGTCCAGCGGCTGGAACTGCTTGTGCATACCACTCATGCCACCGAGACTGGCGCCGGCGATGGTGGAACCGTGGTAGCCATTCTTGCGGGAGATCACAATGCGCTTCTCCGGCCTGTCCTGTAGATCCCAAAAGCGGCGAATAATACGTAGATTGGTGTCATTCGCCTCGGAACCCGAACCGGTAAAGAACACGTTGTTGATAGCCGCCGGAGTCACTTCCGCCAGGGCATCGGCCAGTTCAATGGCGGGCGCGGTGGTGCACTGGAAAAAGCTGTTGTAAAACGGCAGGGTGTTCAGCTGCTCATAAATGGCATCACTGATTTCCCTGCGGCTGTAGCCCAGATTACAGCACCAGAGACCGGACATGCCGTCCAACATGCGGTGGCCATCGATATCGGTAATATAGGCGCCCTCTGCACGGGTGATCACCCGGGTGCCCTGCCGACCCAGGTCGTGGAAATCGGTGAAAGGGTGCAGCAGATGTTTGCGATCCTGTTGTTGCAGCTCAGTCTTGTTCATATTCCGCTCCTGTCTTTTGCGCCGAGATCCACTCCAGTGAGTGAGATCATGGACCCGCACCAATGAATGAAGAGTAATCCCGCCATCTGTCAGCCACCTGGATAGGTCTTGTACACAGGCCGCCACCCGGTAGCGCATTTCTCTTAAATTTTGTGATCACATTTTAGTGGCGAGGCTCACAGAAGTGCAAGATTTATCGAACCTTCACCCGCTGCCTAAACGTCAACGGGGCTCTTATGGGACTATTACAGAGGTTAAACAAAATTTGACCAAACAGTCAGAGCAGGTAGCAGCCCGCGATGCAGCACTTCGGAGCAACGCTCCCCCGAGGTGACTGAAGAGGGCCACTGGCGCACCGGGACTGGGTGGGATACGAGGCTCGCTAAAGCAATTCCTCCGCAGAGATAGAGCCGAGTCCCTCCTCAATATCCTGGCGAATGGCCCTGCGCACCTGCTCAACATCCCCCCTGGCAACCCCCATCAGGAGATCCTTGTGGCGGTCGGGCAGTTCCTGTACACCGAAGCGCTGGAACACCAGATGTTGCAGAGGGGCTGTTTGCAGCCACAGACTCTCGATCAAAGAAAGGATGATATGAGGGCGCCCCAGGCGGTAGAGCGTAAAGTGGAAATCGAGATTGGCCGTCACATACTGCTCTATATCTTTTTCCTCCAGTGCAATATTGACTCGGGTATCCAGTTCGCACAGAGCCTCCAGGGCTTCCTCATCCACAAAAGGCAGGGCCTGCTCGGCAGCCTGGCACTCCAACACCACCCTGGCTGCACAGATCTCTGCGAGCTTTTCCAGGGTCATAGTGGGAACGGTCACGCGGCGGGTATCCGATACCTCCAACGCCCGCTCGGAAGTGAGGCGTCTCAGCGCTTCCCGCACAGGCATGGGGCTGCAATCCAGTTCCGCCGCCAACCCGCGAATAGTGATTGCGTGGCCGGGCAGAAATTTGCCGCGCAGAATCGCGTCGCGTACCTGAAAATAGACCCGCTCCTGGGTGGTGCGAAACACTTCCTGCGTGGGGTTAAATGCCCGCGTCATAGTCACGCCGCCCTGACCTGCTGCAGCTTATGGGGCGCCTCATCGCAACCGACCTCGATCAGGTGATCCGCCACCCGACCGCTCTGCCAGATGTTGTGGAAATCATCGGCAACCCCCCGGCTCAGATCCACCACCCGATTCCAGTACCTGATGCGCTCTGTGGGATTCAGCTTGTAAAAATCGCTGCGATCCGGAATCCTGCCACCGGGCAGCCCGGCCACAAATGCGGGAGATGGTGCAACCAGCAGCGTGGATGCCATCGCATCACCGCGCACACGCCGCCAGGAGAGCCCCTTGTCGAACCAACCCGGCACCATATAGGGGAAAAAGTGCGGATAGAGGACCAACCCGTGCGGGTGGCGAAAACGCAGATCGAAATGGTAATCGGTGATACCACCATCGCGGTAGTTGCCCTGCGGTGCTCCGGCGGGGTTTTGTACGCCCGCCATCACCAGAGGAATAGACCCGCTGGCAAGTACTGCGGCACAGACATTGCGGGCAGACAAGGCCGCATTGACCGTGCTCAGGTTGCCAAATTCCACTGCCGCGCTGACGTCGGAGTGGAATATCACCCGCTCCCAAAAGGCGCTCAGACTGTGTCGGGACACCGCGTTAGCCAAAGCCGAAGCGAAGAGGGCCGGGGCCAGCAGGGCGCGTTTTTCACTCCCGAGGGGCCCCCGGCCCCGCACGGTGACAAAATGGCTGTGCCATAGCGGGTTCTTCACCACCTCACAGGCACCGCGCTCGCCCAATACACTTTGCAGAACCCGTTCCCCCGTGGCAGTAATTTCCCTGGGTGTCGGCTTTGAAGAAGTGTAACTTTGGTTGATATACCCGTGCTCCAGGCGCTCCAATGCCGCCAATGGGTCCCGCATCGCGTAACACAAGTTGCGGAAACTGCCAATGGAGGATCCCAGAGTCACTATTGGCTCACGCCGCCCCTTGAAAAACTCCCCCATCAACACCCGGTCCAACTGACTGATCACCAGCCATTTGGGGCCACCGGAGGCACCGACCAGGGTCGAGAACTGCTTCTGGTGTAAACCTTCCTGGCGAATGCGGCGAGCTGCCGTAGCGCCGGCCAGCAAAATGCAACGGGTACGCTTCACAAAACTTCTCTTGTACTTTTCCACAGATCCACACTTCACCTGCTGCTCAAAAAGACTTCACTCCAGGCTACCACTCGCCGGTATTTTCCATCGACTGCCAGGGCTCCTGGGGTGTGAGTGGTTCGCCGTTTTGCAGGAGTTCGATAGAGATACCGTCCGGTGAGCGGATAAATGCCATATACCCATCGCGGGGTGGTCGATTAATGGTCACACCCGCTTCCATCAGACGCTGACACACCCCGTAGATATCATCCACACCGTAAGCCAGGTGGCCAAAATTGCGCCCCCCGGGGTAAGATTCGGGGTCCCAGTTGTAAGTCAGCTCAAGTACCGGCGCCCTTTTCTCGCAGGCGGCTTCCATATCCCCCGGCGCGGCCAAAAACACCAGCGTAAAACGGCCCTTGTCATAATCCGTGCGGCTCACCACCTGCAGACCCAGTATTTCACAGTAAAATTTCAAAGACGCATCCAGATCTGACACGCGCACCATTGTATGTAGGTAGTTCACCCTCTACTCCTTCGTTTTGCCCGGATATACAATTGCGATATAAGGGATGATTCAACTTCACACCGTCAAATGCAAATGTATAAAAAATTCTATCGCAAGTTTTCACAGCCATCCGACATCTGCGCGCCGCCGATACTGCACATGGCCTGCCATTCCCACCATTACTGGCCGGATGTCACCCTCGATGCGGCACAGGAATACTGGCACGACGCGGCACGCTTGGCCGATGACAAGTGGGACACCATCTTCGGAAAAAAAATACCCGCCTGGCAAAACGCTGTTGCGCGCACCCTACAGTTGCCCGATGCCGATCAAATTGCCATTGCCCCCAATACCCACGAGTTGGTCTACCGCTTGATCAGCGCCTTCGATCAAAACCAGCCCTTGCGTATACTGACCACTGATGGCGAATTCTACAGTTTCACGCGCCAATTGGAGCGACTGGAAGAGCTGCCCAACATAGAAGTTACCAGGATTCCAAAAGCCCCCTACGCCACACTGGCCGAGCGCTTCGAGCGGGCGTTACAGACAGCAGACTACCAGCTTGCCTATGCGAGTCTGGTCTTTTTCGATTCGGGTGTGGTGTTCCCGGACTTATTGCGCATCGCCGAGGGCAGGCCCGCTGGTACCCAGTTCGTTATCGACGGCTACCACGCCTTCTTCGCGCGCCCGGTCAACTTGCACGGAGTCGCCAACAAGGTGTTCTTTATCGCCGGCTCCTACAAATATCTCGGCGCCGGTGAAGGCCTTTGCTTTATGACTATTCCCGCTCCCTGCACCCTACGTCCGGTCAACACCGGCTGGTTTGCGGACATGGCAGAATTGCAAAACCGCTCGGAAGGCGTCAACTATGGAAATAACTGGCTGCGTTTTGCCGGGGCGACCATGGATTACTCCTGCCTGTACAAAGGGCTGGCCATTTTCGACTTGTTCCGGCGCGAGGGCATTACAGTCGGGAAAATCCACCGTTATGTCCTGGCTGCACAGCGGCGCTTTCTTCACAGCATGGACAACGCTAACCATCCCCTGCTCAACCGGGGGAACCTGATTTTTCATGATCTTGAGCAGGGCCATGGACACTTCTTCACCTTTGACTGCCACAGTGTGGAGAATGCGGAGCGACTGCACAAAGCACTTAGAGCCCGCAACGTGCTGTGCGATCGGCGCCAACAACTGCTGCGGCTGGGCTTTGCCATCTATCACGATGAGAATGAGACGTATCGACAGGTTTTCAGTGGCTGAGGTTGTCACGTCTATAGCGCTTTGCGGTGGATGATTTTCCGCCTACAGGGCTTCCAATGTAACCCTATAGATTCCACCCAGCTCTAGGAATAACAGGGCCTGCGCGTTATATTCCTTCCAAAATCATCCAAAGTCTACCTTGGGAATCCGCGATAACGTGGGGGGCCAAGTGGGGGGAATGGAAAGCTATAGGAGGAGCATGGGAAAGCTAACCGCGAAAGAAATTGAAAGGATTAAGGCGCCGGAGAAGTATGACGACGGGGACTTATTGGTTTTCATCAAAGTCTCAATGGAACGTACTCGCACATTGTTGCCAATATCCAGACGAATCACCTTGGGCGGTGGCCCGAAGCGGTGCCAGTAATCGACAAAATCTTTGTCTTTAGTGAGCAGTGGTAAGTTGTGCTCTTGAGCACACTCCGAGTGTGTAAATAATTCTGTGTAACCGTCCCTGCCAGTTGCTTATTGATAATCGGTGAGGCGGTCACCGAATTCGATCATAAAGCGGTTCGGTGCTGGCTTCCAGTTGTGGATCGGGACCGTCCATTTTTTCGCGGCGGCTAGCATCGCCAAGTACACCACTTTCATCGCAGAGTCGTCCGAGGGGAACACCTTGCGTTGCCTGGTTGCTTTCCGTATAACGCTATTCAGTGACTCAACGGCATTGGTCGTATAGATCACTTTTCGGATCTCCGGCGGATACTCAAACAAGGTGATCAGGTTCGGCCAGTACGTCGCCCAAGACTTACTGATTTGCGGGTAGGCCTCATCCCATCGCTCTCCGAAGCGCTCTAGCTCTGCGTGTGCGGCGGCTTCCGTGGCTGCTGTGTAGATCCCTTTCAGATCGGCCGTATGAATCACCCTGGGTTCCTCGGAGGCTAACATTCTTGAGAGAATCAGCCAATGAGCAAACAACCTAGAGGGCACCTCTATAAATTCACATATTATTCTTGAAAATAGCGGTTGTATTCTCCCCCGCCAATACTCCAGGGTTTCTCACAACCCATTGCGATTGATAAGGAAAAATCATGAAGTTAATACAAATCTCCACAGTCACACTACTTGCCCTGCTTGTCACCGCTTGCGGCAGCGGTAGCGCACCTGCCGAGCGGGGTACTCTGGTCACTATCGCCGCGCGTGGTGAAGTCAGCCAGGCGCCCGATATCGCAAGCATCTCCGTGGGTGTGGTCACTGAGGCTGCGGACAGTAAAAAAGCCATGGGCGATAACGCCGAGCAAATGGAATCCTTGATGGCGGCCATCACAAAAGCCGGTATCGCCAAAAAAGACATCCAAACCAGCGGCATCAGCCTATGGCCCCGCTACCAGTATCAACAGAATCGAAAGCCACAACTCGCCGGTTATACTGCGCGTAACACGGTCAGCATCAAGGTGCGCAAGCTGGACGAGTTGGGTAATCTGCTGGACGACCTGGCGAGCGCCGGTGCCAACCAGGTGAACGGCCCCAGCTTCGAGATCGGCGAGCCGGCACCGGTTCAGGCGGAGGCCCGTGAAAAAGCCCTTTTGGATGCCCAGGAACGAGCGGCCATCTATGCAAAAGCTCTCGGCATGAAGGTGCGCCGAATCGTGAGTATTTCTGAAAATGGAACCGGCGATCTGCCCCACCCGGTCATGCTTCGCCGCAACCAGATGACCGCCGAAAGTGACCAGGCGACCACTCCTGTTGCCCCTGGGGAAATAAAGGTAACAGTGAACCTGAACTTGGTATTTGAGTTACAGGACTGATCTTTTTGGGCCCTGCATCCTCTCCCGCAGTGCCCGAGGATTCACCTTCCAATTAACAATGCCCCGCGCGCAATGGGGATAAGTTCGGTTTCATTGCGGACTCATCAACCGCGCGCTCCCGGCTCTACAAAGATATCGGCGGCGGGTTGGCTGGGTTCTTTATAAATCCTGCCGTCTTTCATCACAAACTGCACCCGCTGCAATTCGGAAATATCCTCAAGCGGGTTTCCCGCCACTGCAATAATATCTGCCATCTTGCCCTCGCTGATACTCCCCAGTTCATCCTGGACTTGCAGTAGCTGCGCGGCATTCCAGGTGGCTGAGCGAATCGCATCGGCAGGGGTCATACCCCCTTGTACCATCAGGACAAATTCCTGCGCATTGTCCCCGTGGCGGGTCACCCCGGTGTCGGTCCCAAAAGCAATTTTAACACCACGCCTGTATGCCCTGGAGAATGTCTCCAGCATCAAAGGGCCGATGGTGGCCGCTTTTGGGCGCACAATGTCCGGCAAAAATCCCTCAATGGCGGATTTTTCCGTCACCCACTCCCCGGCCATCAGTGTCGGCACAAACCAAGTATTGTTGCGACGCATCAGATTAATCACTTCCTCATCCATATAGGTGCCGTGTTCGATGGAGTCCACACCGGCGCGAATCGCGCGCATCATCCCCTCTTTGCCATGGGCATGGACCGCCACAGTAAAGCCGTAATCCCGCGCGGTGGCCACAATTGCCTCCAGCTCATCCGCCATGAACTGAGGATTCTGTCCACTTTTGGCCACGCTCAACACACCACCGGTAGCGGTAATCTTAATCAGGTCGGCCCCCTCCTTGTAGCGCTGGCGAACGGCCTGTCGCGCGCTGGCCGGTCCGTTGATCACACCCTCTGCCGGGCCGGGATTACCCATCAGATCCCAGCGGCGACCATTGGTGGGGTCGGCATGGCCACCGGTGGTCGCAATGGATTTGCCCGCGGTATAAATCCGCGGCCCCTCAATGATGCCCGCCTCTATGGCTTTGCGCAGACTCACGGTGACATTATCCTGGTCACCGAGATTACGCACAGTAGTAAAGCCCGCAAGCAGCGTGCGCTTGGCGGCATCCACCCCGCGCAAAGTGAAATCCGCCGGATTCCAGGTATAGGACTCCATATAGGCTTGCGGACCAAATTCATAGGTGAGGTGACTGTGCATATCCATCAGCCCGGGCAATACGGTAAAATCGCGCAGGTCCACCAGAGCCTCCCGGTCCCGCTTGGCAAACCCTTTTTGCACAGACTCGACCCGGCCATCCACTATATGCACAGTGCGGTTTTCCAACAATTTTCCGCTACTGCTGTCAAACAGTTTCCCCGCGTAAATGGCTGTACCCTGCGCTTGGATCTGCGCCTCAGTCTGCAGGCTCGGCAATCCCATGCAGATAAACACTATCGCGACGGCAGCGCGGTTGGCGAGGTAGCCCCACTTGGTATTTGTTGTCATTGTCGTCCCCAGCAAGTCTCACTTAGATTCGTATCGTTCTTATTGGAACGCGCACAATTTACCGCAATCTGTGAGTCGAGAGGAAGCCCCAATGAAAATCTACGAATATGCTGTTGCACCCAATTGCCGTCGAGTGCGCATGTATCTGGCGGAAAAAGACCTCGATATACCCTTCGCTCAGGTGGATATTGCCAAGGGGGAAAACCTCACCCCGGAATTTCGCAGCATGAATGCCAATACGAAGGTGCCGGTATTGGCGCTGGACGATGGCACGCACATCACGGAGTCAGTGGCGATTCAACGCTATTTTGAAGAGCTGCATCCGGAGCCCCCTTTGTTTGGGCGGGATGCAAGGGAAAAAGCCCTGGTCGAGATGTGGGGCCGTCGCGCCGACTTCAATCTGATGCTGACCGTCGGGATGTGCTTCCAGCATGTCTCGGGTTTCTTTAAAGACCGTATGAACGTCTACCCGGCGTTCGGCGAGGATGCCGGTAAGCACGCAATGCAGTTTATGGGTGTCTTGAACGACCACCTTTCCGACCACGAGTATCTGGTGGGTGATTATTTTTCTGTAGCAGACATCGGTATGGTTTGTGGTCTGGATTTCGGCAAGGTGCAAAACCTGCGCCCTGATGCCGAAAAGCACCCTCATCTGATCCGCTGGCGCGAGCAGCTCAAACAACGCCCCAGTTTCAACGCCTGAGGGTCGATTTGCACTAACACCTAAATGGCGGAATAAAAGCGGGGGGGGGTGTAAAACTATTCAAATTGGTCATCGCCCCCACCTATTCTGAAGGGGCGATGACCCTTCCGGGGTGTCAATCCCTGGCGGGCAGTACCTCTACAGGCCCGATGTCCAGGGCTTCCACTTCCCCTTGAATCTTGTCGAGGTCTCCCACAATTACCCAGGTAAACTGCTCTGGAGCGAGGAATTCCCTCGCGGCAGCCACCACCTGCTCCTGATTGAGGGCGGCAACTCGCTGGGGATACTCGGCAATATAGTCTTCCGGCAGGCCTTTTTCTAGCTGCCAGTTAATACTGGAAAGCAACTGCCCCTTGGTCTGGAAGCGTGCGCTCTGCTTGAGCACCTCATCGTTACGATAGTCTTCCAACTCCTTCTCTGTGATCGGGCGTTTATCCAGGTAGTCCCGGTACTCTTTCACAAGCTCCTTGATCGCGGGAGCCGTTTTGTCAGTTTGCACGGGCGCGAACAGGATATAAGGGCGCTGGCCTTCCGTATCCATAGACACTGCGCGGGCACCGTATGACCAGTGTTTGTCCTCGCGCAGGTTCATATTGACCCGGGAGGTAAACTTACCCGCGATAGTATTGGTCATCGCATCGAAAGCCTCAGCGCCCTGGGGTTGCCAGGGGGGCATGACCAGCCCCGCCATGATGTAGCTCTGCTGCGCGCCGGGGCGGTCCAGCAGATACACCCGCGCTTTGTTCGGGCGCGCCACCTTTGCAAGCTCAACACCTGGTAATTCTGCCTCGGGCGCTTTCCAGCCGCCCAGGGTACCATTCAGCAGGGGTTCCAGCTCCTTTTCTGTCACATCGCCAACAACAGTAAGGGTGGCATTGTCCGGCCTGACCCAGGTTTTCTGGAACTGCACCAGGTCTTCACGGGTAATGGAGCTGATTCCTTCTGGGGTACCAGAACCGGTCAAGGGTGAACTGTAGGGGTGTCCAGCACCAAACAACAGTGGCGGCAGCTCCCGCAGGGCAAGCCCCCGCGGCTGGGCCTTTTCCTGAGCGATCCTATCCAGGCGATTGGACTTGACCCGCTCTAGATCGGATTCCGGGAACTGCGGCTCGGTCACCACTTGCGCAAAAAGCTCCAGAGACGGGGCCAATTGCGACTTGAGCGCACTCATACTGATGGTGTTGTAATCCAGCCCGCTGCCCCCGCCGATATTCACGCCCAGCTCTTCCGCCCGCGCACTGAATGCCAGGCTATCCAAGTCACCAGCACCCTCGCTCAGCATCTGTGCAGCGACAGAGGCCAGGCCGGGTTTGCTGTTGTCCGCCGCCGCGCCACTGCGAAACTGCAGGTTCATCAACACTACCGGTGTGTCATGGCGCTCGGCCAAAACCACCTTCAGTCCGTTTTTGAGGGTGAACGCCTGCTGTTGCGGCAATTCCAGTTCGACCGTTTTATCCACCTCAGGTAAGTGGCTGCGATCCGCACCCTCACTGTCGGCAGTATATTGTTTTTGGGGCTCGATAATCAGGGTGTAAGCATCCGCCTTCAACCACTGCTGCGCCACATCCTGTACCTCGAGCGCGGAAACCCGGGCGTATTCCTCGATTCCCTTTAACAGGGCACCGGGATCGTCAAAGTAAAATTCAGAGCGGGCCAGGATATCGCTCTTGCCGCCAAAGCCGCCAGTTTTTTCCAGACCCTTTACAAGGCCGGCAAACTCCCCCTGCTTAACCCGGCGCAGGTCCTCTGTACTCACGCCATTTTTTGCAAATGCACGCAATTCCTTGTTCAACAGTTTTTCGACTTTATCGACCGACTGCCCGGGTTTTACATCCACAATAATAAAGAGCTGCCCGGCCAGCTGACGCCCGTAGTAGAAGGCGCTCACGCTGGTGGCGACTTTCTCATCTCGTACCAGGCGGCGATAGAGCAGAGAATTCTTCCGATTTGCCAACAATGATGTCATCAATTCGAGCGCGTGCTCCTCTTCACTGCCAACCGCCGGTACATTCCAAACCTTGTAAATACGGGTTTGTGGCACCTGGTCGTAGACCACTTCGCGTTTTTTGACCTGAGCCGGCAATTCCCAGCGTTTGATACGCGGCTGCGCGCCCGTACTGGGTATATCGCCAAAATACTTGCGCGCCTTGGCCATAGCCTCATCAACAGTGACGTCGCCGGCAATCACCAGGGTGGCGTTTGCCGGCTGGTAGTGATCCGCAAACCACGTTTTCACGTCTTCCAGGCTGGCATTGTCAAGATCTGCCATAGAGCCGATGGGTGTCCAGGAGTAAGGGTGGGAGGCGGGAAAGGTACTCTTGGCGATGATGTCGAAGGCTTTACCGTAGGGGGCATTTTCACCTTGTCGCTTCTCGTTTTTTACCACACCGCGCTGCTCATCCAACACTTCCTGGGTGATCGCGCCCTTGAAGTGGCCCATCCTGTCCGACTCCATCCACAGCGCCATATCCAGAGCACCTTTGGGAACCGTGGCGAAATAATTGGTGCGATCATTGTTGGTGGTGCCATTCATATCCGTGGCACCGGAACGCTGGAAGGGCTCAAAGTACTCGCCTGGGTGATTTTCGCTGCCGTTAAACATCAGGTGCTCAAACAGATGTGCAAACCCGGTTTTCCCCTTCGGCTCATCCTTGGAGCCCACCTTGTACCAGATATTGGTGGATACAACCGGGGCCTTGTGGTCCTCATGCACGATCACCGTTAGACCATTGGACAGCACTTCCCTATGGTAGGGAATATCCAATTTCGGCGCCGGGACATAGGCCGCTTTACCAAAAGCGGCCGCCTTGCTAGGGGGCGCCGCCGCTTCATCCACGGATAGCGCGTGGGACCTATCGTTGGTGGATTTCCCACAACCGGCAAGACCGATGGTGGCGATAAGAACACTGATAAACACTGGACGCAGGTCCATATTGTCACTCCTAATCAATAGCAGCGGAATCAGGGCAATTGTTTACCCGCCATTGTCTACAAAACCTTCTGCCGACTCAGAGTTCGGCCACGATCCTGCCTGGACAAAAAAATGGGCACAGACGTGCCCAAATATATACAACACAGAGAGAAGCGGTGAACCTCAGCCGCCCACGGTATGAAACCGCCGGTGCCTTTGTTATGCCGCTACTGTACCGGATTTGTTCTCGGCGCTCGGCACAGAATGGTGGCCAAAGCGCTCCTCGGCGATGCGGTCAGCCACATGTGCCGTGGTTTCACCGGTGTTATCCGCCCGCTCAAACACCTCTTGCATGGTGTTGCCGATTTCTTCAATGTGGGCGCGCACCTCTGCAGCGTCATAGTCGCCCCGCTGCTGGTAATAAACGTCGATAATACCACCGGCGTTAATCACATAGTCGGGGGCATAGAGAATGCCTTTCTCGCGCAGTACTGCGGCGTGGCACTCCTCGGCCAGTTGGTTGTTGGCGGCACCGGCGATAGCCCCCACTTTCAAACGGGCAATGGTGTCATCATTCAAAATGGCCCCCATGGCACAGGGCGCGAACAAATCCACATCCAGATCGAAGATCTCGTCAGCAGTTACGGCAATGGCACCCAGCTCATTGACCGAACGATCAATATTGTCTTGGAAAATATCCGTGACAAAGAGTTCCGCGCCGGCCTCTTTTAGCAGCTTGCCCAGGCGGAATCCCACATTGCCCATCCCCTGGATAGAAACTTTAAGACCACTCAGGTCGGTTTTACCCCAGCGGTGCTGCGCGGCGGCCTTGAGGCCCACAAACACGCCATAGGCAGTGGAGGGCGACGGGTCACCGCCATATTCGGAGCCCGCGAACAGACCGGACACATACTCTGTGGTCTCGCCGATAACTTGCATATCGGCAACGCTGGTGCCGGAATCCTCCGCGGTGATGTAACGCCCGCTAAGTGTGTTGATGAACTCGCCCATGGCCCGCAATAGCTCGGGCGTCTTATCCTGACGCGGATCACCGATAATCACCGACTTTCCGCCTCCGAGCCTCAGACCGGCCATGGCAGACTTATAAGTCATTCCGCGCGAGAGGCGCAGCACGTCATTGAGCGCCTCGCCGTCATCGACATAGGGCCACATGCGGCAGCCCCCCAGGGAAGGCCCTAAATTCGTATTGTGGACCGCGATAATTGCCTTGAGACCGCTCTTGGCATCCTGAAAAAACGCCACTTGTTCGTGTTTATCGTAAGCGGAATGGGAAAAAACACTCATTAACTGTTCCTCTCCGGAAGGCTGGTTCTAGCGCTGGGGAACAACCACAGCCCTTATCATTTTTTTGAGGGGTAAGATTATATCCTGCTTCACCAGATAAAGTTTGCATATTTTGCACATATCGGCGAAATAATAGCGAAATCTTCATTTATATTGTTATTTCTTAGGATGACTCTCTTAAAAGAATATGCCGGACCTGAGGGTCAGAAAGCCTTGTGGTTGGACCATTGCGTCCGGCACCCAAGAAAAGACTTCCAGCTCCGGACAGGATCGCATTACACGATGCAAACTGGGTCTGGTAGAATCCGCGCCCAAATCGAACCCTAGGGAACTACTCGATGCTGAATTCCGACGCTCTGAAGCAACTCTCACAGCTGAAAACCGATATTCGCTCCAGTAAAGAATTTGCCGAAGGCCGGGTACGCGGCAGTAATGGCAAATTCGGTTTCGTGGCGCTGGTGGATGGACGGGAGGCCTTCCTGCCCCCCAGTCAGATGGAGCGTGTTTTCCCTGGCGACCGGGTTCGCGTCAGCCTGGCAGAGGAGCCCAAGGGCAAGCTCACCGCCGAGCTGGATGCCCTGCTTGAAAGTGAACTCGACTATCTTGTCGGCCGATATATCCAGCGGGGCCAGGGGCACTTTATCCAGCCCACCCAAAATGCCCTGACCCGCTGGATCTTCCTGCCCCCAAAGGCCCGGGGCAAGGCCCAGCCCGGCGACTTTATTGCCTGTAAGGTCAATCGCCATCCCTTTAAGGACGGTCGCGCCCAGGCCAGGGTGGAGACGGTTATCGGCAAACCCGAGATACCCGGTATTGAGCACGCCTATACAATCGCCCAGTACCGGTTGCCAGAGCAATTCGGTCCGGCCGCAAAGAAACAGTCGGAAACCATTGCCGGGCAACTGGCGTCTGTGACTGCCGGGCGCACGGACCTCTCCGGACTGGGCTTTGCCACCATTGATGCGGAAAGCACCCGTGATATGGACGACGCCCTTGCCGTTAGCGCACGTGAGGAGGGTTGGACCCTGCATATCGCTATTGCCGACCCCACCAGCGTGATTGACCAGGACAGCCCGCTGGATCAGGAAGCCTTCAAACGCGCCCACAGCCTATACCTGCCCGGCGAAACCCTGCCCATGCTGCCCTGCAATCTGTGCGAGGACCTCGTCTCCCTGATTCCCGAACAACTGCGCCCGGCACTGGTTGTGCATATTGATATCAACAACGATGGCAGTATCAGCGGGAGCCAGTATGAATTTGCCGCAATTCGCTCCCAGTACAAACTGAGTTATACACAAGTCAGCCGTTTTATCGAGGGTGACGATGCCGCAGTGCCCGAAGCGCAAAAGGAGAGCTTACGCAATCTCGCTGCAACCTATAAAGCCCGCGCCGCTTACCGCACCACCCACTCCCTGGCCATGGAGGATCGCCCGGAGTATGAGATCTGCCTCAACAGACAACGCAAAATTGAGCGCATCGAAAGGCGGGAGCGCAATATCGCCCAGCGCATGGTGGAAGAAGCCATGCTTGCGACCAATATCAGCATCGGCGCCAAGCTGGCAGAACTGCAGCGGGGCTGCTTTTCTGTGCACCTGGGCTTCCGCGAAGAGCGCATGGGCGAGGTAAAAAGCCTCCTCAAGACGCTTTTGCCGGAGTATGCCGAGAAAGACCTGGACCAACTGGAGCACTACCTGGCCCTGGTAAAGCACCTGGAAAGCCACGGTGACCCACAAATGCAAAACCTCCTGAGCGTACTGAAACGCATGCTGCGCCCCGGTCTGCTCGATAACAAGGCCGGCGCACACCTGGGTTTGGGGCTCGAGGCCTACGCCACGGTGACCTCCCCCATTCGCAAGTACAACGATCTGCACAATCACCGCGTACTGCGTGCGGCCATCCAGAAGGGCGACACCCCGGCGCTCAGCGACACGCACATTGAGGCCCTGCAAAACAGCCTGGTCCGCGGTCGCCAGGCCAGGCGCGCCCTGGAGCAGTGGCTGTATGCCCAGTTTATGCAGGATAAAATCGGTAACACATACGCCGGCAGAATCACCCTGGTAACTGGCGCCGGCCTCGGAGTACGCCTCGATCAATTTGGCATCGATGGATTTGTGCGCCTGAATGGGGACAAAAAGAACCTTCCGGCATTTGACGGCAAACTTCTCATCCTCACACACAATGAGCAGCGTTTCCAACTGGAACAAGCCGTTGCGGTCAAGGTAGCTTCTGTGGATCTGGACAAGCGCCGTGTCGCTTTCGAGCTTGCGTTGGAGAATGCACAACCCGACAGCACGGCAAAAGCATAACCAAGGCAAAATACCCTGAAGAGCCCGATCCCTGTCGGGCTCTCCCCTGTTGTGTTCCAGATGCTGGTTATTAACTGGGTATAACAAAAAATACCACCAGCTTTTGCAATACCCATTGGATTGCCAAATGCAATAACACCGCCACGGCACCGGCTGTGACAGGCAATCCATCAAAATGATCGAGGCCTCCCATGAATCCTATTGCCACACTGACCCCCACCCCTCTGTGGAAACACTTCGCCGCACTGTGTGACATCCCCCGCCCCTCCAAACATGAAGACCGGGTAGTGGAACACGTCCTCAATTTTTCCAGAGCCCGCAATCTGATGGCGCAGTTGGATACAGTTGGCAATGTTATTATCAAGAAGCCCGCAACGCCGGGTATGGAACAGCGCCACACCCTGGCCCTGCAAAGTCATTTGGATATGGTGCCGCAGAAAAATGCCAACACGGTGCACAATTTCCTAACCGATCCCATCAAGCCCTACGTGGATGGCGAATGGGTCACCGCAGAAGGCACCACTCTCGGGGCCGACAATGGCATAGGCGTCGCCGCCATACTCGCCCTATTGGAATCCACCAACATCCCCCACCCCGCCCTGGAGGCGCTGCTCACCATTGATGAAGAGGCGGGCATGACCGGCGCAAAGCACCTGCAGCCGGGCTATTTCGAGGCGAATCTGCTCCTGAACCTGGATACTGAAGATGAAGGGGAGCTCTATATCGGCTGTGCCGGGGGCGTGGATGTGAATGCTTCCCTCACTTACTTTAGGGAACCCATAGCGGTAGACAGCCAGGCCTTTACACTCTCTGTGCGCGGCCTGCGCGGCGGGCATTCGGGCCTGGATATCGATAAAGGGCGCGGCAATGCCAACAAAATTGCCAACCGCATTATCGACACGGCCCTGGGCAAGATCCCCGAGCTGCGCATTGCCGCACTGGATGGCGGCAGTCTGCGCAATGCCATTCCCCGCGAATCCTTCAGCACCCTTGTGGTACCGACCGGGGCCCAGGACAAACTGCAACAGATCATCGACAGCGAAAGCGCACGCCTCTCGCGGGAGTTTGACAACGAAGCGGACCTCGCAATCACCCTGGAACCCACAGAGACACCAACCAGCACCATGGATGCCGCAAGCCAGCTCAGGCTGATTCGCGCCATTCGTTGCTGCCCCAATGGTGTGGCGCGCATGAGCACCAAGTTGGCAGCTATTGCCGACACTTCCAATAACCTGGCCCGCGTTGTTACGGGTGAGAAGGACGGCAAGCCGCTGGTGCAAATCCAATGCCTGGTGCGCAGCCTGTCGGACACTGCCCGCGACCAACACGGTCTGGATGTTGCCGCCAGCTTCGAACTGGCCGGCGCCACAACCAGGCTGGACAATGCCTACCCCGGCTGGGCGCCGAACCCCAACTCGCCCCTGCTTGCACTGATGCAAGGCGTTTATAAAGAGATGACCGGGGCAGACCCAGAAGTAAAAGTGATCCACGCAGGCCTGGAGTGCGGCCTTCTGGCCAAACCCTACCCCAACTGGGACATGGTCTCCTTTGGCCCCACCATCCGTCGCGCACACTCCCCTGAAGAGCGGGTGCATATCCACAGCGTTGCCAATTTCTGGGACTACTTGATCAAAGTGGTACAGGCAGTCCCTACCCGCAATTAACCAGCTGGCGGTGAGTTAACAACGGGCGCTCAAGGGGTGAATATCTGACCAGTACAGACGCTATTGAGCAGCCAAACAATCGATAAACCCGATTGGTCCGTTTACCGCTCAACAGGGTTTCAAACCGTGTGAACAAAGAACTCTGCCCACACGGCGCCGGGACATCAGAAACTATACGTCAGACCCAGGTAGGCGCGGCGACCGGAATAATAGGAGCCATACACCCGGTTCTTTTCCCCCCAGTAGCGGTCCACCTTTTCCTCGGTCAGGTTGATAATTGAAGCGGAGAGTACAAGCGAGTCGATCAGGTTATAGGACGCGTTCACATCCACCTGGTCGTACTCATCGGTAAAGGTATTGATACCGTTGTGGAAACCATCTGCATAGGCGCTGCGATAGTTGTAGGAGGCCCGCACACTGAAATCGTTGGTCTCGTAGTACACCGACAAGTTGTACTGGTCTTTGGAGGTACCCGCAATCTCTGTTTTGGATTTAACCCCTTTGAGATCAATCTCCGCCAACTCTGTATCCGTATAAGTGTAGTTGGCAAGCACCCCAAAACCGTTATCAAAGGCATACTGCGCAAACAGTTCCACGCCCCGGGCAGTGGCATCGGTACCGTTGAGGGGCATATTCATGGCCACCTTCACAGTTTCACCTTTAATTTCCCTGGTGACTGTGGAGCTGCCGTTGATCACGAAAGAGGCGATATCCTTCTGGAACAGGGTCAATCCCATTGCCGAGGCATCGTCGAAATACCACTCCAGACCCAGGTCAAACTGATCCGCATTGTAGGGTTCCAGTTCGGCGTTGCCCGCATAGCCAGTCCTCGGACCTGGCGCCGGCAGATTCGGATTGTTCGGATCGGGTAGCGGGGCGTGGATCGTTTCAGAGCCACCCAGGTCGGAGTAATCCACCCGCGCAATTACCCGTGCAAGAGCTGCACGCATGACCAGTTGCTCGGAAATATCCCAGGCAATATTGGCGCTCGGCAGAATATCGGTGTTGCTGCTATCGCGAACATTGGGCTCATCCTGTAGCTGCCCCTCGATATTATCAAAGGTGCGCGCATACTGTTGGGTCTGCACCGCGCGAATACCAAAGTTTCCGCGCAAAAAGGACGAGGCGAAATTCTGCTGTACATAGGCCGCGGTGACTTCTTCGCCAATGCGATACACCTGGTTCGTCTCAATAAGCACCGTAGGATCACCGTAAGTCTCATAGAGAAACGCTTTCAATTTCTCAAACTTCAGGTAGGCAAAGCCGGGCACATTGACGCCGCCAATAATATTGTCGAGCGGGCCATCCGAAAGAATATCGATGGTATCCGGCACGCCACTGGTGTCCGTGTGGAAGGAGTCGTCCGGCCACCAGGGATAACAGGCACCGTCGACACCACCCCAATTGATGGTCGGGCAAGGGGGCTTGTCATCGTCCCAAGCCTGCCTAGTAATCCGCCGGTTAATTTCGTGATCGCGGTATTTCAGTCCCAGGTCCAGGGCGCTGAACCAGCCATAATCCATATCAATGGATACATCCATCTGGTAGTAGTTTTCCTGATCTTCACTGCTGGCCCAATGAGAAGAGAACCAGTCGTACAGGGGATAGGTATTGGGGTCGCCCAGATCGGCACTGGTATCAATCTCCGCGGTGCCACTGCTGAGATCCCAGCTCCAATCAGTCACGGTACCATAGCGCGCGTTCACCGATGCAAACAACTTCTCAGACGGCCCCCCTTCCGCGCCGGTATTCCCTACAACCAGGCGCAGGCTATAACCATCCCCCTGATAACTGACATTGAAATCCAGGGTATCGGAACTGTATTTCGCGCGCGTGTAGTCGCCGGCTACCTGCGGCGACTGCAATTGTGTCTGGCCCCTGTCCAGCATGCCGATGCCGAGCAAGGTATCGCCATCCTCATCAAACTTAAGACCACCAGGGGCAATGGCATCACCATAGTTCCACTCAGGAAATACGATGCGATAGTTTTCTGAATTGCCCCCCTGTTCAAAGCGAAAATAATTGAAGCCGAATTCCAACTGCTCCAGCGGGCGCCACTGGGCACTGAACTGCATTCCCTCGCGGGTGCGCGCCTCCTCAAAGACACTGCCCACCACGGCCCTGGGGGCATAAAAATCCCGGTATTCGTTACCGTCGATATCCACCAGGGAACCTCTGGCCTCTGTGCCCTCCTGCGGTGCTTCATCACCCTGCCAGCCCCAGTTTTCTACCGAGGTGCTAATAACACGGTTCTGGCGATCCTGCCTGGAATAGCCAAACAACACACCAACGGTCTCTTGATCATTTTTCCAGGAGAAAAAACCCGTGAACTGGGGCTCATACTTCCCGGTGACATCCGCATAAGTGGTCTCCACGACTACCCTACCCTCTCCCGCATCCAGATCCAGGGGCCTACGGGTATGCAAAACCACGGTACCGCCGATCCCCCCCTCATCCAGTTTTGCTTCGGGACTCTTGTAGACATCCGCGCGGGAAATCATCGCCGACGGCAACAGCGTATAGGAGAAAGACCGTGACGGATTATCGCCCGGCGTGGCGATATAATTACCGTTCAGTTGGGTGAAGGTCAGCTCCGGCGCAGTACCACGGATACTGACCCGCGCGCCTTCCCCGCCACTGCGGACGATGGACACCCCGGGCACCCGCTGCAGGGCGTCCGCCACGTTTTTATCAGGAAATTTACCGATATCCACAGCGGTAATTGAATCCACCACCGCGTTGGAAAAACGCTTCACATTGAGATTTTTCTCCATGCTCTGGCGAATACCCAGTACCACCACTTCCTCAAGGGCCGGGCTCTCTGTTGCTTCCTCCTCCGAACTCTGCGCTTGTGTTATACCGACAATACTGCACAGCACCAGCACACTGGCGGATGTACGCAATAATTCCACTTGACGGTTTGTTTTTAGGGATTTTTCTTTCATTGCTCAACGCCTCTTTTATTATTGTCCGGGCCTTCCGCTCACCCTCTCGACCCGGCATGCTTCAATGCCAAGCTATTGGAATAAGCCCCGGTTTCAGGTCTACCCGTCCCTGGTTTACGTTTTTTTAAATGGCAACCCGCTTTCCCGCGGGTTGACGCCATAGGGGATACTCAGCTATCCAGGCCGAGTCGCTTTAGTACCTCGGGCGGCGCTCCGGGGAAGCTGGCCATGGGCCTGTTGCCCAGATAGCCGATATCCGCCATACCTTCCTCGGTGGTGTAGAAAGCGGTTGCCGTGAGACCCCTGATCTTGGCAAAGAAACGCGCGCCGGCCTGGAACTCCGGCTTTGCGGTGCGGGTCCACTTGATGTCTTCACAGATCGCGGTTTTTTGAGGTTCACTCAATTCGATAAAAGGCGCATCGAACCTGCGCCTGGACTCCCCATCCAGCCAGACAACCCCGCCACGCACGGTGACAAGATCCGCTTTGTTGTTGGCGTAAGGCGCACTGACATATTCGTTGATATAGTTCTGCGCCCCCACAGAGGAAGCGCTGGGGGAGATTTCATCTGCCGGGATAATCACATCGCACAGAGCCGCCAGTACCGCCATCTCGCTCGCACCCAGCTGCATCTCCCAGGGCACTACTGGATTGAGCAGATCCGGGTCCGTCGGGGTTCCCCTGGCCAGGGTTTGTTTTGGAGCATCCAGGTTTTTCACCGCGGGTTTTGCCGCTGGCTTGCCCTCCTTCACGACCATCTTTTGCGCGACCTTCTCCGAACAGCCAATCACCGGAACTGCAGCGGCGGTGGTCGCGATCAAACGCAAGACATTGCGGCGGCCCAGGTTGGTTTTTTCCTCGCTCATATCAGATGTTCCTCTTCTTGAACTGGTCCACGATGTGGTCACAGGTACGCCAGGCCAGCGCCATAATGGTCAGGGTTGGGTTTTTATCGGCATTGGAAACAAAGGGGGCGCCGTCGGTGAGAAAGAGGTTGGGCACCTCCCAGGACTGGCAGTAAGGATTGAGTACAGAGTCCCTCGCATTGGAACCCATGCGCGCGGTGCCCACTTCGTGGATGATCGCACCCCCATTGATAATTGCCTTGGCACCATCTGTTTGCACGGTGGAGGTGATTTTGCCGCCCATGCCTTCAATAATTTCGGCAAAGGTTTTGTGCATGTGGGCCGCCTGGTTCAACTCCTGCGCACTCCACTGCCAGTGGAATTTCAGCACCGGGATGCCCCACTGGTCCACTTGGTCTGTATCAATTTCGCAATAGCTGTCATCGTTGGGGATCATCTCCCCACGACCATCGAACCAGACAAAGGAGCCGTAGTAGCGTCGGCAGGCTTGCTTGAAATCCCTGCCAAAAGCGCCGGCAGTAAAGTCTCCCATGCCGCCGAAGGCGCCGGCACCCGGCATATTGCGGCCACCGCCAAATTCAATGTGGTAACCTCGGGCAAAATCCAGGTCTCCACGCAACTGTTCCCTGTACAGCCACCAAGGCATATACATATGCATTGCGGAGGCACCGTCCTCGTTATGGGCGGGCAGGTTTTCCAATGCGGGAATCTGTCCACCCACACCGGCACCCACGGTATCCATCAGGTATTTGCCCACGACACCACTACCATTGGCGAGGCCGTCGGGGAACAGTGTACTTTTTGAATTGAGAAGAATACGTGAGGTCTCGGCGGCACTGGCCGCAACCACCACGGCGCGGGCACTGACGAACTTTTCCCGGCGGGTGTTTTTATCGATATAGACAACCCCGCTGGCATTGCCTTGCTTATCGACGGCGACCTCACGCACCATGGCATCGGTAATCATATCCAGATTTCCAGTGGCCAGTGCCGGCGGCAGCAGCACAGTGGTCGACTGGAAATTTGCCTTGATCGAACAGCCGCGTCCGCAGGGCGTGGCCCAAAAACAGGCTGCGCGGGACTGCATGGATGCACGGGTTACCTCTTGTGCGAGCTTGTTGTCGGGGAAGAGTTTGTGCGGGATAGTTTCGTGGTCAAGGCGCTCGCTTAGGATCGCGAGATGTGCCGGAATCACGGGGATGCCCAGCTTGTCACAGGCCTTTTTGGCCAGCAGCTCGTAGGCGCGGGGTTTCGGTGGGGGTAGTAAAATGCCTTTGGGAGAATTCGGGGTGTTCTCCAGTCCCTCATTGGAACCGTAGACACCGATTAACATCTCGGTCTTGTCATAGTAAGGTGCCAGGTCTTCATAATCGATGGGCCAGTCAAAACCGAGTCCATCGCGGGAATAGGGTTTGAAATCGTACTTGCCCATACGCAGTGAAATGCGTCCCCAGTGGTTGGTACGCCCCCCCAGCATGCGGGCGCGCCACCAGTCAAAGCGCCTGCCCCGCTCACGGGATGCCTGGGTGTAGGGCTCACCGGGTACTGTCCAACCGCCGTCCACGGTCGCATCGTAAAACCCGAAAGGCTTATCCGGTGTGCCGCCGCCACGCAGCGGCGCATCCTTGGGCAGATTGAACATGGGAGTTTCCTGAACCGGGTCATAGGATCGCCCCGCTTCCAGCATCAGCACCTTGAGCCCGGCGGTTGCCAGCACATAGGCAGCCATGCCGCCCCCCGCCCCGGAACCCACAATCAGGGCGTCGTACTGTTTCTTTTCAAAATCCTCACTCGGCATAGCACCCTCCTAATTCATCAATTATTTTTTATTTGCTTGTAATTTTTTCGGTTTGCATTTCAAAAAATTGTAACCGGTTACATTATTGAAAAAATTTTTACTCGCCTTCTTCCAGTAAACCACCCTTGATTAATCCCTTTGGGATAACAGAAAGCGGTGCAAAAGTTGCGATGTCTGCAGCCATACCATGCATTGAATATAATTTATTATCATTTTTCATACTGTAACCGGTTACATTAAAAATAAATAATTTTTGATTAAAGCACACTGCCCCATAGAGATCCTGCCTTGGACAGCGAACTCCCCCGGGGGCAGCGAGTCAAACCGGCACACAACGGGAAGATCCGCATTTGCCGGATATCCACTGCGAGAGTCCCATGGATCAAAGCCTGCGGATTTTGATCTTCCGATACCAGACTTTATCGCCATGGTCCTGCAGGGCGATATGGCCCCTTGTGCTGCGCGCAAACCCGGGATAATTGGAAAACTTGCTTCTGGCGAAGCGCGTCTTCCAGTCGTCAGACCAGAGCCGATAATTCACGATCCTGGTACCATTGAGCCAGTGCTCGACCCGACCATCCTGCAATCGAATACGTGTTTTGTTGTACTGCCCGGCAGGTTTCGCTTTTGCAGCGCTCGGCGCATACAGGTCAAACACAGCGCCGGCGCTGTGGCTGGGTTTTTCCAGGTTGGGGAAAGCCCTATTGTCGAGTACCTGATACTCCATGCCACTCATCCACACCGGTGCATCCCCACTGGCAGCGCGATAAATAATACCGCTGTTACCCCCCGGGGAGATTTTCCACTCCAGGGCCAGTTCAAAGTCGGCAAACTGCTCTGCCGTTATCAGGTCCCCCGCCCCTCCGGCGGTGAGCACCAGATTGCCATCGAGCACCTGCCATGCCCCGCCGGCTTGGGTACCGTTGACCCCGGTCCAGCCTCCGAGTGTCTCGCCGTCGAACAGGTCGACCCACTCAGCATCCACTTGCTTGGCGGCGATTTCCCCTGTGCGCTCACAACCGGCGGAGGCCATCAGCAATGGAAGGGCCAGCATCAACAATCGACCGGCACGGGTTTTTATCAATATTCTCATCGTTATGCTCTCCATACTGTGCGGTAATTTCCCGCTCCACCGGCCGCAACTGGTCGGGCGATACTGGTCTCAAACATCCTGAAGGGGGCCAGTGCTTTCCCGTAGCACCAGATTAAAAGGCAAAATGGTGCGGCTGGATTTCAACGGCTTTGCGTCAATCATCAGGCGCAGGGTTTCCATGGCGTAGCGCCCCAATGCCTCCGCGGGCTGGTCGATGGTGGTCAAGGGGGGATCGGTGAACTGCGAGAACTCGATGTTATCAAATCCGGCAATAGACACATCCCCCGGCACTGTCAATCCCATCTTCTTGGCCTGGTGAATGGCACCAATCGCCATTTCGTCATTCATACAGAAAATCGCCGTCGGTGCATGGGCGGCCGAGAGCAGCGCCTCGGCACCCCGCTGCCCCGATGGCATGGTAAATTCCCCCTCTGTCACGCGTTCTGAGTCAAGCTGCAGCCCGCGCTTTTCCAGTGCCTGGCGAAATCCCGCCAGGCGGTCGCGCACAATCGGGCTTGCCACGGGCCCGGTAATCACTCCGATGCGGCTGTGCCCCAATTCCATCAAGTGTTGTGCAATGGCCTGTGCCGCGCCGCGGTTATCCAGCTCAACCACCGGGTAACGGTCATCCTCGGCGATGCGCTCACAGGCATTGACCATCGGCACAGATGCCGCCAGGGTGGCGTCCTTGTCTGCAAAAGGATAACTGCTGTCCAGTTGGATCAGTCCGTCTGCCTGATTGGTTAATGCCATGCCCGCGTAAAACTGTTCGTTGGCCGGTTGCCCTTTTGTATCGCCCAACAGCACCGAATAGCCCTGATCCTGAGCGGCCTTTTCAATGCCCCGGATTACCCTGGAAAAAAAGGGATTGGCAATATTGGGTACCAGCACCATCACCGCAAACGATTTACCGGAACTGAAATTCCTGGCCAGGAGATTGGGCCTGTAACCGACCTCATCCACCGCCTTCAGTACCCGCGCCCTGGTTTGCGGGGAAACCACTTTCGGGTCCTTCAAAGTCCGGGACACAGTTGCCACCGATACCCCGGAACGCCGGGCAACTTCGCGAATGTTCGACATATATACCTGTATATTTTCTGTAAAAAGTTAGCTTACCCGGGCCGGGTTAGGGTTGATCCCCCGCTGGCGAGGGTGCTGAATCGTCGGCCGCATGTTTGTCAACGCGGATTCTGCGCCTGCGATCCCAGAACCAAATAAACCCGAAAATCGGTAGCAAAAACAGGGGCACCACTGCCAGTGACTGGAAGGATTGCACCGAGGCAGTCACCAGCACCGCATCGAGCTCTGCGCCACGCAACTGTTCGAAAGCCTCAAGGCCACCGGCAGCTTCTATTTTTGTGCGGTCGAAGACCGCCCCCAACTGCGGCAATACAAACTGTATGGACAAGCCGCCGGCAAAACCCAGTAACCCAAGAAACAGCGCTCCGCCGCGCACAAAGCGTTCGGACACCGTGGCCAGCATGGTGGGCCACATATAACAGAAACCAATACCCCAGAGGGTTGCCGCTAAAAACGCACTCACCGGGGTGCGCGCCAGACTCAGGCTATACAGTCCCACTGCCGCAAGCAGGCTGCTGACCCAGAGCAGCCCCACAGGGGACAGCCATTTCGCCAACTGCCCGGCAAAATGCCGCATCACAAATACCAGCATGCTCACATATACCAGGATCAGGATGCCTTTCATGCCCACAACCCGCGAGAGTGTCAGATCCACCCATTGACCGGGCGCAAGCTCTGTCGCCGCTGTCAGCCACATGCACAACCACAATAGGATAAACATGGGCTGCTTGAATACCTCCTTGAACATCTCCTCATAGCTGACCCCGGAGGACACCCGCTCGGTGACCGGGAAATCCGTTGTCACTACAAGCCAGGCCATAACCAGCGCCGGCAACACCAGTACCGCCAGGTTCAACTGCCAGGGCCATTCCAGCGCGGAGATTGCCAGCCCCACCAGACCGCCCACCACAATGCCCGCCGGCCACCAGGCGTGCAGGACATTCAGGCGGTGGGTTTTGTTGGCGGGGTCGCTGGCGGCGATCATTGGATTGCTGGCCGCTTCCACCGCCCCCCAACCAAGCCCCGTCAACAGCAGCCCCGCCAGCACCAGGTTTTCTACACCGGCAATGGGAGGCGTCAGGGAGGCAGCAATAATCAACAGGCTGCCGAGTACATAGCCGGTTGCGGAGAGCAGCAGCATCCGCTTGATACCAACAAGATCCACCAGGGCACTGCCAAACAGCAGCGTGAGGGCAAAGCCGGTGAAAGTGAAGCCCAGGGCCTCACCCACCATGGTGGTGGAGTTGGCGAGATCAATCTGGTCGTAAATATCCGATTGCAGGTTCCCAGCAATGGATGTTCTGACGGCGAACCCCAGCCCGATCATAAAAATAGAGAGGTTGCCTACCAGAAAAAGGTTTCTGCTCAGTGGTGTTGCCGGTGGGTGCATTGATCCAATCTCCGTGCCCGTTATTTTTATAGACTGCGCAATGGCATTATTCGCGCTAATGGAAAGACTCTACCGCAGGCCGAGTATCCTGCGATTGCGCGCGCTGTCGGATTTCGCTCCGGCGAAATCGTCAAAGGCCTTGTCTGCGACAGTAATCAGGTGATCGCGGATAAAAGGCGCACCCTCGCGGGCCCCTTGCTGTTGATCCTTGATACAGCACTCCCACTCCAAAACCGCCCACCGGTCAAATCCGTACTGGGTCAGCTTGCTGAAGATCCCGCGAAAATCCACTTGGCCATCGCCGAGGGAGCGAAATCGACCGGGGCGTTCTATCCAGGGTGCGTAGCCGCCATAGACACCGGCCCTGCCACTGGGGCGGAATTCCGCATCCTTCACATGAAAAGCCTTGATGCGCTCGTGGTAGAGATCAATAAAGGCGAGGTAATCCATCTGCTGCAGCAACAGGTGGCTAGGATCGTAGAGGATGTTGGCTCTGGGGTGGTGGTCAACCGCTTGCAGAAAGCGCTCGAATGTCAGCCCATCGTGCAGGTCCTCGCCCGGATGCAGTTCATAACAGACATCGACACCGGCGCGATCAAAGGCCTCCAGTATCGGTCGCCACAACCGGGCCAGCTCGCGAAAGCCCTCTTCCACCAGCATGGCGGGGCGCTGGGGCCAGGGGTAGACAGTGTGCCAGAGCAGTGCTCCGGAAAAAGTTGCGTGGGATTTGAGTTTCAGGTTCGCACTGGCTTGCGCCGCCTTAACCAGCTGCGAGTGCGCCCACTGTGCGCGGCCCTGCAGATTTCCGCGAACCCCGGCGGGGGCAAAAATATCCAGCATCTCGCTGTAGGCCGGGTGTGCCGCTACCAACTGCCCCTGCAGATGGGTGGAAAGCTCGGTAATCTCTACACCCGCGGCATGGCAGACCCCGAGAATATCGTCGCAATAGGCTTGACTGTTGCAAGCCAACGCCAAGTCGAAAATACGTTTGTCCCAAGTGGGAATCTGTATGCCTTTATAACCCAGACCCGCCGCCCAGGCCGCCATCGACGCAAGTGAAGCCGGTGCGTCGCCTGTGGGCAGAAACTGGGCGAGAAAAATTCCCGGCCCCTGAATGCTCGGTGCCTTCATTCTTTGTTATCCTTTCTACAGCTGTACATCAATCAGAAACTGTTAGCAGTTGCGATCATCCCCGCTGACCCCAGTAGGGCCTTAGTGGCACCCAGGCAGATTGGCTGCTGCTTTGGATAGCACCACGCACAAACGCCATGCCGCGCACGCCCGCTGCAATGTCTCCCACAGCATGCACACCCTCTATGGCCCGGCCATGCCGCTTGCACCGGACCATGGCGGCAAAATCCCGGTAAAGATTGGCGAAGGCTTCGATGTAGCCCTCCGGATGTCCCTGCGGCGTTCTCAACCGTGCGCGGACCTTTTCGCCCAGGTAGGCACTATCGACGCCAGCCCGATACACAGCGTCAGCCTGTCCCCGGCGCTTTACCTGCAACCGGTTCGGGTTCTCCTGCTCCCAGAAAAGGGAGCCCAGTTCGCAGTGGACACTGATATTCAGGTTGTTGCCCTCGCCCCCACACACTTGGCTTGCCATTAGGGTGCCGCGGGCACCACTCTCCAATTTGAACAACGCTGTGCCATCATCATCCAGAAGCCGGCCGGCAACTGCCGTTTGCAGATCTGCACAGATCGCGGTTACCCACTGACCGGTAATGTATTCAACCAGGTGGTGCGCATGGGTGCCGATATCGGCAAAACAACCGCTCTCCCCGGCGCGTTGAGGGTCGGTGCGCCAGTGCGCCTGTTTGCTGTTGTGGGTGTCATCCGGCTGTGCCAGCCAGCCCTGAGCGTAGGCAACACTCACACGGCGGACAGGGCCCAGTACCTTTGACTGCACCATATCCCGCGCTTGCATCACCATGGGATAGGCGGCGTAGGTATGGGTCAGCCCGTACAGTCGCCCGGATGCCTCGACCACCTTTTTGAGTTCGAGCACTTCCTCCAGTGTGCGGGCAGCCGGCTTATCCGAAAGCACATGAAAGCCCGCTTCCAGGGCGGCAACTGACACCGGCAGGTGCCAGTGATTGGGCGTTACCACAGCGACAAACTCCATGCGCTCGTCGCAACTGCGCGCAGACTCTGTGCGCATCATTTGCTGGTAATCCGAGTAGACCCGATCTGCCGGCAGCCCGAGTTGTTCTCCACTGGTCCGGCTCCGCTCGGGGTTGTTGCTGAAGCAGCCGGCTACCAGTGCAACCTCACCATCAAGCGCAGCGGCCATACGGTGAATCGGGCCGATAAAGCCCCCTTCTCCACCGCCAACCATCCCCATTCTCACCTTTCTGTCCATACATCTGCCCGTAGCGAAACACCGCTTCTGTGTGGCTCGCACCTTTGTATACACTGTTGTTGTTTTTGCGGGCTTACCGCTGATATTGAAATGTAACCGGTTACATTTCTGGTGAACAATACGTCAATTCGATGAAGATGCAATACCTATAAACCCTATTGGCGCATATATCTTCTTTTTGTGTGAAGGACGTTTGGTCTGTACCGCCTTCGTCGTGGTCACGCTGCCCCACTCATTTGCCGTCTGGCGTGTGTTAAGGAACCTGAATTCCCCCCTGCCCTGGCGCAAGCATTGTGGGAGTGTGTCAAACCAGAGCTGTCACTCACCGCAGCGATCAAAACCCTTCGTACTTGTCGAAACTCCCTATGAAACCCTGTGTTGAAGCCTTCTGTCCGGAGACACCTGGTGCCATTGGGCAGCGTTGAATGCTTGCGATAGCACCCTGGCAAAACCCAACAATGTTTTTCTTAAATGGAAGTCTTTGCTGGCTTGGGTGAACAGGTTTTGTCAGCAGTGTATCCCGGAACTTTCTCGTAAGGCAGGAGGGAAGCATACCCCTGTGCCAGGATCTTATGCGGCATGGATGCCGATGACGAACGTACAGGGATGTATTCACAGCACGTCCCGGGAGAGGGGTATTCTTTCCTTCCGGCCCGATAGTAACAGTGGTATGCCAACTGCCATAGTTCAAAGCCACATCATAGAGAGAGGGGCCTGGCGAAGTGGCACGATGCAATAAAATACTCAACCTGCATTCGGGTTGCTTCTGTCTGGATAACACGGCTTTTCATACAGAATATTCTGTAGACCAGAAAGAAAAGCGCCACCACTGAAGCCTGTTATTTTTTACGGATTGTCCTCCAGTTTACCGGTTTGAAAGTCTCGCACAATGCGCCAAAAACACAGCAGGTCAATTATTGGCGACTACAATGCGAACAGGTTGAACCCTTTAATGCCAATAAAATTATGACCCGACACAACCCCCCAATGGATAAAAACAACCTTAGCTAGGAATAGCGAATATGTTTACAGCCCTCTTTGCGCCAGCCACACAGAGGCGGTGGCTTAAGGAATTACCCGTCAAAAATAATTCAAGATCGAGGGCACTTCGGGTAAAACACTTCACCAATGTACATGCAGGCTATCTTGAAAAGCACACAGGCCACACGGGCTTTGAGGCAATATTGCGCCGGGTATTTTTCTGCTGCGTCCTTCATGCCTCACTCTCAGTGACCCCCGCAGTCGGCGTGGAAACGCCACCCGCCAATAAATCAAACCCGGTGACTTTACTCGATCCAATGGGTATCAAGAAGTTCGTCAACGAGCTTCCGCGGCCCATCGAACTCCTGCCCGAAGGTGCTGCTGCGGTCGATCTGCCGGTCCGGTCCGGGCCTGTTTGGATGGGTCTGCGCGATGAAAACGACGAGCGCCTGATGACGACTGTATGGGGCTTTGAGTACGCAGGGCAGGTCCACTCCCCGGGCCCCACATTTCGAGCGCGCTCGGACCGGCCATTTTCGGTGCAGTGGCTCAATGAACTTTCGGGCCCCCATCTTTTTCCCGTCGACCGCTCCATCCATCTCGCCAGTACCAAGGACCCGGATGCGGTGCCCATCGTGATCCACCTGCATGGGGGCCACAGCGAGTGGGAGAGTGACGGCAATCCGCTCGCTTGGTACACCCAGGGCTATAAAGAAACTGGCCCCCTGTTCAAGAAAAAAACTTATCACTATGATAATTCCCAGGATGCCGCCACGATTTGGTACCACGACCATACGCTGGGTATGACCCGCCTTAGTAACTATGCCGGACTCTTCGGCTTTTATCTGATCGGCGACGAAAACGAAGACCGGCTGATTCGCGAGAAATTGCTGCCCAGCGCGCATCGCACCATCCCAGTCGCGATCACAGACCGATTATTTACCGCAGAGGGGCAACTCTATTTCCCCGGTTGGCGGGGCCAGCCTTCGTCACCGGTTCTGAACCGGGCTGTAGAGGCCAACTGGCCCAACCCCTCGCACCTGGATGAGTTTTTCGGCAATGTGATGGTTGTCAACGGTATGGCCTGGCCCAAGGTCAGCGTCTCCCCGCACGTTTATCGGCTGCGCCTGTTAAACGCCGCCGACACGCGCACACTTGTGCTCAAAATCGACGGCGATGTCCCGTTTGTGCAGATCGGCGGCGACGGCGGATTTCTCGACCGCCCTGTCCGGCTGTCCGAGTTGGTGCTGGCCCCCGCGGAGCGTGCAGACGTGCTTTTGGACTTCAGCCAGTATTCGGGTCGCAAGCTTATATTGCGCAACTTCGGGCCCGACATCCCATTCAAGGGATTTGTCGAGGCGCAGGACCCCAAAAATTCCCTCGCACTGGTGTATAACCGGGGCGGTCACCGTGTTTTGAGTGATGGTCGCGGCGGTATCACTCCGCCAACAAATCCACAAACGAGCGGCCAGATACTGCAATTTGAAGTACTCCCGGCCACAGGATCTGTCAATGCCGGGGGTAAGCCACCGGCAACCATCGGGGACCTGAAGCTCACGGCCGACACGCCCCTGCGCCGCCCCCTCGACAGATTGAGTGAAGCCCAGGCAAGCCGTACGCGGCAGCTGGCCACTTTCCGCCTGGATGATCCCTACGGTCGTAGCCTCCTGCTGCTCGGCACCCTGCGGGACGGTTCTCTGTTCTTTGGAGATCCCGCGACGGAGATTGTCGAGCACAACGCGGTCGAAATCTGGGAGATCTACAATCCCACCAGGTCCGCACACCCCATCCATATTCACCTGGTCGAGTTTCAGGTGCTCGATCGCCAACCCTTCAAGGGCAAGCTGATTCCGAAATCCCAGGCATTCCTGCACACCGACAAGACTTTCCAGGGTGCCCGACTGAAAATCGAAGCCCTTACGGGGGAGCGGCTTCCGCCGCGCGCCGAAGAGCGCGGCCCCAAAGACACGGTGATTGCCCTACCGGGCCAGGTCACCCGGGTCATCGCCCACTTCGATCGCGAGGGCATCTATGTCTGGCACTGCCACCTGCTCTCTCACGAGGACTACGATATGATGCGCCCCTTTGAGGTATTGGCGCCGACATCGTCGAAAACACCCTAGCCTCAGGCCTGCACACGATTGCTTTTATTAGGCTGTAAATTCTAAAAACGCCTCAAAAGAGATGTCTCATTCAGCCCCGGGAATCATGGGGATTGCCTTTGAATTGGATAGCGATAGTTTACTCCAATAATAATAAAGAGCTCTATGATGCCCGCCAGGGATCATTGCGATTAAAACCTTTATGTTTTGAGTATGTTCATTTGGAAAAACCTCTGCTGCTGTCGAAGCACCCGTGCAGCGACAGGCAGAGGCGCAAGTCTGCATGAAAACAACTTGTAAGGGAGGCAACCTATGCTATTGTGGTGCTGCAATGTGTACCAGTTGGTTTCAAGCAAAAGAATTTTGCACAAGGCACTCCCCGCAGGATAAACAAGCACCAAACCTATGGGAAGACACCCAAGTCTGTGTTGGTTATCAAATCGCAGTATATGTTATTGGCGACGCCGATCACTATTTTGCTTGTCCCTGACCGACTGTTGTCATCATTGTGTAAAACACCTGACATCACCAGGATAATTTCCAGAAATTCCAACGCATGTTTCCAGAGGGGATGTTAGGGATCAACTTTTCAACATCAGGGAAGATTGCAAAATGCTAAAACACCTCAAAATCACATGGCTTGGCTGTGCCCTTGCGACAAGTTTCTGCCTCACCGCTACTGCTCAAGCAGCACTTGCCAACGGTGACGTTCTCGTGACCGATCCGGCCATCCTTGAAGCCATGGGCTTTGAGCGGAATGCAGACAACGTCTACATGGCGCCAGGCGTTGAGTGGGAGGACAATCTGGATTCTGGCGCATCGCCAGCTGTTGATCCCGATATCCAGGCCACGCTGTTTCCATCTGGGAGCACAGATTATTCACCAGTTTCACCGAAGGAATTTATCGGCCGGGTCGACACCACCGGTTCGCAGTGGCTGTACTCGGCTGGAAACGGGGTTGAGCTCAGCCGTCTCGGTACCGAGCGCTTCGCCGACGCGCAAGTTGAGGATCTGCCTAACGGCGGGGTATTGCAGTTTCTCAGGTGGTGGTGGTCTGACAATGATCCCAATTCGATGATGGCGGTTTTTCTTTTCGAAATATGTCAGCCTGCCTTCGCCGGTGGGGCCATCACCTTCACAACAGTCGCCACCGATACGAGCCTTGACAACCCCAATGGGTCCGCAGCGATCAGTACGGCAGCCCGGCCAATCGACACCCAAAGCTGTTATTACCTCGCTCGCATACGTTTTGATGCCGCAACAAATCTTTTGAGGCTTCAAAAAGTCCGGCTTCAGTTTACCCACCCCTAGCCTGCACGATGCGGTGGAGCCCACTCTATTATGGGCTCCACGCTCTGGCCCACAGAAACAAAACCTCATAACCCAAGCCATCTTTTTTTATTGCTTGCACATCTCTCCCCGCAGTTCGCGGTATTATCCCTGCTCCGAGGTATCTGCGGGTAACGGATCACCTCAAAAAAATACCGAAAATACACTTTAGTCAAAGGAAGTATCCATGTATTCTAACCATTCCAAGGTAGCGCTGGTGCTACTCCTCTTTCTGGCGCTCCTGGTCAGCAGCTGCACCCAACTGGCACCCAGATACGATGCTGAGCTCTATTCTGATCTCACCGAGGTCAATGTCGAACTCATGCAGTTTTTCTCTTCAGTGACCCATGGTACCAATAAGAACACCTATCCAGAGAGAAACGGGCACTATCATGCACTGATTGGCAGGATTGATGCACTGGCCATGCAATCGAATACCCGCCCTATTCCCAATCGGGACGCCTTAAAAAAGATCAATCACTATTTGAATGCCACAGAGACGAATATCCTCTTCGAAGAACAACCGCCCAGCGTCAACTGCCTGCAGAGGATTTCAATCAGCCTAAACAGAATGCGCGAGGAGGACGAAGACAAGGGGCTTCACACCGGTGCGGTTGCGCTGTTTAAGAATGAAGTATTGATCTCCATGGACCAGGCGCTCACCTATGAATCGTTTCTAAATCGCTGAGGATTTCCACATGTCACTTGATGTTAACCAACTCATCTCCAATATCAAAGATACAGCATCCGCCATCATCGCCCACGACATCACTGAAATTCGCGGTTTCTCAGAACGTCAATTGTCGGCCCTGGCCCTGCAGGCGCAGTTGATTACCAAAGCCATTTTGAACAGAGAAATCAACGAAGACTTAAGGGATTATTTTCTGGACTCTTTGGAAGATATGGCCCTGAATTTTGCCAAGACCCTGCGTGGCCTGCTCGCTGTGACCATCGAGAAGGTATGGAATGCGATCGTCGGTGTTCTTTGGACCGCCATAGAGGCATGCACAGGGATATCCCTCAAGGTTGCCAATTAACGACTTACAGGCTGTTGAAATTCGAAGAATTTCGACGCCTGGTACCGAAATATGGATATTTCGGCAAAATCGGCGAAGCCTAAGTCGTTGATTTTGGGAGAAAAGTGAAAATCACATTTTTCGCTTTTCGTGTTTTGAAAAAGGCAGGATGCCTTTTTCAACAACCTGTTAAGGATACCCCTGTTGCCAGGGCTGGTCAGAACCAGCCCTGGCATACCGAATTTCCTGCCGGGTTATCAGGTTTCAAAACGAGCTTGTCTCGGCCCCGGGTATTTGTGCCCATCTTTCTTTCCAATTGTGCCACCTCTTTAAAACGCCCGCTTTCCCCCGATGGCAATGGCCTGTGTCCGCAAAGGACAACCCCCGCTCTTTTTACCCACTCAGTCAAGGGGATATACCTTATTCAAAAGCCCTTCAAGAGAGTTTCATTCGGCTGTCATGCAGCGTTCATCAAGACGCTTCAATGTACCCGGGCAAACCAGACCGGGCACACATGACCCGGCTTTCGAATTGCCAAATACGACCAACAGGGGTGCCCCGATGAATTCCAGAAAAACCTACCTGGCTTCTGCCATTTCCCTAACCACGCTGATAGCCGCGAATCCATCGCTGGCTGAGCCGGCAGGCGACGGTCAGCTGGAGGAAGTCGTTGTGCTGGGTGCGGGTGCCACTTTTAACAGCAGCGCGGTATCTGAGGCCATGCGCAAACAGCAGTCCTCCATGACCAGTGTCAACGCGCTGATTGATAACCTGCCCGGTGTTTCCGTCAACGAGGGGGATACCTATGGCTTTGATGACTGGTCTACCAATATCAGTGTGCGCGGCTTTACCATCAGCCTGGATGAGCAGCAAATTGGTACCACCATTGATGGTATCCCCAATGGCGGTTCCAATTATGGGGGTGGCGCCAAGGCCAACCGCTTTATCGACCCCGCCAACCTCGCCTCCATAGAGGTTTCCCAGGGCACCTCGGATATTGCCTCCCGCTCACTGGATGCCCTGGGTGGCACCATTGATTACCGCAGCCAAGACCCAGAGGACGCACGCCGCAGCCGCATGGAGCTTTCCGCAGGCGAGTTCGACGCCCGGCGATTCTACTATCGGTTCGACACCGGTACCTTTGCCGGCAACAACACAGCGTGGATCTCCTACGCCACCCAGGAAGCCACTGACTGGATCACCGAAACCGCGCAAAACCAACGCGAGCATATTGCCGCAAAACTGGTCACAGCCCTGGAAAACGGCACTGTCAAAACCTACGTTTCCTATGATGATGTCCACGAGGACAATTACCAGCGTATTTATTCAGAGGCGCAGTTTAAGGAATACCCGGAAGACGACTTTTTGCGTGGAGAATGGGCGGGCATCCCCTATATCGATCAGCTCTACCGCCGCGGCTGGTCTACCCTGCGTAAGAATCTGCTGGCCTACTCACAATTCGAGTACGATCTCACGGAAAGTCTTAACCTGCATGCCGGGCTCTACCATCACACCAATTCGGGACGCGGCGATTGGGTTCCCCCCTATCTGGTGGATATTACCGATGATGGCAATGCAGGCCAGTCGGAATTCCTCGGCGGCGCTACCGCTTACGGTGGCCTTCAGTCAGGACAGATTTTCTATGTAGATGCCAATGGCAATGCGCTCATGCCCATAGACGGCTGCATTTCTTCAGTTGTCAATATCTACGGCCAGTCGGGACCGGAGTATGATACCGCATGCTATCTGGCAAATCCTATCCCGGCTATGTCCTACCGTCATACCCACTATAAAAAGGAACGGACCGGCCTGACATTGGACTTCACTTACAACGGACTGATCGCCGGCTACGAGCACGAGCTGCGCGGTGGTCTCTGGTACGAAGACGCTACTCGTGACGAGCACCGCGACTGGCACAAAATCACCGATGCCACCCGTGGTGCCGATTTTGATGCGACCCCTTACTGGGTGCAGTACGACCGCAGCTACCCTCAGGAAACCCACCAGTGGTATCTGCAAGACGCCCTGGTTATTGACGCACTCACACTGACACTGGGGGCCAAGCAGTTTTTTGTGGAGGTTAAGCGGGAGGATTTATTCGACGCATCACCCGATGTGGGTATCAATTCGGATTCCGATATTTTGCTCTCCGCAGGACTGCTCTGGGAAACTCCACTAGAGGACGCAGAGCTGTTTGCCGGATACGCGGAGAACTTTAAGGCAATCGGAGACAGTGTGCTCGAACGTCCGGATTCGGACCTGGACAATATCGACCCCGAAACATCCGAGACCATTGAATTCGGCCTGCGCTACACTGGGGATAGCTTCACAGCTACCGCCACCTATTTCGAGAACCAATTTGAAAACCGGATTATTTTCCTGGACAACAATACAACCACAGGCCCCAATTACCTGATCGGCACCAATGGCACTTACTTCAATGCCGGTGGTATCGAATCAACTGGCCTGGAATTGTTGCTGGACTATGACCTTGGGGAATCCTTCAATCTCTACACTTCCTATACCCTGATCAATGCCACCTACCTCGGCTCCGGGGATGCCGCAGTCGATGAAGCCCAGGGTATCACTCGCGACAATGCGGTCGTCGGCATCCCGGAGCAGTTGTTTGTGGTGGGTCTGGACTGGAATTCAGCCCTCTTGTACGGCGGTGTTTCCACCAAGTTCACCGGAGATCGCTATGTGGATACGAACAATACCTGGGTGGCGGAGTCCTATATCGCCACCGATGCCTACATCGGCATTAACTTCACAGAGATTAACCCAGCGTTGTCTGCGGTAAACCTGAACCTGGTGATTAACAATCTGTTCGATGCAGATTATCTGGGTACCGTGGTATCCGGAGGCGCCTGGATCGGCGCACCTCGCACCCTCTCCCTCTCCCTCTCAGTCGCTGTGGATTTCTGAGAAAGCACATCGGCCAAGTCACACAGCGCCCGCCGCCGACCCCGGTTGGAACAGGCCGCCGGGATAGAGGGATTTTTTACAGCTGGGTGGGTACTTCAGGGATCGCTACCAAATCAGTTATGGGTGCGCTCTTTGATCGCCCAACTCTTAACCAATAGCCTTCTGGATCGGTCCCAAAGCCAGCATAACAGAGTGTTTGTGAAATAATCCGACGGGCAACAAGCGGTCTAGCACTATACCTGGGTAAGACGAAAAATCAGAGCGGGCACAATTCCCGCAGGAAACACACTCAATGAAAAGAGTATTGATAGCACTGCTGGCGGTGATACTTTGCACCCATGCCCACACCGCCGATCATCTGGTGTTGGTGACAATCGACGGCTTGCGCTGGCAGGAGGTATTTTCCGGCTATGATCCGGAGCTTATTCAACACGACAAATACACCGAAAACAAAGCCCGACTGATCGAACAATTTGGGGGAAAGTCTGCGCGGGAAAAACGTCAAAAGCTCCTGCCGTTTATATGGGGCACGATAGAAAAACACGGGGTACTCGCCGGCAACCGCGATAAGGAGTCCCAGGCTAATGTTACCAATAACTGGTGGTTTTCCTACCCCGGCTACAACGAAATTCTCACCGGACGCGCCGATCCGAACATCAATTCCAATGAGGCCATACCCAATGCCAATATCACTTTTCTGGAATGGCTGCAAACAAAACCCCGTTTCAAAAAAAATATTGCCGCGTTTGGCAGTTGGGGCGTTTTTTCTGCCATCATAAACCGGGAACGCAGCGGTATTTTTGTCAATGCCGGGCTGGAACCCGCCATCTGGCCACAGGTATCGGTGCGCGCCCGGTTTTTAAATGACCTGCAAGGCCAACTGCCGGTTTTCTGGGAGGATGTGCGCCCCGATGACTTCACCTACGGCCTGGCGAAAGAATACCTGATTCAGAAAAAACCGAAAGTGCTCTACATCGCCCTGGGGGAGACCGATGATTTCGCCCACGATGAACAGTATCTGCAGTCCGCTCATCGCAGCGACACCATCCTGGCGGACCTGTGGAATACCCTGCAAACACTTGAGGGCTACCGGGATAACACCAACCTGCTTGTCACAGTGGACCACGGGCGCGGCAACACGGCTGAAACCTGGCCGCACCATGCCAGCGGCCCGGCGCTCACCCAGTACTTCGGCAAAAAGGACCATCCGCACCAGGAGGGGATACCCGGTTCCAACGAGATCTGGATCGCAGCACTGGGCCCGGATATCAAGCACATCGGAGAGGCTTCCGGCGGTGCAACTCTGTATCAGAGTCAGGTGGCCGCAACCGCATTGAGACTACTGGGCTTTACCCCCAGTGATTTTGACAAGTATGCCGGTCCGGCAATCGCCAGCATTCTCAATAATCAGAAAGTCCAATAAGCCACAAGGGCCTGGACGACTGCCAGGGCGAGTAGAGGGCACCTGCCTGGAAAAGGGCGCGCGGTTGACCCGGCTTTCACGCCACGCCATTGTCCCTCCCTACCCACCGACGCCCTCTGCAATCCGGTCAAATCCGGGTGACGGTACAAAAAATAACCAGGCCGGTATTCGGGAAGATTACACTGGCTGTGTCACGCCTGTTTTCGCATAATTGCGCTTGCACACGCAATTCATAACAGATGGCCGGATGTATGTGGTTTAAAAATCTTCGTATTTATCGCTTAACCAAAGAGTTCACCTTCGATGCCGAAACACTCAGCCAACTGCTGGAGCCGCACGCCTTTGTTCCCTGCGGAAGTCAGGATTCTGCCCGATACGGGTGGGTGCCCCCACTGGGCCGGTACGGCAACCAGCTCGTGCACGCCACCAATGGTTATCTCATGGTTTGCGCCAAAAAGCAGGAGAAGGTCATTCCTGCCGCAGTGGTCAATGAAAGAGTGGAGGCGCTGGCACAGGCCATCAGCGACAGGGAATCCCGCCAGGTAGGGCGCAAGGAGCGGCAAAACCTCAAGGAAGAGGTGCTGCTGGAAATGCGCCCCCAGGCCTTCGCGCGCTCCCGCCTGCACTATGCCTACCTCGCCCCCCAATCCAATTGGGTGGTGATCAATGCCTCTTCCGCCTCTGCCGCAGAGGAGTTATTGGAAAACCTGCGCGAAGCCATCGGCAGTCTCGCCGTGGTGCCTCTCGCCGCCAAAAACCTACCGCAGCAGGCCATGACCCAATGGCTCACCGCGTCACAGGCACCAGCGCAGTTTGATTTCGACCACGAGTGTGAACTGCGCGATCCCAAAGACAGCGGCAGTGTGATTCGCTGCAGGAATCAGGACCTCTGCGCACAAGAGATCCAAAACCACCTGCTGGCCGGGCTGCAGGTCTACAGACTGGGGCTGGTTTGGCGCGGCGGCATCGCATTCCTGGTGGACGACCAGCTTTCCCTGAAACGTATCAAATTCAGCAGTGAACTGCTGGAAAAAGCCGACAACACAGATGCCGATGGGGCGGCACAACGTTTCGATGCGGATTTTGCGGTAATGACTCTGGAGGTCACTGCCCTGATCAGAGATCTGCTCAAAGCTCTCGGTGGTGCCAGCACCGAGTCGGCCAGTGTCGAGGAAATTGTGACCAAATTCTCCAATGGACAAGCCGATACCATGCCACGGGCAGTAAAAGAGGTGTCCTTTTGACCCCATCAGCTAGCGGGCAATCACCCTGCCGCAGCGACTGGCTGCTACAGAATAGGCGTTCAGTATCAAGTTGTTAGGCAATATCGGGGAGCACAGTATTCAAACTCGGTTTCTGTTTTAAAAGGATACAGGGGAGCGCTTCAAGTAGCCAAAACGACAAAACCAAAAAAAGCCGCACGATTACCATTCAGTATCTGCGCTTTCCCGCTACTGGAAAAAAAAACCCATCCACCTATTGTCTATTTGGCTGGAGGCCCCGGCGGCTCGGGCATTATGGCCGTCAATTATCGCTTTGGGATGTTTATGGCATTGCGAGAGTACGCCGATGTGATCGCTCTGGATCAAAGAGTCATTGGACACTCCAACAACCAGCCCACTTGTGAATCCGAGCAGATCGTACCGCCGCTAACACAGATCTTTGATGCCCATAACATCGATTATCACCACAACGCCTTGGAAGAGTGCTTATCGTTTGGGCGCAGCAAAGAGATCTTGCTGGTTATAAGATTATGGAGAACGCCCGTGGCAAAACCACTTCACATTGAATGGGCAGTCTATTCCATCTTGCCGGCGAGTGGCAAATTTGCTACTCATGAGATGCTTTTCCGCCAAACACAGCTCCCCCGGAACAAAATTCAGTGCGGCAGCCCGGTCAAGTTCAGGTAAAATACCTGCGGTAGCTCTCTGATAACAAACCTGGCTGAAAATTGACCAATCAGTTCTCCCGCCAGGTTTGGCGGGACAAGTTGTTTAAACATATTATTGCGGGAAACACACCATGGCTTCACTTCAAGACCAACTGCTCCAAGCCGGGCTTGTCGACAAAAAGAAAGCCAAGCAAATCAGTAAGGAAAAGCGTAAGAAACAAAAAGTTGCCAAAAAGTCCAGAGAAGCACAAATCGATGAAACCAAAGTGGTTGTGCAGCAGGCCCGCACCGATAAAATGGCACGGGATCGCGCTTTAAATGCCCAACGTGACGCCGCTGCCCGACAGAAAGCCATCGCCGCACAGATTAAGCAATTGGTGGACAATAACCGCCAAACACAGGGCAATGGCGAAACTGCCTACAACTTCACCTTCGACAAGAAGGTTAAAACAATTTACGTAACAGAAGCACTGCGCGACCACTTGATAGCTGGCAGACTGGTAATTGTTGCGATGGACGAACGTTTTGACCTTGTCCCCAGGGGGATTGCAGACAAGATTGCCGAGCGCAATAGTGATATCGTGGTGAAACCGGCTGAGACCACCACTCCAGACAACGAAGACGACCCTTACGCTGACTTCAAGATCCCCGATGATCTGATGTGGTGAGGTAGTCCAACCAGAAATTAGCTGTAGTAGTTCAGACTTGATCTGACAGTTACCGGTTTTTCTGACGGTGGTCTGTCAGGTCAGGTTCAGTTCACGAA
>NZ_CANLDD010000013.1 GCF_947489355.1 uncultured Microbulbifer sp. | reverse complement strand
GGAATGGACTCTTTGCCGTTCGGTGCATAGGCGCAGTCGAGCAACCAGTCGATACGCTGCAATGCCAAATTAAATTCTTGACGAATCTTTCTCAGCGGATGGGTTTTCGGGACAAATTCTTCCAGGTGAACCGTGGTGAACAAAGCTTCCTGCGTAATATCTGCACCGCGCATACATTAACTCATTGTGGGGTATCGACCCGAGCATTGTACCAAAGCCAGTAAATACATGAGTCTATTTCAACAGCCTGTTAGGGCTTCGAGAACGCTCCCTAAGGCCTACGACTGAGAGTTTCTTTTATCGCCAACGCTTTTGAGTAATTGTCCGTATTACGTCATGGTTGATTCGCTCTGCAGAAACTTCTCTGCATCGCGATAGCTGTGCTGATGTCGACTTTTCCCAACGGCATTGGCTATTGAGTAGGTGGCCTTGGTGTAGTCTTATTGTCTCATGGATTTATTTTCGAAAGATTTACCCTCTGTGCAGGCGCGCAAGCCACTTTCATTGCTGGCCTGCTACCTGGACATGGTAAGGAAAATGAAAAGGCTGTAAGAGGCAACTGCGGCGTCTTGACGGGATGTTATTAAGAAGGGGCGGAACTGCAGATAAAACGCGAAAATTTCAGAAAACCCTGTCAAGAACTTTTTTCTTTTTTAGAGGGGCTGAATAGTTACGGGGGTATTTACTATTTGCTTTTCAATATCAAGCTATTAACCCGACAAGCAAATAGTTCTGTATAGCATGGCGTACTACTCCAGAAACTGCACGGTTAAATATGCAGTGTAAAAACCATTTTTCCGCCGGGTTAATATAAAAAGCAATTATCAATAGAATCAACAAAAATTTTTTTGATAAAATAATTTCTGGGTGACTTTCCGTAGTTTACGTGGGCGGGGTAAATTCGGTGTCAACTCTAGACACAGCGACTACAGAGTTCTGCCTGGAGAGCTAACACTCTTAAGTATTAGAGGGAGTGATACTTACCCCTTGTTTTGACAACTCAAGGCAGCGGCCTGGTGCGCCCGCTATCATCTATTGCCACAAACACAAACTCGCCCTCGGTGACCTTCACCTGTTCCCCGGAATCGACCCGCGTCAACCACACCTCAACCATGGTCCGGATAGAGGAGCGCCCCACCTCTATGGCTTCGGCGTAGCAGCTGACCGTGGAGCCAACCGGAACCGGGCGCAAAAACACCATGCTGCCAACCGCTACCGTGGTGACCCTGCCGCGGGCGATGCTCTGTGCCAGGATGGCACCAGCCAGGTCCATCTGTGACATCAGCCAACCGGCGAAGACATCCCCCTGGGGATTGGTGTCGCGGGGCATGGCCAGGGTTTGCAGGGCGAGTGTGCCTGTGGGTTGCGGGTTTTCATCTAGTGCTGACATCGACTGCTCATAGATCATTAGCGTTATTCGGGGCGACTGCCGGAGTGGTGGCGTATTCTAGCACAAATTGCGCAGTAATTGACCAGAGTTGATCCAAACTGTCCTGATGAAAGCGAATCAGAGCACCTCCTGGCCACTGATCAGGCGGCCGGAAGACAGATAAACAGAGCCTTACAAAGCCTCAACTTCCAGCAGGTTGTCGTCCGGATTCTTGTCGATCATCTTGATATAGGGATCGATCCCCGCAATACCCGGCTTGCCTTCCACCTCAAACTCCAGCACCGTAGTCTGCTCGCTGATCTCCTGCTTAGCGAAATAGAGCACATTGTCTGGGTTTGAGTTTTTGTCGGGATCTTCCTTGAAAAGGGCGATATCTATCCAGTTCTTTAGGGGAATCTCCTGCTCTTGCCCTTCCCCGTCAGCTTCAAACTTGTGTGCCTCCAGCTCTAACAGCACCTGATAGTTGCCATTCTCCAATAGCTCGGTGGTAGCTTTGGCAACCTTGAGGTCAAATAAAACCACTCTTTCCAGCATATCGGTGATCAGCTCCTGGTGAGACCCTTCGGCCTGCACTCGAAGTCTTGCCACCAAATCCATGCTGGTAGGATAGGGGTCACTGGAGAAAGCCTTTTCTTTCAACAGCGAAGCCAGGGCCGCATTGACGGCACTCTCACCCATAGCGTCTTTGAGCGCGTACATGGCCACAGAACCTTTGCGGTAATGGATATAGGACTGGTTTTCATTGCGAGTCAGAGGAAGCTCCTCCAGCAGTTCTGTACCCCGTGCGCTAAGGTAGCGGTCCAGTTCATACTTGAGGAAACGACGTATCTTTTCCGGGCCGTATTCCCGCTCCATCACCATCAGTGCCGAGTACTGGGCCAGGGTTTCCGAAAGCATAGTGGCGCCCTGCACATTGGCTCCGACCAACTGATGCGCCCACCACTGGTGAGCCACCTCATGGGCGGTCACGTAGAAGACGTAATCAATTTCATCCGGGTCGCGCAGGTCAGCGACAAAGCCAATGGACTCAGAGAAGGGCACAGTATTGGGGAATGCCTGTGCGAAGCTTTCATAGCCTGGGAACTCGACGATACGCAATTGGCGATACTGATAGGGGCTGAAAGCTTCGCTGAAGTACTCCAGGGACTTCTTTACACCATCGACCATCCGATCCACGTTGTAGTCGTGGGGCTTGTGATGGTAGATCTCAATTGCCACGTCCTGCCACTGGTCTTTGACCAGGGTGTAGTCCGCAGAGAGGTAAGAAAAGAAATTGAGAATTGGGGCATCCATTTTGTAATGGAAATAGTGGCGTTCCCCCTTCTGCCAGTCTTTTTGCAGGTAGCCAGGTGCCAGTGCTATTTGTCCGATCGAGGTACTGACGGTGGTTTCAAAATTGATCCAGTCAGAATCACTGCGCAGATAGGACTCACGATAGTGGTCTTTATCTTCCAGTTTGTGCATACGTTGTGGCGGGGGCAAGTCGTGCTTCTTGCGCAGATGGCGGTCGGTTAACTCAAAATTATTGTTGTAACCGATAAAGGGCAGCGCTTCGACGTTGTTAAAGAAAGTGCCGTTTTTAACAAGGGTGGTGGAGGAACCGGAATTCTTAAAACCGTGATTGACCCTACTCAGGTCAAACTCCAGCGTGAGTGATTCACCGGGCTCCAGGGGCTGAGTCAGGTCGAAGAAAAAGTGGCCGAAACGCTCATCCTTTTCGCGCAGCTTGGCGTGACTGAGGGATAATTGGTTAATGGTGAGAGCGCGATTTAACCCAATTGTTACCTCGTTGATGGGTTCATCACGTTTGTTAACCAGAAAATAACGCCCGCGCACTTCGTAACGGCGTTCATCGGGAAAGATATCCACATCCACTTTGACATCGGTGATATGTGGTGAAGGGTTGTCTTCCAGGGACTTATATTTTTTCTCGTAATCCGCTGCCAGTTGCTCGCGGTCCTTGCTGGTTTCATAGTCGTTGAGAATATTGGTGTTGTAGAAAATAAAGGCTCCACTACCAATAAACAGCAGTAAGGCTGTGGCACCAGCCAAACGGCTGGGCATCCCGAGCTGGAAGCGCAGAGCCTTAATCCGGCCCAGTAATGGGGCCAGGGCGCCTCGCTGCCAGAGGCCATAACTCAATATCGCAAGTATCAGGCTGAAGCTGGCCCAGTAAAACGCGAACCAGGCGCGGCCTTGCTCAAAGTGGCCATAGCCATTCATATCTGAGTAGGGCGCCGCATTCCGCCCAGCAAACTGATAGAGGTTGTGCTCAAAGCCCAGGCTACCGAGCACAATAGTGCTGATCAGGTAGCCTACCATCAGTAACATGCCGAGGAACTTATTGCGGGTCAGTACCTGAATAAAGATGGAGAGGATCGCCATCAGGTAGAAGGGCAGTGCGAACTGGTACCAGAGGCCGTAAAAATAGAGCCCCGGTTCCAGGGTGGTGTACCCCTTGCTCAACTGTACGGCGATAGTGGTAAACATACTGGCAATCAATATACCGGCCAGAACAACCAGCATTGCAATAAACTTGCTTGCGACAAAAATCCAGCTCGGTGCGGGTACTGCATCCATGATTTCATGACAGCCGGCCTGGCGTTCGCGCCATACCAGTTCAGCCCCGTAGTAGATCAGGATAATCATCATGATCAGACTAAAGGCACCCTGTATCAGGCTTACCATAGAGCGGGTAACGGGATATACGGAGGTGCCGAAGATCGCCTCCAGATTCAGCGAAGCGCCCAGTACGTTGAGAACACCAATAGCCAGGATTACCCAAAAGGCCAGGCTTTTCACCACAGCTTTTACTTCGAAACCGCAGCGTACCCGGAATTGCTGCCAAATAGTGGCCACGCCAAAAGTGGGGGTGACTTGCGGTAGGGGTTTACTGTAGTGAGATTCCTCTTCTGTCTGGATTTCAGTCGTGAGACGGCGCGACCAGAGTGCTTTGCGCTCGGCAAAGGAAAAGCGATTGTAACCAAATCCTATAATTAACAGGCTTGCACCCAGCCATAGTATGCGATTGGTAAGGTACTCTCCCTCTAGGGCGATCATGGAGGTATTGCGGTCGAAGGCGGTCCAGTAGCGGGTGGCGTTTTCGAAGGCAGCGAAACCGAAAGGATCTGCCAGTGCAGCTACACTGCGATAGCTGGGCTCGTCCATCATGCCCTGGCTGGTGAAATAGAGTACCAGGAAGGCAATTAGTCCAAGATAGGTGGCCATCATACTGCGAGTTACGGCTGCGAGGCTGAAAAATAACGCCGTGCAGAACAGCATGGTGGGGAGGACAAGTACGAATAGCGTCTGAAGATAATGGGAAATCTGGGTTGGGCCTAACCGTTCGGGATCGAGCCAGGGCATCCAGGAGCCAAATATCATACCTAGCGCAGACGCTGAAAATGCCAGGAAGGCGACCGCAAATGACCCAATGAAGCGCCCCAGTAAATAGTCCCGTTTGGTGACCGGGGTACTGAAGATAATACCATCCATTTTCATATCGCGATCGCGCAGTACCGGGTTAGCTGCGAATGCGGCAGTAATAAAAATACTGAACAGGCTCATGATCAGCAGGGTTTGCATGATCGCGAAAGGGGAGTTGATCAGGGTATTGCCTCCGGCACCGCCGATCTGAATATTCTCGACAGTAATAGCGCCGTACGCGAGGAGAAAAAAGACCAGACTGGTGACATAAAACACCGGCTGACGCAGTTGGTAGTAAAACTCAAATTTCGCAACAGATAAGAACATATCGATAGCCTCCTCCACTTCAGGCAGCGTTAGCCACTCGAGATTTTTCATTACTGAACAGAGTGGAGAAGTAGACATCTTCCAGGTCGGGCTGCAGCTGCTCAAACCCTTCATCTGGTTGGGAGTCTGCCAGTACATGTACTACATGGCGGCCGGCTAACAGACGGGTGGAAATCACATCGAATTTATTGCGAAACATTTCCAGCTCTGATTTGTCGACAATACGTCGCCACACACGCCCTTGCAGGTCGGAAGTCAGTTCTTCCGGCTTGCCTTGAGCGACAATTTTGCCGGCGGCGAGAATTGCCATACTGGGGCAGAGGTCGGCAACATCTTCCACGATATGGGTGGAGAGTATTACCACCACGTTTTCGCCGATTTCGCTAAGCAGGTTATGAAAGCGGTTGCGCTCCTGTGGATCGAGGCCGGCCGTAGGTTCGTCGACAATAATCAGGCGCGGATCACCGATCAGGGCCTGGGCAATGCCGAACCTCTGGCGCATACCACCGGAGTAGCCGCTCAGGTTTTTCTTACGGTCGCGGAACAAATTGGTTTGCTGCAGTAATTCAGCAACCAGCTCACGGCGCTCCTTGCGATTGCCAATACCCTTGAGCACTGCCATATGATCGAGCATATCCTCGGCGTTGATTCTTGGATAAACACCGAAATCCTGGGGTAGGTAACCCAGGATACTGCGGATTTTCTGCGGGTTTGCAGCCACATCGACCTCATCAAAAGTGATGGACCCACTGTCGGCAAATTGAAGCGTGGCAATGGTACGCATCAATGAAGATTTGCCGGCACCATTGGGGCCGAGCAATCCAAACATACCCTTGGGGATATTCAGATTGACATTGTCAAGCGCGAGCACGCCGTTTTCATAGGTCTTGGAAAGATTTGAGATTTTTAACATTTTTCAACTCGCGCGGGTTCAGCTCTAGAGGGCATACAGTTTTTAAGCTCAAAAGGTAACAGGAGGTGTCGGTAAAGAGGCAAGTATTGGGGTAGAGCGACATTTTTAAAGGGCGAAAGGTTTGAGCCTTGGTGCCCGAGGCAGAAGGTAAGCCGGATTTATCTAATTGACATACTTACGCTTATTGACAGGATGGTTGCCTGTTCTCTCAACTAACTTTGCTTGGGCCTGTTTGGCTATTGCGAAATAACGCCCGGCAACCAGGTCGCCAGAGCCGGCCACAAGGCCAGCACACAGAGCATCAGTAGCTGAATGGCGATAAACGGGATGACTCCGCGGTAGATGGCCGAGGTGGCTACAGAGCTCGGTGCCACCCCGCGCAGGTAAAAAAGCGCGAAGCCAAATGGCGGTGTCAGGAAGGAAGTCTGTAGGTTGATGGCAATCATAATCCCCAGCCACACGGGATCGACACCCATAGCCAGCAGCACGGGTCCGACGATGGGCACCACCACGAAAGTAATTTCGAAAAAGTCGAGAATAAAGCCGAGCAGGAAGATCACCAGCATCACCAGAAGGGTTGCGCCTATAACGCCCCCGGGCAGGCTGTGAAAAATGCCCGTGATCAGTTCCTCGCCACCGTAGCCGCGAAAGACCAGGGAAAACAGGGATGCGCCGATCAGTATGGCGAAGACCATGGCGGTTACCTGCAGTGTACTGCGCCCTACCGCGCCCGCCCTTGCCCAGTCCAGAGCACCGCGGCTGTATGCCAGCAGAGCGGCACCGAGGGCACCGATGGCGGCGGCTTCGGTGGGAGTGGCGATACCTGTCATAATCGAGCCCAATACCATCAGCATCAGGGTGATGGGGGGTAACAGACTGTGCAGTAATGGCCAGAGTTCGAGTGCTTCGCGTTCGCCGGGCGGGGCCGAGGCCGGTTTGCGGCGCGCAATCAGCAACAGGTAAATGATGTAGGCCGCTACCAGTAACAGACCGGGAATAATGGCGCCGATAAACAGGTCGGCGGCATTGATCGGCTTGGGGTTGAAGATGCCGGCAGACAGCTGTGCCTGCTGATAGGCATTGGAAAGGGTGTCGCCCAACAGTACCAGCGCGATTGACGGCGGGATGATTTGCCCCAGGGTACCTGTGGCACAGATGGTGCCGGTGGCGAGTGTGGGCGAATAGCCCTGCTTTAACATGGTGGGTAGAGACATCAGTCCCATGGTGACCACAGTGGCGCCGACGATACCGGTACTGGCGGCGAGGAGTGTCCCAACCACCACTACAGAGATGGCCATGCCCGCGCGCGCGCCCATAAAGACCTTGGTCAGGTTGACGAGCAGATCCTCGGCGATCTTGGCCCGCTCCAGTATGACGCCCATCAGGACAAATAGCGGCACGGCTACCAGGGTGCGGTTTCGCATAATGCCGTAGAGGCGATCGGGAAAGGCGCGCAACAGTTCCGCGTCGAAGACACCGTAGACTATACCCAGTCCTGCGGCGATAAGGGCTGTGCCGCCGAGGGTAAAGGCCACCGGATAGCCGAACATCAGCAGGGCACAGATGGCGGCAAACATCAGCAGGGGGACCAACTCGATCATACCTCGGTCTCTTCTGCCTGTTTGGGTAATACCGGCGAGATTGCAGCAGTTTTTGTCACTGCGGGTGCTTCCATCAGCTGTACCAAGGCGCGGATAAACTGGGCTGCGCCGGCCAGGGCAAGGGTGATTGCGGCCAGCGGAATCAGGCTCTTGAGCAGAAAGACCCCGGGCAGGCCGCCGGCATTGGCACTGCCTTCGAATACCCGCCAGCTGTTCAGGACAAACCGCCAGCTGCTGGTCACGAGGAAGCCGCACAGGGGCAACAAAAAGACGAGATAACCGGTGGCATTGACCCAGGCCCTGCCCCGTGGGTGCATACGGCGGTAAAAGACGTCCACACGCACATGGGTGTCGGTTTGCAGTGCATAGGCCAGTCCGAGCATAAAGGCGGCGCTGTGCAAGTAGACAACGGACTCCTGCAGGGCAATAGAGCCGCTGTCAAAGATGTGGCGCAGCACTACGATGCCGCTTTGCAGTAATACCATGGCCAGGGTAAACCAGGCGAGCAGGTGACCGGTGCGCCTGGCAAGTGCTTCCAGCACACGCGCTCCTCGCAACAGAAATGCCATAGGGGCTTCTCTCTGACATCTTATTGTTATCTCGATGCTGTGAAGGTTACCGTTTTGCCCGTTCCGGCACCAGCGGGGCAAACTCCAAGTTGTAACCTTTTTGTCATCTTTTATTCATAGAATCGTCACCCGTTGTTCCTAGCATCGCCGCGTGAAATAAAAAACACTCACTGGAGTTCCACATGAACAAGCAAATTCTGGCCACTTCCCTGGCGGCGCTGACCCTCGCCTCCGCCCAGGTGGCCATGGCGGCTCGCGACTACATCAGTATTGTCGGTTCCTCTACCGTCTACCCCTTTACCACCACGGTGGCGGAGCGTTTCAGCCGCGCGACCCAGTTCAAGACCCCGGTTGTTGAATCCACAGGCACCGGCGGCGGTATGAAACTGTTCTGCCAGGGGGTTGGCGAGAGCACTGCGGATGTCACCGGTGCCTCCCGTCGCATCAAGCAGTCCGAACTGGAGATGTGTAACAACAATGGCGTCGATGTCGTAGAGGTACAGATCGGCTACGACGGCATTGTGCTCGCCAATGCAAAAAAGCTGGCTCCGTTTGAGTTGTCCCGCAGGGACATCTTTCTGGCCCTGGGCAAGGAAGTGCCCAACCCGGATGGCTCAAAAACCCTGGTCGCCAACCCCTATAAAACCTGGAAAGACGTCAACCCGGCGCTGCCCAACCTCCGTATCGAAGTCTTGGGCCCACCCCCCACTTCCGGCACCCGTGACGCCTTTGTCGAGCTGGCCATGGAGGGGGGGTGTAAAACGTTTGGCTGGATCAAGGCCATGAAAAAAACAGACAAGAGCGCATACAAGGCGATCTGCCACAATGTGCGCGAGGATGGCGCTTACGTTGAAGCCGGTGAAAACGACAACCTGATCGTGAATAAGCTGGTCGCCAATCCCAATGCTCTGGGCATCTTCGGTTTCAGCTTCCTCGACCAGAACGCCGACAAGGTACAGGGCTCCCTGATCGAAGGGCAGGCCCCCACGTTTGACTCTATTGCCGACCAGAGCTATCCGGTATCCCGCCCATTGTTTATCTATGTGAAAAAGGCCCATGCCGATGTGGTTCCGGGCATCAGGCAGTTCCTGGCGGAATTTACCAACGCGCGCGCCTGGGGGGAAGAGGGTTACCTGGCAGACAAGGGCATGATCCCACTGCCTGAGGAGCAGCGCCAGCAGGTTGCCGCCGACGTGCGCAAGCTGAATGCGCTGGGTAATCTCGCTGCAAAATAGTTGTGCTCTGGAGTAATATGGTCAAAGGAACTTGACGGCCAAGCTCGAGAGGGCTTGGCCGTTCTTTATGCTCAGTCACATGAAAACCCAAGGAAAAGTCAGGATAATGCCCACAGCAACCCCTTACAGCAAGGTAAATTAATGCAAACCCCCACCCTGCTCGCCCTTCTGCTGCTGTTGGTACTGGCAGTCTACGGTACGGGCTTCAGCCGGGCACTGGGCGCCGCGCGCAGTCTCGGTGGCGTGCGCAACCTGGCTTCTTTGCCCAGTTACTACGGCCTGTTTGCCGCACTCTGGTGCGGCCTGCCAGCCCTGCTGCTGCTGGGGGCCTGGATCGCCTTCGACGATGCGGTTATCCGCGCGATGGTGTTGGGCAGTCTCCCCGACAAGCCCGACACGCCCTCTGGGCAAAATCTGCTCTACGCCCAAATTCAGAATCTCTCCGCCGGTCATCTGATTGGAGAAAAAACGCCTCAGTTGCAATCGGCCGCGGACTACCTCAATCGCCTGCGCCACAATTCCAGCAACTTGCAGGCTTTTTTAAGCTTGACACTGGCGGTGGGGCTGGCCGCTTTTGCCCTGTTGCGCTGCTCGCCAAAACTGTGTGCGCGGGAGAAAGTAGAAAAAGTATTGCGTGCCATTTTGGTCGCCTGCGCCTGCGCCGCCATTTTCACCACAGTGGGCATTTTGCTCTCTGTATTGTTTGAATCCCTGCGTTTTTTCCAGTCTGTACCGGTGAGCGAGTTTCTCTTTGGCCTGCACTGGAGCCCGCAGATGGCACTGCGTGCCGATCAGGTGGGCTCCAGCGGCGCTTTCGGTGCTGTGCCCCTGTTCACCGGAACCCTGATGGTGTCGGCCATTGCCATGTTTGTGGCGGTGCCTGTGGGTTTGATGGCGGCTATTTATCTGGCCGAATATGCCAGCCGGCGCGTGCGCGCGCTGGCCAAGCCCATTCTCGAAATTCTCGCGGGTGTACCCACGGTGGTATACGGCTTCTTTGCGGCCCTTACCGTGGCACCCTTCATTCGCGATCTGGCCACTTCGGTAGGGCTGCAGGCATCCAGTGAAAGCGCGCTGGCCGCCGGGTTGGTGATGGGGATTATGATTATTCCGTTTGTTTCCTCCCTGTCTGACGACGTGATCAACGCGGTGCCGCAATCTTTGCGCGACGGGGCGCTCGGGCTCGGTTCCACCCGCTCCGAAACTGTGCGCAAGGTAGTGATTCCGGCGGCTCTGCCCGGTATCGTCGGCGGTGTGTTGCTGGCGGTATCCCGCGCAATTGGCGAAACCATGATCGTGGTGATGGCGGCAGGGCTGGCGGCCAATCTCACCGCCAACCCACTGGAGTCGGTAACCACCGTTACGGTACAGATAGTGACACTGCTGGTTGGGGATCAGGAATTTGACAGTCCAAAAACCCTCGCCGCCTTTGCTCTGGGCCTGATGTTGTTTATTTCCACCCTGGTGCTCAACTTTATCGCCCTGCATGTAGTGAAAAAATACCGGGAGCAGTATGACTGATCTGACGCAGGCACAGGTTCGCGAGCGCATTGCAAAGCGTCTCGCCAGCCGCCATCGCAAGGAAAAGCTCTTCCGCGGGCTGGGCATTGCCAGTATTGCTTTTGGCGTACTCGCGGTCGTCATTCTGTTCAGCGATATTATCAGTAAGGGCAGCGGTGCCTTCATGCAGACCGCTATCCAGTTGCAGGTGCACTACGATGCGCAGGTACTCGGTATCGATACGGTGGATGACGAGAGCCTGGCCTGGGCCAACTTCTCCGGTGTGATCCGTCAGGCCCTGCGCGAGCGCTTTCCCTCGGCGACCGGCCGCAGTGCCAAGCGCGAATTGTACAGTCTGGTTTCCTCCGGCGCTCCCTTTACCCTGCGTGACCGTCTGGCCGACAATCCGAAGCTGCTCGGCGGGAGTGAGACCGTCTGGCTTGCCGCCGATGATGATGTGGACACTTTTGTCAAAAGCCTGAAGGGTTCCGAGGCGGGTTTCCGCGGTCGCACCTCGGATCAAAAAGCTGGCTGGATCGAGCAGTTGCTGGGTAGCGGCGAGCTGAAAAAGCGCTTCAATACCACTTTCTTCACCAACGGCGACTCCCGCGAGCCTGAGCAGGCGGGTATCCGTGCGGCCTTGATGGGCTCCCTTTTTACCCTGCTGGTGACGTTGACCCTATCCTTCCCTATCGGGGTGGCTGCGGCTATCTACCTGGAGGAGTATGCGCCGAAGAACCGCTGGACGGATTTAATCGAAGTGAATATCAACAACCTCGCCGCAGTGCCCTCCATCGTATTCGGTCTGCTCGGGTTGGCGATCTTTATCAATTTCTTTGAATTGCCCCGTTCGGCACCGTTGGTCGGTGGCCTGGTGCTCACCCTAATGACCCTGCCGACGATTATTATTTCCAGCCGCGCGGCGTTGAAGGCCGTTCCGCCCTCCATCCGCGAAGCCGCCATGGGCATGGGCGCCTCGCGGATGCAGGTGGTTTTCCACCATGTACTGCCCCTGGCCATGCCCGGCATGCTCACCGGTGCGATTATCGGTATGGCTCAGGCATTGGGAGAGACGGCACCTCTGTTGATGATCGGTATGGTTGCGTTTATTGTCGATGTGCCTGGCGGTATTACTGATCCGGCCACCGTGTTGCCCGTACAGATTTTCCTGTGGGCCGACAGCCCGGAGCGCGCCTTTGTGGAGCGCACCTCTGCCGCCATTATGGTGCTGCTGAGTGTGTTGATCGTAATGAATACCTGCGCGGTATTGCTTCGAAAGAAACTGGAGCGCCGCTGGTAACAGAGCGCAGAGGATCAGAGAGCGGGATTATTTATGAGTACCATGACCCTGGATGCCAGCGCACGCACTGAGGCGGCCCAAGCCGAGCTTTTGGGTGTGGAGAGTGTGGCGCATTCGGCCGAGGTGAGAAAAACCGTGGGCCGGCCTTTTATTGAGATTGCCAAATTGCGTATGCGCGATGTCAATGTATGTTATGGAGAGATCCAGGCGATTCACTCGGTAAGCCTGGATATTGGCTGCAACGAAGTGGTGGCCATGATCGGCCCATCGGGCTGCGGTAAATCTACGTTCCTGCGCTGTCTCAACCGTATGAATGACACCATTGAAGGATGCCGCGTCGAGGGTGAGCTGAGTTTGGATGGTGAACCCATTTACGGCCCCAAGGTGGATGTGGTGCCCCTGCGTGCGCGGGTGGGTATGGTGTTCCAGAAGCCCAACCCCTTCCCCAAATCCATTTACGAAAACGTCGCTTATGGTCCCAAGATTCACGGTATTGCCAGCCGCCGTGCGGAATTGGATGAGATTGTGGAAAACAGTCTGCATCGAGCCGGTCTGTGGAATGAAGTGAAGGACCGCCTGAACAAACCGGGAACCGGTCTGTCCGGTGGGCAACAGCAGCGCTTGTGTATTGCCCGTGCGATTGCGGTGAGCCCGGAGGTGATCCTGATGGACGAACCCTGTTCGGCTCTGGACCCGATTGCCACTGCGCGCATTGAGGAATTGATCGACGAGCTTAGGGCAAACTACACCATCGCCATTGTGACCCACTCCATGCAGCAGGCGGCCCGCGTCAGCCAGCGCACCGCCTACTTTCACCTCGGACATCTTGTCGAGGTCAACGATACCGAAACCGTGTTCACCAATCCCGAGCATGAATTAACCGAAGCCTATATCACCGGCCGCTTCGGCTGAGCCAGCTTTGCCCCGAGGGTTAACTATGGAAATGCACTTTGATCAGCACATCTCCCGCCAGTTCAACGAGGATCTGGAGGGTATCAAGACTGAAATGTTGGAAATGGGTGGTATGGTCGCCCGCCAGGTGGCCGACGCTGTGGATGCCCTGTCCAATGCCGACAGTCAATTGGCGGAAAAAGTCCTGCGGATCGAAGACGAAATCGACAGAAGCGAGATGGCTCTGGATGAGCACGCGACCCTGATTATTGCCAAGCGCCAGCCCGCCGCATCGGATTTGCGCATGGTGATGTCGGTAACCCGTATCGCCCGCGACCTGGAGCGCATCGGCGATGAGGCCTGCAAAGTCGCGAAAATGGCGATAGCACTGACTGACGAGGGTACCTCGCCGCGGGGCTATACTGAGATACGCCATATCGCCAACGCCGTGCGCAGGATGCTCAACGATGCCCTGGATGCTTACACCCGTTTCGATGTGGCGTCGGCCCTGCGCACCCTGGCGGAAGATGAGCAGGTGGATATGGATTACCGTACCGCAGTGCGCGAGCTGGTGACCTATATGATGGAAGACCCACGCAGTATCTCGCGGGTAATCAATGTGTTGTGGACTCTGCGCTCACTGGAGCGCATCGGCGATCACGCGAAGAATATTTGCGAGCAGGTGGTATATTTGGTGGAGGGAGCGGATATCCGACACGGGCATGAGAAAAATCTGAGGAAACCCTGAGTTCCCCCGCCCGCTGAAGAGGTCGCGCAATGCGGCCTTTTTTATTGCCGGATTTTCGCCTAAAGACGCTTTTGAGGGAAATGATGAAATATATTTTCGAGATTCGTATCAAGCAAGGCTTCACTGCCGAGGAATATGCCGAGGCCTGGGTAAGGGCGTCCAGATTAATTCAGCGGTCCCCTGGTGCCATGGGTACGGAACTTCACCGAGACATTGGTGATCCAAACAGACTGATCGCCATTGCCAGCTGGCGCAGCAAGGAAGACAGGGATGCAATGCAGGCACGGGATTCAGCCGAGATCAATACAATCATTCATAGCGTAGCGCCTTTTGTCGAGATACGTTCACTGGGCGAATTCGAAAATCCGCAGTGGGTCGTCAATGTTGAAGTTGATTTATCGTAATCAAGTAAACCTGAATACACGCTGAATAAAAGCAGAATTTTTAAAAAATCAAAGTACGCGATTCCTTGACGTTTATATAAGAAAGTTGATTTTTAACCGCTTACACGGAATTACAGGAGATTACACTTTCTATTTCAAATTTTTAATCTGCAAGGTTTGAAAATTCAACTTGACCTTCGGTTTCATTCTTCTCGCCGCAAAATTTTTATTAACTGATTTTTTGTAATTTGGTGTTGTTGCGGACAAAAAAAAATCTGCTACAATCCGCAGCCCAATTGGATCTATAGCTTATGAAGGATTTTGTCATGAGATTTAAGCTCGCTGCTCTTCCCCTGGTGCTTCTTGCGGCTGCTGCTAATGCAGAAGAATACAATTCTATTACTAAAGCCAAATACACTAATACAGATCGAGGAGAATACTTCGGTGATTTAGATCAGTTCAACCTTGACACTATTTATTATTTCGATGGTAAAGAAGCTTTGGGTCCGCTGAAGGAATTTGAATACATTAATAAGGTCAGCAACCTCTCAGCTGGGGTCTATCATTTTGATATAGGCAGTTTTGATGATGATATCTTTTCTGTAGGTGGTGAGTACTTTGCAGACAATGGCTTGGTTCTGGGTGCACACTTAAGGGATGTCGGTGGCAACAATGTGGATACCCTGTCAATTGGGTATCTCTTTACACCTGATTTTTTGATCACTGTGAATCATGTCGATAATGCCAGCGGCAATGATTTTTCAGTAAACGCACGCTATAACCACCAATTGAATGCAACGGATTATATTGGGTTTACTCTCAATGTGGATGAAGGGCTTAATAATCGCACCCTGTCCTCAAAATACTTCACTCACTTGGGCGGCGAGCAGTACCTGACAGCAGAGCTGACTTACGTAAGTCGTGATGTAGGCGATGAATACCCGGGGTTAAACGATGACTTCTGGGAGTTGGGTACTGAGTACTTCTTTACCCAGCGCACTTCTATAGGTTTTACTTTCGATGAGAATGATCAGTATAGTTTGGGTATGAATCACTTCTTCAATCGTAATTTCGCCGTTGAAGCTGCTTATACTTCATATACGGACAGTGATTTCGACTCCGATATATACCAGGTAGGTTTGACAGTACAGTTTTAAGTTGGACTACAAAAGGGCTATCAAAAGTAGCCCTTTTTTGGCTTATTTCCTTAAGAGCAATTAAGTTTTACTTGCCAACGCCTGCATCCGTGCCTGCGCCTTAGAGCCGATCTCCCCGCCCGCCGTGGCAGCCGTTTGGTAGTGCTTGTAAGCAGTCTGGGGGTTGCCTTGTTGCTCGTAGATTTCGCCCAGGTAGTAGTGGGCATAAGCGGTATCCAGGTAACGCAGTGAGCGGCTTAAATCCCGCTCCGCCGAAACATAATCCTTGAGCGCTGCACTGGCGACTCCGCGCTTTAACCAGTGGGAAAACAAAGTGGGGTTTTTCTGCACGGCGCGGTCGTAGGCCTTGTGGGCTTTTGCGTACTGCTTCTTCTGCGCCAGCAGGTCGCCCTCCAGGGCAAAGAAGGTCGCTTCCTTGGGCTGTTGCTGCTGTGCCTTGCGCACAAGACGGAGGGCACTGTCGTATTGCTGCTTACCTGCCGCCTGCAGAGCCTGATCGTAATGCTTGTAGGCGGCGGCATCACGCTTTAGCTGGGCTATTGCCTTTTGATAGGCATCCCGATTGGTAACCCCCCCTGTTGGCAGAGATTGACTGTGCTCGATATTGGCGCTGACGCGGAACTGCGAGGGCGGGTGGCTGGCAAAAAGTGCATCCAGGCCATTGGCCTGGCGGCCTTTGGACAGCGCGACAAACTTGCGCTGCAGGCGTACCGCACCCTGGGGATCATAGCCGGCCGCGGCCATGTATTGCATACCGTATTTATCCGACTGCAGCTCATTGCTGCGACCGTAACGTGCAATATAGGCAGAGCCGCCCAACTGGCTGCCGGTGGAGATCAGGTCGGCGTAGGCGGTATCTTTTGTTGCTGCCCCCAGAGCAGCGAGCCCGGCGCCCAGTACCTGCTGCTGGGACAGGGCAGTGGCCGAATGCCGCGCCGCAGCGTGAACGATCTCGTGGCTGAGAACGGCGGCCAGCTCGGCTTCGTCCTCCAGCAGTACCAGAAGACCGCGGTTAATGGCGATTTTTCCGCCGGGCAGGGCCCAGGCATTGGGTACGGCATTGTTCAGTACCACGAATGCATAGGGCAGTTGTGGCTGGTCTGAAGCCCGTGCCAGTTTTTGCCCCACCTTGTTCACATAGTCCTGCAGGTGGGGATCAATCGTGTATTGGCCGCCCTGTTGTTGCTGATTGATGGGGTATTGCTGCTGTCCCAGGCGCAGTTCCTGTTGAACGGAGATCAGCGAGAGCTGCTTTTCCCCGGTGACCGGGTTCACAGCGCAACCACTGGCGAATACAGCTGCTATCAGCGCTGCATTGGCGATGCAGGCGAAGAAACGTGGGGTTCGCGGGATCATTGCCTGCCTCTCTGTATAATGCCGGGTGTTCCAAGATCACCCATTGTACACAGTCTGGGAAAAGAGAGGCTATGACGGCACTTCAGGTAATCGAGTTATTCGCAGGTACCAATACCGATGGCGAGCCGGTGGTGGAGCGCCTGCAGGTGCGGGTCAATGAGGCGGGCTGTTGTCAGCTGGTGCGCTCCCCGGCCTTTGTTAAAGGCATCGCCAGTGGTGATCGTATCAAGGTGGATAAGGACACTCAGCAGTTTGAATTGATCAGGCGCTCGGGCAACCTGGCGATCCGGGTATTCTGCCGCACGGACAGCGCAGACTTGTCAGATCGGCTGACTCCGCAGCTGGAAAAGCTGGGTGGTGAACTGGACCTTGAACAGCCTCGGCTGCTGGTGTACAGCATTCATGTCAGCTGTGGCTTCGACAAAATTGAGAAAATCCTCAACAATGTCTGTGACGGAGCTGACAGTGTCTGGTATTACGGCAATGTCTACGATCCCAAGGATGGTCAGACGCCGCTGAACTGGTGGCAGGATATTCTAAAACCCGAGTAGGTCCGCAAGCCGGCAGGGTCTTCGCTCCCGGGGCTGAATGCGCGGAATTTTCAGGCGAATCGACCAGATAGCGGGCTACAGCCCGCCCTGGTGCCGCTACCAGCAAGGCGCTGGGGGTGGATCGCGCAGCAGTGACAAGTAAGGTATCCGATGCTAATAGTGATTTCTCCAGCCAAGTCGCTGGACTATGAAAGCGATATTCCCACGCTGAAAACAACCCAGCCGGATTTTCTGGCGGAATCCGCGGCGCTGGTCAAGGCGTTGCGGACATTGAGTCCGCAGCAGATCTCCAGCCTGATGAAGGTTTCCGACAAGCTGGGCGCTCTGAATTATGACCGTTTCCAGACCTGGAAGCGGCCTTTCACTGATCGGAATGCGCGCCCTGCACTGCTTGCCTTCAAAGGCGATGTGTATACCGGCCTCGAGGCTGAAAGCCTGGGCAGGCGCGATTTTGCCTATGCTCAAAAGCACCTGCGCATGCTCTCGGGCCTCTACGGCCTGCTGCGTCCCCTGGACCTGATGCAGCCCTACCGCCTGGAGATGGGTACCCGGTTTGAAAATGCCCGCGGCAAGAACCTGTACGAGTTCTGGGGAGATCGAATCACCCTGGCCCTTAACCAGCAGCTGCACAGCCTGAAGAGCCGCGAGCTGGTCAATCTGGCTTCCAATGAGTATTTCAAATCGGTTCAGTCCGGTGCGCTCGATGCAGAGGTGATTACACCGCACTTCAAGGACTTGAAGAATGGCCAGTACAAGATAATCAGTTTTTTTGCCAAGAAGGCGCGCGGCATGATGAGTCGCTGGGCCATTGATCAACGGGTAAAAAAAGCGCAAACGCTCAAGGATTTTACTATGGCGGGTTATCGTTATAGCCCGAAGATGTCCGACCAGCGCGACTGGGTATTTACTCGGGACGGGGGGCAATGAGGGATTTACCGCTTCCGGATGCGCCTTCCTGCGCGCGCAATCGCGAGCCCATTTTGCAGCACCTGCGCCGCTTGTTGGTCGATCATCAACGGGTGCTGGAAGTGGGTAGTGGTACCGGCCAGCACGCGGTGTACTTCGCTCCGTTTCTGTCGCACCTGGTATGGCAGACTTCCGAGCGGGAGGAGATGCTGCCCGGGGTCCGCGCCTGGCTCGCCAGTGCCCCAGCCGACAATCTGAGAGACCCCCTGGCCCTGGATGTCGATGCGTCCTGGCCCGCGCTGAGTGTCGATACGGTTTTCACCGCCAATACCCTGCATATTATGTCTGTGGGGTCTGTAGAGCGCTTTTTCCAACAGTTGCCGTCGGTATTGCAGCCCGGTGGACTTTTGATTGTCTACGGCCCTATGAAAATTGCCGGGGCGTTTATCGGACCCGGCAATGCCGATTTTGATCTCTGGTTAAAAGAGCGCAACCCCTTAAGTGGTATTCGCGCGCTCGAGTGGCTGGATCAACTGGCTGCAGATGCAGGGTTTATGCGTGAAGAGTTAAACTACCTGCCGGCCAATAACCAGTTGGTGGCCTGGCGTAGAAAGCGATAACGAGGAGTCACTATGCCTGCATGGTTTGAAGTATTGATCATTGTCGTCTTTGCCATTGGCGCTGTGTTCTTTTTCGCCAAATACCGCGAGACCGTTGCCGTCCTGCACGAGAGTGAACGTATGAAAACACGCCTCTCCAATGACCTGGGTCGCTACCGGGATGTGCCCCGCCTGCGCGTCCTGCGCGATGCAGTGCTGGGCAGTAAACCGCTACCCACCGATGATGACGGTAATGAGCACTTGTTGCTGCGCGACGGTGACCTGCAACTACACCACCTGATTCTACGCAGGGAGAGCACACCGGTTGGTGATGACGACAACATTACTTACATGAAAAATGGCAAACCGGTAAAGCTGGAAGAGCTGGAGTAAGGCCCCCTGTGGGGGAGAAGCCGCCCTAGGTATCGGCCATCTCTTCGCTGGTTTCCGGTGTGCGGACGGGCTTTGCGGTCAACTTGTGCTCAGGAAAGTGCAGGGTGAAGGTACTGCCCTGGGTGGGGGTACTCTCTATGCTCATCTCGCCACTGTGGCGCAGCAGTACATGCTTAACGATCGCCAATCCCAGCCCGGTGCCGCCACTGTCCCGTGAACGGCCGGGATCGACCCGGTAGAAGCGCTCTGTCAGTCGGGGGATATGCACCGGGTCTATGCCGATGCCCTGGTCCTGTACGCTGAAATGACCGCCACGGTTATCCTGCCACCAGCGCAGCTGGATTGCCCCCCCCGCTGGGCTGTACCGCACGGCGTTGAGCACCAGGTTGGCAAAGGCGCTGTGCAGCTCGCCGGCTTCTCCAAGGATGCGGCTGTCGGCTTCGCACTGCACCACAACCTTGTGGCGGCCGCCGCTAAAGCTGTGTGCCTCCCGCGCAACCCGCCCCATCAATTCGCGTACATCCACCGGCACATCCCCGATCTTGCACTCGGAGGTTTCCAGGCGCGCCAACAACAGCAGGTCGTTGACCAGTGCTGTCATGCGCACGGCCTGCTCTTCCATTTGCGCCAGGGGCCGCTGCCAGACCGGCGGTGCCAAGTCGCTGCCCTGCAGGGTTTCCAGGTAGCCGGTGATCACGGTTAGGGGGGTGCGCAGTTCGTGGGAAACATTGGCGACGAAATCGCGGCGCATCTGCTCCAGGTTGCGCAGGCGGGTGATATCGCGAACAATGACCAGCGCTTCATCCTGGCCGTAGCGGGTGACTTCGAGCTGGAGGCGAAGGGCCTCGTTGCCGGGTGCCGGCAGGGTCAGGGGTTCCCGCACCCTGCTGTCTTTGCTGTGCATGTAGCTGACAAAGCCCGGGTCACGCACAAAGTTGACCAGCGACTGCCCGGCATCACTGGCCTGCAGGCCGAGGAGTTCGCCGGCGGCGGGGTTCCACCAGGCCAGGTTATCGCCGTTCTCCAGTGCCACTATGCCCTCGCACAGGGCGTTGGTGCTGTCCTGTACCCGGCGCAACATGGCGTGCAGTTTCTGTTTTTCCCGGCGGTGGCGGCGCTGTATACGGTAGAAATCGTCGTAGATCTCCCCCCAGATACCAAAGGCGGAGGGCGCCGGGCCGCGTCGACCGCCGGCCAGCCAGCGGTTGAAGCGTTGCTGTTGCCACAACAGCGACGCCAGATAGACGGACAGCCCTGCGATCAGGGCAATCGACCAGCTGCCCCAGGTGAAACCGAGGATAGTACAGCCCAGAGTGATAAGGACAAAACGCGAAAACTCGCCAATACTGCGATCAAACATAGACTAGTCGTGTTACCAAACGGACAACAGAGGGAATCATTTCCTCCCCGGCTGAATCGCTCCCCGGCATCCACTCGCTGCGCAAAGGGCGCACCGGCGGGAATTCCGCGGGCATCAGTATCTGTCGTGTGAAATTGTCACACTTTTTCGACAGTTTGCACAGAAAATCGATAGCCGGTGCCCCGCACCGTCTGGATATAGCGGTCGTGGCGGTCCAGTGTCAGGGCCTTGCGCAGGCGGCGGATATGTACGTCCACGGTACGCTCCTCCACATAGACATTGCCACCCCAGACGTGGTCAAGTAGTTGGGTGCGGGTATAGGCGCGCTCCTGGTGGGAGAGGAAGAAGGTGAGGAGGCGAAATTCCGTGGGGCCCATATCGACCGGCTGGCCCTTGATGGTGACCCTGTGGCTGAGTGGGTCCAGTACCAGATGCCCGGCGCTGAGTGGGTCCTCGGGGGTGGCCGGGCCAGCGCGGCGCAACACCGCTTTCAATCGGGCCACCAGTTCGCGGGGGGAAAAGGGCTTGGTGATATAGTCGTCGGCGCCCGTTTCCAGCCCTTTGATTTTATTATCTTCCTCGCCTTTGGCGGTGAGCATGATAATGGGTACGGCAGTGGTCAACTCGTCGCGCTTGAGGCGTCGGGCCAGTTCGACGCCGGATACATCCGGCAGCATCCAGTCCAGCAGAATCAGGTCCGGTTTTTCATCGATCACCAGGGCGTGGGCCTCGCGCGCATTCTCCGCCTCCAGACAGCGGTAATCCGCCATTTCCAGCGCCACCCGCAGCATATCGCGCACGGCGGCCTCATCATCGACAATCAGGATCGTTTTACTGTGCATTTGTCTGCCATTCCCGCGCTGTTGTCAGGATTTCCCGTTTCCGCCGGAGATTAAACGGGAATAGTATGACAAATATATGACGGCCGTCCCGCGGCTCCCAATCCAGGGCTAATTCAGCAGATAATGCAGGGATATTCCCGTGAAAATAGCCAAACCCACCCAGTTATTGTTGAGAAAAGCCTGAAAGCAGGCATCCCGTTCCCGTTTGCGAATCAGCCACTGCTGGTAGACAAAGAGGGCGGCCACAGCCACCAAACTTAAATAATAGAAGGCGCTCATACCAAAGCGCTGACCGAGGAGCAAAAGAGCGATCACTACCAGCAACTGCAGGGCTGCAGTCATGGCTCTATCCATGTCACCAAACAGGATCGCCGTAGATTTCACTCCGATTTTCAGATCGTCGTCGCGGTCCACCATGGCGTAGAAGGTGTCGTAGCACAGGGTCCACAACAGGTTTGCCGTATACAGCAACCATGCCTGGGGGGGGATTTCGCCGCTGACCGCGGCAAATGCCATGGGGATGCCCATACTGAAAGCGGCTCCCAGGACTACCTGCGGCAGATGGGTGTGGCGCTTGGCGAAAGGGTAGCAAAAGGCGAGCGCCAGGGCCGGCAGCGACAGGAGTATCGTGAGTTTGTTGGTGGTTAGCACCAGTGCGAAGGCCGCCAGGCTGAGTCCGGCGAAGAGCCACAGGGCCGCGCGCGGGGTGACACTGCCGGTGGCGAGCGGGCGCGTCGCTGTGCGCTTTACATGGCGGTCAATTTCGCGATCAGCGAAGTCGTTGACCGCACAGCCGGCTGCGCGCATCAGGATCACCCCAAGCGTAAACACGGCCGACAGGTGCCATCCCGGCCAGCCGCCGGCAGCGAGCCACAGCGCGGACCAGGTGGGCCACAGCAGTAGCAGTGTGCCGATGGGCCTGTGCATACGGGTCAGCTGCCAGTAGGGCATCACCGCAGGCCAGCGCCGGGCAATCTGTTGGCTGATCAAGGCGGATTCTCTCCCAGGGTTTTATCGTCGGGTCCGGTGGCCTTGGGCGGCCCGCCGGGACGGAAGCTCGAGAGGAACGTCTCGGCCACCAGCAGAGGCTTGTCCCGCAGCCAGAAGGTGGAGCGGCGCCCCCAGGCATTGTCATCCTCGCGACAGAGTGCTGCCAGTTGCAAGCGGGGATTGCGTTGCAGGTGGTTGAATTCAATATCGCTTCGGCGCATGCCCGGCTCGCTGAACAGCAACTCCCCCAGTGGTCGGTTGTCCAGACTGCGCAGGTTGCGGGATTTGCCCTGCAGGCTGCGCAAAGGCAGGACACTGCGGGCATAGACCCAGGGATGGCCGCGACCGTACAACAGCACTTCGCGTACCAGCGCGCGGCTGTGTGTGCGCACATTGAGTGCGCGGCACTCCTCCGCGAGGGGCAGTTGCCAGCACTGACTCAGCACCTGCACGCGAAAATCCCCCCGGCTCTGTCGCTTGAGTGCAGCGGTGAGTGAACCGGGGTATTCCAGCCAGGGCAACAGCATCTGTGGGGGCTGGGGGTGCGCCGGTTCAAGCAGCTGCCCATGCCAATCGCCAGTGGGCACAAACGGGGATTGGTACAACGATCACTCCGCAATCTGGAAAAAGGGACATTGTACCTCGTCCGTTAACGGCTGGCCCCTTCCTGTTGCAGTTTTGCTCCCCGCGGTCTCAATAGATATAGTGCGCAGAGCATTGAAAACAACAAATACACAGAGAGAAGCTTGTTATGGGGCTTACTACCAGAATTGTGATTGCCATGGGCGCGGGTATTGCCCTTGGCCTGTTATTCAATACCCTCAATATGAGCGGGTTTCCCGGGGCCGGGGTCAATGAGGCGATTAATATCTACCTCACTGAAGGTCTGTTCGATATCGTCGGCCGGATTTTTATCGCCTCATTGAAACTTATGGTGGTGCCGCTGGTGTTGGTTTCACTGATCAGTGGCGCCTGCGCCCTGTCGGAAGGCAGCCGTATAGGTCCGCTTGCGGGTAAAACGATACTGCTTTACATGTTAACCACGGCAATAGCCATTACCCTGGCTTTGTGCCTGGCTCTGCTATTCCAGCCCGGTGTCGGTGTGAGCGAGGCAGCGGCACAGGCGACTGCCGCCTTCCAGCCAAAAGAGCCTCCACCGCTTTCCGAGGTACTGGTGAATATTTTCCCCACCAATCCGGTGGCGGCCATGGCCGAGGGCAACATGCTGCAGATTATCGTGTTTGCCCTGCTGATGGGGTATGCCATTTCCCGCTGTGGTGAACCGGGACAGCGCATCGCGGCCTTCTTTAACGACCTCAACAGTGTTGTCCTGCGTATGGTCGGGGTGCTGATGGTATTCGCTCCCTACGGGGTCTTTGCCCTGTTGGCGAAGACCTTTGCAGACTTGGGGTTGGGTGGCTTGGTGCAGCTCGGTAAATACTTCCTGGTTGTGCTGGGGGCCCTGCTGTTACACGCTTTGGGTGTCTATTCGCTTCTTCTAAAACTGCTGAGTGGCCTCAACCCGTTGGAACTGCTCAAGAAGATGCGCTCCACCATGGTGTTCGCCTTTAGCACTGCCTCTTCGGCGGCCACCATCCCGGTAACCCTGTCGACCGTGGAGAAGCGCCTGGGTGTGGACAACAAGGTGGCGGCATTCACTATCCCGCTTGGTGCCACCATCAATATGGATGGCACCGCGATTATGCAGGGGGTGGCCACGGTCTTTATTGCCCAGTTCTTCGGTGTGGAGATCGGTTTGATGGGCTATTTGACCGTAATTCTCACCGCGACCCTGGCTTCCATCGGTACTGCCGGTGTGCCCGGCGTCGGCCTGATTATGTTGGGTATGGTGCTGCAGCAGGTGGGATTGCCATTGGAGGGCATCGCCATGATCATCGGTGTCGACCGCCTGCTGGATATGGTGCGCACCGCGGTGAATATCACCGGTGATGCGGTGGTGAGCAGCGTGGTGGCGAAAAGTGAAGGCGCGCTGGATGAGGAGACTTTCTACGACGCCAACTATGACAGCGTGAGTATCAGCGATTCCCACAATACCATCGGCGCCCATTGAGGCGCTGCCCATCAGGCCTCGGCGAAACGGGGCTTGTTCTGTAACCAGCGCTGGATCAGCTGGCGCCGCATGTCCTGATTTAATCCCGGGGATGCGGCCAGCCTCTGTACCTGCGGAAGTAGCCCAGCATCCCTCTGCAGATCGGCAATCCGGTGCTGAATCTCACCGGTCTGGCGGGTGCCGAGAATTTCACCGGGCCCACGCAGGCGCAGATCCTCCTCGGCGATGGCGAAGCCGTCGCTGTGCTGGCGCAGGGCCTGCAAGCGCGCGCGGCCACTTTTTGACAGTGGCGTACCGTATAACAGCACGCAGTGACTGGCGATGGAGCCCCTCCCTACACGCCCGCGCAACTGGTGCAGTTGTGCCAGACCGAGCCGTTCCGGGTTTTCGATAATCATCAGGCTGGCGTTGGGCACATCCACCCCCACTTCGATCACGGTGGTTGCCACCAGCAGGTCCACTTCCCCCGCCGTGAAGGCGCCCATCACCTGTTCTTTCTGCTCCGGTTTGAGGCGGCCGTGCACCAGGGCTACCCGCACTCCGTCGAGCGCCTCGGTCAATTCCAGTGCGGTGGACTCAGCCGCCTGGGCCTGCAAACTTTCGGATTCCTCAATCAGTGTACAGACCCAGTAAGCCTGGCGGCCCTCGGCAATGGCGTTGTGCACCCGTTCCATCACCTGATCGCGGCGATCATTGGGAATCGCCACCGTACTGATGGGTTGCCGCCCCGGGGGCAGTTCGTCGATGATCGAGCAGTCCAGGTCGGCGAAGGCGGACATGGCCAGGGTGCGTGGAATCGGTGTCGCGGTCATGATCAACTGGTGTGGTTGGCACTTGCCAATGACACCGCTGGCGGCGCCCTTCTCGCGCAGCTCCAGGCGCTGGCGCACCCCGAAGCGGTGCTGCTCATCGATAATCACCAGTGCCAGGTTGTGGAAAGCCACTTCCGCCTGGAACAGTGCGTGAGTGCCCACCACCAGCCGGGCCTCGCCGCTGGCCACTTGTGCCAACTGTTCGCGACGCCGGCTGGCCTTGAGGCTGCCGGTGAGCTGTGCCACCACAATACCGAGAGGCTCCAGCCAGGTGCTGAAATTCAGGCGATGCTGTTCAGCGAGGATTTCCGTGGGGGCCATAACCGCCACCTGGGCGCCGGCGCCAATGCCCTTGAGTGCCGCCATGGCTGCGACCAGGGTCTTGCCGGCGCCGACATCACCCTGTAGCAGGCGCATCATAGGATAATCCCGGGCCAAGTCTGCGGCAATTTCTTGACACACCCGTTGCTGGGCTGCGGTCAGGGCAAAAGGCAGGCGCGCGAGAAAATCCCGCTCCAGGGAGGTATTCACGGCTAAAGGCGGTGCGGCGACCCTGGCGCTGTTGCGCCGAAGTTCCAGCAGGCTCAGATGGTGGGCGAGCAGTTCCTCCAGCGCCAAACGCTGCTGTACCGGGTGTAAACCGGCGGCGAGCTGCGCCTGCTGGGTATCGGCGGGGGGGGCGTGCAGGTAGACCAGGGCATCTCCGAGGGGGCAGCGCAGGGCCCTCGGGAGCAGTTCAGCGGGGAGCAGTTCTGCGATGGAGCGGTGCTGCAGTTGCGCCAGCGCCTGCTGTACCAGTCCGCGCATACGCTTTTGGCCCACGCCCTCTGTCAGGGGATACACCGGGGTCAGGGTTTCCCCGGCGGTGGCGGCCGCGCTGTCCACCACTTCGGTCTCCGGGTGGCAGAGTTCGAGTCCGGCACTGCCGCGGCGCGCTTCGCCATAGCAGCGCAGGCGGAGTCCGCGGGCAAAGCGGTTTTTCTGCGCTGGGGAAAAGTGGAAAAAGCGCAGGGTGATCGCGCCGCTGTTGTCCTGTAGCCGCACCACCAGGCTGCGCCGCCGCCCGAAGACGATATCCGCTGTGGCCACTTCCCCTTCAATCACCGCATCTTGCCCCGCATTCAGATCGGCAATGGAAATAACCCGCGTGCGGTCCTGGTAGCGCAGAGGCAGGTGAAAGAGCAGATCCTGCAGGGAGCGAATGTGCAGCTTTTCCAACACCTGGGCAAATTTATCCCCAACGCCCTTCAGGGTGGTGACAGGCTGTTGGGCCAGGCTGGTTAGGGTTCGATCAGATGACACTGGCTGATCGCCTCACGCAGGATATCAATGGCGCGGTGGCGCGGGAAACTGGCTCGCCAGGCCAGGGCGACGGTGCGATGTGGCCCCGGCGCGGTGAAGGGACGGGTTTCCAGCAGACCACTGGCGTATTGCGGCGCTGTGGCGGCGGACAGGGGCAGTATGGTAATGCCGAGCCCGGAGGCCACCATATGGCGCAGGGTTTCCAGGGAGCTGCCGTCGGAGGCGGTGCGGATGCCTCCACTACCCGCGTGCCTTTCCATGCTCAAGTGCAGGTGCGGGCAGGCCTCCAGGACCTGATCACGGAAGCAGTGCCCTTCGCCAAGGAGCAGGACATTGTCCTCAGTGAGCTGGTCCGGAGAGAGGCTCTCGTGCTCTGCCAGGGGGTGTCCCGCCGGCAGCAACACCACGAAAGGCTCGTCATAGAGGGGTTGGGTAACCACATCCGGCTCGGTAAAAGGCAGCGCGATAATAATTGAATCCAGATCCCCCTTGCGCAGGCGCCGGCGCAGGGTGGCCGTATAGCCCTCTTCCACGTAGAGGGGCATTTCCGGAGCCAGGTGCTGCAGTTGCGGTATAAAGTGCGGGAACAGATAGGGTCCGATGGTAAAGATTGCGCCCACAGATAGCGGGCTGGCCAGCTGATCCTTGCCCGCGCTTGCGATGTCCTTGATTGCCGCCGACTGTTCCAGTACCAGCTGGGCCTGGGCGACGATGCGCTCTCCCAAAGGCGTTGCTTGTACCCGGGTCTTGGAGCGCTCAAACAGCGCCACACCCAGCTCTTTTTCCAATTTCTTGACTGCGATCGACAGTGTTGGCTGGCTCACGTAGCAGCGTTCGGCGGCACGGCCGAAATGCTGTTCCTGGGCGAGGGTGACGATGTAACGCAATTCATTGAGAGTCATAGTAAAGGTAATCAATTATTCTCTGGTGATAGATATTATTCATATATAATAGCCGATGGCCAATATCTGGGCGCACTCTGTAGCCTGGAGTCAAAAATTGGAAAAATTTACCAATTATGAGCGCACCTAGAGGATTGAGGCGCAAAATTTTGCTATATCTAATGGGAGCACAGCGAACGGAGAAGCGTGATGGGAATTCTATCCTGGGTCATTCTCGGACTGATTGCCGGCGCCTTGGCGAAGTGGATTATGCCCGGAAAAGATCCCGGTGGCTGGATAGTCACTATGGCCATTGGCATTATCGGTGCCTTTATCGGTGGTTGGCTGGGCGCCCTGGCGGGGATCGGCGGGCCAGTGACCGGTTTTGGTTTCGGCGACATAATAACAGCGACCATTGGCGCAATTATCTTTCTTGCGATTTACCGCCTGCTCAAGCGGCGCGGTAATTAGGCAAAAAACCGGCACAGTTGACGGTATGGCGGGGCCGCCGGTGCCCCGCACCGGTATTCATGGATGATAGCCCGCGATGGTTTGCGGGATCATTCTGGAGCCTTTCGAAGGTATTGGGCGAACAGGGCTTGAGTGCATCCAGATCTGGGGTTTCTCTGGCAGGACTCTATAAAACAGAATCAAGGGAATAGGGCAGATGGGCGGTTTTTCGCATTGTTTGCCGGGAACGATATGACACAACAAGAAAATCTTTGGGTCCTTGGATGTGGCGACCTCGGAGCGCGTCTGGCGCTGAATATAGACCGCGACAAATATACGGTGTACGGCATGCGGCGCAACCCGCTGGTGGCTCTGGCGAGCAAGCGCCGCGCAGATGCGGTCAACTGGCGCAGGGGGGATGCCACCAGGGCGAGGGATATAGAGCGATTGCTGGTTACCGGGGCCGATATTGTCCTCGCCACATTCAGCCCGGATGAACATACACCCGGCGGTTACCAGCGGGCCTATGTGGAAACCGCCAGAGCGCTCGGTGAGGTGATTCCGCTTCTGCCCAAACCGCCCCGACTGGTACTCTGGGTATCCTCCACCCGGGTCTATGGACAGAGTGGGGAGGAGTTTATCGATGAGCAGACTCCGCCGGTGCCCGGCGGTTTCCAGGGAGAGGCGCTGTTGAAGGCGGAGGAAATAATACGAGCGGCTGTGCCTGCCGCCTGTATTGTGCGCTTTGCCGGTATCTATGGGCCGGGCCGCGACCGCTTGCTGTCCCAGGTTCGCGCCGGGCGCTGCGCACCCCCGCAACCGCCCCAGTACAGCAACCGTATCCATGTGGATGACTGTATCGGCTTTCTGCTGCACCTGGTCGAGCGGCACAGGGAGGGCTGGACGCCGGAACCGCTCTATATCGTTGCCGACAGCAAACCCGTGCCCATGTACGAACTGCAGCAGTGGCTGGTAAAGGCCATGGGGTATACCAGTGCACATTTGCGCGAGATAGTACAGACCAGCGTGCGGCGCTCAAAGAGGCTGGGGAACCAGCGTATGCTGGCCAGCGGTTACGCGTTGAAATACCCGGATTACAAGGCCGGCTACGGCGCCCTGCTGGCGGCGGAGGGCTGAGCCGCTGTTGTTTGAAGCGGACGGTTTTTCCGGCATTGTTTACAGGCGCGGATGGTGCAATGGCTGGAGGCGCTCAGGGCACCATCACGCCTTCGGCTTCAAATTGTGCCCCCAGGGGCAGCTCCTTGACGGCGACAGTCGCCCGCGCCGGGTAGGGCTCCTGAAAGAATTCTGCCATCACCTCGTTGAGGCGGGCAAAGTTGCCGCTGTCGGTGATATAAAGGTTCAGCTTTACAATATGTTGCAGTGAGCCGTCCGCCGCCTCACAGACGGCTTTCAGATTGCGAAACACCTGGCGCACCTCGTCGGCAAAACTGCCGCAAACCATTTGCTGTGTGTGGGGATCAAGCCCGATCTGCCCGGACAAGTAAACCGTATTGTTGACCTTTACCGCCTGGGAATAGGTGCCCGCTGCGGCCGGTGCCTTGTCTGTTTTTATAATTGCGCGGTTGGGCATAGGGTACTCCTTTACCTGTTGGTATTTGAGAAGGAAAGCCGATAAATATAGCGCGCTTTAACGACAAATGGCAGCGTCAACAGAGAGGAAAGCGGGGAGGCCCACCGGCTTGTAAATTGTGCATGGCGGCGGGTACCCTGCCTAGGGGCGTGCGATGCGGATGACCGAAGGCAGGTTGCGCAGCCGCTTCATGACCCTCGCCAGGTGCACCCGGCCGCCCACTTCCAATGTCAGGGAGATCACACTGTTGTGTGCATCTTTTTCATCCACATTGATTTGCTCAATACTGGCTCCCTCTTCCGTAATCCGGGTCGCCAGGCGCGCGATAATGCCGCGTTCGGATTCCACCTCCACGCGCACATCGCCGAGAAAGTCCCCTTTGACATCCGGTGACCAGTTTACCAGCATAATGTTTTCCGGATGTTCGCGAAATTCACCAGTATTGCGGCAGGTATCCCGGTGCACGACCACTCCTTTGCCGGAGCTGATATGGCCAATAATGGTATCTCCGGGGATTGGCCTGCAACAGCGTGCGAAGCTGATCATCATGCCCTCCTGGGCGTCGATGGTCAGCGGTGAGGAGATATGGCTCATTTCGGCCTCTTCACTGTGTGCCGGGGCCAGCAGCTTGGCTGCGGAGAAGGCGACTTTATTGCCGAGGCCAATCTCTTCCAGCAGCTTGTCCAGGGTCGCGCATTTGGCGTCCTGCAGGCCTCGTGTCAGCTGCTCCTCGGTCAGTGCTTCCAGGCGTGTTTCAAACTTGCTCAGGGCTTTTTCCAGCAGGCGCCGGCCGAGGGCGATGGAGTCGTGGTGGCGCTGGTGCTTGAGGAAGTGACGAATAGCGCTGCGGGCCTTGGCGGTAACGACAAAATTGAGCCAGTTGGGATTCGGCTGGGCATTTTTACGGGTGAGAATTTCAACTTTCTGTCCGCTCTCCAGGGGTTGCGACAGTGGCGCCAGGCGTTGGTTGATGCGTACGGCCACACAGGTATTGCCGATATCCGTATGGACTGAATAGGCGAAGTCCACGGCGGTGGCACCGGCGGGCAGGTCGATAATCTGGCCCTTTGGGGTGAACACGTAGACTTCGTCGGGGAACAGGTCGATCTTGACATTCTCGATAAACTCCAGGGAGTCGCCTGCGCGCTGCTGCATTTCCAGCAGCCCCTGCACCCAGCGGCGTGCGCGCACCTGGCTGGTGCCGCCGGTGTTGATCACCTCTTCGCCGGAAGCCTTGTACAGCCAGTGGGCGGCAATGCCGCTGTTGGCCATCTCGTCCATTTCCTTGGTACGTAGCTGTACCTCGATCGGTACGCCGTGCATACCCAGCAGCACGGTGTGCAGCGACTGGTAGCCGTTGGATTTGGGGATAGCGATATAATCCTTGAAGTCTGAAATCACCGGTTTATACAGGCTGTGCATCACACCGAGTACCCGGTAGCAGGTGTCCACGCTGTCCACGATGATGCGAAAGGCATAGACGTCCATGATCTCCTTGAAGGATTTCTTTTTCGCACGCATCTTCTGGTAAATACTGAAAAGATGCTTCTCGCGGCCGATCACCAGGGCGCTGATGCCCTCCCGTTGCAGGCGCAGTTCGATGGCGTTCTGAATCTGTTCGAGTAGTTCCTTGCGGTTGCCGCGTGCGGCAACCAGGGCGGCGCGCAGCCGGCTGGCGCGCAGGGGGTAGATGGCGAAGAAGGCGCGGTCCTCGAATTCTATACGCACGTCGTTCATCCCCAGGCGGTGGGCAATAGGTGCGTAGATTTCCAGGGTTTCGCGGGCGATACGCGCACGTTTCTGCGGTTTTAGTGCGCCCAGGGTGCGCATGTTGTGCAGGCGGTCGGCCAGCTTTACCAGGATGACGCGAATATCCCGCGCCATGGCCAGGGCCATTTTCTGGAAGTTTTCCGCCTGCTTTTCCGCCGCGCTGTCGGTTTCAAACTGGGTCAGCTTGGAGACGCCGTCGACGAGATCGGCCACCTCGCTGCCAAACTGCTCCGCCAGTGCCGCCTTGGGGATGCCGGTATCCTCGATCACGTCGTGCAGCATGGCCGCAGCCAGGCTCTCGTGATCCATATGCATACCCGCGAGAATGGTTGCCACCGCCAGGGGGTGGGTCACATAGGGTTCGCCGGAGCGGCGCTGCTGCCCGTCGTGGGCCTGTTCGGCATAGAAATAGGCGCGGCGGACTATCTGGATCTGATCGGGGGACAGGTATGAGGAGAGGCGGTGGGCCAGACTATCGATGGTGTGCAATGCCGCGCGCGCCTCTCATATCACTTACTAACACTCAGCAGGAATAGACCGGAATCAGATTTCCTGGCCGGAGAGATAAGCCGGGGCCGCCATGGTGGCGGGTGTTTCATCAATATCCGGTTCATTGAGGACGCTGGCGTCTACCAGGCCTTCCCCGATTTCGCGCAGGGCGATCACGGTGGGTTTGTCGTTTTCCTCTGGAACCAGAGGGTCCCGGCCGCCGGTGGCGATCTGACGGGCGCGTCGGCTACCCACGATAACAAGCTCGAAGCGGTTGTCGACGTGCTCCAGGCAGTCCTCAACTGTAATACGTGCCATAAACTTTCGGTTCCATTCTCTGTGCCCGGAGGGCAAATTGTGTTCGGGGGAGCGACTATTTTACCGGACCATATAGTGTACGCAATTCGATCAATCAGCTCAATGGCGCAGCAGTGCCTGTAACAGTGCCCCGTGGCGCAGTTGCTGCTGCGCGAGGCGCTGACGCTGGGCAAGGATTATAGCGCGCAGCTCTGTCAGGGCCTGGTCGAAGTCATCGTTGATCACCAGATAATCCGCTTCGACATAGTGTGTCATCTCGTCGATGGCCTGGCCCATACGTCGATCAATCACGGGCTGGTCATCCTGGCCGCGGTCGGTGAGGCGCTCGCGCAGAGCTTGTTGGGACGGCGGCAGGATAAAGATCCCGACAGTATCGGTATGCAGGCGTCGCACCTGTGCAGCGCCTTGCCAGTCGATTTCCAGAATAACGTCACAACCCCTGGCGAGGGTCTCTTCCACTTCCTTTTTGGCGGTGCCGTAGTAATTGTCGCCGTACACCTGGGCGTGCTCGAGAAAAGCATTCTGCTCGAGCATTGCCAGGAACCCCTCGCGCTCCACGAAGTGGTAATCAATACCCTGCACCTCACCGGAGCGTTTGGCGCGGGTGGTATGGGAAACAGACACTGTGACCTGGCTGTCGCTTGCCACCAGCGCCTTCACCAGGCTGGTTTTCCCTGCACCTGAGGGTGCGGACACGGTATAGAGGGTTCCTGTTGGCACATCTGGTCCTGTTCGCGGGCAAAACGTGCATTATAGCCCAAGCTCCGGCATTGCGGTGCCTGCAAGGGGTGGAACAATGGGACATAAAAGTGGGAAAAGGTTAAACACCGACCGGGGTTGAGGGGGCAGTGTTGGGCGTTTCAGGTGCATGATAACGTCTGCACACCGGTGCCGGCCGGAATCGCCTGTGCGCATGTGCTCAATCACCGCAGGCTTTCTGCGATAGAGACTTGCCCCGCGTTGCTAATGGCTAGCGAGGGCGACGGTATCTTTTTTGTCCGTGATTGCCAGCCACCACCACAGCAGGGCGCTGATAAAAATATAGGCAGTGAAAACGGGCACAAATTTGGCGCTTAGCAGCGGCAGGGCCCCGGCCAGAAGCCCCAGGCGCAGGGGCTCCAGAACTCTGGCCCATAGGTGCCCGTCCAGGATGCGCCCGTTGACCATTAGGCAGAATACCAGTGCGGTCACAACCGCCAACAGCGGTGCAAAGCCCAGTTGTGTACTGAGCCAGAGCAGGGCCAGGCTGGCGACGGAATAGCACAGGTGCTGGATCAGCGCATAGTTGCGGCGGCCGCGGCGGATGCGGGGATTGAAGCGCTGGAAATGCGTCAGGTCGGTGGAAGATACGGGCATGGCCGCCTCCGCATCTGCAGGTCGGTAGCCGGTGGGGCGAAACCACAGGGTAAGTTTGTCCCGCCAGCGTTTGGTGTACCAGGCATCCAGTGCCATGCGCTTCAAATGCTGCAGGTTGGCCGCCAGGGGGTCGAAGGTGTTGAGGGGTTTGCGTACGCCGTAGATACAGGGTTCGCTGTCGAGCTCCTCCTGGTAGGTGCCAAACAGGCGGTCCCATAAAATCAGGATGCCACCGTAATTTTTGTCTACATAGACCGTGTTCTGGGCGTGATGTACCCGGTGGTTGGACGGGGTGATAAAGAACCACTCCATCCAGCGTATCTTGGGAATTTTTTGTGTATGTACCCAGAATTGGTAGAGAAGATCTATGGCGCCGGCGGTGATCACCATCTCTGCGGGCAGGCCGATCAGTAGCAGCGGCAGATAAAAGACCCACTCGAGTTGCAGGCCGCCGCTCGATTGGCGCAGGGCGGTGGTGAGATTGTAGTCCTCGCTCTGGTGGTGCACCACGTGCCCGGCCCAGAAGAGATTTATCTCGTGACTGATACGGTGTTTCCAGTAGTAGCAGAAGTCGTAGGCGATGACCGCAATACACAGGTGCCAGCCATTGGTCATGGACCAGTCGACGCCCACCAGCTGGTAATAGGGCGCCAGCAAATGGTACAGCGGGATATACACAACCAGGAACAAACTTTTATAGGTCAGCCCCAAGATGCGGCTGAGGATGCCCGTACTGAGATTGCCGAGAGCGTCGTTAAGGCGGTAGACCCCCCAGCCTTTCCAGCGGTCTAATGCGAGTTCGGACAGGACAGCGATAAGAAAAAAAGGAATGGCAAGGGTAATCAGACTCACGGTGACCTCTTAGGGTATAGATAACACTTGATACCGTAGTTGTCTCGACTTTGCCACACAGGGCGCATGTGGCAAATATTTACAGGGGCTGGATTCCGAAATTCATCAGTGTTAGCGCCGGGAAATCCTTCAGAGATAGCCGATGGGACCCAGGGGAGCCGGACAAAAGCTTTGCTAGAGCCTGGGCCCGCACCAATCAAGGCCGCTGAAAAGACCGGAGCAAAGCCAACAAGAAGCGCCGAAGGAAGCCTGAAGGCGCCAAGCCCCCGCAACAGCTGGCGAGAGCCTGAGCCATTGACTGCAGCGGCCAATTCGGCCGGATGAAGTTAACACCTTTGGTGGGGTTTACAACGCATTCTGCGGACATGTCGCAACTTCAAAGGCCCCCTTCAATAGCCCTTAATACCGCGGAAATAACCCAGCTAGAAAAGTGGGGGCATTGGGGTGATGATTCCATCGCCACTGGAGTAACACCGGGTTGTCTGGAGGAGCGCACTAACAGAGAAGCTAAAAGGTGTCGCGCAGATGGTGGACAATATGTGCCTCTCTTCAAGTGCAGACCCGTTATCGCGACTGGCTTTATGGAAAAGGTGTAATGGTTGTCAGTGAAAAATTCAGGCACGTCAATCAAGGGAAAAGTTGCAGTGTACGGAGTTTTCGGGCACCACTGGGGAAAAGGTGACAACAGACAACAGGACAAAGAACCGGGTCAGCTTACACACAGATTTTGCAGGATATCTTTCATCTCTTTAGCCAACCTCAGAAAAACGGCTCAGTGATCAATGCCCGGTTGAAATTTCCGCGCTTTCAGTGATCCCCTTGTACTGGCCCGGCGTGCATGGATCCGGGTATTACTCGATATTTTGCACCTGCTCCCTCATCTGCTCAATGAGAACCTTCAGCTCCACCGCCGCTTGGGTGGTACTGGTTACGATGGATTTTGCAGACAGGGTATTGGCTTCGCGATTAAATTCCTGCATCAGAAAGTCCAGCCGTCGACCTATGGCGCCGCCACCAGAGAGCACCCGGCGTGTCTCGGCGGTGTGCGCACCCAGGCGGTCCAGCTCTTCATCCACATCCGCTTTTTGAGCCAGAAGTACGATTTCCTGCTCCAGGCGCTCTTTGTCCAGATCCAACGAGAACTCCTCTAGTCGGCTGCGCAGCTTTTCCCGTTGCGCCTCCAGTATTTGTGGAAGCAGCCTGCGCACCTGGGAGATTTGTTCCTCAATGCCCACCAAGCGGGCTTCAATAAAATTGGCCAGCTCTGCCCCTTCGCGCTCCCGATTTGCGCGAAGCTGTTGCAGTGCTTGGCGAAAAGCCTGGAGAACAGTGGCGGATTGTCGCTCGGGATCGGTTTCCGGCTCACCGATGACACCGGGCCACTGGAGAATCTGCAAAGGGTTGAGCGGCAGGGTATCTTCGTTCGCGGCTACTTGCTTGGCGGCCTGCAACAGGGCTTGCGCCAATGCCTGGTTAATCTCCAGTCCGACGGTTTCCCCAATGTTGGGCTTGAGGGTCAGGGTGAGTTCGATTTTGCCGCGGGACAGATTTTTGCGCAAAATATCCCGCAACTGAGCCTCCAGGGGGCGCGCGGTCTCCGGGAGGCGAAAGTTGGGCTCCAGGTAGCGGTGGTTGACTGAGCGCAGTTCCCAGATGGCGGTCCCTGTTTCGAAAATGGCCTCGGCGCGCCCGAAAGCGGTCATGCTACGCACGCTGTTTTGTTCCCGGTTATCGGCCATTGCGGATCCTCTGCAGGCGTTTTGTCAGCCCGGCATCATAGCACAGCGTCCGGATGCCCATGGGGGAGTATATAATGCAGGGCTTCCATGCAATAGATCGAGGTGAATTATGCAGCGACCCAGTGGCCGCGCAGCGGCGCAACTGCGCCCCATCAAGATAACCCGCAACTATACCCGTCACGCCGAGGGTTCTGTGCTGGTGGCGTTCGGGGGTACAAAAGTGTTGTGCAATGCCTCTGTCTCGAATGAAGTGCCGCGGTTTTTGCGCGGTCGGGGCAGTGGCTGGATCACGGCGGAGTACGGTATGTTGCCGCGCTCCACCGGTACACGTATGCCGCGGGAGGCAGCCAAGGGCAAGCAGAGTGGCCGCACGGTGGAGATTCAGCGCCTGATTGGTCGCTCGCTGCGGGCGGCAGTGGATCTGGAGAAGCTCGGTGAAAACCAGATTACCCTCGATTGTGATGTCATTCAGGCCGATGGTGGTACGCGCACAGCGGCGATTACCGGTGCCTGCGTGGCGCTGGTGGACGCCCTGCGCCATATGCAGCGGGAAAAGCTTCTCATCCAAGACCCGCTGTTAAACCTGGTTGCGGCGGTGTCAGTGGGTATCTATGCGGGGCAGCCGGTGCTGGACCTGGATTACCCCGAGGACAGTAGCGCCGATACCGATATGAACCTGGTGATGGCGGCAGACGGCGGAATGATTGAGGTGCAGGGAACCGCCGAAGGCGCGCCCTTTTCTGAAAAGCAGTTTGCCCAGATGCTGGGTTTGGGCAAGGCGGGGATCGACGAACTGATTGCCCTGCAGAAAAAGGCGCTGGATGCGCGGGGCGACTGAGATTCGGCAGACTCCTGGCTGCCTGGCCCGGCAGTCTCTGCCGGGGCGCAAATGCTCGCGGAGTTCAGTACCGCCCGGGCCCGCCGCTAATCACACTTCGAGGTCATAATCCATGCTGACCGGCAGGTGGCTGGAAAAGCTGACGTTCTTGTTGATGGCGCCGTACTCGATGCGATTCTTCAGCCCGTGTGAGACTATCTGCATATCGATGCGCCAACCATCGCCCTCGCCGAGGGTGCCACTGGGCCACCAGGTGAATTCATCAGTGTCTTTGACCACCCGACGGAAAGCATCGGCATAGCCGATTTCATTGAACAACTGGTCCAGCCAGCGCTGTTCATGGCGCATAAATCCCGGAGTGTCCTGATGGTCCTGCCAGTTCTGCACGTCGGCGCGGCGGTGGGCCATGCCCCAGTTGCCGCAGAAGATAAAGTCACGGCGTTTGCGGCTGACCTTGTGCAGGTGCGCCTGCATATCGTCGAAGAACTGTACCTTTTTCTCCAGGGTTGCCTCACCGGTGGCTGCGGGGGCGAGCAGCGAGCCGACACTCAGGCGCTCGAAGTCCGCCTGTAAATAGCGTCCGAACATGTCCTCACCACTGGCAAAGCCCATACCAAAGATAATGGCTTTGGGCTGGCTGCGGGTGTAGATGGCCACCCCATTTTCGTGCGGTGTTCCCGAGTCGAAGAAATAGCTGTAATAACCGTCGGGGTGAAAGACGGGGTGGTCCAGCTGGGGCTCGAGGGCACGCAGGTCCTGTAGACAGATAATGTCTGCGTCCTGCTCTGCCAACCAATCGTAGAGGCCGCGTTGTGCGGCCTGGTGAACGCCGTCCACCGACAAGCTTACTATTCGCATTATTAGCCCCTTACCAGCGGACTGTGTATCATTAGAAACATTATGTATGTGCCTGTCCCCGGGATTGCCACGGGGCGGTCTCCCTTCACCTTAGCCAATTGTTAACAATTTTCCATGCAGCAGTATCAGCGCGATTTTATCCAACTGGCCCTGGATCACCGAGTGTTGCGTTTCGGTGACTTCACCCTGAAATCAGGCCGCCAGAGTCCCTATTTCTTCAATGCCGGGCACTTCCATACCGGTGCAGCGCTGGCAGCACTCGGACACGCCTACGCCGAAGCGGTTATCGCTTCAGAGGTGGATTTTGATGTCATTTTCGGGCCGGCTTACAAGGGTATCCCGCTGGGTGCGGTGACCGCCGTGGCACTGGCGCAGAAGGGCATCAACAAGCCTTTCTGCTTCAACCGCAAGGAAGCCAAGGATCACGGCGAGGGTGGAACCATAGTGGGTGCGCCGCTGGTTGGCAAGGTTTTGATTGTCGATGATGTGATTACCGCGGGTACTGCGGTGCGAGAAGTAGTACAAATTATCGCAGCCCACGGAGCCAGCGCCGCCGGTGTGGTGATCGGATTGAACCGCCAGGAAAGAGCGAGCGAGGAATGTGAATTCTCCGCTATTCAGCAGATAGAGAGACAGTACAATATCCCGGTGATCAGCATCGTGCAGCTAGACAATGTGATCAGTTATCTCGAGCAGGAATCGCACGACAGCGAGACCCTGCAAAAAATTGTGGACTATCGGCAGCGTTACGGCGTTTCGGATCAATAGAGCGGGACCTTTGTGGCGGGCCGGAGGACTATTCAGTGAGAAGTGCGATGCGAGCCGCTCCTGTGGTACGTTTACTGGTCGCCGCTCTGTTGTCGCTGTCCGCCTTGGCAAATGCCGCGGGCGGTGCCGGGGACAGGGTGCTCTATCGCTATACCGATGAGCGGGGCATAGTGGTGCTCAATGAGGTGGTCCCACCCGAGTATGTTGCCAAGGGGTATGAGATCCTCACCCCCACCGGCCGTGTGCTTGAGGTGGTGCCCCCGCAGCCGAGCCCCGAGGAATACGCGGCGAAGCGCCGGCAGGAGGTCCAGAAGGAGGCGGACCGCAGGTTGCTAAAACGGTACAACAGCATTGCCGATATTGAGAGTGCGCGGACGCGCAAGCTGGCTATTGTGGAGCAGGATATGGCAATTATGCGCTCGAATATCGCCAGCCTCGTTCGCCAGATCGCTGAGGAGGAAGCAGCTGCGGCGCGTACCCAGCGCAGCGGTCGTGAGGTGGCACCCGAACTCCTGCGGCGTATCGCCGATTTACAAAAGGAGGTATCGGTCTTGCGCGAGCGCCTCAGTCAGCGTGCGGGGGAGGCCCGCTCTATCGGTGCGGAGTTCGATAAAGCCGTTGCCCGTTACACCGAGCTCACAGCCCGATCCTAGCCGGGCAGTCCTTCCGTTGCGCATTCCCCGGTTTTGCCCGCGGCCCATTTGGTTGCGGGGTGAATCATGGCGGAATTACCTGCGGCCCGCTACCTGACCGGGACCAAGGTTTCGCGAAAGAACCCCGAAGTCAGAACCGGCCACTGCTCCTCCCAATACTCGGTGGGTTTACGTTTAAAGCCGCTGCGCACATACTGCACAATCCGTCCTTCGGCACTGGCCAGCAGCAGGTTGGCCGCGCCGCCTAGAGGCAGCACTGGGCGCAGGTCCTCGCGCAGTTCCGCCTCTCGCAGGATTTGTCGCATCTGAGTTTCCAGGCGGTCGAACAACTGTAGAATACGCCCGTGTAGTCGCTCGGTTTCGCCCGTCAGGGCATCGCCCGTGAGCAGCCGGGTAATACCCGGATTGCGTTCACAGAAGGCCAGAAGGAGGTGCAGAATTTTCTGGCAGCGGCTCAGGGCCGAGGGCTCATCCCGCAGAATCAGTGCGACGCGACTAAAAATGGCCTCTTCAATGAATTCAATCAGGCCCTCAAACATTTTCGATTTGCTGGGGAAGTGGCGATAGAGTGCCGCTTCGGAGAAACCGACCTCCCTGGCCAGGGCTGCAGTTGTGATACGTGCGCCGGGACTGGCTTCCAGCATATGAGCCAGGGCTTCCAGAATTTGTTGCCGCCGAGTAATTTTTTCACTGCTCATTGATTGCCTTTTGTCCACTTGAGGGTGGGCGGTGATTTTGTTTTTATCGCTGTAGTGTTGCGGTGGCGGAATCCTACCGATTCGCCGGGCTGTGTTCAATTGCCAAGACGTTATCTGCTTTCAGTTTGCGCGCGGCTATTGGTGATCAATGTGCCTACGCCACTATCTGTGAAAATTTCCAGCAGTACCGCATTTGGGATGCGCCCGTCGATAATGTGGGCTGCGTTAACCCCGGCTTTGATGGCATCCAGTGCGCAGGTAATCTTGGGAAGCATACCGCCGTAAATAGTGCCATCGTCAATCAGGCTCTGCACCTGTGGGCTGGCCAGGCCGGTGAGTACTTCTCCCTGCTTGTTTTTCAGGCCCGCTACATTGGTGAGCAGCATCAGTTTCTCGGCTTTTAAGCACTCGGCGATTTTACCGGCCACCAGATCCGCATTTATGTTATAAGAGATGCCATTTCTGTCCACACCAATCGGGGCAATGACCGGAATGAAATCACCATTGATAAGCATGTTGATGACTTCGATATTGACTTTTTCCACCTCTCCGACCTGACCGATATCGATAATCTCAGAGGCGTGCAGGCCGGCGTTTTCATTTTTCCTGGTCAGTTTGCGGGCCTCTAACAGCAGGCCGTCTTTACCGGTCACGCCCACGGCGCGGCCGCCATTGTGGTTAATCAGGTTGACAATTTGCTTGTTGACGGTACCGCCCAACACCATTTCCACCACATTCATGGTCTCACTGTCGGTGACTCGCATTCCATCCACAAAGCGGGATTCAATATTCAGTTTATGCAGCAGTTGGCCAATTTGCGGACCGCCACCATGCACCACCACCGGGTTCATACCCACCAACTTCATTAAGATAATGTCGCGCGCGAAACTATTTTGCAGTTCCCAGTCCACCATGGCGTTACCGCCGAATTTCACCACGATGGTTTTGCCGGTAAATCGCTGGATATAGGGTAGTGCTTCATTTAAAACCTGGGCGACACGCAGAGCAGACTTCTTATTGAGGGACATGACCATTCCTTTCTGATCAAGCAGGATCGTACGGATATCGCCACCCGCCTTTACCGGGGATACTGGGCAAATAACCGGGGTTTGTATTGGAAAAACTCGCTGGCCAAGAGCTAACAGCGGCAGCAGCACCTGCCATATATATTACCGGGTCGGAAGGAAAGAATACCCTTCCCCCAGAACGCGCTGTGAATACATCCCTGTACGCCCTTAATCGGCCTCCATGCCTCATACGGTTCTGAGAGAGGGGGTATTTTCCCCTCCTGCTTTACTAGTCATTCGGAATCAAGCCGAACGCACTAGTCGAGAAGCTGCCAATTGGGCACTGTGATCGCGGGCGCAATTCTCCTGAGCTGGTCCATCACTTGGGTGCGGATACGTTCCAGGGCTTCGGCATTTTCCGCTTCAAAACGCAGCGTCAGCGCACTGGTGGTGTTGGAGGCGCGCACCAGCCCCCAGCCATCGGAAAACTCGATGCGCAGGCCGTCGATGGTGTTGATGTCCGCATTGGCAAAGTCCCCCTGCTCGCGCAGTTGATCGACCAGGGAAAACTTCTCCTGCTCCTCTACCGGCAACAAAATTTCCGGGGTGCTTTCCATTCTTGGCAGCGAATCCAAAAGCTCATCCAATGTCTGTTCGCGCAGAGCCATAATTTCCAGTATGCGCGCGGCCGCATAGATACCGTCGTCAAATCCAAACCAGCGGTCTCTGATAAAAATATGTCCCGACAGCTCGCCGCCCAGAATGGCCTTGGTTTCCAGCATTTTGGTTTTCATCGGCGCGTGGCCGGTTTTCCACATCACCGGGCGGCCGCCGTACTGGCTGATCAGTTGCGCCAGGCTGCGACTGCTTTTTACATCAAAGACAATATGCTCCCCAGGGTGACGTCCGAGAATATCCCGCGCCAACAGCATCACCAACTGGTCCGCCCAGGCGATGCGCCCGCTGCGAGAGATCAAGGTAACCCTATCGCCATCACCATCGAGCGCCACACCGAGATCTGCACCGCATTCAGTCACCTTGTCAATCAGGGCCTGCAGATTTTCGGGTCTGGAAGGGTCTGGCGGATGATTGGGGAAATTTCCATCCACTTCGCAGAAAATAGGGGTCACGGCACAGCCCAGTTGCTCAAACAGGCGTGGCGCCAAAACGGAGGCAGCGCCGTTGCCGGTATCCACAACCAAGTGTGGCTGCCCGGCAAGGGCGACGTTATTCAAGACCTCGTCAATGTACTTGTCTATGATTTCCTGTTCACGATTGCTGCCCTCACCCTGCTTGAAAGGACCTTTCTGCATCAGTTGATACAGTCCCTGCAGTTTTTCCTCGGCCAGCGGGCGCCCTTTCAGAACAATTTTAAATCCATTGTCCTCGGCGGGATTGTGGCTCGCAGTAACTATAACGCCACTGCTGGTATTTTTCCCTTTTACGCAGGCGTAATAGAGTAGGGGTGAGGGTATCAGCCCCAGATTGATACTGTTGCAGCCGCTGTCGAGAATACCTTCCACCAGGCAGTTGCCCAGCAGTTCACTGCTATTGCGGCCGTCGCGTCCCACCAGCAGAATAGATTCGCCAGCGTGTTGTGCCAGGGTTCCCAGGGCGCGCCCCAGTTGGTAGGCGAAAGGCTCGTTGATTTCCTCACCGGCAATACCGCGAATATCGTAGGCGCGAAATACGTGTTGTGGACAGTTGATTACCGGGTTCAGCCCGGACTGGCGCACAGCCATAGGGGGTTGTTTGCCGGTGGTGTTGTTTTCCCCGTTTTGCCGAGGGGTATCTGCAGTAACACTCGGTGGTGAAGCGAGACTCTGGGGTATAGGGTTTTCTCCCTGTATGACATTCCCGCTCGGCGCGGATTTTCCCGTTCCACCTTTTGCGCCATTGCCCCTGCGCTCCCAGGGCGCTTTGGTACCCCTGGGGAGGAAAGCTGCCAGTAATACCAGAGAAATCAGCAGGCCTGCGCCAGCACCGAGATAAATCCAGAGTTCCGGCAGGCTGTGCCGATTTGTGAAGCTGTCCGAGGGACTAAATTGAATACGCAGATAACTGTTTTGGAGATTTATCCCAGTGGCGTGTCCGACCCCCTGGCCGCCGCGCCACAGCGTCTGTGCCGGCGCATCGGGAAATTTCTGAATCAGTTGGATTTGTCCCCGGCTCTTGTCGAGTCCGTTCAGGGTATTTTCCAGAATGGCAAACGGCTGGGAGATCAGTAGCTGCTCTCCGTGCAGATTCAGTGCACTGTGCAGCTGCAAGCTGTTGTCTTTGCCGGTCCGCAGTATTTCCAAAGGTAGTCGCGAATCCGTCCGCCCGCGTTTGAGCAGGTCCACCAGGGCGAAATTGAGGGTCGGATTTGCACCTGCGCCCACTTGAATCTGCTGTTCAGTAAACACCTGTACTGAAGACCCCTCGGGCAGTTGCGCGGTTTTCAGCAGTGTGAGAGCCGGTATTTCTGTGGCATGAACTTTTTGCAGGCGCCGGGAGCGTTCGCTCAGTTGTTGCTGCACGATCTGGGCAAACGCCTCTCCCTGTTGCTGGGCTACCTGCCTTACCTGGGCCTGGTTGTAGGGATCTACAACGTATTCTATCAGTAAATAGGCACCGCCTAGCCAGGCGACAGCGGCCAGTAGGGATGGCAAAAACAGTCCCTTGTGCAGGTGCACACGGCGATGGTCATTCTTGTTGGAAACCACGGATTTTCCTGTTTGTAGCGTTTACTGTTGTTGTGCTTTTGTGGCGATTATTTCTATTAATTGTTTGGCAAGGTTGGTCTTTAAAGCCGGCGGCAAACTGTTACAGCCATCGCGGTCTATGACCGTGACCGCATTTTGATCGCTATTAAAGCCGCTATCTGCGCGGCTGACATCATTGGCGATAATCATATCGAGGTTTTTGTGCTGCAGCTTGCCCTGCGCATACTGCACTACCCGCTGGGTTTCCGCAGCGAAACCCACGGTGAATGGGCGTAGTTTGGTGCGCGCTGCAATGCCGGCGATGATATCGGGGTTTTTTACCAGGGTTATCGAAGTCTCGTCGCGACCTTCCTGCTTTTTAAGCTTTTGCCCGGCCACGGTTGCCGGGCGAAAATCCGCTACTGCGGCAGCGCCGATAAAAATATCGCAGAGATCCGCGGCGCGTTCGGCGGCATCGCGCATTTCCCGGGCATTGACAACATCGACGCGTTTTACCTGTGCCGGGGTACTGAGACTCACAGGTCCCGAGATCAGCGTCACCTGAGCGCCGGCCCGCCGGGCCGCTGCGGCGAGGGCAAAGCCCATTTTGCCGGAGCTGTGATTGCTGAGGTAGCGGACCGGGTCCAGAGCTTCACGGGTGGGGCCCGATGTGATCACCACTTTTTTTCCGTGCAGGCAGTCGCTTTTGGCGTACAGATGCTCTGCCTGTTGTGCCAGGTCCTCCGGTTCCAGCATACGTCCGGGTCCCACATCGCCGCAGGCCTGGCTGCCGCCCGCAGGGCCCCAGAACAGCACGCCACGTTTGCGCAGGGTTTGTGTATTGGTGGCAGTGGCAGGGTGGCGCCACATGGCTTGATTCATGGCGGGCGCCAGCGCCAGTGGTGCCTCGCTGGCAAGGCACAGGGTGGTTAGCAAGTCGTCCGCCATGCCACAGGCAAGCTTGGCCATGATCTGGGCGCTGGCGGGAGCGATGAGGATCAGTTCGGCCCATCTGGCCAATTCTATATGCCCCATGGCCGCCTCCGCTGCCGGGTCCAGCAGGTCGGTGTGCACCGGGTTGCCGGACAGGGCCTGATAGGTCAGCGGCTGTACAAATTCACGCGCGCCGGCACTCATGACCACTCTCACCGCGGCACCGCGCTCCTTGAGGCGGCGCACCAGGTCGGCACTCTTGTAGGCGGCAATACCGCCACTGATACCCAGAATGATGTGTTTGTCGGCCAGGGAGGACATAGGTGCAGTTCCCGAATTGCTACAAGGGGGTAGATTAGCATTGATGCCTCTGTTCATATAAGACGGGGATCGGGCATTCACTGAAATGCGGGTAGAGGCGGGGAATAAGGCGCTGTGGCGGAAAAGTCGGGGGGCAAAGGTGAAAATCAAGGATTGGCCCGAGGCTGAGAGGCCGAGGGAGAAGCTGTTGGCACAAGGTGCCGGGGCACTATCGGATGCGGAGCTACTGGCCATTTTTCTGCGCGTGGGCTTGCCGGGGGTCTCTGCGGTGGATATGGCGCGCAGTCTGCTGAGGGAATTCGGCGGTTTGCGTGCGCTGCTGGAGGTGGACCGGGACCGGTTCTGCCGCGCACCGGGACTGGGCAATGCCAAGTTCGCCCAGTTGCAGGCGGCGCTGGAAATGGCGCGGCGGCACCTGGCAGAGACCATCCGGCTGGGCAGTGCCCTGGGCAGCCCTGCGGCGTTACGGGATTACCTGGCAATGCAGCTGCGCCACCGTCGCCGCGAGGTTTTCTGCTGCCTCTATCTGAATAACCAGCGCTGTGTGATCGCCTTTGAAGAGCTGTTTGAAGGGACGCTCAACGCCGCCAATGTGTATCCCCGTGAGGTGGTGCAGGCTGCACTCTACCGGGGTGCTGCAGCGGTAATTTTGGCGCACAATCACCCGTCCGGTTCCTGTGAGCCCAGCCAGGCGGATATCTGGATTACCGAGCGCCTGGTTCAGGCACTGCAACTGTTCGATATCCCGGTGCTCGACCATATGATTATCGGTGAAGGCGAAACGCTGTCCTTTGTTGAACACGGGCTGCTGTAAAGCGAAAGCGCGGCTGCCGGTGACATGGACGGGTTGTACAAAACTTGCCCCCTGCGAGCTCTTTTGGTATAAAACGCCGCTCTTTGCGGCCGGGCCGGATTCTGAACAGGTTCCGCCGCCATCCAGGAACCGGACTAGAATCCCGATTTGTATGTTCCCGCAGCACCTTCCTCGCCAGGAGGGGCTGTGGGCACAAGCGTTTTCAAGAGGCCAACAGATGTCTAAGGTATGTCAGGTAACCGGTAAACGGCCAGTTACCGGAAACAATGTATCCCACGCCAAGAATCGCACCAAGCGCCGCTTTGTGCCGAACCTGCACAGCCATCGTTTCTGGGTTGAATCCGAGAAGCGTTTCGTGAAGCTGCGTGTTTCCGCGAAGGGCATGCGCGTGATCGACAAGAAAGGGATCGACGCTGTTCTGACGGAGCTGCGTACCCGTGGCGAAAAAGTATAACGGCTGTAGCCCAGCAAACCGATTGGAGAGAGAGCAATGCGCGAGAAGATCCGCCTGAATTCCAGTGCCGGTACCGGCCACTTTTACACGACCACCAAGAACAAGCGCAACATGCCCGAGAAAATGGAGATCAAAAAGTACGATCCCGTTGTACGCAAGCATGTTATGTACAAGGAAGGCAAAATCAAGTGACTGTCGCTTGCGTAGCCTGTAAAAAGCCCGGCCAGTCACCGGGCTTTTTTGTCTCTGTGGATTCGGTACGCCGGTCCTGAGGGTCCGCGAAAGCAGATAATGCCAGAACTACCGGAAGTAGAGACCACACGTCTGGGGCTGCAGTCCCACCTGAAGGGGCGCCGGGTATGCTCTGCCGAGGTGCGCCAACCCCGCCTGCGCTGGCCGGTGGAGCCGGACTTTGCTCGCCGTATCCGCGGTGCCCGGATACTCCGCCTGGCCCGCCGCGCCAAGTACCTGCTGGTGTACACGGATACGGGCTGCGCCATCTGGCACCTGGGGATGTCCGGCAGCCTGCGTATGGTGGAGGCCGGCACTGAGCCCGAGAAACACGACCATATCGACTGGCGGCTCGACAGCGGCTGGATACTGCGCTACCGGGACCCGCGCCGCTTTGGTGCGCTGCTGTGGGCTTCCGGCAACCCCCTGACCCACAAACTGCTCAGCCACCTGGGTCCGGAGCCGCTCTCTGCCAAATTTAACGGGGACTATCTGTTCTCGGTCTCCCGCAAGCGCCGGCAGTCGGTGAAAACACTCATTATGGATGGGCATATTGTGGTGGGCGTCGGCAATATCTACGCCAGTGAGTCATTGTTTCTCGCCGGTATCCGCCCGGACCGGGAGGCGGGTTCTATCTCCAGGGCCCGCTATGGACGCCTCGCGGAGGCCATCAAGCAGGTGTTGCAGCGGGCCATCACCCAGGGAGGGACGACCCTGCGGGACTTCACCGGGGGGGATGGCAAACCGGGTTACTTCGCCCAGGAGCTCAATGTCTATGGCCGTGCGGGGACGCCCTGCCCAACCTGTGGGCGCCCGCTGCGCGATAGGATTCTGGGGCAGCGCAACACCTTCTTCTGTACCCGTTGCCAGCGTTGAGGGGCTGGGTTGTGTGTGAGCAGCAGGGATCGGCAATACTCATATCAGCACGAATGCTGGCTGCGGAGATAGGTCGTGGTAATGATGTTGCCTTTCCTCACGGTCCTGATAGCCATCTGGTCTCTATGGAAGGGCCGCCGGCGTGCGGTGATCGGTTGGTGGCTGGCGACTTTGCTGATTTATATCGCCTGGTGTGCTTATCACATGACCGAGGTGTTGGGCCTCTCCTTCTAGGCGTGGTGATGGCATGGCGTATACAGTGCGAAGACTCGATACCCTGATCCTATTGGCCGTGACGGTCGCGTTGTGGTTTGCCTTTGCCGTGGAGATATTCCTGCAGCAATTTCCCTGCCCTCTGTGCCTGCTGCAGCGTGTCGCTTTTACCATGGTGGGCATTGGCCTGTTACTGAATTTGCGCTTCGGTGTGCGCCCCATGCACTACGGGGTAGTTATATTGTCGAGCCTCGCCGGACTGGCTGTGGCTGGGCGACAAGTGCTGCTGCATATCCTGCCGGGCAACCCTGGCTTTGGCAGTCCTGTTCTTGGCCTGCACCTGTATACCTGGGCTGCCATTGCTTTCTTTGCCCTGTTGGCCTACAGCGGGATCATCCTGATGTTGGCCTTTGCCCGACAAAACGGTGTTCCGTGTCGATTTGGTTTCGCCGAGAAATTTGTCGCAGCGGCATTTTTCACCATTGCCCTGGCCAACCTGATCAGTACTGTTTTTGAGTGTGGTCTGGGTCCCTGCACCAGTCATTCCTTCGGCTATCACTGGTTCCGGCCCTAGCTGTATTTATCAGCGCGGCAATCTCATCGACGGTCGGGTTAATAGCCAGGTGTTTTTCCTTTCCTATAATTTTTCTGTTGATACCTGAAATTTAAGTAGTGGAATAAGTGCTGCTTAAATATAAATACTCGGGTTGGTCCTTTATATCGAAAAAATCTGTACAGGGATTATTGCTGTGCTATCGATGTATAACTCAAGAGCATGCCGGTAATATTTTTCACCTGGGAAAAGGGAGGTAACATGATGCACCTGACCTGGTTTTTAGCGGGTTTCCTTTTGCTGTCTTGTGGGCGGGCTGACCCCAGCGGAGTCTCAGTAGTTACTCCAGTCGATCTGGTGATCAAAAATGCCCATATCTACACTGTGAACAGGGATAAATCTGTCGCTTCGGTGATGGCAGTCAAGGGTGGACGCATTGTCTACGTTGGCAGTGGCCGGGAAATAGAAAACCATATCGGACCACAAACAACAATTGAAGACCTTCATGGGCACTTTATTTTACCGGGGTTTATACAGGGAATAAAAATTCGGGGAGCGGTCTCTGGTATCAATCTTTTCTCTGGAAACTCTATAGAGGATTATCGTCACTCTGTAGAAAAATTCATAGTGGAAAATCCGAATCAACAGGTTATTGTTGGAATGGGCTGGCGTGCGCGGGTTTTTTCCCCCCGCAGGCCCCACAAAGAGATTCTGGACCAGGTCAATGACTTAATCCCGATCATCCTGTTTTCCGCCGATAGTGCCAGTATTTGGACAAATTCTGAGGGGCTGGCGGCTGCAGGTATCGATAACGATACAGAAAACCCCCAAGATGGGTTGATCGTGAGGGATGAAGATGGCATGGCTGTCGGCTTATTGCGCGGGCGCGGCGCAACTGCACTTTTGCAGAAATTGATACCGGAAGGCCGCTCCACAGACTATCGGGAAGCTATTTTGCGCGTACATAAACTGGCGCCAAGCCGGGGGGTGACAACCGCGTATGAAGTCGGGATACCCCCAAAGAGCGATAGGGAGCAAATAGCGGATATGGAGACCTTATCTGGGCTCAGCCCTTTGGATCTGCGTGTGAGGACTGCTTTTACCGTTTCGCCGGGAATTACCGAGGCACAGCTAAGGGTATTGCAAGGTCTTGCAAAACACTATACCAGTGAGGATTTCCAGATAGGCTCCGTGAGTGTTTCAGCACTGGATCATCAAACGTCCACCGACATGCACGTTAATATGGAACCGGTAGAAATTGACAGAATGGCCCGGTTGATTCAGCGCGCAAACAGGCAAAATTTTTCGGTACAACTGTACGCGGGAAATCGGGTCGGCACTGAGCGGGCCCTGGCGGCCCTGCTGCAATTGGAGGCGGTCGCAAAGCGCCAGCGCAACAGCATCCTGGGCGCCTCAATTGCCAGCGCCGGGGAATTACAGCGGTTTGCACAGGGCAACATTGTGGCGGTATTGCATCCCGGGCAGATTCCGTCAAAGCGTGTTCACCCCGACAGGTCCGGGGCCGGGCGCTTTTTCCCCGTGGGGGTGACCCTGGTATCCGGCTATGCCTGGTTACCGGGCGGGTCGGACACGCCACTGGCCGATATTCAATCCGGAGTCCGGCGCAGGATTCCTCTTGCGGCGATGATAGAGACCGTGACCATTAACGGCGCCTTTGCCAACGGCCTGGAAGCAGAAACCGGCAGTCTGGAAAAGGGCAAATGGGCGGATTTTATTGTGTTGGACCGCAACCTCTTCCAGATTCCGGTCGAGGAAATCCATAGGGCCCGTGTGCTGCGCACCTATTACAAGGGAAGACTGGTCCACGACAGTGACAACCCCCGCACATCCGGCTTGCCCGCCAGATAAAAAGCCTGAAAAATGGCCAGGGGTTCTTCCAAGGGGCAGCCAAAGGGAGGTTAGTGCCCGCGGGCGCTGCCCTCCCGGCGGGGATCAGCGCCGCCGTAGAGTTTGTTGCCTTTTAGCGCGATCGCGTGAAGGCCGCTGTTGAGGTTGCGCTCCACCACCTGATGCCCGCGCGCCTCCAGTTTCTCAACGGTATCCTCACTGAAGAAGCCCGGCTCCAGTTCCACACGCCGACCAATCGCCGCGATGTTGCCGGCGGCAATGGCGTCTGCAATGGGCATGTTCAGACCCAGGTGATAGAGGATGGTGCGCGCGGTGTAGTCGATAATACGGGAGCCACCGGGTGAACCCACTAACAGGCGCATGCTGCCGTCGGGGTTGAATACGATCGTGGGGGACATGGAAGAACGCGGCCGCTTGCGCGCCTGGATGCGGTTGGCCACCGGCTGCCCGTCTGCGTTTTTCGGGGTGAAGGAAAAGTCGGTCAGCTGGTTATTCAACAGGAACCCCTTCACAAGCAGGCGCGAGCCAAACCCGGTCTCGATGCTGGTGGTCATACTGACCCCGTTGCCGTAGCGGTCGACAATAACCAGGTGACTGGTATTGGGCATTTCCGGCGATTGCGACATAGCGCGCTTGCGCGCATGGCCGGTGGGGTCGCCAGGCTCGGCCACGGTGGCGCTGTCCGGATCGATCAGCGCTGTGCGCCCTTTCAGATAGTGGGTGGAGACCAACAATTGACTGGGTACACTGACAAAATCGGGATCGGCGGCGTAGGCGTTGCGGTCGGCAAATGCCAGCTCCGATGCCTCGACAAACAGATGGGTGAGCAAGTCGTCACCGGCTTCCAGGTCCTGCAGTGGAAACGCCTGCAGTACACCCAGGATAGCGCCCATGGTGGTGCCGCCCGAGGAGGGCGCATCGGCACTGCAGACGCGGTATTCGAGAAACAAGAAGCACAGGGGTTGTCGCTCTTTTGCGCGATAGTGCGCCATATCCTTCAGGCTGAGCAGGCCGGGATTGATCGGGTCGCCCTGTACCGCCTGTACAACTGCCTCGGCGATCTCCCCCCGGTAAAAGGCATCGGCACCGCCCTTGGCGATGGCCCGCAGGGTTTGCGCATACTCCGGATTCTTCAGCCGATATCCCACCGGTAATGGCTCGCCGTCACCGTTGAAGAAGTAGTTGGTGATAGCGGGCCTGGCGGCCACCCTGGGCAATTTCAGCAACAATTGGTGCAGTCGCGGGGAAATTTCAAACCCGGACTCAGCCAACTGGATCGCCGGCTGGAACAGGGATGCCCAGGGCAGTTTGCCGTCGCGCCGGTGTGCCAGTGCCAGCATGCGGACTACCCCGGGCACACCTACGGAATAACCGCCGATCACCGCCTGCATAAAAGAGCGCGGTCTGCCATCGTGCATGAAATAGTCTTCGTTGACCGCTGCCGGCGCTGTCTCCCGCCCGTCGTAGTAGCGGAGTTTTTTCTGTTCGGCGTTGTAACTGAGCATAAAGGCACCGCCGCCGATGCCCGATGACTGCGGTTCCACCAGTCCCAAGACCATCTGTGCGGCGATGGCTGCATCCACGGCGGTACCGCCGCGCGCAAGGATCTGTTCAGCGGTGCGGCTGGCGTAGGGGTTGGCGGTGACCGCCATATAGGTTCCGGCAGTGGCGGATTTGATGGCGCTACGGCCGGTATCAATTTCCGGCTGTGGCTCGTCGGCAACGGCCTGATTCAGAAAAACGGCGAAGGCGAAGAGAAGGTGGCGCACGAGACACTCCGCGGACTGTGGAAAAACCCGCATGAGTGTATCAGAAATTCCCCTGAATCCGGGTTAGCGGAATTTCTCCTTGAGCGCAGTCTGGACCGTTGGCGGAACAAATTTGGCCACATTCCCACCCAGAGAGGCGATTTCCCGGACCAGGGACGAGGAAATGTAGGATAAATGTTCCGCCGGGGTCAGAAACAGGCTTTCCATATTGGGGGCCAGCTGGCGGTTCATGTTGGCCAACTGGAACTCGTACTCGAAGTCGGAAACGGCGCGCAGGCCGCGCAGTACGCCGTAAGCGTTGACTTGGTGTACCAGATCGGCGAGCAGGATATCGAAACCGATCACTTCCACATTGGGCAGATGACCGAGTACCTGCTGGGAGAGTTCGACCCGTTCGTCCAGGGTAAACAGCGGATTTTTGCGACTGCTGGCGGCCACCGCGACGATGACCTGGTCAAACAGGCGGCAGGCCCGCTCAACGAGGTCCAAATGGCCATTGGTGATGGGATCGAAAGTCCCAGGATAGACGACTTTTTTCATATGCCAAGACTTATTGCGGGCCGGACAGGGTGCGAATGGTAAACAATTTACGGCTAGGGCTCAAAAAGGAATGGGGCCAACGGGTGTGCCCTGCCCCTCTAGTGATCGTCAGGACGGGATGGCGCGCAATGATATAAGCGCATACACACTTGCCCCGTGGATTTTTCCTTGTCCAGTTGCCAGTGTGGTGGCGTTGGGAGCGCGGTATTGCGAGGTGTCTCGACATAGACCAAAGCTTCGGGGGCGAGGTGACTTTCCAGCGCATCGAGACTCTCCTGCCAGAGATTGTCGGCAAAGGGTGGATCAACAAAGACGATATCGTACCGTTTGCTGGTGCTCGCCAGGAAGTCGTGCGCTTTGCAGTTGTGCACCTGGGCCCCGAAAGCGCCCAACAATTGCAGTTGTTCCTTCAGGGTGTGCGCCGCCTGTGCGTTCAGCTCGACAAAGTCCACCGAGGTGGCGCCGCGGGACAGCGCCTCCAGCCCCAGGGCACCCGAGCCCGCAAACAGATCCAGGCAGCGCGTGCCGGGCAGAGAGCATTGCAGCCAGTTAAACAGGGTTTCGCGCAGCCGGTCGCCGGTGGGCCTCAGCCCCGCCACCGCTGCGAACTGCAACTTGCGCCCGCGCCACTGTCCTCCAATGATACGCAACTGCGAACGGGGCGGCGGGGTTGACCGGTGCGATGAACTTCTGGCCAAGGTCACTCTCTACTGGGGGCTTAGCGATGCTAAGATTAGCGTCTTTCTGCAAGCGGTACACCCGGATATACGAATGATCTTTGATTTTCTGCGTAAAAAGAAAAAGGGCAAACCCGAACAAAGCGAGCCCCAGAAAGGGCATGCAGAGGCCGCCGCTGTGCCCGAAGAGGTATTGCCGGCGAAGCAGCGGGCACCTTCGGCAGTACAGGAAGAATCCCCTACGCCTAAAGCGCGCATCACCGCCGGGCAGGAGGCCTCTGAGGAGGACCCGAGCGGGACAGTTGCGGAGCAGGCTCCGGCAGAGCCCCCGCAGCCTGTTGTCGGGGAAATGCAAGGTGCTGCCGCCGCAGATGCCCCCCTGCCTCCCACACCGGAGTCCCTGCCTAAACCCACGGCCCCCCTGCAGGAAAAGTCGACCCCAATAAAGAAAGAGGGATTGTTTGCGCGCATTCGCCGGGGCCTCAGCCGCACCAGCAGCCAGTTTGCCGAAGGTATGGGCAACCTGTTCCTCGGCACCAAGGAGATCGATGAGGATCTGCTTGAAGAGCTGGAAACCCAGTTGCTGATCGCGGATGTGGGGGTCGAGGCCACCAGTGAAATCGTCGGGCGTCTTACCGAGCGCGTCTCCCGTCGCGAACTGGCCGATGGCAATGCGCTCTACAGCGCGCTGCAGCAGGAATTGACCGATTTACTTGACAGCGTCGAGGCCCCCCTTGTCATAGACACCGGCAAAAAGCCCTATGTGATTCTGGTGGTCGGCGTCAACGGTGTCGGCAAAACCACCACAATAGGCAAGCTGGCGCATCGCTTTCTCAACGAGGGCAGGTCGGTCATGCTCGCCGCCGGCGATACCTTCCGCGCCGCTGCGGTAGAACAGTTGCAGGTCTGGGGGCAGCGCCACCATGTGCCAGTGATCGCCCAGCACACCGGCGCGGACAGCGCCTCGGTTATTTTCGATGCGGTGCAGTCGGCCCAGGCCCGCGGGGTCGATGTCGTGATTGCAGATACCGCAGGGCGCCTGCATACCAAATCCAATCTGATGGAGGAGCTGACCAAGGTGCGCCGCGTCATGGGTAAGCTGGACCCCAGCGCCCCCCACGAGGTCCTGCTGGTACTGGATGCCGGCACCGGCCAGAACGCCATCAACCAGGCCACCCAGTTCCGCCAGGCAGCCAGCGTCACCGGCCTGGTGCTGAGCAAACTGGATGGCACCGCCAAGGGTGGAGTGATCTTTGCCCTGGCGCGGCACTTCGGCATTCCCGTACGCTTTATCGGTGTGGGCGAGCAGGCGGAAGACCTGCAGCCTTTCCGCGCGCGTGAATTTGTCTCGGCCCTTTTTAGTCGCGATGGGGCCTGATTACCTCACCCTCAGGGAAAATCCATAATCGTGATCACCTTTGACCATGTGAACAAGCGCTATGCATCGGGACAGGACGCCCTGGCACGGGTCAGCCTGGAAATCCCCCGCGGCGATATGGTGTTTATCACCGGGCATTCCGGTGCCGGCAAAAGCACCCTGCTCAGATTGCTCACCGCCATTGAGCGCCCCACCAAGGGCACGATTCTGGTGGCCGGGCAAAACCTCAACCGTCTGCGCAATCATCAGATCCCCTATTACCGACGGAATCTGGGCATTGTGTTCCAGAACCACCAGTTGTTGTCTGACCGCAGCGTATTCGACAATATTGCCCTGCCCCTGTCTGTAACCGGCTGCAACAGGCGTGAAACGGGCCGCCGGGTGCGCGCAGCGCTGGATAAAGTCGGGCTGTTGCACAAGGAAAAGCAGAACCCCATGGTACTCTCCGGGGGAGAGCAGCAGCGCGTGGGTATTGCCCGCGCCGTGGTGAATAAGCCGGCAATACTGGTGGCGGACGAGCCCACTGGCAACCTGGATTCACAGCTCTCGCGGGAAATCATGCAGTTGTTTGCCGATTTCAACGCCGTGGGAGTCACCGTGCTGGTGGCCAGCCATGATTTGGAGCTGGTTGCGTATATGCGCCAGCGGGTGCTGACGCTGCAGGAGGGCCAGTTGATTTACGACGGGGTTGCAAGCCGTGAAGTACTCCCAAACTAGGGCGGCGCAGACACAGCGCCGGAACAAAGCTGCTGCGGAAAAGCGCGCGCGCAGCACCGGAGCCGTGGTTGCGCGCACCGGCTTTGGCGACCTGTGGCGCAGCTGGCTCGGCCACCATCGAGAGATGGCGGTGGAGTCCCTGCACCGCTTCTTTGTCACACCTATGGCTAGTACCCTGACGGCCCTGGTGATTGCCATCGCCCTGGCATTGCCCGCCGCTTTGCAGCTGGGATTGCTGAACTTTCAGCGCGCGGTGGCCGGCTGGGATGGGCAGCCGCAGATCTCGGTATTTCTGCACAAAGACGCAAAAGAGGGGGCAGTCCGGTCTTATACCGAAAAGCTGCGCGAAGACCCGGCTATTGCCGAGGTAACTTATATCTCCCCGGAGATGGCCCTGGCCGAGTTCGAGCGGGCTTCCGGGCTTGGTGAGGTGCTCATGGGTCTCGACAACAACCCGCTACCGGCGGTGCTGCTGTTGCGCCCGCGGGATCTGCAGGATAGCGCAAAGCTGCAGGCGCTGGCTGAAAAGCTGGATGCACAGGCACTGACCGATTCCGTGGTGCTGGACCTGGCCTGGGTGCAGCGCCTCACCCAACTGACACAACTGGGGCAGCGCCTCTCTGCGGGGCTTGCGGTACTGTTGTCGCTGGGGGTAATCCTGATCGTGATTAACACCATTCGCCTGCATATCGAAAACCGCCGCGAGGAGATACGGGTGGTGAAGCTGGTGGGCGGTACCAACGCCTTTGTACGCCGCCCCTTCCTCTACAGTGGCCTCTGTTATGGCCTTGCTGGCGGCCTGCTGGCCTGGCTGCTACTCCTCGCCGGCGTGCTGCTGTTGTCGGGGCCGGTTGCTGGCCTGGCCTCCAGTTACGACAGCAACTACACCCTGGCCGGCCCCGGCCTCAACGACTTCCTGGGGTTGACTGCCGGTGCCGCCCTGCTGGGGTTGCTGGGTGCCTGGCTGGCGGCCACCCGGCATATCCGCGCGATAGAGCCGTGTTGACTGTTTGGTTATATCAAGAAGCGTAAAGCCGCCCCGGCGCAGGGAACCTGTGGCGCCAGCCGGTTCTCTAACTGACCACAATACACCGGAATACGGCGTGTGTCGGCGGGCTTTCTTATCTGCCGGTGCAAATGCTACACTGGGCCAGCTTGTCAGCGGATTCTGTGTCCGAGGGCAGGGGTCGGTGGAACCGGCCGACGAATAATGAGAGGAGAGACCTGAATGGCAACCAGCCTACAGCCAGTGCATACGCTGTCTCCGGGCGCCAACCTGGGAGCTTATATCCAGACGGTCAGTGGCTTTGATGTCCTGTCCGCAGAAGAGGAAAAGCGCCTGGCAGAAGACCTTTACTATCGGGAAGATCTCGATGCAGCACGCCAGCTGGTGATGTCACACCTGCGTTTTGTCGTGCATATCGCCAAATCCTATTCCGGTTATGGCCTCAACCAGGCCGATCTGGTGCAGGAGGGCAATGTCGGACTGATGAAGGCCGTGAAGCGCTTTAACCCCGAAAAAGGGGTGCGCCTGGTGTCCTTTGCGGTTCACTGGATCAAGGCCGAGATCCATGAATTTATCCTGCGCAACTGGCGCATCGTGAAGATCGCCACCACCAAGGCGCAGCGCAAATTGTTCTTTAACCTGCGCGGACAGAAAAAGCGGCTGGCCTGGCTCAGCAATGACGAAGCCAAAGCCGTGGCCAAGGACTTGAATGTGGACGTTACCCAGGTTCACGAAATGGAAGGACGCCTAGCCGCATATGATGCCGCTTTTGACGCGGGTGTCGATGACGACGATGACACCGCCTGGCAGGCACCGGCACACTATCTGGAGGATCGCAGTTTCGATCCGGCGGCCCAACTGGAGCGTGACAATTGGCAGGCCACCAGCCTCACCAGTCTGAACAGTGCCCTAGAGCAGTTGGATGAGCGCAGCCGCGATATTCTCCAGGCACGCTGGCTGAGCGAGGAAAAGTCCACCCTGCATGAATTGGCAGGGAAGTATGGTGTCTCCGCCGAGCGTATCCGCCAGTTGGAAAAGAACGCCATGAAAAAAGTGCGCACGGCAATGGAGGCCTGAGCCCGCGCATTGACCGATCAAGGGAAAACCGCGCTGTAGCGCGGTTTTTTTGTTTGCGCAATTGCCCTTTCCCTCTGCCCTTGGGGGAGGGCAATAGTTAGGAGGAAGGCAATGGCCAAGCTGTACTTTTTGCTCGCTGCCCTGTTTGGTGCCAGTGGCGTTGCGCTTGGCGCATTTGCGGCGCACGGGCTGCGCGACAAGGTGACGGAAAGCCTGCTGGAGGCTTTTAAGACCGGGGTGCAGTACCAGATGATCCACACCCTGGCCCTGTTCGGCGTTGCGCTGTTGATGCAGAGCTGGGGCGAGCGCCTGTCGCTGTCACTGAGCGGTGCGCTTTTTATCGCTGGCGTGGTGTTTTTTTCCGGCAGTCTCTATACGCTCGCGCTTGGCGGGCCGCGCTGGCTGGGGCCGGTAACCCCGCTTGGGGGTGTGCTGATGATTGCCGGCTGGATGGCGCTTTTTGCCGCCGCCGTTAACTTTTCCAAATAGGTTCGGGTGGCTGCCTGCACTTTGGGTTGTCGATGGCCCGGCACCGTCCCGGTCAGTGAATACCGTTTCGCATCAGAGGTTGTAAGTCATGCAAGACGAATTCGCGGAAGCTTTTTCCTACCGCACCGAGTACAAAAAAAAGTCCATTCGCAGCTACGTGATGCGCGCAGGGCGTATCACAGAGGGGCAGCGCCGTGCTTTCGATACTTACTGGGGCCAGTACGGACTGTCCCTGTTCGATGGTCCACCCAATGCCCGTGCGGTTTTTGGCCGCGGGGCCCCGCTGGTTTTGGAGATCGGCTTCGGCATGGGGGACTCCCTGCTGGCGATGGCGCAGGCAGAGCCTGAAAAGGATTTTATCGGCATTGAAGTACACCCGCCTGGCGTCGGAAGGTTGATCAACAACGCCGGCAAGGCCGGCGTAAAGAACCTGCGTGTGTATATGGCCGATGCCCTGGATGTTTTGAACGATTGTATCCTTAATGGCAGCCTGGATCGGTTCCAGCTGTATTTCCCCGACCCCTGGCACAAGAAAAAGCACCACAAGCGCCGTATTGTGCAGCCGGAGTTTGTGCACTTAATCTGCAACAAACTCAAGACCGGTGGCCAGCTGCATATGGCGACGGACTGGCAGAATTACGCCGAGCATATGCAGGCGGTATTGCAGGCGGCGCACCCGCTGGAAAACACCGCCGCCGATGGGGGCACTGTGGAACGCCCCCAGTGGCGCCCGCAAACAAAGTTTGAGCGCCGCGGCCAGCGCCTTGGGCACGGGGTATGGGACCTGCTTTACCGGCGCCTGCCCGGCGCTATTCCCGCCCGGAAAAAGTCCTCCGAGCATGGATAACGCACTGTTATTGGTAAATTAGGAAAACTGCCGAATAAAGAATGTATGCAAATGATTGGTCTGGCTAATTTATAGCCGGCTAAGCAATTGATGCACTTTGGGGACAAGGTAGAAGTACATTGGTGGAAGCAAAATTGCAGTCATCATCAGTGATTTCAATCCAATCGATAATTAATCAAGAAGTAAACCACCGCCTCTGGCGGTGAGACTCGACAGGGTTCTGCCGTTCCGGCGTGCAGGGTAAAAATATGGCCTCCTACTATTTGAATGGCGGGGCAAGCCCAGCATTATCCGCTGTGATAATGGCCCTGAGTTCATCAGTCATGAGTTTGTAGCATGGGCGAAAAAGCGGCGAATACGGATCGAGTACATCCAGCCAGGCAAACCACAACAAAATGCTTATATCGAGCGAGCCAACAGAACCATTCGGTATAGTTGGCTCAGCAAACACCTCTTCGGCAGCCTTGAGGAGGTTCAGGATTATGCAACTGAATGGTTATGGTTTTACAATCACCGACGGCCACACAAAGCAAATGGCGGTAAACCATCACTGATGGTGGCTTAACCTCTACTTTTGGCTGCGGGTAAAAATGGGGGGATTACCGTCTATGTTTATTCCGTCTACTTACACTCCCGCAAGAAGAGCCAAGTGCAACTTAACGCACCAACATCCAAAACTGCAATCACGAAGTAATCAGACAGCCTTAACTTGTTATTCTCTTGATTGACACAGATGTTTGATATAGACCTTTTTCGCTAATATGGTTGGAACACTAACCACGAATACCCAACCTAATATTAACACGATTTTCTCAGACCATGCTGGAAGAATACTTGAGTGGGGACCAGCTAAAAATAGTACAGTAAAGAACCCTATAGCTGCACACAACACTAAAGAAATAACGAATGTAATTAAGCTCAAAATCCATTTCTTCATATAGATATTTCCGACAACGACTCCTCGATTTTGGCCTTAAACATAACATTTATATAGTTATCATCGTGTCTAATATTATCCTGATTGCTATATCGAAATCAATTCTACGTCAATTCTCCAAAGTCTTTACTGAAAATAGCAAACAACTGAGCTTGCTCGTTGGTTTTGCAGGTCATCGGTTCACCCCCACAATACTGCTCATCATGGCACCGCCGTTGGTGATGGTGATTTCGCCGGAGTTCCGGCACTCGGCCAGGCGGCAGGCGAACAAACTCAACATTTTGTTAAATATTATTTTCAACTAACCGCTTAGCTTCTTCGGGTGTAAATTCACTCTCTTTGCACAAAATTTCGCATTCTACTGTGGCAACTGTCATACCGGGTCCTCTGATTGGAATATGCAATTCTAAAACTGAGGTGGCTGCACTACCAAAAGGTTCATCTCTTAGTGAGCTTTCTCTTTGGTCAATTAGAATATAGCCTTTGTTTGGACAAAGTTCGCCACCCCTTTTGAAAAAAGATTCGCCTAGCGTCAGAATAGTTCGACCAACTCTTTACATCAGTTTTTCCAGTAACTCTGTATAGATCTGCAGCTATCTTTTTCTCAAAATAACCGCCTTTGAATTCTCAGTCGTTGGTTTTTTGCTATTTTGTAACACATCTTTGAATCAAGACGACTCCAGCTAAAATTATTAAATATTTCATGATTGCCTCGATATGTTTAATGCCATTAGCAGCGGCCGAAATATAGTGGCGAAGGTGCGGAATGTAGGTCGAACCAGCTTTGCTGGCGATCGAGCTTGGCTTTGTTAAGCATAATGCCCCTACGCCTGCTTAGTTTATATAGCGCAATATTTGTTACATGAAAAGACGCACACCATAGCAAACCTACCACTCCTCCCAATAGGAATTTAGCGGCCCCCAGTACCCCAGGGCTGTAGCTCGGATCTAAAAGCATTAACACCTTCATTGAAATAATACCTCCAAGACAAACAGTAGTAATCCCCGCGAGCATGCCGCGAAAAGAATACCTATAGGATAAATAAGCAGAACTACCATAGATAAGAATTAGCATTAATAGATCAACAGCCTGAACCATAACACTCTCTGATGCTTAACATTTGTATACTGATCACCATGACCAGTATTTATGGACTTTTTTCACGCCAAACTATTAAAAAAATGCTGTGAATCAATCAGATACGATAATTTAGCACTATCGAACCATCTGGAATAATGATCACTACGACCAGTATCCCAAAACTCACCCATAAATGTAACCCGTTGTATATATTGGCTTTTAGGAGGAATAAGTCTTCACTGCTAAAATAACGGTCACAGTGATCGAAATGCCGACTCGTATCTGATCCTATTGCCTGTAAAACTGCACCACTGTCCAGATAGGCGTACCGCCAGGGCGTCTTCCCTCTCGCCCGTTGATACACTTTTCCGGTACAGCCAGGGCAGCGCTGACTGCAGTGATCGAGTCTTGCGTATCTGCGGCGGCACCAAGACGGAGCGGAAGGTCACTGTCTTGCCGTCTTGACTGCGCTTACCTCCCTATAGTGACTGTACAAGAAGGTAAGCGTTTACGGTGCTGCTCTGGGTTGCACAGACTTTCGATCCACCCGCTCTGCCTTTCAGCGCTACGTTTTCTTCTTGGGGCGGTGCTTGAACGGCCTGAGGATGGCTGGGGGCTGATCGGTTGGGTCCTCCTCCAGCGCCCAGGCCTCTTCCAACAGTTGCAGTAAACGCACGGCCCGCATCACCCGGTTGCCTCTGCCGGGCGCAATGTGCAGATCCACAGCGTTATCCCTGATGGCGACCGGCGTGATAATAAAATACCCGCCCAGGTCCAGTGGCTGAAACAATCGACAGGGTAATATAGGCATCTTTATTGGCTCCTTGAGTCGCCTGTGGCGGAAAGGCGCAAAAAAAGAACATCGCTTTGCGCCGTTTCTCTCGTCGCAGGCGCAGTCCTTGTGGGGAAAAGAAAAGGGAAACTTGCACAAAGGGTGCGCAGCCAGAGAGGCGGTGCGCGGATGAAGTAAAAGACCACACCAATCATCACGGAACGCCACAGCACACTCCGCCGCCTGGGGCAGAAGTGACCCGTAAAATTCGCCTTCAGGGAGACGTTTATTGAAGACGAACGAGTGTATGGCGTATCATTCAAGACAGCCTCGCTAGATATCCTGTTATCTATTGGGGTTAGCCATCTCTCGGTGTTTGGCGCACTGGGAGGTGGCGTTTTTCTCTCATTTACGCGGTCATGATGCGGTCCTTGTTTGTATGATTATTTTACGTTTGGGTTTCCCGCGAGTGCTCCCGTTACAGGGCGCCTCGTGAGCGGAATACTGGTCGTTGCGCTGTTTTTTATCTGTTTTTTCTTTGCTTGCGCCGGTTAAACGGCTGGGCACTATGGCAGCAGACCTACCCTAATCGCTTTCTGCAAGCAATACAATCAAGGTGAAGTTTTAGGCGACACCAAGTTTAGTTCCCCGAGCAGAATACGATTGACCAAAATCCCACGCTGTTTTTGTGTGCAGCGCATGGCCATAGCATAATACCTGTTGTGCCTATGGATGCCGATCCCGAGCGTATAAGGATGTATTCACAGCGTGTCCTGGGAGAGGGGTATTCTTTCCTTCCGGCCCAGTAGTATACGTATTCCTGTGCCACAGATATGCAAATGTTTTGGAGAAAACGCCTTGAATTCACCCTTCAATGCTGATTCAGAAATACATGGAAGGTATACCCTTTTCGGTCACATATACTTTTATGAATTTTTGTGGTCCTGACGATAGTCATTGAGAACGTCGAAGAAACCGCGATTGGCTGATGTGACTGGAATATTTGTAATTACGATTAGCCCATTGTTTTTTACAGTCTCAACCCAAACCCATGCGATGACCCCTGCAAGAATCGCCCCCCTAAGAAAAACGTATTATTAATGGCAGTCTTCATATTGGCCTTAAACATCACTAGAACCGGTGAAATGTAGGTGATTTTATTTTGTGCTAATTACTACCGGGTCGGAAGCAAAGAATACCCTCCTCTCGGGACACGCTGTAAATACCTCCCTGTACGCTCGTAGTCGGCGTCCATGCCTCATACGGCCCCGAGATAAGAGTATTCTTCCCTTCCGCCTTGTTAGTAAGTACAAAATAAAAACAATGGAAAGGGTCTCCACGTTGATAGATTTATTAGAGTTTTTTTCTGTAGATGGTGACAACCTCTCCACCATAGGCCACCACCTCCTTCTTGACCCAACCAGCACGAAGCAACAAATTGTGTGCTTTGCTTGTGCCTGAATAAATTTTGGATACCCCGAGATTTGCAGCCGTATTCTCAATACTTGCCAATAACTGTGCACCAAGTCCACGGCCACGCATATTAGGAACAACATAGCCTGCTGCCGCCCAGGGGCCTAATTCTGGTCGAATTTCTATCGATTCATACTTCAAGGCCATAAACCCACTCAGCATACCGTTAACATAGGCCACCAGGCCAATCGGCAATGCCTTCTTTCCGGCGTAGCTTTGTACATCAGCTAACGCATCGCCTGGGCCAGATTCCCCATAGTACGCAGGCCATTCACTTTCAAAGAGTGCCCCTAACTGAGGTATGTCTTCCTTTCTCTCATAAAGCGGCCTGATTGTAGTTCCATAGATCATCGGTAGAGAATTCCCATGCCTTTATTACCGGCTGCGTTGTTGTGTAGCGACGTTTTTAGCAACCCAGCCAGCTTGCTGACAATGGTTGAGTAACTTATTGAATATTTTTAGGGTGATAACGATAAATAACATAGACTGCACTTATTGAGGAAGAGCAAAGTGTAAATCATCAGGCTGAAGCTTTTTTACGCAATTCGGTAGAAATAGCGCCTACCGTGTGCCAGGGGCAGCGGGTTGTGGGCAGTGAAAATTCAGTCGATAATTACTTCATTTCAAGCACCTGGTAAAAGATAAAACGAGTCAATTCAATGCATTTCAGCACAATCACTGCCGCAGCTCTGCCAGTATTACTTGCCGGGATAACCTCGGCAACAGAGCTGGACCCACTGCCACAATTGGAAGCCTACAAGGTGCCAAAGTCCTGGCGACAGCCGGTGACACCCCTGCGGATTGCCGCAAATACCTGGCAAATCGGTACAGAGGGTATTACCGCTCTGCTACTCACAGGCCGTGAAGGGGCGATTTTGATCGATGGGGGTATGGCGCAAACAGCGGATCACCTGCTCGCAAACCTGGGGGTACTCGGGCTACAGCCCGCCGACCTGAAACTGATACTGCACAGCCACGCCCATGCCGATCACGTCGGCTCCCTGGCGGCTGTGCAACGTGCAACAGGTGCCCGAATCGCTACCAATGCAGAATCCGCACTCCTGATGGCCCGCGGTGGCGCTAATGATATCCACTTCGGAGATGGGATATTGTATTCGCCCATCCAAGCCGATCGCATACTGCATCATGGCGAGGAAGTCGCTTTGGGCAATCTGCATCTGCGCGTACACTTTATTCCGGGCCATACCCCGGGCAGCATGGCCTGGACTTGGCAGGATATTGTCGATGGTAATAAAACACAACTCGCCTATGTGGACAGCCTGAGTGCGCCGGGTTATCAATTGATTAACAATAGCCGCTATCCCGATATTGTGCAGGACTACCAAACCAGCTTCGAGCGCGTGCGCAACCTGCCCTGCGAACTGCTGATCACGCCCCACCCAGCAGCCAGTGGCTGGTTATTTGAGAACACCGCTACACAGAAAACACCGCTTAGCTGCAAGCACTATGCAGATAAGGCAGAGAGGAAACTTCAAGCCCAGTTAGAGGCAGAACGTAAGGGTTCGGAGGGCTGATCCCAGGCTTGGCGAATGCAGCCATCAAACTGCGGTTTCGTGGCCTGTGTATTCGCCACCCCTTGAAGCCAAAGCAACTGCACGCAGTTATTTATTGCAGGGTCTGGCACCCGCTGACTGCCAGCAGTGATACGACCCTGCCCTGGCGGGTCAGCCCTGAGGTGTCTGGATCAGAATATAGTAGAAGAGCCCCAGTCATTGCTTTCAGGAGTGCTTTTCGGTTTGAGGGCACATTTCTGAAGCAGTCTGGGTTTCAAGGTGTAGTTCTTGCAAAATCCTGGCCGTCGGGTCCACCTGGTTCATGGTATAAAAGTGCAACCCGGGGGCGCCCCCCGCCAACAGGGTCTCACATAAATCCGTCACCACCTCGAGCCCCAGTTTGCGGATATCCTCCCGATTGCGATAGCTCTCCATACGCTTTTTCAGCCACCTTGGAATTTCCGCACCACAGTTGCGCGAAAAACGCATCAGGTTATCGAAATTGACAATGGGCATAATGCCGGGATAAATCGGTGCATCTATGCCGGCCTTTTCACACTGATCGATAAAGTAAAAATAGGAGTCTGGATTGTAGAAATATTGGGTAAGCGCACTGTTGGCGCCCGCTTCAAACTTGGCTTTCAAAAAGCGGATATCGTCACCATAGCTAGTGGATTCCGGATGTATTTCCGGATAGGCGGCAACTTCCAGATGGTAGTGATCTCCGCTGTGGCGGCGGATAAAAGCCACCAGCTCATTGGCATACACCAACTGCGCAACGGCACCCATACCGGAGGGCATATCGCCACGCAGGGCCACTATCCGGGTGACTCCGGCTTCCCGGTATAAATTCAACAACCCGAGAATGGTTTCCTCATTATCTCCACCAAAGGACAAGTGCGGTGCGATGGAGATCCCGTCGCGGCACAGATCCGTGACAATACTGGCGGTGGTCTCGCGCGTGGTGCCACCGGCACCGTAGGTCACAGAAAAGAACTCGGGATTAAATGCCTGCAGTATTTCACGGGTTCGGTACAGTTTGGCACGGCCATCAGCCGTTTTTGGGGGGAAAAATTCGAAACTGATCCGAATGGGGTCTTTCATACTCTGTTCCATTCCCTGCGAAATCCAGGTGCCGGCACAGCCGGCACCTTTTATGAGGGTATCAGTATTTATAACTTTCGGGCTTATAGGGGCCGTCCACAGAGACACCGATATAGTTGGCCTGCTGTTCGGTCATGCGGGTAATGACACCATCAAAACCCTCCACCATGTAGCGCGCCACCTCTTCATCAAGACGCTTTGGCAGCACTTTGACAGACAGGGCCGACACTTTCTGGTCTGCGGGCAGGTCGGCAAATTTCTCTTGGAACAGATGAATCTGCGCGAGAACCTGGTTGGCAAATGAACCATCCATGATTCGGCTGGGGTGGCCGGTGGCATTACCGAGGTTGACCAGGCGACCTTCGGAAAGCAGCAGCAGGTGATCATTGTTTTCCCTGTTGCGCACCACTTTGTGTACCTGCGGCTTCACTTCCTGCCACTGCCAGTGCTCGCGTATAAACGCGGTATCAATTTCGTTGTCGAAGTGGCCGATGTTCGACACCACAGCGCCATTCTTGAGAGCCGCCAGCATGTGCGCATCACAGACATTGGCATTACCGGTGGTGGTAACAATCAGGTCCGTATTGGCAAGCAGCTGTGTATTGATGCCCTCAGCCGTACCGGTATTGATACCGTCGATGTAGGGGGAAACCAGTTCGAAGCCGTCCATACAGGCCTGCATGGCGCAGATAGGGTCCACTTCGGAAACCTTGACAATCATGCCCTCCTGGCGCAGAGAGGCAGCGGAACCTTTGCCCACGTCACCATAGCCAATCACCAGCGCCTTCTTACCCGCCAGCAAGTGGTCGGTAGCGCGCTTGATGGCGTCGTTCAGACTGTGGCGGCATCCATATTTATTGTCGTTTTTGCTCTTGGTGACCGAGTCGTTGACATTGATCGCAGGCACTTTCAGCGTGCCTTCGCGCAACATATCCTGCAGGCGGTGCACGCCGGTGGTGGTCTCTTCACTGACCCCGTGGCACTGATCGAGAATATGCGAATAGTCGCGATGTAGCAGATCCGTGAGGTCACCGCCATCATCGAGAATCATGTTCGGCTGCCAGCCGGCAACATCCGCACCCACGGTGCGCTCCAGGCACCATGCGTACTCATCCTCGGTCTCGCCTTTCCAGGCAAATACCGGTATACCGCGCGCGGCAATTGCGGCTGCGGCGTGGTCCTGGGTGGAAAAAATATTACAGGACGACCAGCGCACCTCAGCACCCAGCGCGACAAGGGTCTCAATCAGTACAGCGGTCTGGATGGTCATATGGATACAACCCATGATGCGCGCTCCGACCAGCGGCTGCTCTGCGTGATATTTTTCCCGCAGGGTCATCAGGGCCGGCATTTCACCCTCGGCGATCTCGATTTCGCGGCGGCCCCATTCGGCCAGGGAGATATCCGCAATCTTAAAATCCTTAAATTCAGTACTCATCTGATTCATTCTTTTCAGGTCCAGTAAAATTGTTTTTTCACACGGGCGCTGACCGCCCGGATTTCAGAAGCTCTTCCTGCAGAGCCATAGATTAGTCGACGCGCATTAAAGCCCGGCCTGGGCACGCAGGGCGTCTACCTTGTCCGTTTTCTCCCACGGGAAGGCGGTAAAGGTTTCACTGTGCTGCTGTCCATTGCCGTCCACCCAGTTGTAGGTATGGGTACCGGGGTCGCGACCGAAATGGCCGTATGCCGCCGTCAACTGATACATGGGGTGTAACAGATCGAGGGATCTGGATATGGCGAAAGGGCGCAGGTCGAAATTCTCGCGTACCAGTTCCACCAGCTTGTCCTCCGGGACCATGCCAGTGCCGAAAGTATTGATAGCAACGGAGGTGGGCTCAGCGACACCGATGGCGTAGGACACCTGGATTTCACAGCATTTGGCCAGTCCCGCCGCGACAATATTCTTGGCTACATAGCGACCCGCATAAGCGGCGGAGCGGTCCACCTTGGATGGGTCCTTGCCGGAGAAGGCACCGCCACCGTGGCGGGCCGAACCACCATAGGTATCCACGATAATCTTGCGCCCGGTGAGACCACAGTCTCCCATTGGGCCACCGATCACAAAATTGCCTGTGGGGTTAATATGGTACTTGGTGCCGGCGTGCAGCCACTCAAGGGGCAGGGTGTGATGCACAATCAGCTCCATGACCGCTTCGCGCAAATCCGTCTGGCTCACATCCGGGTTGTGCTGGGTGGAGAGCACGACCGCATCAATGGCACAGGGGCGGCCCTGTTCGTTATAGCGGAAAGTCAACTGGCTCTTGGCATCCGGGCGCAACCACGGCAGCAGTCCGGATTTGCGCACTTCTGCCTGACGCTCCACTAAGCGGTGCGAATAGTAAATCGGTGCCGGCATAAAAGTGGGGGTCTCATTGGTGGCGTAGCCAAACATCAGACCCTGATCACCCGCACCCTGATCTTCGGGCTTGGCGCGATCGACACCTTGAGCGATATCCACAGACTGCTTGCCAATCACATTGATCACGCCACAGGTTTCACCGTCATAACCCACATCGGAGGAGGTATAACCAATATCGGTGATCACCTTGCGCACCAGCTCTTCCAGATCGACCCAGGCAGAGGTGGAGATCTCCCCGGCAATCACTGCAATACCCGTTTTTACCAGGGTTTCACAGGCCACACGGGCCTGTTTGTCACGGGCCAGCAGAGCATCCAGTACCGCATCGGAAATCTGGTCGGCAATTTTATCCGGGTGTCCCTCGGAAACGGATTCCGAAGTAAACAGTGTGTATTCACTCATGTGAGAGTCTCCATTGATTCCATTGCGGGCGGTTGTATAAATTCTGCTTCTGCCAACGCTTGGTTAATACCTTCAGGGCTTTATAAATTCACGTATCTGGATCTGAAAACCATTGCGCAGGGCACTGTAGACACTGCGCCCGTCCTTCAGATCGGCGCTCTGCGCCCAGTCACTCAGCTGTTCCGGTGCAAATCCCAGCCACAGATCCCCACAGGCCTCTCTGGCCCAGTCCTGCGCGTGTTCCTGCAACTCGGCCACCAGCAGACGCCCTCCGCTTTTCAGGGCGCTGTGCAGGTCGTAAAAAATCCGGGCGGGGTCCGGTGTGTGATGCAGCACCATATTCACCACGATGGTGTCGGCACTGTCCGGGCGCGCTGCGGCTGCACGGGTGTCGCTGCAGACAAACTCAATATTGTTCAGGCCATGCCCACCGGCAAAGATCCGGGCGCGCGCCAGCATGGCAGACGACAGATCCAGCGCTGTCACCGTGTCAAAGCGCTGCGACAGCTCTTGCAAAAATTCCCCCTCTCCGGGGCCCACTTCTATCGCGTGGGCCCCGGGGCACAGCAGCTGGGCAACCTGCGGACCGTATACCCCGTAGCCGGCGATCAGTTCCTGCTGCTCGCGGAAACGGTTGCCGTAGTCGGCAAAGAAGCGTCGCGAGGCCTCGGCCCGCTCCTCGGAAATACGTGCTACCGACTGAGCCCGCCCGGTGGACAGGGGCAGTTGATCCAGATCGGTAAACAGCTGCACAAGCAGCGCAGAACTGCCGGTGCGCCGGTAAAAGAGGTTGTTGCCCTCGCGGCGCTTACTGACCAGGCCAGCCTGGGCGAGCACCTTCAGGTGATGGCTCAAGGCCGGTTGGCGCAGATCAAAGATACGGCACAACTCCAGCACACTGTAGGAATCCCGGCTGAGCAGGCGCAATATCTCGAGCCGCAGAGGGTCACCGGCCGCTTTCAGGGTCGCCGCCAAGCGGGGCATTTCCGTGCCGGGGCCGGGTTCCGAGGGGGAATGGGATTCAGGCATGGGGACGAGTCTAGCAAGCGTGCGCAGCTATATCAAAATTTTTTGATATAGGTTGATAAAAGTATTTTGATGCAGATGATTTAAGGTTGCTCAGATTACCGTTTGAATCGCTGTTGCTGCACTATTATTGGCAAATTCTGCGCCAAGGCTTTGCGCGGAGCGGACCTTTACGGGAGAATACGCCCCCGTTTTAGTGACCCCACGGAAATCTGCCCGCAGAGCAGCGCCGCGGCCCCTCCCAGAACCAGAGAGCCCTTTTTATGTCTTCTATCCCCTCTCGCACAAGCAAGGCCAATGCTATCCGGGCCCTGTCCATGGATGCAGTCCAGAAAGCCAATAGCGGTCACCCCGGTGCACCTATGGGTATGGCAGATATCGCCGAAGTGCTCTGGAATGACTACCTGAAACACAACCCGGCCAATCCCGATTGGGCCGACCGCGACCGCTTTGTACTGTCCAACGGTCACGGCTCCATGCTGTTGTATTCCTTGTTGCACCTGTCCGGTTACAACCTGCCACTTGAAGAGCTGAAGAATTTCCGCCAGTTGCACGCCAAGACCCCAGGGCATCCGGAACACGGTTATGCCCCCGGAATTGAAACCACCACCGGCCCACTTGGCCAGGGCATTACCAATGCGGTCGGCATGGCGCTGGCAGAGAAAGTGCTGGCGGCCCAGTTTAACCGTCCCGGCTACGAATTGATTGACCACCGCACCTATGCATTTATTGGGGACGGCTGCCTGATGGAAGGGATCTCCCATGAGGCCTGTTCTCTCGCCGGCACCCTGGGCCTGGGCAAGCTGATTGTCTTTTACGACGATAACGGCATCTCCATTGACGGTGAAGTCGAGGGCTGGTTTACCGACGACACACCCAAACGCTTCGAATCCTACGGCTGGCATGTGATCCCCAATGTCGACGGGCACGATGCCGCAGCCATCAAGGCCGCGATCGAAGAGGCGCGCACCCATGCCGACAAGCCTTCCATAATTTGTTGCAAAACCGTCATAGGCTTCGGCTCCCCCAATAAGCAGGGCCGCGAAGAGTGCCACGGTGCACCACTGGGCGATGATGAGATTGCGCTGGTGCGCGAAACCCTGGGTTGGCCCCACGCCCCCTTCCATATCCCCGAAGAGATCTACGCAGGCTGGGATGCCAGGGCTAAAGGAGAAGCGCAGGAAGACGAATGGAAAGACATCCTCGCCGACTACCGCGAGACCTTTCCAGAGCTGGCCGCCGAGTTTGAACGCCGCATGGGCGGTGAACTGCCGACAGACTTTCACGTTAAAGCCGATCAATACATCAAACAATGCCAGGAGCAGGGTCAGAAAATCGCCTCACGCAAAGCGAGCCAGAACACCCTCAACGCCTACGGCCCGCTGTTGCCAGAATTACTCGGCGGCTCTGCGGATCTGGCCGGTTCCAATCTCACCCTCTGGTCCGGCTCCAAGGCGGTCAGTGCAGGGGATGCCTCCGGCAACTACGTGTACTATGGCGTGCGCGAGTTTGGGATGAGTGCCATGATGAACGGCATTGCCCTGCACGGTGGTTTTGTACCCTACGGTGCCACCTTCCTGATGTTTATGGAGTACGCACGCAATGCGGTGCGCATGGCCGCATTGATGAAGCAGCGCGTGATCTTCGTCTACACCCATGATTCCATCGGCCTCGGCGAGGACGGCCCCACCCACCAGCCGGTAGAACAACTGAGTGCACTGCGCTCTACCCCCAACCTGCACACCTGGCGCCCCTGCGACGCCACCGAATCCGCTGTGAGCTGGAAAATGGCCATTGCGCGTAAAAAGGGCCCCAGCACCCTGGTATTCAGCCGTCAGGGCCTGGCGCCGCAAAGCCGCAATGCCGCGCAACTGACACAGATAGAAAAAGGCGGCTATGTCTTATCCGATTGCAAAGGCACCCCGGGAGCGATCATTATCGCCACCGGCTCCGAAGTGGATCTGGCCATGGCAGCACAAGAGAAACTGGCAGGTAAAATGGTTCGCGTAGTTTCCATGCCCTGTGCCGAGGTCTTTATGGAACAGGACGAATCCTACCGCGAATCCGTACTACCCTCTGCGGTACGCGCACGAGTGGCAGTGGAGGCAAGCCACAAAGACTACTGGTACAAGTTCGTCGGCTTCGATGGCGCTATCATCGGCATGCGTACTTTTGGTGAGTCCGCCCCCGGCGCCGAGCTGATGCATTATTTCGGATTCACTGTGGATAACGTTGTGGAAACCGTGGAAAAACTGCTGTAGCCAACTCGGCTATTGGCGCTGTTACCCGATACCGGCCCGGATGGCAAACCAGTTGCCACGCCAGCCGGCAACGGTTGTCCCAGCGCCCTCTGTAACCTCAATTCGGCAACACTGCTATGACGATTCGACTCGCTATCAATGGCTATGGCCGTATCGGCCGCTCCGTACTACGCGCCCTCTACGAATCCGGTGCCCGCGATACCTTGCAGATTGTCGCCATCAATGAGCTTGCCGACTGCGCCACTATCGGCCACCTGACCAAATACGACTCAGTACACGGGCGCTTCATCGGCGAAGTGTGCGCGGAAAATGATACGCTGGTGGTCAATGGAGATCGTATCGCTGTCACGCACTGCGAACGACTGGAAGAGCTGGAGTGGCACAAAAACAATGTGGATATTGTACTGGAGTGCACCGGCAGCTTTAAGGAGCGCAAGCACGCTGAGCTACACCTGGCTGCCGGTGCCAAGCGGGTTTTATTTTCGCAACCCGCCAGCCGCGATGTGGATGCCACCATTGTTTATGGCGTAAACGACCATATCCTCAGCGGTCAGGAAATGATTATTTCTGCTGCCTCCTGTACCACCAACTGCAGTGTGCCCGTTATTGCTGCCTTGGATACAGCATTCTGTATCGAGGCCGGAGTAATTACGACCATCCACTCAGCCATGAACGATCAACCGGTAAATGATGCCTACCACCATACCGACCTGAGAAAAACCCGCTCCGCCGTTTCATCAATTATTCCCGTTGATACCGCACTGGCCCGCGGCATCGAACGCATTCTCCCCCATTTGGCCGGGAAATTCGAAGCCCAGGCCATGCGTGTGCCCACCGTTAATGTTTCCGCCATTGATCTGTCTGTGCAATTGCAAAAAACCACCAGTCAACGTGAAGTGAATGCCCTACTCAAATCGGCAGCTGCAAAAGGCTTCAAAGGCGTACTGGGTTTTACCGAGGAGCCGCTAGCTTCCTGTGATTTTAATCATGACCCGCGCTCGGGCATTATCGATGCCAGCCAGACACGGGTAGCAGGAGGTAAGCTGGTGAAGATTTTAATCTGGTTTGATAATGAATGGGGCTTTGCAAATCGCATGCTGGATGTGGCCAGGCAGATCATTTGAACTGCTTACTACCGGGCTGAAAGGAAAGGATACCCTCGCCGCTGTGACGAAGTTATAAGATGTACTAAACTGCCTATACACTGTAATGGCCACTCTTCATTGGTTACAAAACGGTTAATGTATTAGTCACAGCTCCTGAAATACATCCTATACCTGTATTGTGTGAGGAAAACGATGCTGATTCCCCGCCAACCAGTTCCCAGGCTGGCATTGGAAACCCTATCTTCAGGCACCTTCGATCTATCCCGGGATAATCCCGAATTCGCAACGCTGGTTGTCTTTTATCGTGGTCTGCATTGTCCTATCTGCGCAACTTACCTAAAAGAACTCGGGGGTGTGTCTGCCGAGTTCTTAGAAAGCGGCGTCAAGACTATTGCAATTTCATCCGACAATGAAAGTTGCGCCAGGAAGATGGCGGAAAAGGTTGGCTATCCAGAACTACGTGTTGGTTACGACTTACCATTGTCAGTGGCAAAGGAATGGGGGCTTTACCTTTCATCGGGCCGCGGCACGACCTCTATCGGTATTGAGGAGCCGGCGCTCTTCTCTGAGCCAGGGGTTTTTTTGGTTCGAAAGGATTGCACGCTCTATTTTGCCATCGTTCAAACCATGCCGTTCGTGCGTCCACATTTTAAGGAAATGCTCGGTGCACTCAAATTTGTTCAAGAGAACAATTACCCAGCGCGGGGCGAGTACACCGGGTCGGTCTGACTCCAGCAGGTTGGCGGTGCCAGATGCATTTGATCTCTGTCTGGATCCGCGAGGGTAAAACACTGGCACAGAACTCCAAATACGATCTATTTCGACGTCCTCCATTCTGCTCAAACTAGGATTCAAGTCTGTGATAGAGCTCCCAGGCACTCCTTTCAATCCACTTTTCTACTATTTTTCCTTCTCTGACTACTGAAATAGTAATTCCTGAAAGGTCTACTGGCCGAAGGTTTTTATCCGTATTCATAAAGCCCTTATTTTGACCGGTAATTTGCCAGCGACTGACAACCTTTGCTTCACTGGAAAAGATGTCGTGAACAATAAATCTGAGCTCACCTATCTTAGACTGAAAATTAGCCACCCATTTAGAAAATGCATCAATACCAAGAACATCTTTTCCTGCAGAATGAATGATAAAATTCGGGGCTATAAAATTTGGAATTTTAGTCAGCAGTTGCCTGTCCCAAACCTGCATCCAAAAATCATATACAAATTTTTCTTCTTCTGTTTTCATAGCAAATAAACTCCCTCAGATTGAAAGATTCATTGCAATTTTGTCACACAACGAATAATCCTAACTTCCACCCTATATAGTTCTCCAGCCGGTAAATCCCTGTGCTACTGACTTAACTGTTTATCTACTATACCGACGCCACAACTCAATAATAGCTGCTTTTCAGAAGCAGGCTGCGCCTTGTTGGTTTGGCTCATTTTGCTTCAAACAGTTAACCACATCGACAAGCTCCCTGGCGGTTTTGCCACCTATCTTTTCGAGCCCAAAATCAGATTCAGTGCCATACCACTCCAAGGAGCGATTGAATTTGATGAGGTCGCCCTCTTGCAGCCCGGCCTTAACCTGATCCAAATTGGTCAGGCCGTCTTCAGGATCGTATTGAAGGGTGGCACCTTGCTCCGGAAGGGTATTTTCATAGGCCTTGTATGGGGGTCGCTCCTCAAGGCTACAGGCGAATAGTACAAAAACAATCAAAACCGAGAGGGTATATTTTTTCATATCGCCCTCACGCTACCGGCCAGAACCAGACAGTGGCTTTTTCGTAGTGGCGGCCGTTGCGGATACTGAATTCAAACCAGGTTGTGAATTTGGTTAATCTGCGCCCGTTCCAGAGATCAATATGGTCGCCCCGATTACCGGGGCCATAATAGTCTTTGAAGAAGACGATTCCTTTCTTTCCGTTGATCTTCACAAACCCTTTTGAGGCTTCAAAACCCAAACTTTGCCTGAAAGGAGAGAAAGGGCCCTTTAGCCAATTGGCTAACTCCTCTGCGCGGAGGATATGGCCAGGCTTATGCCCATACCAACAACGGGCGCCTTTAAAGGTATCAAGTTTCACTCCGGATTTTTGCAGGGAAACTCCCATTCGGATCGCGCATTGATTAGTATATGTCCTTTTCCCATCCATGGTGCACGGCGCGTCATCCGAGAATATCGATGCGCTAATGGTAGGATGATTGCTCCATAGTTTGTCAAACATCACAAGTTCTTCCCTGAGACTTGAAAAGACTGAATCTTAAACCATCAATGGCCTGTCAAACAAAGAGGCACTTGTCATTGACGCAGCGTTCGTTGAACACAAAGCTGATTTACTTTTCGAATTAATTCAAACAACCCGGAATGCGAGTGTTTTTTTAAACAAATAGAGTTCCTGGCCACTCAAGAAAGTGTGAACAATAGCCATCCGTTCCCATAGTACCGGAATTTACACTCACCAAATGCCAAACCGTTCTTATTCAGTGTGGGTAAAGCAACACATTGAAAACCTCGGTTTGCCAGAACTCGTTCACAACCTGGTACGGCATTACCTAATTGCGAATGTCAACAACAGTAACAGTAGCGAGTTGAATCCGGGATTGGTTATACTTTACGCCATATACGTTTATCTAATAATCAATATGACAAAATTACTCTCCCTCGTGACCCTATGTGTATTGATATCTTCCTGCTCATCGGGTGTTGCCTTTTTTTTAGAAAAGTCCGAGAGCTTTCCCTACGAACAAATAATCACAGATGGACAAATTGAGGACTTGGGTTTTAACAAAAACCAATTCTGCTCCAATTCTGAGGGGGGCTGCATCAGTTATTTCTTTGCACCGCCCATCACATCAAAAAAGCTTGGATATTCTATCGAAGTGGATTCGGGTAACCGCACTAGCCAGGTTGAGCTTGCTGTGCAAAGAGGCGCTCTGGCGAATACTTACTCCGGAACAATTGTTCTTTTGCACGGCTTTAGGGTCTCCAAGGAGTTCATGATCAATTCTGCGCTCTACTTTCGCTTCCTGGGGTATGAGGTAGTTGTCCCGGATCTTTTGGGACACGGAGAGTCAGGTGGCACTAAAAAATACGGCGTGGGAGATAGCGCTGTTGTCAGCAATCTTATCGACGACCTGATCAGCAAGCAGACCATCAGCGGGGAGAAACTCTATCTTTTGGGTAGCTCCATGGGCGCATTAACAGCCGCACGGGTGTCCTCTAACCGCGAGGACATCAGGGGACTTATTTTACAGGCACCGATGCCACAGTTTGACACAGCCGTTTATAACTATTCCAGAGCAAACCATCGCTTAGTCGGCAATCTTATTTCCGAAGAGCAAATTCGCAAGGGTGCTTTATTAGCACTAGAAAACGCTAATATTCAGCTCGAAGACACTCGAATAGAACCGCTCCTCGTAGCCTCCGACACACCTGTTCTGCTGTTTTCCTCACCTGCCGATCTGGTATCGCCATACGACAACTTCAAAGCATTAAACGATCATACGATCAAAGTGATTGCGCTTGCAGATCGCAATCACGCCAGTATGGCAGTGATCGGACAAACCGAGCACCAAATTCTGCAAAGTTGGCTAGTGCCTTGAGACATTAGCCTTTGGCAGAATGGTAACTTCAGGCCATAAAGTGAAGCCCCGGGTTATGGGTCTCATCCGCTATCTTATATCACTCAAGATTATTCTCATTTCCAAGTAGACTGCCAAAGGCTGTTGGCAATACATGACATCTCGGGAAAAGGCTATCTGGCCAAATAGAAGAACTGACAATTACCAGGCTCAATTGAGTAACAATCAGATAGCGCATTTTACCGGATAGTCTATCGGCAGGGCGGATTGTTCCGAATTTGAATGCAATCCAATTGCAGCGATGCTTAAAGACCCAGCTTGGACCAGATTTCATCCACTTTTTTGACGACCCCTGTATCCCGCTCAATAGGATTGCCCCACTCCCTGTCAGTCTCGCCGGGCCATTTGTTGGTCGCATCCAATCCCATTTTTGAGCCGAGCCCCGATACCGGTGAGGCAAAATCCAGATAGTCAATCGGGGTATTCTCTATCATCACCGTATCCCGTACCGGATCCATACGCGTGGTGATGGCCCAGATCACCTCTTTCCAATCCCGCGCATTCACATCGTCATCGGTAACAACCACCATCTTGGTGTACATAAACTGGCGCAGGAAGGACCAGATCCCCATCATCACCCGCTTGGGATGCCCGATATACTGCTTTTTTATGCTTACCACTGCCAAACGGTAGGAGCAGGCTTCCGGCGGCAAATAGAAATCGACGATTTCAGGAAACTGCTTTTGCAATATTGGCACAAACACCTCATTCAGCGCTTCTCCCAGAATCGCCGGCTCATCCGGTGGGCGCCCAGTGTATGTACTGTGATAAATGGGGTTCTTGCGGTGGGTGATTTTTTCCACAGTAAATACCGGGAAGCGGTCCACTTCGTTGTAGTAGCCTGTGTGGTCCCCGTAGGGGCCTTCATCGGCGGTATCCCCGGGGTAGAGAAAGCCTTCCAGGACATACTCGGCACTGGCCGGCACCTGCAAATCGCTTGACAGGGCATTTGTCACTTCGGTTTTATCCCCGCGCAGCAGGCCCGCGAACGCGTACTCGGACAGAGAATCCGGAACTGGAGTAACAGCGCCAAGAATGGTGGCGGGATCTGCACCGAGGGCCACAGCCACGGGATAGGGCTCAGCGGGGTGCTTTTTACACCAGTCGCGGTAATCCAGGGCACCGCCTCGGTGGCTGAGCCAACGCATAATCAAGCGGTTTTTACCAATCAGCTGCATACGGTAAATGCCGAGATTCTGGCGTTTCTTTTCCGGCCCACGGGTAATGACCAGTGGCCAGGTCACCAGGGGCGCCACATCCCCGGGCCAGCAGGTTTGGATCGGCAACTTGTGCAGGTCTACCTGATCTTTATCCAGCACAACCTGCTGGCAGGCAGGGCCCCGGACTACCTTGGGTCCCATATTGAGCACCTGCTTGAATACCGGCAGCTTCTCCCATGCATCGCGTAGATTCTCCGGCGGCTGTGGTTCCTTGAGAAACGCGAGTAATTCGCCAACCGCCCGCAACTCATCCACACTCTCTCGCCCCATACCCAGGGCCACACGCTCCGGGGTGCCGAACAGGTTGGTAAGCACGGGGACATCAGAACCCACCGGGTTCTCAAACAACAGTGCCGGCCCACCAGAGCGCAGCACGCGGTCTGAGATCTCTGTCATCTCCAGGTGCGGGTCGACGGGATAACGAATACGTTTTAACAGGTCACGCTTTTCCAATAGCGTGATAAAGTCGCGCAGGTCTTTGTATTTCATGGGCTAGCGAACGCAGTCAATAAACCGGCGACCAGTGTAAAACAGAAGACACAAAATAGGGAGCGGCTCCCTGGCAGGATGGCTGAGTGGAAGGGAAGAAACGGCCCGCAAGCGATGTGCAGCGGGCCGAAAAAATCTTAAGCTTTTTGCAAGCTTAGAAGCGGGGGCGACGCGGACGGTCTTCGCGTGGCTTGGCTTCGTTAACACGAATGTTACGGCCAGACATCGGCTGATCGTTCATCTCTTCAATCGCTTTGCGCGCTTCGTCGTCGTTGGGCATTTCTACGAAACCGAAGCCCTTAGAGCGGCCAGTCTCACGGTCGGTGATAACAGTAGCCCGAGAGATCTCTCCGAAAGCACCGAAAGCTTCGTTCAGGTCGTCAGAGGTTACACCGTAGGCCAGATTTCCAATATAGATATTCACAAAAGGTTCTCACTAGATATGTGGGCTGTCGTGCAGTCACAAATGGAAACCAGCTCCACCAGATTTTCCATTTGAGATTGGCCCTTTGCGGAATTACTCCTGAGCCAATTCAGTCGGGCGCCCCTCAGTAACATTCACATCCAGCGCCACTCTGTGGAGCTTTATATGCCTAATAGCTCGCCTTTTCAACAATAAACCGTGCAAATAATCGCCTAATTCGCTCCCAAGCACACAAATGGTACCGATACCGGTGTCTATCCCGGTGAAAATCACTTCCGCTTCATGGACAGGAAGAACTCATCATTTGTCTTGAAGCCCTTCAGCTTATCCACCAAGAATTCAGTCGAGGCCAAATCCTCCATATCGTGGAGCAGTTTGCGCAGAATCCACACCCGCTGCAGCTCGCCCTCTGGCATCAGCAGCTCCTCGCGTCGCGTACCGGAACGGCGTACGTTAATCGCTGGATAGACGCGCTTTTCAGCAATCTTGCGATCCAGTTGCAATTCCATATTACCGGTACCTTTGAACTCCTCGAAAATCACCTCGTCCATCTTCGAGCCAGTATCAATCAGTGCAGTAGCAATAATAGACAGGCTGCCGCCCTCTTCAATATTGCGCGCAGCCCCGAAGAAGCGCTTGGGACGCTCCAGAGCGTGGGCGTCCACACCACCGGTGAGCACTTTACCGGAGCTCGGTACCGTTGTGTTATATGCCCGCGCCAGGCGGGTAATAGAATCCAATAGAATGATGACATCTTTCTTGTGTTCAACCAGGCGCTTGGCTTTCTCGATCACCATTTCAGCAACCTGGACATGGCGCGCCGGCGGCTCGTCAAAAGTAGAGGCCACCACTTCACCACGCACGGAGCGCTGCATTTCTGTCACTTCTTCCGGGCGCTCATCAATCAGCAGAACGATCAGATGGCACTCTGGGTTATTGCGCGTAATGGCCTGGGCCATATTCTGCAGCATAATGGTCTTACCGGCCTTGGGTGGCGCCACGATCAAACCGCGCTGGCCCTTACCAATCGGCGCCACAAGATCAATAATACGACCAATAAGGTCTTCGGAAGAGCCGTTGCCACATTCCAAAGTAAGACTGTCATTGGGAAACAGCGGCGTCAGGTTTTCAAACAGAATCTTGTTTCTGGCATTCTCTGGCTTGTCAAAGTTAATTTCGTTAACTTTCAATAAGGCAAAATATCTCTCACCCTCTTTGGGCGGGCGAATTTTTCCAGAAATCGAATCACCGGTACGCAAATTAAAGCGGCGAATCTGACTTGGGGAAACGTAAATATCATCCGGTCCCGCGAGGTAGGAGGAGTCCGCGGAGCGTAAGAATCCAAAGCCATCCTGGAGGATTTCCAATACGCCATCACCATAAATATCTTCACCGCTTTTGGCATGGCGCTTTAGGATATTGAAAATAATATCCTGTTTGCGAGACCGGGCCAGGTTTTCCAGGCCCATACCTTTCGCTATTTCGATTAACTCTTCAATGGGTTTGGTTTTTAATTCGGAGAGATTCATACCAATTGCTTATTAAGGTTTCTGTTGTCATTTGGCGCGGACACGCCGGAAATTTTTCGAGGAGGGATTTGAAAATTAAGGGTTTGCTCGTCTATTTTTCCAAAACACCAAAAGTGCCCTTGCCCATCCAGAGCGCAGTATTCGTCAAGCCTATGTGCTCCATCGTCAAAACTGGAGCAGTATTAGAATAAGCTCAATCCGAGGAATATATACGCCGGGAATGATCGGAGACCCTGTGGAGGGGCGTTTAATTCAGCTGGCCACCAGTTGATTCATAGCCGCCGGGCTATTACAGAATTACTGCCAGTATAACGGGTGTATTCCATCCTGCAAGCAAATTTACCATCTTTACAGGATGGAGCCACCGGGATTACAACTGGCTGTCAATAAATTCGGTCAACTGGGCACGGGACAGGGCGCCGACCTTGGTACCTTCCACATTGCCGCCTTTGAATAGCAACAGAGTGGGGATACCGCGCACATTGTATGTCGCGGGGCTCTCCTTGTTGGTGTCCACGTCGACTTTGACAATTTTCAGCTTGTCACCATAGTGAGCAGCAAGATCATCCAGCACCGGGGCAATCATCTTGCAGGGACCACACCACTGTGCCCAGAAGTCCACCAGCACTGGGCTTTCAGCCTTGAGTACTTCCGCTTCAAAATCGGCGTCAGTTACATTGATGATTGCGTGCTCGCTCATATTGCTTTCCTGTTCTCTAGTTACTCAGTGCGGGGCCACTCGGAGGTATCAGCGCACAAGGCTGGCCGCAGAAATACAGCCGGAGTATGCCAGCTACCGCGTAGATTGGGGCGCTGACACATAATTCAAGGCCCGGCGCGGGTAGCTCACGGCTGCTCCAGAAAGCATTGCAGAATCTCATCGAGATAGTTAAAGCCGAAGGCACTGGCGGTGATACGTCGCTCAAGAGGCTCTACCAGGTCCATAGCCACCAGTGCCGGCCACTGCCGCGACAGCGCTTCCAAAGACAGTCCGGTATACCGCTCAAAACTGTCCAGGGGCACACCCTCGACCAGGCGCAGAGTGTTCATCAAAAACTCCAGCGGCAGGTCTCCCGCCTCAACCGGATCGACATGCGGTGCAGCCAGCTCTGTATACAGTAACTCACGGGCAGGCGCAATCGACAAATAGTCCCTCGGGGTGCGCGTGCGCCGGGTGCGCAGGACCCGGCCCTCCTCTGGCAGTGTGACTTTGCCGTGCGCCCCGGCGCCGATGCCCAAATAGTCGCCAAACGACCAGTAATTGAGGTTGTGGCGGGATTCCAGCCCCTGCCCGCTATAGGCGGATACCTCGTAGCGCATATAACCCTGTGCGGCGAGAAGCGCACGCCCACTGCTTTGCATACCGACAATCAGCTCCGAACCTGGTGTGGAGGGTGGCGCGCTATAGAAGGCGGTATTGGGCTCAATGGTGAGCTGGTACCAGGAGATATGCTCCGGTGCCAGGGACACAGCGCGGCGCAGATCTTCCAGCGCCTGCGCTTCCGTCTGTCGCGGCAGGCCGTGCATCAGGTCCAGGTTGATATTGTCGAATCCGGCTCTGCGCGCCATGGCCAGGGCACTGACGGCCTCCTCGCCGCTGTGGATACGACCCAGGTTGTGCAACTGGGCGGTGTTGAAACTCTGCACCCCGATCGACAGGCGGTTGACCCCGGCAGCTCGGTAACCGGTAAACTTTGCCTGTTCGAAGGTGCCCGGATTTGCCTCCAGAGTAATCTCGATGCCCTTGGCAAAGCCTACAAGCTCCTCGGCCATCGACAGGATCTGCCCGATGGCCTCTGGGGAAAACAGGCTCGGGGTACCACCGCCAAAGAAAATCGACTGCAGCTCGCGCCCCTGCACCCAGGGCAGCTGGCTCAGCAGGTCGCGTCGCAGCTGGGCCACATAGTCCGCCTGGGGCAGTGCGTAGTCGGTATCTGTGTGGTCGCGGGCGGCCTGGTAGGAATTAAAGTCGCAATAGGGGCACTTGCGCACGCACCAGGGGATATGCACGTAGAGGCTGACAGGCGGCAACACGAGGCCGTTGCGGCTAACCGGCAAGGCTGGCTCCCAGCATGGCCTGGCGCCAAATGACCTCAAACTTTGCGAGTGCCTGGGCGCGGTGGCTAAGGCGATTCTTCACTTCCCGCGGCAACTGCGCCGAGGTCAACCCTTCGGCGGCCACATAGAACAGGGGGTCATAACCAAAACCCTGCTCCCCTGCAGGCGCGTCGAGTATACGCCCGCGCCACTGTGCACTGCACACCAGGGGTACCGGATCGTCGTAGCGGCGTACAAAGGCCAGGGCGCAATGGAAGCTGGCTCCGCGCTGCTCCTCCTCAACCCCCTGCAGCATCTCGAGCAGCTTGCTGTTATTGCGTGCATCTGTGGCCCCTTCGCCAGAGTAACGGGCCGAATAGATGCCCGGCGCGCCACCCAGTGCGTCCACCGCCAGGCCCGAGTCATCTGCCAGTGCCGACAGACCGCTGATGCGACTCGCATGGCGGGCCTTGATCAGGGCGTTTTCGATAAAGCTGAGCCCCGTCTCCTGCGCTTCGGACACACCGAAGGCTGACTGCGGCAAAACCTCTATTTCCCAAGTGCTGAAAAGCTGGGAAAACTCTCGCAACTTGCCGGTGTTACCGCTGGCAAGAACAATGCTTTTCACCTTACCCCACCCAATAAAAAGCGGGCGTCAGGCCCGCAGTGAATCCCATTAAAAAGTAGTATTCCCCTGCACCGCACCAGACACCGGCAAGGGCCCCGGCGAGACCGATCAGGGCCTGTCCAGCTTACGGCGGAACGTGACAGTTTCTTTTTTGCCGTTGGGCAGGCTGACATCCACGTTGAACGTGAGTGTCTCCTCGTCTTCGAAGCGCAGAGCTGCCAGATAGTAGACCGCATCGCCCTCGCGGATCTCGGTGAACTTCAGCGGCCGCGACTGCTGGATCAAGTTTGTCGCCGAGCCCGACATCTCAGCACTGAGACCGTGGATACCGCCCTCTTTTTTCACCACCGTCACATTGACGAAGGCGCGATCCTTGGCCCGCACCAGTTGGTACTTCTGCGCGATATCCGGCTGGATAAAATCGCTGTTGAAGACCGAGTAGACCACCCGGTAATCGCCAAAATCCTCATGGTTCTTGATAAGCCGGGCCTGCTGTGCGGCAGCGCCGGACATCCAGAAGAACAGGGCCAGTGCGGCGGCTGCGGCAAGAATTGATTTCACGCTTCACCTCCAATGGTAATGGGTAGCGACCGGCAAACGGGGTCAGTGTATCCCGGTGGCGCGCTCACAACACAGAAGCACCCACCCAAAACGGCTTGCCTTGCCCAGGGTAAGGACACAAAACATGGCGCAGGAATAGTTGTTCGACAGCGCATCATTGGTTACCGGATTATTAGTTTAGCGAGTCAGATGATATATCGCGGTCTCACCAAATAAATTGGGTAAATACTCTTTCAATAATCCACCCGGCATAGATTCGCATACTACCTGGCGATGCAAAATAGTCCAACTGCGCTCCCTGCACAACACCTCGAAATCCCCGAAAGTACAAAAGTGAATATTAGGTGTGTTATACCATTCATAGGGTAATAGGTCGGAAACCGGCATGCGCCCGGAGAAGGCCAGATGCCAGCGGGCCTTCCACTGGCCGAAATTGGGAAAGGTAATGATGCAATCGCGCCCCACCCGCAGCATTTCCTCTACAACCAGGTGGGGGTGTCTGAGCGTTTGCAGGGCCTGGGTCATCACTACCGTATCAAAGCTCCCATCGGAAAAATTGCCGAGCCCGGCATCCAGGTTCTGCTCAACCACATTCACACCGCGCTCTACACAGCGCGTGATCTGCCCCGGGTCAATCTCCAGCCCATAGCCTGTCACAGCCTTGTTCTTGCCCAACTGCTCCAGCAGAGCTCCGTCGCCACAACCCAGGTCGAGAACACAGCTGCCGTGCGCTATCCACTCCTGAATCACATCCAAATCTATCCGCATCAGAACTTCTCCTCCGCCACCCGTTGCATATGGGCAAGGAAGATATTTTCGTAGCGCTTGTTTGGCAGCAGAAAAGCATCGTGGCCCATGGCCGATTCAATTTCCACATAGCTCACCGGCATATTGGCGTGCATCAACGCATCCGCAATCTCCCGCGAGCGCTGCGGCGCAAAGCGCCAGTCGGACGTAAAGGAAACCAACAGGAAACGGCAACGGGCATTGGCAAATGCGGCCACAGGGTCGTCGCCGTACTCCCGCGCGAGGTCGAAATAGTCAAGGGCGCGGGTCATCAGTATATAGGTGTTGGGATCAAAACTGTTGGAGAAGGTATCGCCCTGGTGACGCAGATAGCTCTGAATCTGGAACTCCACTTCCTCGGCGCCCTGCTGGAAACTGCCGGTGCGCAGCTCACGGCCAAACCTGCGCCCCAAACCATCGTCGGAGAGATAGGTGATATGGCCTATCATACGCGCCACCGCGAGGCCTCGGCGGGGCAATTTTTCCCGCTCCAAATAACGCCCCTCACAAAAATCCGGATCGGAAGTGATGGCTTGGCGGGCGGTCTCATTGAAGGCGATATTCTGCGCCGACAATTTCATCGCTGAGGCAATCACCACGCAGTGGCGCAACCGCTCTGGGTACTCCAGTGACCAGCGCATGGCCTGCATGCCGCCCAGGCTGCCACCAATCACCGCCGCCCACTGCTCAATACCCAACAGGTCCGCAAGACGTGCCTGGCTGTGTACCCAGTCGCGCACCCGCAGCGAGGGAAAGTCTGGCCCCCAGGGTTTGCCGGTGTCGGGGTTGATGGAAACCGGCCCGGTAGAGCCATGGCAGCCGCCCAGGTTATTGGGGGCGACCACAAAAAATGCATTGGTATCAATCGGCTTACCGGGGCCGATATAGTGATCCCACCAGCCCGGCCGCTTGTCCTCGGGGCGATACCGCCCGGCGGCGTGGTGGTGACCCGAGAGCGCATGACAGATGAGTACCGCATTGCTCTTCTGGGCATTCAGTGTACCGTAGGTTTCGTACACTAAGGTGTAGTCCTGCAGAACGCGTCCGCAGGCCAGCGCCAATGGCTCAATAAACCTGTGGCGCTTGGGGGTGACAAGACCCACAGAGCCCCTGTCGCTGGCAGTCTGATCCTCTTGAGGCGTGGTGGGGTTTTGCGTGAACAAGGCGTTTATATCTGTCGGTTACTTGGCGGTTGGCAAATACCGGAGCGACAAGTGTACGGGAGCGCCGCAACGGATGACAATTGCGGAAGCCGCCAGTGGAAAATCACCTGCCCTGTTCAGCGGTTGAGAGAGGCCTTCAGAGGCGTGACATTACGCGCGCGGGGTGCAGGAGCCAGCGGTTGCGGGGTAGAAGCACTGTGGTGAAGCAACGCCTCCAGCGCCGACAGAGCCCCGTCGTTGCGCAGCACCTCATCCTCCAGGCTGCGCAGATCGGTGCGCCGGCTGCGGCTTTTCTGTTTCAACTCGGTAAGCTTGATCAGGTGGCGGTTCAACAGGTGCTTCTGGTATTGGGCATGCTGCCTGAGAGGGTCCAGGGCCCGCTCCAGCCAGTCCTCTGCGGCGGTACTCATCTCCTGGTAGAGCCGCCTCACCTCACAGGCGAGGGTCGCGAGAAAGCGCTCACTCAGTCGATTGCGTCGCGCCAGTAACAATTGCGGTGAGCGGCGCAGCTGGGCCGCCTGACGGTGCAGCCCACGCAGGGTCGCACGGAATTGTCGAATATTGAAATACTGTCCGGTACTGGCCACCCTCTTCAGGCTTGAGCGCTCGAAAACGGCATCCAGCAGACGGTTGACCTGGTTCACCTCGCGCTCCAGGTTGGAGAGTTGGTGATCGACACCCAGCATAAAACCTTCGATGGCTTTGGCCAATCCCATAGGCGTCCAGCGTTTGTGCAATGCTTTGCTGGTGTCGTCGATCAACAGCTGCAATTGCTGACTGGAAATTGGCGCCAATAGAGAAGCGCTCCGACGCATCAGCATGCGCTGGCTGGATTTGAGCGTGAGCAGTTCCTGGTGACAAAGCTTGTGCTGCTCGCGCGCCACCTGTTGCAACTGGCCCAGCTCCGCCAGTTGCTCCCGGGTATTGGTGCTGTTGCGCTGCAGGTGCGCCAGTGCCGCGCGACCGCTGTTGAGGCGGCGTTTGAGCAGATCGCGGGTATCCGCCATCAGGGTCAGGGCCTGGTGCAGGGCGCGGTGCTCTGCCACCTTCTGGCGGTGCTCCAGCAGGCGTTGTACCAGCAGTGTTTCAAAATCCGCAAAACGGCTGTTGCGCAAGAGCGCTACATCACTTTGCTGTCGCGCCAGCAGTGCCATTTTCGCCGATACAGCGGCGACACTCTCCCGGGGCAGCGACAACCGCCGGGCGACCTCGGCGCGCATACGCTGCAACAAAATCTCGGCATCCTCATCGGGGTCCTCCCAGAGAACGTCCACTTTATTCAGCAGTGCCATCACCGCCGTGCCGCGATGATTGCGCAGTGGTGCCAGATGGGTCTCCCACATGTGCATATCGGTACCACTGACACCGGCGTCCGCGGCGAGCAGGAAGGCCACCGCCTGGGCCCCGGGCAGAGTGCTGAGTGTTAGCTCTGGCTCATTGCCGAGGGCGTTCAGCCCCGGTGTATCGATGATGCGCAACCCCTGATCCAACAGCGGGTGGGGCAGGCAGATCAGGGCATAGCGCCAGGCGGGAATCTCCACCAGATTGCCCTTGTCATCCAGGTGGCGGCGGTCAAAGCCGTAGCGCGCCGCCTCCTCCGGCATCACCGATTTGGTCGCGGCAACCTTCAGCAGGGCCGCGCGGGTGGCCTCGGGATCATTGGCGTCGAACTCGTGAGTGACCCACTTTTGAGGAATACGACGGAAACTCTCCAGACTGGTATTGGTGGCGAGTGTTTCGATCGGCAGCAGGCGCAGGCTGGCATACTCGGCGCCATCGTTGAAGATCTCCGTGGGGCACATGGTGGTGCGCCCGGGTTTGGAGGGCAGCAGGCGCTTGCCGTAGGTCTGTGACAAAAGCGCATTGATCAGCTCTGTCTTGCCCCGGGAAAATTCCCCCACCAGAACCAGGGTAAACTGGTCTTCGGTGAGCAGAGCGCGCGCCTGCTGCACGGCCTGGCGGGCCCCGGCAGAATTGGGAAAGTATTGCTCCAGCCACTGGCTGAAGCGGGCAAACTGGCAGTCCAGATTCTTTTTCCAGCGGTCGTAGTCGGCGATATGCTGGCGTAAGAGTGCGTCTTCCATGTCAAGGTGTTCTTGTTATTGACAGCCTGGATACAGGCCCCCGCCCGTTGCAGCCGGCGGGGGTCAACCGCTACCAGTATAAGGGCCCGACGCTCGGGCAGATGCGACCCAGTGCGCGCAACGGAAGAAATCTTCCCTGCGCAATATCCCCTAAAAGCCGGGGATATGCCAAAACAGCTGGTAAACAAAAGCGGGCATATTGGCCATCCGCGCAAAGCCCAGCAACAGTTTGTCTGCCACCGTCAGCAGGATAAACACAAAAATCGGGCTGATATCAATCACCCCCAAAGGCGGTATCAACCTGCGCACCGGCGCGTAGAAGGGGTCCAGCAGCTGGCGCAGCAACATCAGCGCCGGATGGCCGCTGTGGGGCGCAATCCAGCTGAATACGATGGAGATCAGCAGGCCGACAAACACGACCGCGATCACCGTGGCAACACAGCCGATCAGGGACCAGAGCAGCGCACTGAGGGGGTTAAACAAACCAAAGCCGGCCAACAGGCCGCAGGCCAGTATCATCACCAGCCCCACCAGCAGCGCCAGTACCACCGATGCCATATCAATGCCAAAAATGCCGGGAACCACCTTGCGCAGGGGCAACAGCGGCGGGTTGGTGATCTTGACGATCCCCTGGGAAATGGGATTGTAGAAATCCGCGCGGGCCAATTGCAGTAAAAAACGCATCAAGACCGCAAATAGATACAGGATACCCAGGGTCGCCACCAGAAAGACGCCGATATTGCTGAAGGTATTTGTCATTAAAAACCCCTGAAAAGTGACTGATATACGGCGCTGCCTGCACCACCCGATTGATTCATAACCCTAGCGGTCCAGTTCCCGGTCCATCTCTGCCGCGCGTTCGGCACAATCGCCCATGGCCTCGGCCACCAGTTGGAAGAGCCCCCCTTGCTCAAAACGCTTTACGGCACACTCTGTGGTACCACCTGGCGACATCACCTTGCGTTTCAACTGGGCCACATCCTCTTCGCTGGCCATGGCCAGTTTGGCGGCGCCCAGTGCAGTTTGCAACACGAGGCGCTCCGCATCGGGGCGGGCAAATCCGCTGGCGACAGATGCCTCAATCATGGCCTCCATAAATTGGAAAAAATAGGCTGGTGCCGAACCCGCCACAGCAATGATCTGGTTGATTTCGCGCTCGTCCCGGACCCACAGGGAAATCCCCACCGCATTGGCAATCTGCTCGGTGATGGCGCGGTGCTCAGCAGTCACCCCCGCGCCCGCATACAAACCGGTCGCTCCCGCCTGTACCAGCGCCGGGGTATTGGGCATGGCGCGCACGATGGGCAAGTGCTCGCCGAGCCAGCGCCGGTAAGCGGCCAGGGGAATGCCGGCTGCAAAACCGATGATCAGTGGATTGCGCCCGGCCAGGTGCGGATGCAGACCCATGCACAAATCGCGCATCATCTGGGGCTTGACCGACAATACAATCACGTCGGCATCACTGATCGCAGCAATATTATCGTTGTGCGCCACCACACCGTGACCTCTGGCAAAAGCCGCCAGTTTGTGGGGATCGCGTCCGGTTGCCACAATCCTGTCCGCTGGGTAGCCGGCCGCCAACAGGCCGCCGATCACCGCAGCGCCCATATTGCCGGCACCGCCGATAAAAACGATTTTGGGGTCTGTCGCAGTCACTCGGATTACCTCGGCAAGCCCTCGGCTCACCTGCTGTGAATTTCAACCTCTGTTTCCCCTATTGGGGATTCCGCTAATATGTGGCCGTCTCATTCCAATAACAAGAGAGCTGCGCCTGCCTGGGCCAGCAAGGAGAACACTATGTGCCAATGGCGCTCTTTAATCACTGCCGTACTGCTCAGCGCAGCGGGCCTGGCCAGTGCGGTGGAGAGCCGTACGGAAAACAGCGGCCAGCTGGTGCTGGAAGATGTCCCCTCTATTCCACAAAGCATTGTCGATAAGCTGAACCGCTACCAGAACGTGCGCTCGGCCAGCTTTCGCGGCTGGGATATGGATGGCACCGGCCTGTTTGTCAGCACCCGATTTGGCGAAGTGAGCCAATTGCACAAGGTGGAGGGTGCCGGTGGTGCCCGCCGCCAGCTGACCTTTTTTAAAGAACCGATCGGCGCTGTAGCCACCCGCCCGGAACACCGGCAGCTGGCTTTTACCATGGATGCCGGTGGCAATGAGTATGCACAGATCTTCCTGTTGGACATCGACAGCGGCAAGCGCAGAATGATGACCGACGGCAAATCCCGCAACGGTGCCTTGCTGTGGAACAAACAGGGGGCTGCCCTGGCTTACCAGAGCACCCGCCGTAACGGCAGCGCCAACGATATCTGGCTGAGCACCTTTGACGGTGATACCCAAAAGGATCGCCTGATTATGAAAGCCGAGGACGGCAGCTGGTGGGGGCCCGCCGGTTTCTCCCAATCCGGCAACCAGTTGCTGGTGCTGCAGTACATCTCCTCGACCCGCTCCCTGGCCCACCTGCTGGATCTCGACAGCGGCGCACGGACACTGGTCGCCGGTGGTGGTGAAGACGACTCGCGCAACTTTCCCGCGGGCTTTAGCCAAGACGACCGCTCTGTCTACCTGATGAGCGACCGAGGCGGCGAATTCACCCAGCTGATTCGCAAGGACCTGGCCAGCGGTAAAGAAAAAGTGATTACCGCTGATATCCCCTGGGACATCAGCAGTTTTGTACTGAGTAAAGATGGCCGCCGTGGCGCCTTTGTGGCCAACGAAAACGGCTTGTCCGCACTCTATCTGTACGATCCGCGCAACGACCGCTACAGCAAAGTCGATTCCCTGCCCATCGGGGTTATCGGCGGTATCGAATTCACCCCACGCGGCGACAAACTGGCACTTTCCCTGAACACTCCGAAGACCCCCACCGATACCTTTGTGCTTGCGCTTGGCCGGCGCCCGCTGTCCAGTGGCGATCTCACACGCTGGACCTACAGCGAAGTCGGCGGCCTGAATACCGGGCAGTTTGTCGAGCCGCAACTGGTGCACTATCCCACTTTCGATAAAATCGACGGCAAGGCTCGCGAGATTCCCGCTTTCGTCTACAAACCGCGCGGAGCCGAGGGCCCGGTGCCGGTGATTATTTCCATCCACGGTGGCCCGGAGGGCCAGTACCGCCCGGTGTTCTCCAGTACCTACCAGCTGTGGCTGGAGACGCTTGGCGCCGCGGTCATCGCACCCAATGTGCGCGGTTCCGCAGGCTACGGCAAAAGCTACCTGGGCATGGATAACGGCTATAAGCGCGAGGACTCTGTCAAAGATATCGGCGCCCTGCTGGACTGGATCGCCACCCAGCCGGATCTGGATACGGAGCGGGTCGCCGTGTTCGGCGGCAGCTACGGCGGCTATATGGTACTGGCCACCGGCATGCACTACTCCAATCGACTCAAGGCGGCAGTGGATATCGTGGGTATTTCCAACTTTGTCACCTTCCTGACGAACACCAAGAGTTACCGCCGCGACCTGCGCCGGGTGGAATACGGTGATGAGCGCGATCCCCAAATGCGCGCCTTCCTGGAGAACATCAGCCCCAATAACAATGTGGAAAAGATTCAGGTGCCTCTGTTTGTGGTGCAAGGGCAAAACGACCCCCGCGTGCCCGTTACCGAAGCGGAGCAGATTGTGGAAGCCCTGCGCGAAAACGGCAACGAGGTATGGTACATGAACGCGTTGAACGAGGGCCACGGCTATCGCAAGAAGGAAAACCGCGATGTCTTTACCCAGGCCACTGCGCTATTTTTTGCCACATACCTGCTCAAAGAGGGACAGAAAAAGAACCTGGCGCTAAACCAGCCTTGAGCCCGAAACATTCGACCACCCCACGGCCCTGCGGAGCCGTTTTTACTGCAGGGTCCCCACTCCAGCACCCACAGCCAATGCCTGCTGGGTGGCCAGAGTGCCACTAACACAATAGGGTTCAGCAAGCTTGCGATGAAAGCTATTCCCGACGCCGGAAAAAGGCACAGGCCCCTTCACACAGAGTAATTCCGTGCGCCAAAAATATCTGTGCCGATACGCACAATGGTGGCGCCGCAGGCGATCGCCGCCTCCATATCCGCCGACATGCCCATGGACAGGGTATCCAGGGGCGTTTGGGGAAATTGCGCCCGCAACGCTTGCAGCAGGCGCGCCAGCTCGACAAAAGGCCTGCGCTGTTGCGCCGGGTCGCGCCGCGCCACCGGTATCGCCATCAGCCCGCGCAGGCGCAATCCCGGCAGCTGCACCACGGACTGCGCCAGCGCTGCCAGTGCCTCTGGGACTATGCCAGACTTACTCTGCTCGCCATCAATATTCACCTGCAGGCAGATATTCAGTGGTGGCAGTGCATCGGGGCGCTGTCTGGATAGGCGCTGGGCGATTTTCAGTCGATCTACGCTATGTACCCACTGGAAGTGTTCGGCCACCGCACGGGTTTTGTTGGACTGCAGCGGGCCAATAAAATGCCAGCAAATATCCAGCTCAGCTAGTCTGTCCTGTTTTTGCAGGGCCTCCTGTAGATAATTTTCGCCAAAGTGACGCTGGCCAGCCTCATAGGCGATGCGCAGAACCTCTGCCGGTTGCGTTTTGGAAACCGCCAGCAGGGTGATTTCTGCAGGGCTGCGAGCGCAGTTGTTGCAGCAGGTCACAATCTGCTCACCGACTCCATTCAGGTTTTCGACGATGGTCTCTTTGCGCATATACTGGGGTCCGTACCGAATTGAGCGGCAATTTTACCTGAGCCAAAACAAGAACCTAAGGTAGCAGTATGGATATCACTGAACTCCTCGCCTTCAGCGCCAAGCAAAACGCCTCGGACCTGCACCTCTCCGCCGGCCTGCCGCCGATGATCCGCGTGGACGGCGACGTGCGCCGCATCAATCTGCCGGCAATGGAGCACAAGCAGGTGCACGGCCTGATCTACGAGATCATGAACGACAAGCAGCGCAAGGACTACGAGGAAATCCTGGAGACAGACTTTTCCTTCGAAGTGCCCGGCGTGGCGCGCTTTCGTGTCAATGCGTTTAATCACAACCGCGGCGCCGGTGCCGTCTTCCGGACTATCCCCTCCAAGGTACTCACCATGGAAGACCTGGGGATGGGGCAGGTGTTCAAGCAGATTTCAGACACCCCCCGCGGCCTGGTGCTGGTCACAGGGCCCACCGGTTCCGGTAAGTCCACCACGCTGGCGGCGATGATGGATTACATCAACGACAACAAATACGAGCACATCCTCACCATTGAGGACCCGATCGAATTTGTGCACGAATCCAAAAAGTGCCTGGTGAACCAGCGCGAGGTGCACCGGGATACCCATAGCTTCGCCGAGGCGCTGCGCTCGGCACTGCGTGAAGACCCGGACATTATCCTGGTGGGCGAGATGCGGGATTTGGAGACCATTCGCCTGGCACTCACCGCAGCGGAAACCGGCCATTTGGTATTCGGTACCCTGCATACCACCTCCGCAGCCAAAACCATCGACCGGGTTGTGGATGTATTCCCGGCACAGGAAAAGGCCATGGTGCGCTCCATGCTGTCGGAATCCCTGCAGGCGGTTATCTCCCAGACCCTGCTCAAGAAAAACGGCGGCGGCCGTGTCGCCGCCCACGAAATCATGCGCGGCACCCCGGCAATCCGCAACCTGATCCGCGAGGACAAGATCGCACAGATGTATTCCGCCATTCAGACCGGTGCCAGCGCTGGCATGCAGACCATGGACCAGTGCCTGGAAGATCTGGTGACGCGCCGTATCGTCGGCCGCGAAGTTGCACGGGAAAAAGCCAAAATGCCGGAAAACTTCTAAGCGCCGATCTACCTGGGCCTCAGGCGCGGCCCATCACTGTCAACTTTAAATTGCGGTAACCACCATGGAAATTGAAAGACTTCTACAACTGGTTGTAGAGAAAGGCGCTTCGGATCTGTTTATCACCGCCGGCATACCGCCCTCCATCAAGCTGCACGGCCGCGTCGTGCCCTGTAGCAGCACCTCGCTCACGCCGGAAAAGGCGCGCGAATTGGTGGTGGGCATCATGAATGAAAAACAGCGGCGCGAATTTGCCGAGAAAAAGGAGCTGAATTTCGCGATTGCCGTGCGCAACGTAGGCCGTTTCCGGGTCTCGGCATTTTTCCAGCGCAGCCTGGTGGGTATGGTACTGCGACGCATTGAGACCCAAATCCCCACGATCGACGGGCTCGGCCTGCCGGACGGACTCAAAGACCTGGCCATGACCAAGCGCGGCCTGATCATTTTTGTGGGCGCCACCGGCACCGGTAAATCCACCTCACTGGCCTCCATGATCGGTCACCGCAACGAGAACACCAAAGGTCATATCATTACTATCGAGGACCCCATCGAGTTTATCCATCAGCACCGCGGCTGTATTGTGACCCAGCGCGAGGTGGGCCTGGATACCGAATCCTTTGAAGTGGCCCTGAAAAATACCCTGCGCCAGGCACCGGATGTGATCCTGATTGGTGAGGTGCGCTCGCGCGAGACCATGGACCACGCCATCGCCTTCGCCGAGACCGGCCACCTGTGCCTGTGCACCCTGCACGCCAACAACGCCAACCAGGCCCTGGACCGCATCATCCACTTCTTCCCGGCGGACCGCCACGAACAACTGTTTATGGACCTGTCGCTGAACCTGAAGGCGATGGTGGCACAGCAGCTGGTGCCGACACCGGATGGGGATGGCCGCCGCGCCTGTCTGGAAATCATGATCAACACCCCGCTGATGTCGGACCTGATCCGCAAGGGCGAGGTGCACAAAATGAAGGAACTGATGAAGCGCTCCGGCGAGCAGGGTATGCAAACCTTCGACCAGGCCCTGTACGAACTCTACGACCGCGGCGAAATCACCTACGAAGATGCCCTCTCCCACGCGGATTCCTCCAACGACCTGCGCCTGATGATCAAGCTCAAGTCCGAATCCGATGCCGAATACTTAAACAGCGCCGCGGGCGAATTGAGCCTGCAAAATGATTCAGAGTACGGCGACGGTGGGCCGCAGTTGTATTAAGTGCTCACTTAAATTTGGCTGGGATCGCGGCGCTTAGCGTCGATTGGGGTACCCGGTCCGACAGTGCCTTTCCCCGCTTTAAAAAAGAACATGGTCCCCCAAACCCCCGCTATACAGCTAGGGGCTGTTCCCGTTTCACATGGGTAGCCATAGGAAGGCACAAGCCATAGCTACTGTGCTTTGATAGCACCTCT